>NZ_CAUQDV010000001.1:1491137-2232274 GCF_963517015.1 uncultured Devosia sp.
GCCGAAATAGGTCCCATGCACCACGGCAACCACGACGCGCGCGGCCATCAACAGTTCAAAATTGGGGGCGATGGCGCAGAGCGCCTGGCCAATGGTGAAAACCGTGCCAAGGATGACAATCAGCGCCTTGCGGCTGAGCTTCTTGGTGGCGACAGCGAGAAGCGGGCCGCCAATGGCAATGCCGATAGCGTAGCCGCTGATCAGGTAGCCGGCCATGGAAACCGAGACACCCAGGCCGTCGGCTACATCCACCAGCACGCCGGCGATGACGAATTCAGCCGTGCCGAAGGCAAAGGCGGCGAGGAAAAGCGCGATGAGCGGAAGCGACATGACATAAACCGCCTGCAGCGGGCCTCGATTGAAGCGGTCTCAGACCATGGGACGCTCATCGAGGCAATCCACAAATGGCGGTCACTACTATAGAAAAACTAAAGCAATGCATTCGACCACTAGCGGAGCAGGGCCCGGCGCGCCTCGCTTTCGCGCTGGAGCTCGGCATTGATCGTGGCGCCCAGCACGACGATCAGGGCCGAATTATACATCCAGAGCAGCAGCACGATGGCGGTGGCCAGCGAGCCGAAGCTGGCCTCGAATTGACCAAGGCTTTCCACATAGAAGGAAAAAGCGAGGCAGACGAGCAGCCAGAGCGCCGTTGCGATGACGGCACCCGGCCAGATCCACTTGGCGCGCTTGGAGCGCCGATCAGGCGCAAAGCGATAGAAGGCGGCTAGGGCCAGCACGCCCAAGCCCAGCAGAACCGGCCAGCGGAGCCACAGCACCAGGTTCTGGCCTTGCCCGAGAAAAGGGAAGGCCGCGAAATAGGCAGGGATCAGCGCAACGAGCGTCAGGACGAGGATCATGCCGATACCGGCTAGAAAGGTTACCCAGACCGACATGGCGATGGCCGCGACAAAGCCACGCTTGTCGGGTTCGGCATGGGTGCGCGAGGTGGCATACATCAGCGCGGCCACGCCGCGTGACGCGCTCCAGGCGGCGATCAGCAGCGAGATGGCAAGACCTATGCCCAGTCCGGCGCGGGGCTGGTTGAGCAGGGCAACCAGTTGATCGGCCAGCGTCTGGCGAGCCACTTCCGGCACGATGCCGTCGAGCCGGTCCACCATGTCAGCGAGAAAGGTTGGCTTGGCGATGAGGCCCACCAGCAGAACCGCGCTGGCAATGGCGGGAAACAGAGACAGGAAGCCAAAATAGGCGACGCCGGCGCAACGCATTGAGGTATCCATGCGGGCCATGGCGCGGATAG
The DNA here is from genome assembly GCF_963517015.1 of uncultured Devosia sp. Classification (NCBI taxonomy): domain Bacteria; kingdom Pseudomonadati; phylum Pseudomonadota; class Alphaproteobacteria; order Hyphomicrobiales; family Devosiaceae; genus Devosia; species uncultured Devosia sp. The sequence continues at coordinate 1,492,399 of NZ_CAUQDV010000001.1, forward strand.
TGCGCCAGGCGACGCGGAACCAGCGGTGACGCCGGAAATTGCGCAAGAGGCTTGTCGAGGCAGGCATTGTCGTCTCGGTCATGCCGGTCAACGCAATGCCATGGGCGTGGTTGCCGGTTCAGCGATAGATCACTGCAATGCCAGCAACATTGTCGTCCTGACGGTAAATTTCTGCATCTGCGGGCAGGGTCAGCTCGATATTGCCGAAACCATCCCAGCGTGGAGCGAAATCGACATCGGCTACTGCCACGGAGGCAAAGCTCGCCGCGTCGAAGGGCAGGTCTTCGCCGATTGGTATCAATGCGGCCTGGCTATTGGGGCCAGTGGCGCTACCGCAGTTGCGCGAGAAGGTGACCAGGTCGAAGTCGCCGTTCGGTGCGGTGAGGCGCTGATCAATCGTCACCTCGCATTCCGGAGCCAGGCTCGACAGATACCAGAGGCCAGCGCCGACGATCAGGGCAGGGCCTGCCGTCAGCAGGGTAAACAGGGGCAGGGAGAATTTCTGGCTTTTGGGCAATAGGGGCCTGCTGTGGAAAAGCTGTCTCTTGATGACTCGGGGTCGCGGAATGCTTACTTAGCACCTCATGCGCTTTTCCGATCAGTTTCTCGACGAGATCCGCCAGCGCCTGCCGATAACGCAGGTGGTGGGCGAACACGTCATGTGGGACAAGCGCAAATCGCAGCCCGGCAAGGGCGATATGTGGGCCTGTTGCCCCTTTCACGGCGAGAAAAGCCCGAGCTTTCACGCAGATGACCGGCGCGGCATCTATCATTGCTTCGGCTGCGGCGTATCGGGCGATCACTTCCGCTTCCTGACCGAAAAGGCCGGGATGAGCTTTCCCGAGGCGGTCGAAAAGCTGGCCAATATGGCGGGCGTGCCCATGCCTGCTCGCGACGAGCGCCAGGAGAAGCGTGAGGCCGAGCGCAAGTCGCTGACCGATGTGATGGAACTGGCGACGAAATATTTCGAAGCGGCGCTACAGCATAATATCGGCGCCCGGGCGCGGGGCTATCTGCTCGAGCGCGGCGTCTCTTCGCAGAGCCAGACGCGGTTCCGTATCGGCTTTGCCCCGGACAGCCGCAATGGGCTCAAGGAGCATCTGGCAGCCAATGGCGTCTCGGCGCAGGATATGGTCGATACCGGCCTTGTCGCCAGCCGCGACGGCGACGCGCTGACCTATGACCGGTTCCGCAACCGCGTCATGTTCCCGATCATGGATTTCCGTGGCCGCGTCATCGCCTTTGGCGGTCGCGCTATGTCGGCCGACGTGCCTGCGAAATATCTCAACTCGCCCGAGACCGAGCTCTTTCACAAGCGGCAGACGCTTTACAACGGACAGTCGGCTCGCCAGGCGGCGCGCGATGGCAGCACGGTGGTCGTTGTGGAGGGCTATCTCGACGTGATCGCAGCCGTTGCCGCGGGCTTCGAGGGTACGGTGGCGCCACTGGGCACGGCCATGACCGAGGAGCATCTGCAGCTGCTCTGGCGGATGACGCCGGACCCCATCCTCTGCTTTGACGGCGACAAGGCGGGGCTCAAGGCGGCCGAGCGGGCTGCCGATATGGTCATGCCACATCTCAAGCCCGGCTTTACCGTCCGTATCGCGACCCTCCCGGAGGGTCAGGACCCCGATGACCTGATCAAGGCCCATGGCCGCGGCGCCTTTTCGGACGTGCTCGACCGGGCACGGTCGCTGTCGGACGTGATCTGGAGCATGGAGACCGGCGGGCTGGTGCCAGAGACGCCGGAAGCGCGCGCTGCCCTGCAGGCGCGGCTGCGCGAGCGGGCCAATTCCATCCAGGAAAGCTCGGTGCGGTTCCACTATTCGCAGGCCTTCGATGAAAAGCTGCGCGCCTTCCTTGCGCCAGTCCGGCAGAACCGCTTCGAGCCGCGTGGCGGGCAGCAGCGTTACGGCCAGAGCGGCGCCTATGGCTATCCCGGCCGCGGCACGCCGCGCCTTGTCGTTTCCGATACTTTGCGCAATTCGCGACTTTTGAAGCCCGGCTCGGTGGCCGATGCGACGCCGCGCGAGGCGACGATCATCCTCAGTGTCGTTAATCACCCAGCCTTGGTCGAGGACAAGTTCGAGACTCTGGCGGCGATCGATTTCGATACGCCGATCGCCCAGAAGGTGATGAGCGAGATTTTGAACCTCTGCGTCCGTCATCACGACATTTCGGCTGATGACCTCAAATCGGCTTTGGGCGTACGCGGGCATGGGCCGACGCTGGACCGCATGGCCGATGTTCTGGCCCGTCAGGGCGTGTGGCAGATCGCGACCGAGATCGCTTTGCCGGACGCCGAGATCGGATTGAGTCACGCGCTGGCCTTGCATAACAAGAAAGTTCAGCTAAATAAGGAACTCAAAGCAGCCGAAGCGGCGCTGGGCGAAGACCCGAGCGAAGAAACCTTTGAAAGGCTGCGGGACATCAAGAACCAGATTACCACTGTCGATGGCACAGAGGCATTGATCGAAGGATTTGGTTCGTTATCGGGACGCGCGACACGCAGTTTTTAGGAGGCAGCTCCGAAAAACCGGCGAGTACGCGCGATTTTGCGTATGGCGATATGCGAAACCTTGCCGAGGCGAACCACGTAGCTGCTCACGCGTTAACGCTTGAGTGACAGAACCTTTACCTTGCCTTGAGGTGTCACCACTTAAAGCCTTATTCGGGCCCGGGCGCACGGGATCCGACGGAGTACCAGATGGCCACCAAGGCAGCAGCAGCAAAGACCACCAAGGAAAACGAGAAGCCGGAAGCCGGCGCCCCAGAGGCGACGAACGATTCTCCGCTTCTCGACATCAACGATGCCGCGGTCAAAAAGCTTATCAAGGTCGCCAAGAAGCGCGGCTATGTGACATACGAAGAGCTCAACGCCGTGATGCCTTCGGACGAAGTGTCGTCCGAGCAGATCGAGGATTTCATGTCCATGTTCTCGGACATGGGCATCAATGTCGTCGATGAAGACGAGGTCGAAGAGACCGAAGTCGAGAAGGACGAGGAAGACCAGGGCCAGGAAGTCGCGACCTCCACCGGCACTGCTGTCGCCTCCACCTCCAATACCAAGTCCGGTTCTGACCGTACCGATGACCCGGTGCGCATGTATCTGCGCGAAATGGGCTCGGTGGAACTGCTCAGCCGCGAGGGCGAAATTGCCATCGCCAAGCGCATCGAGGCCGGTCGCGAGACCATGATCGAAGGCCTCTGCGAGAGCCCGCTGACCTTCCAGGCCATCATCATCTGGCGCGACCAGCTCGCCCAGGGCGAAATCCTGCTGCGCGACATCATCGACCTCGAGGCCACCTATGCGGGCCCCGATGCCAAGCAGGCTGCGCCCGACATGTCGGCTGCCTATCAGGCGCCAAAGCCGGAAGCCGTGGCCGAAAAGCCCAAGGCCGCTCCGGCGCCCAAGCGCGCTTCTTCCGGCGATGATGACGATTACGTTCCCGAGGAGCCCGAGGCCCCGCAGGACCCGGCGCCCGACGAGGACGACGACGAGTACGAAAACGCCCTGTCGCTCTCGGCCATGGAAGCCGAGCTCAAGCCGCAGGTCGTGGAGACTTTCGACCGCATCGCCAATGCCTATGGCCAGATGCGCGAAATCCAGGACCGTCACGCCGAAGACCGCAGCGCTGCCGTTTCCGATGGCGATCGCAAGAAGATCGAAGGCTTCCGGGGTGAAGTGATTGCCGACGTCAAGTCGCTGTCGCTCAATGCCGGCCGTATCGAGAACCTGGTCGAGCAGCTCTACGACATCAACAAGCGCCTGGTGAAGTTCGAAGGGCGCCTGCTGCGCCTGGCTGAAAGCTATGGCGTCAAGCGCGAGAAGTTCCTCGAGAACTATTATGGCCGCGAAGTCGATCCGACCTGGGAAACCTCGCTGGAAAGCTTTGATGGCAAGGGCTGGGCCGAGTTTGCCAAGCGCGAAGCCGACACCGTGCGCGAAATCCGCGGCGATGTCGCTACGCTTGCCGCTGAAGCCGGCCTGAACATCGGCGAATATCGCCGCATCGTGCATAAGGTGCAAAAGGGCGAGCGCGAAGCTGCCATCGCCAAGAAGGAAATGGTGGAAGCCAACCTTCGCCTCGTGATCTCGATCGCCAAGAAGTACACCAACCGCGGTTTGCAGTTCCTCGACCTGATCCAGGAAGGCAATATCGGCCTGATGAAGGCCGTCGATAAGTTCGAATATCGGCGCGGCTACAAGTTCTCGACCTATGCCACCTGGTGGATCCGCCAGGCGATCACCCGTTCGATCGCCGATCAGGCGCGCACTATCCGTATTCCGGTGCACATGATCGAGACGATCAACAAGATCGTCCGGACCAGCCGCCAGATGCTGCACGAGATCGGCCGCGAACCGACCCCGGAAGAGCTCAGCGAAAAGCTGCAGATGCCTTTGGACAAGGTCCGTAAGGTCCTCAAGATCGCCAAGGAACCGATCTCGCTCGAAACGCCGATTGGCGACGAGGAAGATTCGAACCTCGGCGATTTCATCCAGGACGTGAACGCGATCCAGCCGATCGATGCCGCGATCCAGTCGAACTTGCGCGAAACCACGACCCGCGTGCTGGCGTCGCTGACGCCGCGCGAGGAACGTGTGCTGCGCATGCGCTTCGGTATCGGCATGAACACCGATCATACGCTCGAAGAAGTCGGCCAGCAGTTCTCGGTGACCCGCGAACGTATTCGCCAGATCGAGGCCAAGGCCCTGCGCAAGCTCAAGCACCCAAGCCGGAGCCGGAAGCTGCGGAGCTTCCTCGACAACTAGGCGCGGAGGTCCGGGGATGAAGGTGAAGATCGTCGTCCACGAAGCCGAGGAAGGTGGATACTGGGCCGAAGTGCCCGCTATCCCCGGTTGCGTCAGCCAAGGCGAGACGCTTGAAGAACTGGACGAGAATATCCGTGAGGCGATCGCAGGTTGCCTCATGGTCGATCCCGAAAGTAGTTCCGGCGGCTTTGAACGCGAGCTGGATATTGCGGTATGAGATCGGTCTCCGGTCGCGAATTTGCCCGAATGATCGAGCGTCGCGGTTGGAGCCTTTTGCGGGTCAACGGTAGCCACCACATCTACGGGCTGCCGGGCAGTCCGGTTCGAATATCATTGCCCATCCATGGCAATGCACCACTCAAGGCCGGTCTGCTTCGTCATCTGGCAAAATTGGCGGATATTCCCGACGATGAGCTCAGATAGCAAAGCCCGCCTCAAAGTCGTGACCATCCGTCATCTCATCCCGTTCAAGCTGCTTGTCACATTCTCCGACGGCTCGCATGGCACTTTCGATGCGGCGCAGATGATCGGGGAGCGGGGCGAGGGGACCGAACCCCTGCGGGAGCGACGGTTCTTCGGGTCGGTCGAGTTGCGCAATGGCGTGCCGACCTGGCCCAACCACTTCGACCTCTCGCCGGACTGGCTGCGCGAGGAAATGGAAAAACGTGGCGAGCTTGTCTTGCCCATACCGGTCCGCCACCTGCGCGGATCGCGACAATAACAGGAGACGCGCCGTGTCGTTTTTCAAGAAACTGTTTGGTGGCAGTGCAACAAGTGCAGAGCCGACCGGCGACAAGGTGCTGGGCGAAGAGGGCTACAAGGGCTTTCTGATCAAGGCGATCGAAATGAAGGCCGGCAGCGAGCTGCAGCTGGCCGGCACGATCGAGAAGGATATTGCCGGCGAGCTCAAGACCTATCGCTTCGTGCGTGCCGATCGCATGAGCTCGCGCGACGACCTGATCGCGCTTGCCATTTCCAAGGGCAAGCAGATCATCGACGAACAGGGCGAAGGCATCTTCCGCTAAGCTCGCATTCAATCAATTCAGGCAGTGCCTCACTCGCGGATGATCCATCCGGCGAGGCAGACCTGCCGCACAGGAGATATCCCATGGCCAAGAAGCCAACCGCTCGCAGTGAATTCGTGATGTTCGACGTCGTCTATGAAGATGGCAGCCAGCGCTCCAACCGCAAGGTGGATGCAAGCGTGCTGGGTGGCCTCGATGGCGACGAGCCGGCCAAGGCTGCTATCGAAGAGCAGGATCGCGCCATTTCGGAAAAGTCGGGCCTGCCGCCGCTGGCGATCAAGACCGTCAAGCGCTCGGGCAAGTAGTTTGATGGACGCGACGCATCTGCAGCTCGGCAAGACGGTGGGTACGCCGGAGCAGCCCGAGGATGCCGTGCTCGATCCGGTGCCCAATCCGCACCCGGACATCGACTATGTCGCGCGCTATGTGGCGCCGGAATTCACCTCGCTCTGCCCGGTGACCGGCCAGCCCGATTTCGCGCATCTGGTGATCGACTACATCCCCGACCAGTTTCTGGTCGAGTCCAAGTCGCTCAAGCTCTATCTGACGTCATTCCGTAATCATGGTGCCTTCCATGAAGGCTGCACCATCGACATTGCCAAGAAGATCATCGCCACGGCCAAGCCGCGCTGGCTGCGCATCGGTGGCTATTGGTATCCGCGCGGCGGTATTCCGATCGATGTGTTCTGGCAGACGGGGACGCCGCCTGAAGGGGTCTGGCTACCCGATCCGGGCGTGCCGCCCTATCGCGGTCGCGGCTAGGTTTTCCAACGACAATGGCCGCCCCAAGGGGCGGCCATTGTGTTTCTGGTTACTGCGCGACGATCTCGGCAGTCGGACGCGGCGTGTCGGCGGTTTCCGGCGGCATCATGGGGTATTCCACCGCAGGCATTTCGCCGGTCAGCGTGCCGAGATAGGCCGTGATCTGGTCGATCTCGGTCTCCGTCAGCTCGGCGCCCAACTGGGCAGTGCCCATGATGGCAACGGCCTGGCGCAGGTCCCACACCTTGCCCGAATGGAAGTAGGGTGCGGTCAGCGCGATATTGCGCAGTGGCGAGGCACGGAAGACATATTCGTCATCCGCCGTATTGGTCACGGCGAAGCGTCCCTTGTCGCCTTCGGGCAGGATATCGGCACCCGGGCGTTCAACGACGCCAAACGGGTAGTATTCCTGGCCGCCGACATTGACGCCGGCGTGGCAGGACACGCAGCCCTTGTCCATGAAGAGCTGGAGCCCGGCCAGCTCGGTTTCGTTCATGATCGTGTCATTGCCCTCGAGAAACTGGTCGAAGGGCGAGGCTGGCGTGATCAGAGTTGCCTCGAATGCTTCGATGGCGCGCGCCATGTTCTCGAATGTCACCGGGTCGTCCTCGCCCGGGAAGGCGTTTTCGAACCAGCTGACATATTGCGGCATGGACTTGAGCGTCGCCACGACCTGGACAGGCGTATTGGCCATCTCAACGCCAGCCTGCACCGGGCCGGTGGCCTGGGCTTTCAGATCTTCCGCACGACCGTCCCAGAACTGGGCGATGTTGAACACGGCATTGTAGACGGTCGGCGAATTGCGAGGACCCTTCTGCCAGCCATGGCCGATCGAGGTTTCGAGATTGTCGTCGCCGCCCGTGCCGAGGTTGTGGCACGAATTGCAGCTGAAGACGCCACTGGCCGACAGGCGCGGATCAAAGAACAGGGCCTTGCCCAGTTCCACCTTGTCGCGGGTGATGGCATTGTTGTTGACCGAGGGCACCATCGACGGAATGGGCTCGAAGTATTCGAGGGCCGGTTCCCGCAATGTCTGGGCCTGAGCCGGCAGGACAAGCATGGTCGAGGCACATAAAAGCAGTATCAGTTTGCGCATTTGTCTTCCCCTTACAGCGCGATAGGGAAGACAAATGCGTTGCTGAACATTGATGCAGGTCAAACTGGACTGCGACCGTAAATCCTATGCGTTTACGGCAGGTATTCCAGCGTCAGTCCTTCAGCGCCTTGTCCACGGCCGGCTTGACCACCGTGCCGTAAAGTTCGATGGCGCGCATGACCTTGTCATGGGGCAGGGTGCCGACGCTGAGCTGCAGACCGAAACGGTCGTGCTTGAACCATTCGTGCTGCATCAGGATCTTGTCGATGATCTCCTGCGGCGAACCCATGAAATAGGCGCCTTGCGGTGTGGTCGAGGCATCGAACTGGGCGCGCGTGCCGGGAGACCAGCCGCGCTCCTTGCCGATGCGGTTCATGGCCTCGCTATGGGCCGGATAGGCGATGTCGCGGGCGTCCTGGCTGTCGTCGGCGATGAAGCCGTGCGAGCTGATGCCAACCGGTAGCGCCTTGGAATCGCGGCCGACCTTTTCGGCGGTTTCACGATAGAATTGCACCAGCGGCGCAAATTGCCTGGGCTGACCGCCGATGATGGCGATCATCAGGGGCAGGCCGTAATAGGCAGCGCGGGCGACGGAATTGGGCGTGCCGCCCACGGCGATCCAGAGCGGCAGCGGGTCCTGCACCGGTTTGGGGAAGATTTCGACGCCCGGGATGGGTTTGGTGTGGCCGCTGCCCGGCCAGGCGACCTTGCCGCCTTCCCGGATCTTCAGCAGCATTTCGAGCTTTTCCTCGAACAGGCTGTCGTAGTCGTCGAGGTCGTAGCCAAAGAGCGGGAAGCTTTCGATGAACGAGCCGCGGCCGGCCATGATTTCGGCGCGGCCATTGCTGATCAAATCGAGCGTGGCAAACTGCTGCCAAACGCGGATCGGGTCTTCCGAGCTCAACACGGTGACGGCAGTCGACAGGCGGATGTTCCTGGTGCGGGCGGCGGCTGCAGCCAGGATGGTCACTGGGGCCGAAGCGACATAGTCGGGCCGATGGTGTTCGCCCAGACCGTAAAAGCTCAGCCCGAGCTGGTCGGCCAGCTCGATTTCCTCAAGCAGGTCCTTGAGGCGTTCGGCCGGGCTTTGCAGCGTGCCGCCATTGAGCGCGTCGGGGGTGTTTTCCGCGAAGGAATAAAGGCCGAGTTCCATCTGATATAGCTCCTGTTGGCTGACAGATGGCGCGGCGCGCCCATGCGATCAAGAACGCACATGGGTGTAACCGGCGCGGTTGGGCCGCGCCGGTCGTTCGGATCAGACGTTGCTGCCGGATGGGGTGTAGGCAAAAGGAGAGGGCGCGGCTGCGGGCTCGGGAGCCTTCTCGCCTGCGGCCTTGTGGATCTCGGTGACCAGAACTGGGTCAAGTTTGAGCTTGCTGGCCAGGGCATCGAGATAGGCGCGTTCGGCGGCAGTGTCGGCGGTGATTGCCACCAGCGATGCAGCGTAGATTTCGGCAGCATGTTCGAGCGTGTCGGCGCGGGCGACCACGGCATTGATATCGAGCGGGCTCGAAAGCTCGTCAAAAACCCAGGCCTTTTCCTCGGAGGACAGGCTCATGGTTTCGAGCTTGGCAAAGATCGCTTCCTTTTCGTCGGCGTCGATACGACCGTCAGCCTTGGCGGCAGCGATCATGGCGCGGACCAGCGTCTTGCCGAGTTCTTCCTGGCCATGCTGGTCAGTCGGGGCGGGGATGAAGGCATCTTGGGCTGGCGCGGGCGCGCCGCCCTGAGGCTGGTTCTGCTGGTTCTTCTGATAATTCTGCCAGGCATTGTAGGCGAGCCCTCCGACAGCGGCGACCGCGCCGACCTTGACGGCATTGCCAGCCAGCTTGCCGAGGCCGCCTCCGCTGAGCAACATGCCGGCAGCAAGGCCTGCTGCGCCGGTCATGGCGGTGCGCTGCGTGCCTTTGTCGGTCTGAAGGGCTTTGACGATCTGATCGATGTTGAACATGAGAGCTCCGGTGATGATGCATCACGACATGGGGAGCGATTACGGCTTGTGCAAGGCGTGTTGGGCGAGGCGGAATGCCGCTGCCTTGCTCACAAAAAGGTAGACCCCGGCGGGGCGGCCGGGGTCCTTGCACGATATCATTCAGAGGGAGGGCTGATGATATCGGGTAGTTCGCTACCGTTACTGAGCGGCGGGGGCGGCCGGTTCAGCAGCGGGGGCAGCATCAACAGCAGGGGCTGCGTCAGTTGCCGGAGCCTCGACTGCCGGAGCGGCGTCAACGGCCGGTGCCTCAGTCATCGGGGCTGCATCAGCTGCGGGGGCCGCCGGAGCTTCGGTCATCGGGGCCGGAGCTGCCATTGGATCGGCAGGGGCTTCAACACCGACCGGGGCAGCAGTGCCGTCAACCGAAGTTGCCGGGCCCGAATTGGCCGAGAAAACCAGATAGCCGATGGCCAGCAGGGCCAGGGCGACGATGATGCCAACGAACCAGCCTGTACCGCTGGATTCGCGGGTATAGACAGTGCGGTTGCCATCGTTTGTATAAACGGTATCGCGTTCAGGGATTGCCATGATTTCGCTCCTTATGTTTCACCGTATGGCTAAGAAACGCAGGCTTTTTGTTTTTGGTTCCCGAATGCGTGATCACGCTGTATGCCAAATGTCATACGGCGAATTCTTCGTTCTGATTCAATAGATTGTCACGATGCTGCCGGTGGAAAACTAAGCTCGACAGCGGTTTGCGACGTAAAAATCGTCAGATATCGAGCGTTTTTTCCTTGCCCGGCTTCTTGGAGATCTTGTCGATCAGGGCCAGGAACACTGCCGAGGCGATGAAGGTGACGTGCAGGATCGTGTACCACATGATGTGCTCGTTGGTATAACGCGGCACGTTGAGGAAGATCTGGAGCAGGTGGATCGACGAAATCGCGACGATGGTCGAAGCGACCTTGATCTTGAGCGAGCCGGCATCGATCTGGCCAAGCCAGTGGACGTCGTCGTCGTTATCGAAGCGCGACACGAAATTCTCGTAGCCGGAAATAATGACCATGACGACCAGGCTGGCGATCAGCGCGGCGTCGATCAGGGCGAGGATCTTGAGGATGGTCTCGGTCTCGTCCATGCCGATCAGGTGGCTGGCGAAGTCCCAGAGCTTGAAGCCGAAGCTGATGGCGTAAAGCGCCAGGGCGAGTCCGAGGCCAATATAAAACACTACCAGCAGCCAGCGCGACGCCAGGATGACGCTTTCGACAAACAGTTCCAGCCGCTTCATGTGACGCTCCGCGCATTCATGGGACGCTGGAGATAGCAAATTCTACAGGGCTGGCAAGCGCTTCCCTTGCAGGTCTGGTAGGCAAAGAAAAAGGCCGGGCGTGATGCCCGGCCTTTTCATTCATGTTGTAAACATTAGCCGTTGTTGGCGGCCACGGTGATCAGCGGCGTGATGCGGCGGATGGTGACGCGACGGTTTTCGCGTTCGGCCGCTTCGGTGCGGATCTTGAGATAGCGTTCGCCATAACCCTGGGTGGCCAGGTTCTCAGGCGGCACGCCGTAGAAGTCGGTCAGGATGCGCGCAACGGTTGCGGCACGCAGATCCGAAAGCTGCAGGTTGGAAATATCCGAACCCACGGCATCGGTGTGACCTTCGATCAGGAAGGTTTCACCCGGATTGGTTGCCAGCAGCTGCAACATGCCATTGGCAACGTTGGAGAGCGAGGCGACCTGGTCGCGGCCGATGGTGGCGGCACCGGTATCGAAGGTCAGGCCACCCACTTCGAGCTTGCGCACGCTGTCGCGGACACGGCTGGAGCGCTTGACCTCGTCGATCGAATAGATACGGGCAACCTGTTCCACGGGCGGCTGGGCGAAGAAGTTCTGCACTTCGTCCTCGTCGGCATAGGAGGCGTCGAGGACATAGTCCTGCACGGGGATATTGAGGCGCAGCGGCGGCAGGTCGCGGCCCGGATCTTCCCAATAGACCAGCTGGTCATCATAGCGGTCGTCGAAGGTCGCCAGGACATATTCGCGGCCCGAGGGGTCGAAGCGCGAACGACGCAGCACGTCGCCATTGGCATTGCGGACCGTGACGATCGAGCTGCCGTCCGGACGGGTGATCACTTCACGCGTACGGCCATTGCTCAGGTTCTCGTAATAGATCTCGTCCTGCTGCGGATTGTAGAAGCGATCCGTGTCCTGGCCGATCGAATTGACGATCAGCTGGGTGCCAACTTGCAGGATGACCTGGGTGATGACATCGCCCGTGCTCACCGGCTGGACATTGGTCTGCTCGACGATGGCGACATTGTTCTGCTGGCCGATATTGGTCTGGTTATTGACCTGCGTCGGACCGTTGTAGTTGGTGATGTTATTGGTGATGTTGGTGACATAGGTGTTGGTCACCGTCTGCGTCACGGTCTCGTTGTTGGTCGCCGTGATCTGCTGGCCCTGTTCAGCCGTGGCCGAAACCGGGGCCTCAGCGGCAAAGGCGCGGAACATTTCGGACGACTGGGCAGCCGCATCGCTTTCGGGCGGTGCCACGAGCTCGACCGGAGCGTCAGCCGGAATGGCGGCGGGCGCAGCCTGACCATCGACGGCCAGGGGCGCGAACTGCAGGTCCTTGGCACTGTCGAAGACCGGAGCAATCTGCTCCTGCGTGATGCCGGGCGGCAATTCCTCGATCACCTCGACCGGAACGTCAGCCGTCGGTGCTGCCGGGTCTGCAGCAGGCTGCTGGGCCGGGTCGGCAACGGGAGCGGCCGGATCGGTCACGACAGGGGCCGCAGGATCGACAGCGGGAGCGGCCGGATCAGCAACGGGTGCTGCGGGGGCACCGGGCAGGGTCGGTACCTGGGGCAGGCTCAGGCCATACTGGGCAAGGCAGGCATTGGTGTCAGGGAAGCCAGCACCAGCGCAGAGCGCCTGGATTTCGGTCTGGGCGGCAGCAATCTGGGCCTGTGCAGCCGCTGCATCACCACCCGACATCATGTCGGCAATGGCGCCATTGTAGACGTCGATCTGGGCCTGCAGAGCGGCCGAGATATCGGCCTGGGGGGCCTGCTGTTCAACAGCCGGGGCCTGTTCGGCCGGTGCTTCCGGTGCCGGAGCGGCTTCGGGGGCGGGCTGTTCGACAGGGGCAGCTTCAGGGGCCTGGGCCGGTTCTGGCGCAGCCTGTGCCTCGACAGGGGCTTGTTCAACAGGGGCCGGTGCTTCCTCAACGGGAGCAGGCGCTTCTTCCACCGGCGCTGCTTCTGGCGGCGGTGCTACGGCTTCTGGCTGGGGTTCGGGAGCAGGCTCTGGCGCCACTTCTGGCTGCGGTTCGGGAGCGGGCTCGGCAGCCGGTTCTTCAACCGGGGCTGGCTCTTCGACTGGCGGCGCGGGTTCTTCCGCAGGGGCGGCCTCGGGAGCGGGCTGCTCGACGGGCGCAGCTTCCGGTGCGGGTGCGGGCTCTGGAGCGGGGGCTGGCGCGGCCTCAGGTGCCGGAGCGGCAGGCGCAGCCGGTGCGGCCTCACCACCTTCGGCAGGCTGGGCAGCGATACATTCTTCGAGCGTGGTGAAGCCGGCGTCGATGCAGGGCTGCGGCAAAGCCGGGGCGTCCTGGGCGATCGATGCCTGAATGGGGAACATGGAGAGCAGCGTTAGGCTCGACCCGGTGAGCAGCCAATTTCTGAGGCGCATTATTGTTTTCCTTTATGTCGGTTGACACTTGAGCCAAGCATCATGGGTGCAGCCTGAACGCAGACTGAATGAAATCTGACACTCATTTTTTACGATGCTGACTCCCCGCAATCCCGCAACGCCTAGGGTTTCCCTTGGTTCCGCCGCGCGATGAAACAGAAGTGCAGTCAGGAAAGTGGCGCGATTGGGGCGGGGTGGACGCTTTAGATGTGCGCTGCGCTGGTCGGCTCAAATCGATCATGCTAGGCCGCTCTGATGCATCAGGCCATCGACACGCAGACGATCTCGACGCAGGGGCAGGGGCTCTATGAGTTCACCAGCATGCTGGACGACTTCGTGCGCAATGCCGGCATCGAAACGGGCCTGCTGACGGTCTTTGTCCGCCACACATCCTGTTCCTTGCTGATCCAGGAAAATGCCGATGGCGATGTCCAGACGGACCTGATGGGTTTTTACCGGCGTCTGGTCCCTGAAGGCATGGACTGGCTGGTGCACACCACCGAGGGGCCCGATGACATGCCGGCCCATATCAAGGCGTCGCTGACCCAGACGTCCATCGGCATTCCCGTGTCCAATGGCCGGCCGGTGCTGGGCACCTGGCAAGGCATCTATCTGTTCGAGCATCGCCGCCGGCCGCACCGGCGCGAGGTGGTGCTCCATATTATCGGAGAGCGTTGATGGATTGGGCTAGTCTTGTTGGCTATTGGCCGTTTGTGTTGGGGCTGATGGTCACCGGCGTGCTGTCGGGCATCGCCGCAGGGCTGTTGGGCATTGGCGGCGGGGCGATCATCGTGCCGGCGCTTTCGACCGCGCTGTCGTTGATGGGCTATGATTCAGACCTGGTGCAGCATGTCGCGGTCGGCACGTCGCTGGCCATCATCATTCCCACCGGCATCATGAGCGCGCGGGCGCATTACAAGCGTGGTGCACTCGACATGCGGGTGCTCAAGCTCTGGGCTCCGTTCATCGTCGCCGGCACCTTCATTGGCGGGCTGATGGCCGGGTTCTTTTCGGGCGACGTGTTGCGTATCGTCTTTGCCGTCATGGCCTTCGTCATCGCGGCCAATATCGTCACCGGCTTCCAGACAAAGCTGATGGGGCATCTCGATGGCTCGTCGTGGACGCATCGGATCTCGGCGACGGTTGTGGGCTATCTGTCTTCGCTGATGGGCATTGGTGGCGGTTCGCTCACGGTGCCGACACTGGTCGCGTTTGGTGCGACCATGCATGCCGCCGTCGGTACTTCCGCGGCGATCGGCGTGGCGATCGCCCTGTCGGGTACGCTGGGTTTCATCATTTCGGGCTGGGGCATTTCCGGCCTGCCGCCGCTGAGCCTTGGCTATATCAATCTGGTGGCGCTGGTGCTGGTCGCTGTGCTGGCGGCGGTGTTCGCGCCGCTCGGCGCGGCCCTTGCCCATAAAATGGACCAGAAGACGCTCAAATATGTCTTCGCAGCGTTTCTGGTTGTGGTTGGCCTCAACATGCTCTGGAAAGTCTTGTTCGGCTAACTTTTAACTGTCGCGTTTTCGAACCGCAAAACCGGCGACCACTTTTGCTGAAAACGCTCTGAAAGAGAAAAGCCCCCGCGCTTGCGGGGGCTTTCCGATCTGGGTCAGGTGGGGACGGGTGACTACGGCATATTCCGATCGTCCCCACTGCCCAAGCCCCGAAGGGTTAGGGTGTGCCGATCAATTGGTGACGGTGGTTTCGAGTTCCCACTTGACGTTCACATTGATCGAAAATGTCAGTTCGCCGCCTTCGACCGGTACGTCGGCACTCTGGGCCTCGGCGCGCATGGAGTACATGGCGACGGGCTGGGGCGCATTAAAGCCCTGGCTCTCGGAAATCAGTTCGATTTCTTCAAGCGTGCCACCGGCGGCCTCGGCATAGAGCTCGGCCTTGGCGCGGGCATCGGCGAAAGCGGCCTTGCGGGCGTCATTGTAGAGTTCGGACGGATCGTTGACGCCAAAGGTGATGCCATTGACGGTGTTGGCGCCGATGGTGACCGACTTGTCGAGGATGGCGCCGAGCGTATCGAGCTGGCGGACGGTGACGGTCACGGTGTTGTTGACCTGGTAGCCTTCGATCTTGGGGGGCTTGGAATAGCCGTTCTCGTCGCGCTCATCGGTATAGACATAGTTTGGATTGACCGAGAAGCCCGAGGTCTGGATGTCGCGCGCTTCGATGCCGGCAGCCTTGAGTTCGGCAATCAGGTCGGCCATGGCGGCGGAATTGGCGTCGAGTGCTTCGCGGGCCGTGGCGCCTTGTGTGGTCACGCCGGAATTGATCTGGGCCATGTCGGGCGCAGCGGTGACTTCGCCACGGCCTTCGATGGAAATGCTGCCGGCCAGAGCAGGCATGGAAAGGCTGGCAAGAAGGGCGAAGGGAACGAGGGCAGCGAAGCGACGCATGGAAATCTCCTAAATCAGCGGGGCCTGTTTCCCCGGCTAATGCGTCAGTAATGGGGCGTAGCTGAACTGGAGTTGAACAGGGCTGTGGAGATCGGTTCACCTTCAACTCTTGGACAAAAGTATGACTTTATTGGGTTGCGCTGGCGGGCGCCGGTAGGCTACTCACTGCCGTGAGTTTTTGCGGGGGACGGCATGGGCAATCGGCATTATCCAGACGGCATCCTGCTCGGCCGGGCGCGGGTCCCGGGCTTTGCGCACCCGCGTATCGTCACCGTGCGCGATGGCGAGTTGTTCGATATCACCGCCGCCGGCTTCGCCACCGTGCGCGACATTGCCGAAAGCGGTCAGGCCGCTGCGCATGTGCGTTCGGCCGAGGGCACTAGGCTTGCTTCGGCAGATGCCGTGCTGGCCAATTCCGTCGCCGGCCAGATCGACCTGACCCTGCCCAGCCTGCTCTCACCCATCGACCTCCAGGCCATCAAGGCTTCCGGGGTCACCTTCGTGGTCTCCTTGCTGGAGCGGGTGATCGAGGAACAGGCGCGGGGCGACAAGTCGCGTGCCGATGCGCTGCGGAGCGAAATCCTCGAGCTGATCGGTACCGACCTTTCCCAGCTCGTGCCGGGTTCGGATGCGGCAATGAAGGTCAAGGCCGCACTGATCGAGAAAGGCGTATGGAGCCAGTATCTCGAAGTCGGCATTGGCCCGGACGCCGAGATATTCACCAAGGGCCAGCCGATGAGTTCGGTGGGCTATGGTGCCGAAGTGGGCCTGCACCCGGTTTCGAGCTGGAATAATCCGGAGCCGGAGGTGGCGCTCCTCGTCACCAGCAGGGGCGAGATCATCGGCGCGACGCTGGGCAACGACGTTAACTTGCGCGACGTCGAGGGTCGCTCGGCTCTGCTCCTGGGCAAGGCCAAAGACAATAATGCCTCGGCATCGCTCGGGCCATTTGTTCGCCTGTTCGACGGCAGTTTCTCGCTGGATACGGTCAAGCGGTCCGAACTATCCCTGCGCGTCGAGGGCGAGGACGGCTTTGTGCTGGATGGTCACTCCTCGATGAGCCAGATTTCGCGCACCCCGGAATCGCTGGTTACTGCGACTATTGGAGGGCATCACCAGTATCCAGATGGTCTGGTATTGTATCTGGGCACCATGTTCGCCCCGGTGAAGGATCGCGACGGGGCCGGCAAGGGTTTCACGCACAAGTTGGGCGATGTGGTCGCGATATCGACATCTGAACTGGGCACCCTAAGTAACAGGGTGAACCTATCAACCAAATGTCCGCCTTGGACCTATGGCGCCAGCAGCCTGCTGCGTGACCTGGCCAAGGCCGACCTCCTCTAATCTTCCCCACTGAAAGGCACAAAAATGGCAGAACTGCACAAGAACCTCATCGACGGGGAATGGGTCGGCTCGGATGGTGTCGAGAACATCAACCCGTCCAATACCGCCGAAGTGGTGGGCGTTTATGCCCGCGCCACGGCAGAAGAAACCAAGCGGGCCATTGCAGCTGCCAAGGCGGCATTCCCGGCCTGGTCGCGCTCGGGCATTCTGGAGCGCCACGCCATTCTCTCCAAGGCCAGCCAGGAAATCCTGGCTCGCAAGGCCGAGCTGGGTGAACTGCTGTCGCGCGAAGAGGGCAAGACCCTGCCGGAAGGCATTGGCGAAGTGACCCGCGCCGCGCAGATCTTCGACTTTTTCGCTGGTGAAGTGCTGCGCCTTGCCGGCGAAGTGCTGCCGTCCGTTCGTCCCGGCGTCGGCGTCGAGATCACCCGCGAGCCGATCGGCGTCATCGGCATCATCACGCCGTGGAACTTCCCGATCGCCATCCCGACCTGGAAGATCGCTCCGGCCCTGGCCTATGGCAATACCGTCGTCATCAAGCCGGCCGATCTAGTGCCGGGCTCGACCTGGGCCATCGTCGATATCCTCGTCCGCGCCGGCCTGCCCAAGGGCGTGCTGAACCTCGTCATGGGCAAGGGTTCGGTCGTCGGCCAGACCATGTTGGACAGCAAGGACGTCAACGCCGTGTCCTTCACCGGTTCGGTTGGCACCGGCAAGCGCGTTGCCGCCGCCTCGATCGAAGTCGGTCGCAAGTTCCAGCTCGAAATGGGCGGCAAGAACCCGACCGTGGTGCTCGACGACGCCGACCTCAAGGTCGCCGTTGAATCGGTTGCGCAGTCGGCTTTCTTCTCGACCGGCCAGCGCTGCACGGCATCGAGCCGAGTCATCGTGACCGAAGGCATCCATGATGCTTTCGTCGAAGCCCTGGCCGAGCGCACGCGCAATCTGCGCGTCGGCGATGCCCTGGACAAGAACACGGAAATCGGCCCGGTGGTCGATCCGGGCCAGCTCAAGCAGGACACGGACTATATCGAGATCGGCAAGTCGGAAGGCGCCAAGCTGGTTGCCGGTGGCGAACGCGTCAAGGCCGGTACGGAAGGTTACTTCCTGCAGCCCACGCTCTTCACCGAAGCGACCAACCAGATGCGTATTTCGCGCGAAGAAATCTTTGGCCCCGTGGCCTCGGTCATCCGCGTCAAGGACTACGAAGAAGCCCTGGCAACGGCCAATGACACCGAATTCGGTCTCTCGGCTGGCATCGTCACCACCTCGCTCAAGTACGCGACGCACTTCAAGCGCAATGCGGAAGCGGGCATGGTGATGGTCAATGTGCCGACTGCCGGCGTCGACTTCCACGTCCCCTTCGGCGGCCGCAAGGGCTCGTCCTACGGCCCGCGCGAGCAGGGCAAGTATGCAGCCGAGTTCTTCACCGTGGTGAAGACGGCTTATACGGCTGCCGGCTAATCGAAATGAGAACGGGGCCTTCGGGCCCCGTTTGCTTTTGCCCCTTGGTTTCACGAATGGTGACGCTCGATGCTAACAGTCTGCTAGCTAATCTTGGCCAAGCGTGACTGCGGATCGAAGGTGCGGTGACTGATTTTTGGCGCGCAGGCTTGCCAGGGATCGTCGCGCGGGACTAGACAAAATCCATGTCCCAGGAAGCTCCGAATCCCGCCCGCCCATCCGTTCTAGCCCCTTTTCGCCACGAGACTTTTCGGCTGCTCTGGCTGGCGACGCTGGTGTCAAACCTGGGTGGGCTGGTGCAGTCGGTGGGTGCCGGCTGGATGATGACGACGCTGACCACGTCGCACAATATGGTCGCGCTGGTGCAGGCGTCGACCACCCTGCCAATCATGGTTTTTTCTATTGCCGCCGGAGCTTTGGCGGATAATTTTGACCGCCGGACGGTGATGATCATCGCCCAGAGCGGCATGATGGTGGTGTCGCTGATGCTGGCCGTTCTGGCCTTTCTCGGCATGCTCAACCCGTGGTTGCTGCTGAGTTTCACACTCCTCATCGGGTGTGGCACGGCGCTGTTCAATCCGTCCTGGCAGGCGTCGATGGGCGATATCGTGCCGCGCAGCGACCTGCCGGGTGCCATCACGCTCAATGCCATGGGTTTCAACATGATGCGCAGTGTTGGCCCTGCGGTGGGCGGGCTGATCGTCGCCGTGGCTGGTGCGGCAGCAGCCTTCGCGGTCAATGCTTTTTCCTATGTGCCACTGCTGTTTGCTCTGAGCCGGTGGAAGCCCGAGCGCCTGCCCAACCGGCTGCCACGTGAGAATTTCGGCAGCGCCATGTGGGCCGGCATTCGCTATGTGTCGCTGTCTCCTAACCTCACCACGGTGCTGTTTCGCGGCTTCCTGTTCGGCTTTTCGGCGACGGCCATCCTGGCGCTGCTGCCGTCGGTTGCGGCCGACTATGTTGGTGGCGGGGCGCTGGCCTATGGCACATTGCTGGGTTGTTTCGGGCTGGGCGCGATCGGCGGCGCCTTCCTCAACGGCCGCATTCGCGAGAAGTTCAGCAACGAGGTCATCGTGCGGCTGGCCTGCGTTGGTTTTGCCGCCAGCAGCGTGGCGCTGGGCTACAGCCGCGATCCGCTGCTGAGCCACTTTGCACTGATCCCGGCCGGTGCCTGCTGGGTGTTGGCGCTGTCACTGTTCAACGTGTCGATCCAGCTTTCATCACCACGCTGGGTCGTCGGACGGGCGCTATCGCTCTATCAGACCGCAACTTTCGGTGGCATGGCGGCGGGTAGCTGGATCTGGGGCATGAGCGCGGATGCGATCGGGCCGGATCTGGCTTTGGCGCTGGCGGGCTCGACCATGCTGCTCTGTGCATTGGTGGGCTTTCGGTTGCCGCTGCCGCAGTTCAATGCGCGCGATCTCAACCCGCTCAATACGTTCAACGAGCCAGTGCTCAAGCTCGACCTGCGGCCGCGAAGCGGTCCGATCATGATCATGGTGGACTATCAAATCGACCAGGGGGATGTGCCGAAATTCCTGGCGTTGATGCAGGACCGGCGGCATATCCGCATCCGCGACGGGGCGCGGCAATGGGTCTTGCTGCGCGATCTCGAATACCCCGAGACATGGACCGAGAGTTACCATGTGCCGACCTGGATCGATTATGTGCGGCACAATCTGCGACGCACCAAGGCGGATGCGGAAAACATCGAGCAGTTGCGCGAACTGCATCGGGGCGCCGACATGCCGGAGGTGCGGCGCTTCATCGAGCGGCAAACCGTGCCACTGAGCGATGACACGCCGTTGCGCGAAACACCTGAAGTCTAAGGCTTATTTCGCCTCCCTGCAAAAAGTTATCCCCGCCTGAGCGGGGATGACGTATTCTGATCTCGTCGAAGATGACGGAAGAGGAAGACTAGGCGACTTGGGCGAAGCGCTCGTCGAAGGCATAGCCGGCACCGCGGACAGTGCGGATCGGGTCGGTCTCGCGGCCGCGGTTGATGGCGCGGCGGAGGCGGCCGATGTGGACGTCGACGGTACGTTCGTCGACATAGACGTCATTGCCCCAGACGCCATCAAGCAGTTGCTCGCGCGAATAGACGCGGCCGGGGTGGCGCATCAGGTATTCGAGCAGGCGGTATTCCGTGGGGCCGAGATGCACGTCGCGATTGGCGCGGCGCACGCGATGGGTGGTGCGGTCAAGTTCGAGGTCGCCGACCTTGAGGGCGGCGGTGACGAGGTTGGGATTGGCGCGACGCAGCAGGGCGTGGATGCGGGCGACCAGTTCGGGGACGGAGAAGGGCTTGACGATATAGTCGTCGGCGCCGGTGGAGAGACCGCGAACGCGTTCCTCTTCCTCGCCGCGAGCGGTCAGCATGATGATCGGCACGCGGGCGGTTTCCTCGCGGGCGCGCAGGCGGCGGCAGAGCTCGATGCCGGAAATTTCGGGCAGCATCCAGTCGAGCAGGATCAGATCTGGCAGCTTTTCCTGGATGGCGTGCTGGGCTTCGTCACCAGTTTCGGCGGTGACGACGCGGAAGCCCTCGGCTTCGAGATTGTAGCGCAGCAGGATGGCGATATCGCCCTCGTCTTCGACAACGAGAATGGTCGCGGGCATAGGCGTGCTCCGTGGATCGGCAGCCTGGCGCTGCCGGTCAAAACAATTCAATGAAAGACCATCACCCCTTCAAATGCCCCCGAGAGGGGATGATGGCCCGGTTTGGGTGGTCTCGGCTTACGCCTTGATCTGGGTGCGGTGCAGATCCTGGTCGTCGCTGGTGAGCTGCTTGCCGGTCTGCAGGTAGTAGGCGCGTTCGGCGATATTGGTCGCGTGGTCGCCGATGCGCTCCAGGCTCTTGGCGCAGAACAGCAGATGGGTGCAGGCGGTGATGTTGCGCGGATCTTCCAGCATATAGGTGAGGAGTTCTCGGAACAGAGAGGTGTACATGGCGTCGACTTCGTCGTCGCGATTGCACACTTCGACGGCAGCGGCGGAATTGCGGCTGGCATAGGCGTCCAGCGCATCCTTGATCTGACGAAGCACAAGGGCGGTCATGTTCTTGACGCCGTTGTAGAAAGTCGGCTGGAGGGTCATGCCTTCCAGCTTGAGCGAGCGGCGCGCCAACTGCTTGGCCATGTCACCGACACGTTCCAGGTCGGAAGCGACGTGGATCGAGGTGACGATGGCGCGCAGGTCGGAAGCCATGGGCTGGCGGCGGGCGATCATCGAGACAGCTGTCTCGTCGATATTGCGCTGCATGTCGTCGATGCGCTGGTCGGCAATGATGGTGACATCGGCCAGTTCGCGGTCGAGCTTGAGCAGCGACTTGGTGCCATTGTCGATGGCGACTTCGACCTGACCGCCCATTTCGGCGATCATCTGGGCGAGGGCGACGAGTTCGTCATTGTAGGACGAAACGATATGTTCGGTAGCCATTGTGGTGTCCTGGTCCTTGCCCTTAGCCGATGCGGCCCATGATGTAGTCCTGGGTCTGCTTGTTGACCGGATTGGTGAAGATGTCTTCGGTGACGCCTTCCTCGATCAGATTGCCCAGGTGGAAGAAGGCCGTCTTCTGCGAAACGCGGGCGGCCTGCTGCATGGAGTGGGTGACGATGACGATGGTGTAGTTTTCACGCAGTTCGTCGATCAGTTCTTCGATGATGGCGGTGGCGATCGGGTCGAGAGCCGAGCAGGGCTCGTCCATCAGGATGACTTCGGGACCGACGGCGATGGCGCGGGCAATGCACAGACGCTGCTGCTGACCACCCGAGAGGCCGGTGCCGGGCTCATTGAGGCGATCCTTGACCTCTTCGAAGAGGCCAGCCTTGCGGAGCGAGGAGACAACGATCTCGTCCATGTCGGTCTTGTTCTTGGCAAGGCCATGAATCTTGGGGCCGTAGGCGACGTTCTCGTAGATCGACTTGGGGAAGGGGTTTGGCTTCTGGAAGACCATGCCGATACGGGCACGCAGCTCCACCACGTCGAGGTCGGGTGCGTAGATGTCTTCGCCGTCGAGCTTGATCGTGCCGCCGACCTTGGCGCCTTCGATCGTGTCGTTCATGCGGTTGATGCAACGCAGGAAGGTCGACTTGCCGCAGCCCGACGGTCCGATGAAGGAGGTCACGGCGCGGTCCGGGATCTGGATCGAGATGCCGTGCAGAGCCTGCTTCTGGCCATAGTGGACGGTGACGTCCTTGGCGGTCAGGCGGATGGGGCGTTCGATCGCGTCAGTGGGGTTCATGGCAGTGTTCACAGTCTGCTGGGTCATTTTCACTTTGCCGGCAATCATATCCATTTGGTCTGATCCTTCTATGCGCGCTTTTCGAGGCGCGTGCGCAGGTAGATGGCGATGGCGTTGAGCAGGATCATGAAGCCAAGAAGGACCATGATCGCAGCCGACGTCCGGGCTTCGAAGAAGTTACGGTTTTCATTGCCCTGCCAGAGATAGATCTGGACGGGGAGGGCAGTGGCCTGATCCAGCGGAGTCGCGGGAACCGAAGCCACGAAGGCGTTCATGCCGATGAGCAGGAGTGGCGCGGTTTCACCCATTGCCTGGGCGACACCGATGATGGTGGCGGTCAGGATCGATGGGAAGGTAACCGGCAGGACGTGATGGAAGACCATCTGGGTTTTGCTGGCACCCATGCCGAGCGCTGCCTGGCGGAGGGCCGGGGAGACGCCCTGGAGGGCGCCGCGGGTGGCGATGATGATGGTGGGCAGGGTCATCAGCGTCAGCACCAGACCGCCGACCAGCGGGGCCGAGAGGGGGAGGTGCAGATAGTTGATGAAGACTGCGGCGCCGAGCAGGCCGAAGACGATGGAGGGCACGGCGGCGAGGTTGTTGATATTGACTTCGATCAGGTCGGTCAGGCGCGACTTGGGGGCGAATTCCTCAAGATAGATCGCGCTGGCGACGCCGATCGGCACGGCCAGGATGATCACCACGAGCATCATGTAGAGCGAGCCCATGAAGGCGCCGGCTAGACCGGCTGCTGCCGGGGCGGCGCGGCTGTCGACATTGCTGAACAGGCTCCAGGCGAAGCCGGAGGTGATGGTGCCGTTTTCTTCGAAGGTGTCGATCAGGGCACGAGCCGGCGCAGACAGCTGCTGCTGGCTGTCGCCCAGTTCGCGATCGATATTGCCCTTGATCCAGTTGTCGGCATTGGCCGAGGCAAGCACGTCGACTTCGACGGTCTGGCCGAGCAGGCTCGGGTCGGCGACGAAGCGGTCGCGGATCTGGTGGCGGGCATTGGTTTCGGCGATGGACTGGATCTGACGGCTGTCGATCTCGAAGCCTTCCGGTGCTTCGGCACGCAGGCTTGCCTCGACGACCGAGTTCCAGTTCAGCATGGCGACGCTACGCTGCCAGGCGAGATTGGCGGCGCGGAAGTCGGCATCGGACTGTCCCTCGGCGCGGGTCGGCGCCGGGTCCAGGTTGATCACCGACTCGTCGTAAGTGACCGACAGGTGCAGGTTTGACTGCGTGAAGGCCGGGATACCCTTGGAGAGGACGTCGGCAAAGAGGATGCTGACGAAGCCGAGGGCGACCACGATGGCGCCGATGCCGAGGCCCTTGAAGATGGCTTCAGTGGCATGGCGGCGGCGGAGGCTGTCGCGAACGCGCTGGCTGCGTTCGGACAGGGCGCGGGGTGTGTTGGAGAGCGTAGTATCGGTCATTTTATTCGTACTGCTCCCGGAAGCGGCGGACAATGAAGAGGGCGAAGACGTTGAGGCAGAGGGTCATCACGAAGAGGGTGAGACCGAGAGCGAAGCCGACCAGGGACTGCGGGCCGGCGAAATCGGTATCGCCCGTCAGCTGATTGACGATGGACACGGTGATGGTCGAGACCGGCTCGAGAATGGTGCCGCGCAGGACCGGCGAGTTACCGGCGGCCAGAACCACGATCATGGTTTCGCCGACTGCACGGCTGACGGCCAGCAGGAAGGCGCCGACAATGCCGGGGAGGGCTGCGGGCAGCAGAACATTGCGGATGGTTTCGGACTGGGTTGCACCCAGGCCGTAGGCACCGTCACGCAGGGTGCGCGGCACCTGGTTGAGGATGTCATCGCTCAACGAAGAGATGAAGGGGATGATCATGATGCCCATGACGATGCCGGCGGTCAGGGCGCTGGTGGCGCTGATGCCGATGCCGACCGAGCCGCCAAGATCACGCAGGAAGGGGCCGACCGTGACGAGGGCGAAGAAGCCATAGACGATCGTGGGGATGCCGGCGAGGATTTCGATGACTGGCTTGACCACGGCGCGCACGGGGCGCGGAGCGTACTGGCTGAGATAGATTGCCGCCATCAGGCCGACCGGGATGGCGACGAGCATGGCGATGGCCGAGATCATCAGCGTACCGGCCAGCAGCGGAAGCAGGCCGTATTGGCCATAGTCGCCAGCGGTGGTCGAGGAGAATTTCGGGGCCCAGACGGTGCCGAAGAAGAAGTCGAGCGGGTTGATGAAGGTGAAGAAGCGGAAGGCTTCGGTGACAAGGGAGGCAACGATGCCGACCGTGGTCAGGATGGCCACCGCGGAGCACAGAAGCAGGACCAGATTGACGACGCGTTCGACCTCGTTGCGGGCACGCAGGCGCGGTGCAATCCGGCCACGGGCGTACCACATTGCGGCCAGGCCCGCGCCGCCCGCGACAACGAGCACGGCGATAAAGGTCATGACCTGGAAGGAACGCAGGGCAGCGCCGCCTTCGGCTTCGTAGGGAGCGAGTTCGCCTGATACGCCGTAACCGGAGGCGATGGCCTGCAAACGGTTGACGGCATTGTTGAGACCAGTCTGATCGAGGCTGGTCATGATATCGGTCGGGATCTGGCCCACGGCATAATTGCGAACGATGTCGCCACCGAAGAAGGCCCAGAGGCCGAGAATGATCAGCGCGGGAACCAGCGTCCAGATAACCACAAGCGACCCGTGATACTGGGGTCGCGAATGCACATTGACGCCGTTGGCGGTTACCAGGCCGCGGCTGCGAGACCAACCGGTCTGGTAGGCCAGGCCAAGCAGGACCAGAAGCAGTCCGGCAATGATGAAGGAGTTCATTGGAGTCGCGGGCCTCGCTGAAAGGAAATGGGACCGCGCCAGAGGCGCGGTCCCGGAGAGTTGTTACTGAGCAGCGCCGGCCTGGAAGGCAGCGAGAACTTCAGCGGTCTTGTCGGCAGGCTGCGGGATCAGGCCAGCAGCTTCGAGCGTGCCGCCGTTGCCCGAGATGCCTTCCGACAGGAAGAACTCGGTGTATTCCTGCAGGCCAGGAATGGTGCCGATGTGCTGGCCCTTGACGTAGAAGTACAGCGGGCGCGAGACCGGGTATTCGCCGGCAGCAACGGTTTCCAGCGACGGCGTGACGCCATCAACGGTGGCAACCTTGAGGGTGTCCTTGTTCTGCTCGTAGAACGAGAGACCAAACACGCCGACGGTGTCGGGGTTGGAGGTCAGGCGAGCCAGGGTCTCGGTGTAGTCGCCAGCGATTTCGACAACCACGTCCTGACGGAAGGTGGTCTCGACGGCTTCGAGTTCTTCGTCCGACAGGCCTTCCGGCAGTTCAGCAGCTTCGGCGCCAGGGGTCACAACCTTTTCCTGGAACACTTCGCGGGTGCCGTGGTTCGAGCCGGGGATTGCCAGCTGGATCGGCTGAGCCGGGAGCGATGCATCGATCTGGTCCCAGGTGGTGTAGGGATTGTCGACGAGTTCGCCGTCAACGGGAACCTTGGCAGCGATTGCCTTGAAGACCTGAACCGGGGTCAGAGCGAAATCAGCGCCCGAAGCCGACGAGGCAAACACGATGCCGTCGAAGCCGAACTGGATTTCGCGGATGTCGGTGACGCCAGCAGCGACACAAGCTTCGCGCTCGCTGTCCTTGATGGCGCGCGATGCGTTTGCAATGTCGATGGTGTTTTCGCCAACGCCTTCACAGAACTGCTTCAGGCCGCCACCGGTGCCGCCGGAGCCAACAACCGGGGTGTTGAATTCGGGGAAAGCGGCGCCGAATTCTTCAGCGACGATCGAGGCGAACGGGAGAACGGTGGACGAGCCAGCGATCTGGATGGTGTCGCGCGACTGAGCGAAAGCGGCGGTCGTGCCGAAAGCGGCAAGCGCGATCACGGAAGCACTGGCGTAAAGTGCGATCTTCATAGGGATTTCCCTTTTTCGAATTCAGTTCAAATCTGGCTGGTCGATCCGGCTTGATATAGGCTCGGCGCCGCCGTTGACGACGGGGACCATATGGGGCCTGCACGACAGTTTTATTGCTGTTACGTGACGCGTTTGTGACAGGTTAGTGCGTTGTTTTTTCGGGATTATTAACGGAACAACGGATGTGTGATGTCCGTTTGTGACGCCCGAATGTGACGTGTGGCACATGAGTCCGCTCCGGCTGGTCGCGCGGCGACCTGCTGGAATCCATTGAGTACCATCGAGACACTAGCGGGCATTTGTGACAGTTGTGCCGGCTCCGTTAACTATCGGAGGAGCGGGCGCACATCGTTCTGGATCCTGCGCATTAGCGGCAGGAAGTTCGCGATCATATGAGAGGTCGAGGCGCGTGCCGACTGGGCCCCGATATTGAGAGCTGCAACGATTTGGCCCGATGCATTGAAGAGCGGCACGGCGATGGAGCAGAGGCCAAGCTCAAGTTCCTCGTCGATTACCGCGAAGCCCTGGGCGGATACGACCGCCAGTTCGGTGGTCAGTGCATCGAGATCAGCCTTGGTCTTGCCGGTATAGGCGACGCGGTCGGATCGTTCGAGAATGTCGCGGGCCGAAGCCGGTGGCATGGCAGCGAGCAGGATGCGGCCCATGGATGTGCAGTAGGCAGGCAGCCGGGCGCCAGCGCCGAGGTTGATCGACATGACGCGGCGGTATGACGCGCGGGCGATGTAGAGGATTTCGGTGCCGTCGATGACGGCTGCCGAGGAGCTTTCGTTGGTCTGGGCCGACAGCTCTTCGAGGAAGGGCTGGATCATGCGGGGCAGGGGTGTGGCGGCCAGATAGGAATGACCCAGATTGAGCACGCGCGGCGTCAGTCGGAAGAATTTGCCGTCATAGCTGGCATAGCCGAGATGGGTAAGCGTCAGGAGGCAGCGGCGGGCCGTGGCGCGTTCGAGGCCGGTGCGGTTGGCCACATCGGTGATCGACAAGCTGGCGTGTTCCTCGTCGAAACACTCGATGACCGAGAGGCCCTTGACCAGGCCGTGGATGATGTCGCCCTCGCGCATGCCGGCTCCCCTAGCTCGACGGTGGTGTAGCGAAGCCGATAGCGGCAGGCGACTAAAATCGGCTCAAGCTGTGGGGAATTTGCGGCGCAACAGCGCTCCGGGTTCCGGAGCTGACGGGGGTGGTGTAGAGGCAACTCATAAATATGAGTGCGTTATGCCAGTTAATCCCTATCTGCCGCTGTCGAGCCAGTTCGTTTTCAATATCGGCTTCTACATGGTGGTGCCGTTCATCGCGATTTTCCTGCGCGAGGACATGCTGCTGCCGGGGACGGTGATCGGGTTGGTACTGGGATTACGCACCTTTTCGCAGCAGGGGCTGTTCATCTTCGGCGGCGCCTTGTCGGACTGGCTTGGACCGCGGCGACTGATCTTGTTGGGATGTGTGGTGCGGGTCGTCGGCTTTGGCCTGCTTGGCATGGGCGGGAACCTGCCGGCGATCATCATCGGTGCCTGTCTCACCGGTGTTGGTGGGGCGCTGTTTTCGCCAGCCATCACCTCTATTCTCGCCAAGGTCGGCGAGATTTCCGAGAAGCAGGGCAAGCGCAGCCGGGCGCAGTGGTTTGCCATGCTGGCTGTGTGGGGTGAGCTTGGCGCCGTCATGGGGCCGATGATTGCGGCGCTGTTGACGCCGATCGGCTTCAAGGCCATGGCCTATACCGGCGCCGGGATTTTCGTCTGCGCCTTTGTCATCCTCTATCTCTGGCTGCCCCGGGGCGAGTTTGCCTCCATGCCAAGGGCCAAGCCGGACTGGAAGGCGCTGTTCGGCGATCGGCTGTTTCTGGCCTTCATGCTGGCCCATAGCGCGCAGCTCTTTGCGCATAACCAGCTCTATCTGTCGCTGCCGGTCGAGATCACCCGCGTCGGCGGCAGTGAGCGGGATCTGGCGCCGATGTTCATGATCTCCTCGGTGATGATCATCACGCTGCAGATGCCATTGGCGCGGATCGGGCGGCTACTGGGCGCGCATGTGTGCATTCCGCTGGGCTTCGTGCTGGTCTCGGCTGGCTTTGCCACCGTAGCGGGTTTTGCGCC
This sequence comes from uncultured Devosia sp., assembly GCF_963517015.1. Lineage (NCBI taxonomy): Bacteria > Pseudomonadati > Pseudomonadota > Alphaproteobacteria > Hyphomicrobiales > Devosiaceae > Devosia > uncultured Devosia sp. The sequence goes on from NZ_CAUQDV010000001.1 coordinate 1,521,161, forward strand.
GCTGCCCGTGCTCGGCGGCGGCTGGCATCTGCTGCCGGCTGGGTTGATGGTGGCGCTGCTGACGCTGGGCGCGATGATTGCGCGGCCGTTCGTTTCGGACATGGTTCCCGACTTCGCTGGAGATCGGCCGACGGGTGTCTATTATGGTGCGATGTCGTCGGCTGGCGGGTTGGCTGTCTTGATCGGCAATATCGCGCTTGGGCCGCTGCTGGATGAGGCCGTGGTGCCGCAGCCGGAAGCAAGTCTGCCCTGGATCGTACTTTCCATTCTGCCATTGCTAAGCGCACTGGCCATGATGGTGCTGACGCAGATCCTGCGCCGACGCGCGGTGCACGCTGGCTGAACGAAAGACCCGGGCGCCTGGCCCGGGTCTCTGTTGGTTATCGCATATAATGGATGTGCGGCTTGCCGTGATGTGGCGAGGGCGTGACCGTGGCCTCGACGTGAAAGACGTCTCGGAGCAATTGCTGGGTCAGGACTTCATCGGGCGTGCCATGGGCCACGACGCGGCCCTTTTCCAGAACGACCAGATGATCGCAGAACATGGCCGCATGGTTGAGGTCATGGATGGCGATGATCGAGGTCAGCGAAATGTCCGAGATCAGGCGCAGGAGCTCGATCTGATGCTGGATGTCGAGGTGGTTGGTCGGTTCGTCGAGCAGCATTTCCGTCGGGGCCTGCGCAAGAGCGCGAGCGATGTGGACGCGCTGGCGTTCGCCGCCGGAAAGGCTCTGCCAATATTGCTCGTGCCGGTCGCTCATGCCGACACGGGCCAGAGCGCCATCCACGACCTCGTCATCTGCCTTGGTCCAGCCGCCCAGTGGCGGGTGATGCGGGATGCGGCCGAGTTTGACCACGTCGCGCACCTTCACATTTGACTCGGTATTGGCATGCTGTTCGACAAGGGCGACGCGCCGGGCGATGGCATTGCGCTTGATGGAACGCAGGTCCTTGCCGTCGAGTGACACGGTACCGGAATGCGCCTTGCGCAGGCCGGCGAGGAGACGCAGCAAGGATGATTTGCCTGAGCCATTGGGGCCAAGAAGTCCAAGCATCTTGCCCGGCTCCGCCTTGAGCGACACGCCATCGACAATGGTCTTCTGACCGATATTCCAGGTGAGGTTTTCTGCCTTGATGGTCATTTGGCGCGCTGCGAACGGTAGAGGATCACGGAGAAGAAAGGCACACCGACAAGCGCGGTGACCACGCCGATCGGCAGAACCTGCTGGGGCAGGATGATGCGCGAGACAATGTCGGCCAGCACGAGGAAAATGGCGCCAGTGACCACGCAGGTGGGCAGCAGGCGCATATGCGAGGGGCCGACGATGAAGCGGGCAGCATGGGGCACGACGAGGCCGACAAAGCCGATCGAGCCGACCATGGAGACGATGGCCGCGGTCAGCAACGCCGTCACGGCGAACAGGATCACGCGGACAGCATCGACCGGAATGCCGAGCGAAGCGGCCGCATCGTCGCCAAAGGCAAAGGCGTCGAGAGCCTTGGCAAAATACATGCAGACCAGGAAGCCGATAACGACCACGACCAGCGCGAGCTGAAATTCGGGCCAACGTACGCCGCCGAAACTGCCGAGCAGCCAGAACATGACGTCGCGGGCCTGCTGCGCATTGCCGGAGGTGCTGACGATATAGGAGGTCAGGGCGTTGAACAGCTGCGACGCAGCGACACCGGCGAGGATGGTCTTGCCTGCGCCAGCGCGGGCGCCGTCCGACAGGAGGGCCACGAAAATGAAGGAGCAGAGGGCACCGGCAAAGGCACCTGCCGACAGCGTCACGGCGCCCGAGCCAAGGCCCAGGATCATGATGGAGACGGCTCCGGTCGAGGCGCCGGCGGACACGCCCAGAACGTAGGGCTCAGCCAAGGCATTGCGCAGCAGCGACTGCAGGATGGCGCCGCAGAGGGCGAGGCCCGCACCGCAACAGGCGGCGACAAGTGCACGCGACAGGCGATAGTCCCAGATGACGCTCTGGTGGATGGGGTCGAGCTCGATCGCAGTCCAGCCGAACTTGTTGGTTACGGCAAAAAAGGTCGTGTCGAGCGGGATCGGCATTTCGCCGATTCCGGTGCCAGCGGCAACGGCCAGCAGAAGCAGGACGGTCGATATCAGGAGGAACAGGCCGAGACCGGCCTGTTCCCCAAAGTAGCGTTGCAGAGTGGTCACTTGAACAGGCCGAGCTCTTCCAGCTGCGCGGCGACCTGCTCGGCACCGTAGATGGTGCGGATGGTCGGGTTCATCGCCTGGGCATCCATGACCACCAGGCGGTTCTGCTTGACTGCTTCAAGCTGGCTGATGGCAGGATCGGCTTTGAGGAAGGCGATCTTGTTCTCGGCATTGTCGAGTTCCCAGCCGCGGGTCAGTGCGACCTGACCGACCACGATCACATCGGGGTTGGCGGCCATGATGCCTTCCCAGCTGACCGTCGGCCATTCGACTTCGGTCTGGATCACGTTGTGACCGCCGAGCAGGTCGGCAATGAAGCCAGACGAGCCATTCTTGCCGCCGAGGTAGGCGTCAGCCTCGGGCGAAGGGCTCGAGAACCAGAAGGCATAGGAGAGGTCAGCAGTTTCGTCCGAGACGCGGGCGCGCAGGGCAGCTTCGCGGGCCTTGAAGTCAGCAATCAGGGCCTGACCACGATCCTGGACGTCGAAGATCTGCGAGAGTTCGTCGATTTCCTGGTAGAGCTGGTCCATGTTCCACAGCTCGGCACGCGCGCCATGCACGTCGCCGGTGTCGTGGTTGGCCGTGCAAAGGGTCGGCGAGACGTAGCTGTTGATACCCAGATTGGCGAAGTCTTCGCGCTTTGCGACCTTGCTCTCGGGCCCGAGCAGGTGGGCGAGCTGAGCAGCGACGAAGTCCGGGCGCTCGGCCAGGATCGACTCAAGCGTCGGGATTTCCTGGGAAAGACGCTTAACCTTTTCATTAGCCTCTGCCAGCTCGGGCAGGATTTCGGATGGCCAGAAAGCAGTGCCGGCCATGGAGTCCTCGAGGCCTAGCAGCAGCAGAATTTCGGCGCTGTTCTGACCCAGGGTCACGGCGCGCTCGGGCGCTTTTTCGAATGTCAGTTCGACACCGCAATTGGTCAGCTGGAGCGGGTAAACCGTTGCAGCAGCCTGAGCAGGGGTCAGAGACAGGGCGAGGGGGAGCATCAGGCCGCACAAGGCGCTGACCGACTTCACCGAATACATGGCTAGAGAATCCGAGGTAGGTAGAGGGAAGCGGCTTTGCACCGCATGCCTCACCTAGCCGTGATCTTGCTCAATAACAAGACTCTGGTTATCATCTTTTCTCGAATGTAATTCGACGAAAGGGTCTGTGATTGACGCTGCCACGGCATCAATGTCGATCGCAGTCGAAAGGCTGGGAAACCTATTGCCAAGCCAAGGGCAAATCCCTAGGAAAACCGGCGAGGGCCTATAGCTCAATGGTTAGAGCCGACCGCTCATAACGGTCTGGTTCCAGGTTCGAGTCCTGGTGGGCCCACCATCTTCCTAACTCTGTGACGTGACCAGAAATACCTGAGTCGATTTTCCGCAAGGAAAACAATGACCGGCGAAAATTTCTGAGTCTGTCTGGCCGGAACGCCGGAGTCGCTGATTTACAGCGGCTCCGGCCTATTCCCTTGGCACATACATGTCGTCGGGGAACGGCAGACGACGAACGATTTCACGCAGCATCGCCAGGTAGCCTCTTATGGCCCCATGCAGCTCGTTCGCGTCCCCGATGGGCCGATCCTTGAAGGCGTGTATGGCGTTTCGTCGTTGTTGAGCCATCTCCATCAACGACAAGTGCTCGGAGCCGAAGATTTCTCGGTGCACGCAGTACTGGCGAAGCCGCTCCAGCGTCAGGCCGTCCGGGCTGTGTGCGATCGACTTCTTGTGATCGAAGGCGTTGGCCTTCTTCAGGTTTTCGATGTCTGCCTGGTAAGTCTCGAAATACACGGACAGGAAGAGCTTTATCGACCCCTCGATGAGGCTCCCCAAGTTTGCCCAGCCGAGTATCAACTCAGCGGCGGATAATTCGTCCTTGGCCCACAGTCGGAGGGTGCCAGATAGGGAGACCTGCCAATCCAGGCGCGAACTGCCTAGCAGTCCGGCCACATGTGCCGGCGCCCAACCATCACTTTTGGACCAGAAAGCTGCCAGTTGAGTGTTCAGTTTTTCGATTCGGTCGATGACATCGAGGATGTCTAGATCCGCAACAGGCGTAGTCCGTATGCGATTGCCGCGCTGGGTCCACATCGAAGTTGTCGTAATTCTGGGCATTCCAGACCTTTCAGTGTGTCGGCATGTTCATCGTCGCTCACTGTGAATCGTTTGATCTACGCAAGCAATTGGAGGTGTGCGTTCCGGTCAGAGCGGTGCTTCGGTTCACCAATGTTACAAGAGACCTCGTCGCAATTGAAAATCCGGGGATCCGCCGAAGCTGCTATCGACGTCGATCCCGAGGTTGGCGAGTCTTGTGGAATGACCCGATCACCCAGCCTCCGCCGAATCGACGTCGTCTTGAATGCCCATCTCCAGCACGCTTGGGGCCGTGCTGCCGTCGAACGCCTCGATCCGTACATCAGCATCGAGCGGGAGGAGAGGATCTTCCGGCTCGTCGCAGGCTGCGACCCTACAAAGCAAGGCAAGTACCTGGGCTGGTTGTCAGCTTGGCGGCGTCGATGGTGGGAGTGCCGCGGACTGCGAAGCTGCTGCGATATGAGAGAATTGGATCGTCTCGCCTCTGCTCTCGGAGAATTTCACCAAGTGCAAAGTCACCTGCCGGTCGAATTGCGCGATATCAATCAGTACACGGCCATAGATGAGCTGTTTGTCATCGAGTCATACCTCACCACTGTCGGCGCAGGGGATCTGCGAAAGGCGCAACGCGCCGCAGCCTATGCCGACACCGATATCCTTTTCGATCATGGGCGTTGGAAATTGGTTCGTCTCAGATCCCGGGCCGCAGCAAGCTGGTGGGGTATGGGGACCAGATGGTGCACGTCAGCTCGGACAGGAAACAGTTTCGATTTGTACTCGCTACGGGGACCGCTCCTGGTACTTATTACCCCTACGGACCGGTACCAGTTGGCCGTCGCCACCGGAGAGTTCAGGGACGCTGCCGACAACATCATAGATTTGGATGCGGTATTGCTTTCGGCGCCTATAGAACTTCGTCAGATTATGGCTCCAGAGCGCGAGAGAACTAGAAACTCATGACTATGGTTGGAGCGGCCCGGGTTGTCCTGCAGGACGTGATTTACGTCAGGAGCATTCTCGAAGATGAACCAAGACAGGTCGAGTGGCGCTTGAACTGGGTCTTGGCGGTAGTCCTGCTGCGCAGCGTCGGGCACGTCCTAAACAATAAGGACGGGGCGTCGTCTCCCGAAGTGAAGAGGCTTGCGAACAAACTTCATTCGGAATGGAAGAAGGACAACCCGGCGCACGCGATTTTCCGAGATTTCATCGAGCGCGAGCGCAACAGCATCGTCAAGGAATACCAGTTCACTATGACCGCCGGGCCGGTGCCCATCATCGCGACGATCGCCCAGGACGACGGCTTCGACAACTTCCGCCAAGCGCTCCTCGAGGAAAATGTCTATCGACCCATGGGTGAAGGCCCATACGAAGGTGAGGATGGGCGGACCGTCATCGACGACGCGATAGCTTGGTGGAAGCGCCAACTGGATCACATAGACCAGACGATCACCCGCCAGACAGGGCCAAGATAGCGATCATGAAAGAAGCCAAAGTGCCAACGCCTGTGGCAGCAAGGGCTAAAGACTCGCTCTTGAGACTGAACAACTTCGGCATCGATCCAGAGCGGCACGCCGAGTTCAAGGCCGCAATGCTGGCCGCGGCACGCAGCGCGGTAGATGCGTTTCCTCAGCAGTTGGAAGCCATAAAGGAAGAACTGCGAGCATCGTGGCCGCCAAATGCCTTGGCCACTTTCGTCGCGTACGGGCTCCAGGCGGGCTTGGGCGAGGATGGCTCGCAGACGAGTTTGGTTCCGGATGTCCTACAGCACCATGCCGAGCTCCTGCAGGCCATCGTTTTGACGATTCCCAAGGACGAGTGGAGATTTGAGTCCCTGTTTCTCGGCTCCAGCAATACCTTGTTCGAAAAGGTGCCGACGCTGTCGAACACCTTCTTCATGCAACGGCTGCTCGAAGGAGAATCCGCCGAAGGCGACCCCGAAGCCCTATTGATCCGATCAATCCAGGATCGAATGCGCATGCACACACACGGTGTCCGCAACTGGGGGTACTACCAGCAGGTGGTTCAGGTTTCTCGGGACCTCTATGGCGGTCTGGACCATGGGATGAAGTCGCATCATGGCTTTTCGGCCAGCGAAGCGATCGACGTGATGGCAGCGTTGGTTTCCGAATGCGAACGTCGACAGTCCGATCATTTCGGGCTCTTGCGAAATGTCCTGCGGGGCAAGACGGCAAACCAGATCGTCCAACGCTACTTCCGCCTCGTGCCGGGCTTGGACGGCAGCGCGGAGGAGATGCTCGCGGGTCTTCCCAAGGGAATCACTAGAAATCAGATGATAGGTTTCGTGATGTCGCATTGGGACCTACGCCTTATCGACACCGTACAGTTCGACGCCGCGGACATCGCGACCATCGCGCGTGTCCCCACGGAGACAGCAGTCTTGGTCTTGGACGCCATATCATTTCTCCCGGAAGCACTGGTCGACACCAATCCCGAGTATCTCTTTCTTGAGAATCCTGTTTGGACCAAGCCAGCCATCAAGCTCGACGACGCTTATGTCTGCCCGGTTCCGCAGATGGCCTTCAGCCATATCCACAGACTGATGGATCGCCTGGCAGACGAGGCCGGTCTGCAGAAGCGGCTGAAGGATCGACGGGCCAAGTATCTGGAGCAAGAGCTCGAGGCCGTATTTCGGACCGCTCTACCAGGCGCCGACATCCGAGCTGGCGTGAAATGGAAGAAGGACGGCCAAGAATTCGAGTCCGACCTGATCGTCGTCATCGATCAGGTGGTGATAATCGTCGAGGCCAAGTCCCATCGCCTGACTCCTCAGGGGCTTCGCGGCGCGCCGGATCGGGTCAAACGCCACATCCAGGAAATCGTCCTTGATCCCTCGGTGCAGTCGGCAAGGCTGGAGGCCCTGATTGAAGCCGCCCGGGCCGGCGATGGCGACGCGACCGCCACCCTCGCCAACATCGGCATCGATGCTTCAGTCGCCAGCAGGGTGGTCAGGCTATCCGTATCGTTGGCCGACCTGTCCTCCCTGTCCGCATCGGAGCAGGACTTCAAGAAGCTCGGATGGGTGCCCGAGGACCATGCATTGGCGCCGACGATGCTGATGGCCGATTTCAAATGCGTGGCAGATATCCTCGACAATGAATTGCTGCTGATCCACTATCTCAGCGAGCGGTATTTTCTCCAGAAGTCCCTGAACCTCCTGGGCGATGAACTGGATTTCCTCGGTCTTTACCTGGTCACGGGTTTCAACCTCGCGGAATTGAAGGACAAGTTCACCGAGTTCTCCCCGTCAGGCATGTCGGACCCGATCGACCGCTACTACGAAGGGATGCAGGCCGGGCTGAAGCTGCGCAAGCCCAAGATGGCGCTCACGCCGATGTTCCGCCAGATCGTCGAACGCGTCACCGTCATGAAACCGACCGGCTGGACTTTGGTCGGCTTGCATCTTCTGTCGTGCGCGGACCCAGCCGAGCAGAAGGCGATAGAACGCAACCTGACGAAACTACGCCTCTTTGTCCGGCGAAATCATCGCAATCCCGAGCATGCACATACGATGGTGGTGCAGCCGCCCGAAAAACGGAAGGCGCCCGTCTTGTTCTATCTCTTTCCAGAGGAGTTGAGATCAACCCATCGCGACGTAATGCGTCGGATCGCCGCCGAGGCGTTGGAGGACGGCGAGCACACCGCTTGCGTCGTATTCGCACGCGGGACCGAACGCTGGGGCCAAGCGTTCGAGACTGTATTGGTCGTCGAGAGGAAGCCGAAAGCCGTCACGCCCTGATCCGGCATGACGACCCGATAGCATCAGGCCTTCGCGGTCCCCCCGCGCCTCAGCCACTCGTATTCGTCGATGCCGACCCGGGCCAACGTACTCGACAGTTCCACCGCGACCCTTTGCGCTTTGAGCGGGTCGATATCCCCTAGCCACCAGTAGAAATGGTCGCTTTTGCCCGTGAAGCCGAGACCCTTGAGCGTCTTCGCTTTGATTACCGCCTTCGCCAAGACCGTTCCCGACGCTGCATTAGGCTGGAATTTTTCGTACTGCCGCGAACCCGGCTTGGAGCTCACGGTGACTACCAGGGTATTGTCGCCATCCTTGATGACAAGGTTTTCGGTCTTTTTGTCGGCCTTGGCCTCGACCAGTTCGACGAACGGAAAATATCGGTCTTCGGTAATCCGCACCGTGTCGCAGAGCGGCTGTGTACAGAGGAAATAGCGGTCCGTCTGGCCCTGGAGTTTTACCACGGAGCCGAGCGTCAGCGATGGAAGCCATCCTTCGGGCAACGGGTTGTGGCCGGCGAATTCGCGCACGTATGTCACGAGACGAGCGAACTCGTGGCTGACCGACGTCTCGATATCGGTCACAGCTATTCCCGACTTGTTCGCATCCGATAGGAAGAGCGCGGAATGATACTTTTCTGGTTTATCGGCGCCGGACCCGAAGGCTGCCTTCATCTTTGTTTTGTCCAACCCCAAGCCATCGAGCTCCTGATCAGCCCCCTCGTAGGAGAAACGACCGTCAAGCCAAGCGGACATCTCGTCGTCACCTAGAGCGCCGCCGAGATGTTTAGGTAGCGATAGAAGGCCCTTCATCTGCAGCATGAAGATCGACATAGCGAAGTCATGAGCGCCCGGGGCTTCGCCCAGCAAGACCCTGTGCCCGACGAAGGCAGCGTCCAGTCGACTGTCCAGGTTGGACAGGATGTGATGGGTGGCGTCGCGAACGGCGGCAATTCCCAGCAAAGCGAAATTAGAGAGCAGTCCGCTGCTGTGGCGGGCGAACTCGCCGATGGCCAAGTTCGGCAACTCCTCGACGGGCACACCTTCTGTGCCGTTCTTTTTCTGTACGAAGCGTATCCGGCACGCATCGACAGTTAGAAGTGTATCGTCATCTGCATCGGGTAAGGCCTTCAGCCCCGCAGTTGTCAAATGCTTCGCCAGTTCGTCACGGCGTTCGTGCAACGGGGTTGCGCTGGTATAAACAATCACCAGACGCAGCCTGCCGTTCATGTCGCGGTCGGACTTGAGGATAGTCTCGAGAACCGCGAGCGCTAGCTTGCTATCCAGCTTCCGCAGGTACCAGTCGATGATGACGATATCCGCGACTGCCGCGGCCTCGACGGCCCGGGTGATGACGGCGTCGTTCCCGTCCGCCTCGGTTGGCTTGAGCACCCCGCAAACTATCTGCTGATCCAGAAACGCGTCTGCCAAAGGTTTTATCGCGACCTGGGCTGATTCCTCATCGGCCGCGACCTCGCCCTCGGGCTCTTGTCCGGCGACGGCGGCGTCCGCGAACGGCGGCGCCTCGACGACCAAGTCCGCAGGCAAGCCGGTCTCGTCAGGTGCCGTGATTTCGTCGTCAATGACGATTGCGGTCTTCAAGAACCGTCTGGTCGCCTTCAGGCCATAGTCCTCGAACGTCGGTTTCGCCGGCGCCTGCTCTGCAATCACGTGTTTATTCCCCCCCGACATCGACCATTTCCTCAGGCACACTGATCACGAACGTCGGCGAAACATCCACACCGGCCTGCGCGACGTGGATGTCCATTCCCTCTTTCTTCAAGGCGTCCCGGGACAGGTATAGGCCCATACCCCGTCCACCCGGCTTGTTGCTCGCACCGAACTCGAACATCCGCTCGGCATCTCTTGGATCTATCCCGGGGCCGTTGTTGGTGATGCTGAGATGGTCGGCACTGGCGTCGAAGCTGATGATCCGCGGCCCCGATCGGTTTTCACCGAGCCAGTAGACGGCGTTGTCCACCACGTTGGCAAAAACCGGCATCACGGTCGAGGGAAAGGTCGTGATCGTTGTTTTCTTGAACCGGTCGGAAATGACCAGGTCTATGTTGTGCCGTTCAAGCCTGGGTCCGAACACGGTCCTGACGAACTCTTCTATCTCCAGCCCTGCGATCGGTACCCGTCGCCGCTGCAACCGCCGGTTAAGCGGGACGAACAGCTGCAGATAGGACTCCAGGTGTTCGAAGCTGACCCGCAGCCGACCGTACAGGTCGTCCAGGCCGCTGTTGCGGGAGGCCCAAGGCTTCAACGCCTCCAGACCCCTGTTGATGTTACGCACCTGGCCGGCGAACTCATGCTGGACGAGACCGAGCGCCATCCCCACCTGCGCGAGATCGGAATACTGATCGACCCGTTCCTTAAGTTCGTCGTTCTCGCTCTCGAGCGCTGCCGTCACGTCCACAAGCGTCGCTTGCCCGCCGAGGCCGTCCGTTATGGCGCTCAACTGGTCGTTCAGGGCCTGCATCAACAACGTCGAGCGTTCGGCTGACCCACGCAGCTGGTCGATCAGGCGGTCGCGCCTCCGTTCGATCTCCTCGGGGTTGAGGTTCGCGACCTCCGTCCGGGCCAGGTCGGACTTGACCATCTCGACCTGGTTGCTGAGATCGCTCCATGTCCTGTTGATCGTTGCCTTAATCTCGTCGTCCAGCTTCTCCAGCGAGAAGTTCACCTTCTTGCGGGCATCACCCGCGGTGGAGAGCGCGAATTCGGATTCCCTGCGCACTGGCTCGTCAAGCCGGCGACGAGGATCCACCTCCGTCCGACCGCTGTGTAGCAGGTCCCGGATCTTGGCCTGCACGTGGGCGACCATCGGAAGGAAATGGTCTTCCATCAGGCGCGACCTCTCGCGCGTGTATGCCTGCCAGTCCTGCTGCTGCTTCTTCGTCAGGCCGAACTTGCTGGGCTTGGAAATGGCTATGCTGTCACGAAGATCCTTGCTGGCGTAGACGAAGTCCGCCTCGATTGCCAAAAGACGCTCACCGGCAGCTACCGGATTGTTTTCGCCGAGAAGGGCATCCAGCCTCGACCCGAAATCCGCACCGGCTTCCCCGCATGCCATCTCGAAGGCCCCGACACGGACCTGCTCGAAAAACTTCTCGAGGGCCTCGTTGAAGGCATCTTTGGCGCCTCTTACGCTCTTGGCGCGCTTCTGCAGAATTTCATAGTCGCGCTGCTTGCTCTTCCGGATCTCGTTGAAGTCGGTCGACAAACGAGCTTTCTCGCGAAAGAAGTCGAACGCCAACCGTTCGAAGAGGCGCTCGAGGAGAGCGACCAGTTGCCTGTAGGCCTTGTTTTGGCGGAAGCCTTCGCGACCCGCCTTCTCCACGAGGTTCGGATTTTCTTTATGCGACAGGCTCACGTCGCCGATGAGTCGGCGGTAGGAGAAGAACCAGTCCTGGGCCGAAAGCGTCCGCCTGCGCTCGATGTTCAACCAATCCACGTCGGAATTGCCATAGGGCAATATTCTGATTCCGTCGCGATAGACGTAGAGGCCACCGATGTTGTCGAGCTTGTCGCCCAGCCGCTTCCACTCGTCCAGCGGCATGCGGGTGTCTTTTGGCAGGCCTTGCACGTAGGCGAAGCTGACGTCGAACGGACCGCAGTCGATCAACCCCGACATGTCGTCCGGTGGCGCCAGGGTGTATTCGTGTTCGACTTGGTCGTAGATGCGCACTGAACCGGTGAAGGTGCCGTATTCATCGAACCGCCCGCTGACATGGTGGTCTGCGGAAGCAAGCTCTTCCGGCGTGAAAAACGCCAGTGGCCCGATCAGGTCTTCAGACGAGCCGTCTTTGCGGTGCTCGAAGAACTCGGCAACGATCGGTGGCGCCTTGGCATCGCCATGCATGGTGTTGCCGAACCCCAGTAGGAATTTCTGCAGGGGAGAAGCACCGAACGATCCCAAATCCTTCAGGGCCAAGTCCAGCCCGAGATCGATCGAAGTCGGCTTGATGAGGAAGTGCGTGCCGTAGTCCTTGCCGAGGCCCATGCCGCCGAGCCCGTCGAAAACGACTGCCGGGTCGAACGCGAATTGGCGGAGTTCTGCCTCTATGCGCGATTTCGCCTGTTCGGAAAGAGAGCCGCTGATCGCATCGACGTTGGCCAGACATGCCGACACGAGGCCTTCGATGTCGCTGCGTGTCGGTGGTTGGAAGCCATCCAGTTCGACCACCGGCACTTCGATCTGGTCGAGGTTGAGTCCTGGTTGCTCGAAAAGGGACCAGTTCACCAAGGCGCACACCGGCTTCTGGAGCCCGTCAGATCGGACGGCGCGGGAGTATACCAGAACCTGCGGACCGATGGCCGCGATGGCGAGGCGCCCGATTCCCTTCTCGCCCAGGGTGGCCCGCCGCGGCAAGTTGTCGGGACCGGTCCAGACGTCCACCGAAGGGTCGTTCTGGCCGACCTTGGATTCAGTGCCCAGCGTCAGCCATTTTCCTTCGAGGTCGTCGCGGGTCATCCCGACGCCGTTATCCCGCATGAGAAAGAGATCTAGCGCGTGGATATAGTCGACCCTGACCTCGTTCGCATACGCGTCGTGGGCATTTTTGAATAGCTCATGAATTGCAGTGGGAATGCCCGCGATCTGCTGGCGTCCGAGCATATCCACCGCCCTGGCGCGGACCTTGATGCGTGCCATTACCAGGAGGCCCCCATTGAATAGCCAGCGGCTGATGCGTGAGAATTCACTTGGGTTGTTCGATCACGCATTGGTCGGATGTTCAATGATGCGCACGATGGTCGGGAGCATGTTCGTCACCATAGCCACCGGTACGGCGTTGCCGATCTGCCTCGAGATGTCGGAAGCATTGCCGGAGAAGCGGTAATCCGCCGGAAAGGTCTGCAGCAGCGACGCTTCTCTTAACGAAACCGCTCGGTTTTGCTCGGGATGGGCGAAGCGGCCCCTCGTCAGGTCCGCACATCCCGTTGTCAGGGTGGGAGATACGTCATCCCATTTCATCCTGCCGTAGACGTCCGAATAGGACTTTGTCCGCCCTTTGTGGCATTCGAGTTCCAACTCGGTCGGCAGCGACGACCGGCTGCCGCCGTCCTTGGGGATATGGGCGAGGCGCTTGAGGACGATATCGCTGTGGACCCTGGCGAAGTGGAGGTCGTCATCGGACCTGTCTCCGCTCTCCAACGCGGGTAGATGTCCGATAGCTTGGCGGACCGTCTTGCGCGGCACGTCGAATTCCGCATTCTCGAACAGGCGGGCGGCATCCGGATTTCGGGTGGCCATCATCACGCAGCGAATTCTCCGCTGGGGAACACCGAGTTCGGCGGCGTCGATGCGCCGAGGTTCACCCAGCGTATAGCCGGCTTGGGCCAGACCGGACCTGAGGGCATCCATGACCGTGCGGTTCGCCTGGCTCGCCACCCCGGGCACGTTCTCAAACAGGATGCACGCCGGGCGCAGCGCCTCGGCGAATTTGATGCTCTCGAGCAGCAGGTCGGCGCGGACATCGTTGGCGCCACGCTTCTTGTTCTGGCTGCTAAAAGGCTGGCAGGGCGCGCAAACGATTAAGACGTGGATGTCCGTCAGCGACGCGAATGCTTCATGGACGGTCGGATCGACTCCGCGGATGTCCTCTTCCACGAGCACGACGTCAGGATGATTCAACCGGTAAGTGCGACAGGCGACCGCGTCGTTGTCCAGCGCGGCCAGGATCTTGAAGTTGCCGCCCGACAGCGCCGCAGAAACGGCACCCGATCCGCAGAAGAGGTCGACGGCCCTGTATTCAGCCTGGGTCATTGTTTTTCGTTGCCGGCCTGTACCTATAGTCAGCTTAGACTATGTTGAAAATTCTTACAGTGTCTTATGATTGATCGAATGACGATGGCCATGACGAGGTCCGAAGTGGCGATCGCACCATTGGTCACTTCAACCTGTTGTACTTGCCTTCGCCATAGCTCTTCTGAAGCGCCGACAAAAGGTCGATTGTTTCCATGCGCAAGCGGGTCTGATCGACCAAGGGGTCTTCCGATATCTGGATGATGAAGGCGGCCAGCTGCGCCGCCATCCCCACATTCGCTCCCCTCAGGCTGGGCTGCTGTGTCCGTCTGCCTTTGCCGGCCAGTTCCACCGAGCCCAACGCAGCATCAATTCGAAGCAGTGCGTTCCGCACCCGGGTTGGACTGACCTTCAGTTCGGTCTGTATCCGCTGGCCTGGATTGGAGACATCGTGATCGTAGAACAGGTCAGCCAGCCTCGACAGAACGAGCAGATCGCCAAGGGTAACGTTCGGGTGGAAGTTCTCGGTTGTGCGGGCCATCAACTCATCCTGACGCCAGCAGCACTACCAAAAATCAGTCAACGCATCGTTTAAACTGGGCGATTCCGGCCAACAGTCTACGGGTTCTCACCATCGGCTGATGGTATCTTGCCATCAGCCGATGGTGAGAGAATGACGTGGCGTTTTCACTCAGAAAATCTGCCGAGGTACCGCACAAACGCGGGTAAAACCACTGGCTGTTGTTATCTTGCCATCAGCCGATGGTTTGAAGCCATCATCTACGTCGATCTCACCATGACGCGATGGTGCCACCGCATCTGCTTGGGAACACGCCGCATCGCCCACAAACCTTTAGGCCTGCGCCCGACACGCTTCGGCAACGCCGACACCCTGTTCACGAAAATCGTTCTTGTTTTGTTCGGCGTCATCCGGAATGCTAGAGGCGCGGTTCCCAGGAGACGGCATGAAGATCGAGCTATTTGGCATGGTGCCCGGAGCAGACCCGGTGCCGCTGACCGCGTTGCGCCGTGCGGAGGTGCGATTCGTCGGACAGCATGTCCATGCCGGCTTCCCCAGCCCTGCTGATGATTTCATAGAAAAGGCAGTCGACCTCAACGACATCCTCATCCGCAATCCGACAGCGACGTACCTCTGGAGGGTAGCTGGCGACTGCCTCATCGACTGCAAGATCTTCCCGGGCGACGTGGTCGTCGTCGACCGCAGCTTGCAGGCGCGTCACCGCTCCATCGTCCTGGCGGTCATCGACAACCATTCGACCTTGAAGCGCGTCAAGAGGATGGGGAGCCGGATGGTGCTGCACAATGAAAATGCCAGGTTGCCGGCCTTCGTGGTTCCCGAGGGCACCGAGGTGGCGATTTGGGGCGTCGTTACGGCCACCATTCGGGATTTCTACAGGTGACGTCATTCGCCTTGAGCGACGGGAACAGCTTCTATTGTTCATGCGAGCGTGTATTCGACCCCAAGTTGCAGGGGCGACCGGTCATAGTTTTGTCGAACAACGACGGTTGTGCCGTAGCGCGGACCTCGGAGGCGAAGGCGCTCGGGATACCGATGGGTGCGCCATACTTCAAGATACGCTCGTTGTGCGAACGCGAAGGCGTGGTCGCCTTGTCCAGCAACTATGCGCTGTATGGCGACATGAGCCGGCGCATGAATGCCGTCTACGCCGACTATTCACCGGAAAACGAGGTCTATTCCATCGATGAGACCTTTCTCGGTGTCGACCATGTGGCGCCGCACGACCGCGCGGAATGGGCTCGGTCATTGAGGGCGACAACGGGACGGTGGACCGGAATCCCGACCTGCGTCGGCATAGGCCCGACGAAGACGCTGGCGAAACTCGCCAATAAGGCAGCGAAATCGCTCGATACTGGAATTCTGGACCTGACGGATCCGAACGAGCAGGACAGGGTTATGGCGACATTTCCCATCGGGGACGTGTGGGGAATAGGAAGGGCCAGCCAAGCCAAATTGCTGGAGTTGGGCATTCGCTATGCGGGTCAGGTCCGCGACATGCAACCGCGCCTGGCGCGTCAATTGATGACGGTAGTAGGCGAGAAAATTGTTCACGAGTTGAACGGCGTCGCCTGCATGGATTTGGAGACGGTGGCGCCTCAACGCCAAGGTTGCGCGGTCACGCGCAGCTTCGGCCAGCGTGTCACCACCCAAGCCGCCATGGAACAGGCTGTCGCGGGCTACGTCACCCGGTTGGGAGAGAAGCTGCGAAAACATGACCTGGCGAGCAACCACCTGACCGTCTTCATGCACACCAGCAAGTTCAGCGACGACGAACCCCAACGCAATGTCAGCATGACCATCGCCATTCCCGAGGCGACGAACGACACCCTGGTTCTGATCAAGGCCGGAAGACGGGCTGTCGAAGCACTGTGGAAGTCTGGATTCCGTTACTCGAAGGCTGGGGTCATCACCCAGGATCTTGTGCCACCGCAACTGGCGCAGCGCTCGCTCTTCGACGATCTCGATCACGAACTGGCAGCCAAGGTGATGGCGGCAATGGACGCTGCCAATCGTAGGTGGGGAAGAGCGACGGTGATACCTGCGGCCACCATGGCCGGTCCTGGGAAGACGCCTACATTCTCGACCAAGTTCGAAAAACGATCTCCGCGGTATACGACAAGGTGGGACGAACTGCCGGAATGCCGGTGACCGATTGCCCTACCAGTTGTTCTCCAGCGCTTCTAAAACCTGATCGTCTGTCCATTCGGCAGGCACCCAAACTCCAATGGAGCCGCTGTCCCGTGCCACCTCAATGTGCTTCATCGCCGTCGTGCCGACAGAGCCAGGGCTCTCGTCGTGCTCATAGGTTGGAAGTTCATGACTGAACTCGTTGCCTCGCCAATCACCGGCGTGAAGCCATACCCGGTGAATGCCTTTTGAAGATTCGCCATCGGCCACTCCATTGTCCCGAGGTGTCGTAGAATAGGACTGGTGAGACCGGCACGGGCGGGACAAGGGCTCGGCTGCCGTTTCGTTGGCCGGGGCGGGAAACCGGTAAAACCTCCCCGTTCCCTATGCCGCCGCGTCCGGTTGACGCGCGCCGGTCTCTTGAGAGCCAACGATGGACGACGGGCCGGGTTCCGCGCCTTCGACCCTCAAACGGCCAGGGGTTGCGCTTGGCGGAAAACGGAACGCCGCCATATCTCGCCAAAGACGGCGACGCAGACGGCGCCCGCGATAGCCAACAGCCACAAGGACGGCTTGGGACCCAATGCACCCAAGGCAACCGCGAACGTAAACGGCGCGATGGCCGATAGGCACAGGCGACCCAGGCTGATCCAGCCGAGGCGCTTGCCGAATCCAGCCTTGCCGAACAATGCCAAGGGTAGCGTCCCCGAAACGATGCTGAACAGGCCGGTCCCCAGGCCGAAGACAATGGCGAACGCCATGGCGCCCGGAACCGATGGTGCCGACACAGCCAGCACGACCAATGCCACCGGCATCATGGTCGCCGAGATGACGGCCAGCAGAGGCGCAGGTAGTTCCTTGCCCAAAACCATGTTGATCAACCGGCTCGCGACTTGCGCTGGGCCGAACAGCGTCGCGACAAGCACGCCGCTGGCGCCGAGGCCGAGCATGCCCAGCATGGGGACGACGTGGAACAGGATCGCCGCGGAAACGAAGCCGGCCAACGAGAAGCCGATCACGACGAGCAAGAATATGAAATCGCTTCCAGCCGTTGCCGCGGGCTCGATCTCGGCTGGTGTCGTTGGCCGAGCCGCTGCAATCCGGGCGAAACGCGTTAGCCAGAGGTGTAGCGGCAGGCAGACCAGAAGGTTCAGGCCCGCAAACACGAAATAGATCTGGTGCCAGTTCAGGCCTTGCAGCAGCCATGTGGTAAGCGGCCAGAAGATCGTCGACGCGAACCCGGCTATCAGGGTGAGGTAGGTGATGCTCCTCTGCGCTTGGGTCCCGGTGGCTTGGGCCAGCAGCGCGAATGCCGTGGCGTAGAGGACGAAGGCCGAAGCCAGTTCGATCAGGATTACACCGCCCAGGAATAGGTAGGCATTGTTGGCCAGACCGCAGATAGTTAGGGCGACGGCAGCTCCTATCGAGCCAAGGGAAAGCACCTTCGCGGCACCGTGTTTGTCGGCCAGGCCACCGGCATATGGAGAGATGATGCCACCGGCGAGCAGGGCCATCGACATGAAGCCGTAGATCCATTCAACCCCGAAGTCGAACTCGGCGGCGATGGACGGAGCCAGAATACTGAAGCTGTAATATAGCGTGCCGTAGCCGACGATCTGGGTGGCGCCGAGGGCCCAGATGGCACCGGCGTTGGAATGGGAATTGGTCGACATACGCTTCTAGATCGCCTTGAGGCCGACCCGCTCCTCGAGTTTGGCAGCCGTTTCCTTGCGTTCGGAATATCGGGACGTGAGGTAGCCGGCGATGCCGCGGTTGATCAGCGTGAACTTCACCAGCTCCTCGCAGACATCGACGACCCGATCATAGTACGATGACGGTTTCATGCGGCCCGTCTCGTCGAATTCCTGGAAGGCCTTGGCGACGGAGCTTTGGTTGGGGATAGTCACCATCCGCATCCAGCGCCCGAGGATGCGCATCTGGTTCACCGCGTTGAACGACTGCGATCCGCCCGAAACCTGCATGACTGCAAGGGTCCGGCCCTGCGTGGGCCGGACGGCGCCGCCAGGCAAAGGGATCCAGTCGATCTGGGATTTCATCACCGCGCTCATGGCGCCATGTCGTTCCGGGCTCGTCCAGACCTGGCCCTCGGACCAAAGCATTGCCTCGCGGAGTTCCTGCACCTTGGGATGGTCATCGGGCGCGTCGTTCGGGAGCGGCAGGCCATTGGCGTGAAAGACCCTGACTTCGGCACCGAACGCCTCCAGCAGGCGTTGCGCTTCGAGGGTCAGGAATCGGCTGTAGGAGCGTTCGCGAAGGGACCCATAGAGCATCAAAATGCGCGGCTTGTGGCTGAGTACCGGAGAGACCAGCTGGCCGAAATCCGGGACCTCGAATGCGGCGGACACGATGTTGGGCAGATCAGACAATACGATTTCCTTCGGCGTCGATGATGACTTCGCCGTCTTCCTTGGTGAACGGGCCGATATCCGGGTTTTCCAGGATGTCCAGCACAGCCTCGGATGGCCGGCATAGCCTGGTGCCGAGAGGGGTGACGACAAACGGCCTGTTCAAAAGGATCGGGTGCTGGCCGATGGCGTCGAGTAGCTCTCCATCGGTCTTGGTTTTGTCGCCCAGCCCGAGCTCTTCGAAAGGCGTGTCCTTCTTGCGGAGCGCCTCCCGGACGGTCAGCCCGGCGTCCGCGATCAGACGGATGACCGTAGCCCGGTCGGGCGGCGTCTTGAGGTACTCGATCACGGTTGGTTCGACGCCGGATTGCCGGATCATCGCCAAGGTATTGCGGGAGGTGCCGCAGTCGGGATTGTGGAAGATGGTGGTGGTCATGTGGATTCCGAGACGTTGGGGGCGGTGGCGATCCAGGTTAGAAAGGTCGTCAGGATCTTGTGCTGGTAGCCAGTTCGGGTGAAGCCGAGAAATATCGGCGACCCAGCCACAGGGCCAAATGGACGAGGACGATGAGGACCGGCACTTCCACCAGCGGTCCGATGACCGCGGCGAAGGCGACCGGTGACGCCAGGCCGAAGGCTGCGATGGCGACGGCAATGGCCAGCTCGAAGTTGTTGCCGGCTGCCGTGAATGCGATCGCCGTCGAGCGTGGATAGTCCTTGGCGATCCACTTGCCCATGAAGAAGCTCACGGTGAACTGGATCAGGAAGTAGATGGTCAGCGGCACGGCGATGAGCAGCGCATCGAACGGCAGGCGGACGATATCGCCGCCCTTGAGGCTGAACATGGCCACTATGGTGAAAAGCAGGGCCAACAGGGTGATCGGGCTTATCCTGGGTAGGAAGACCTGTTCGTACCAGTCGTCGCCCTTTGCCCGGATCAGGAAGAAGCGGGTCAGGAATCCGGCCAGGAACGGCACGCCCAAGTAGATCAGCACGGCTTCGGTGATTGTCCAGAAACCGACATCGATGACGCTGCCCTCTAGCCCGAACAGGGGCGGGAGCACGGCCAGGAACAGCCAGGCATAGGTGGAGAAGAACAGAATCTGGAAGATCGAGTTGAAGGCGACCAGGCCCGCCACATATTGGTTCGAACCGCCGGCGAGCTTGTTCCAGACCAGCACCATGGCGATGCAGCGTGCGAGGCCGATCAGGATCAGACCAGTCATGTATTCGGGATGGCCACGAAGGAAGACGATGGCCAGCAGGAACATCAGCACGGGGCCGATGATCCAGTTCTGCACCAGCGAGAGCAGCAGCACCCGTTTGTCGGCGAAAACCTGGTGCAGGGCCTCGTACTTCACCTTGGCCAGCGGCGGGTACATCATCAGGATCAACCCGATGGCGATCGGAATATTGGTCGAGCCGACCGACATCGAATGCAGGGTCTCGGGTAGACCGGGGATGAGGGAACCGAGCGCCAGGCCCAATGCCATGGCAGCAAAGATCCACACGGTGAGATAGCGGTCGAGGAAGGATAGGCGCACGGGCGCCGGATCGAATGACATGGGGCTTCAACCAGGTTCGATGAAGGGCCGGCACAAAGCCTGCCCCTCGCTTGCGTGTGCCGCGTCAGGCGACTTTGGACGACTTGGTGGTGGTGCCGTCCATGGCGCCAATGCCTTCGAGCTTGGAGTTCAACGCCATGCGATCGATGCTGGCCAGCGGCAGATTGATGAAGGCGCCGATCCTGTTGCGCAGGTAGCGCAGGGCATCCTCGAAGGCGGCGCGCTGCTTGAACTCAGGGCCATGCACGGCTGCCGGATCCTCGATTCCCCAGTGTGCGGTCATGGGCTGGCCGGGCCAGATCGGGCAGGTTTCGCCGGCAGCGTTGTCGCAGACGGTGAAGACGAAATCCATTTTCGGCGCGCCGGCCACGGCGAACTCGTCCCAGGCCTTGGAGCGAAGGCCATCGGTTGGGATGCCGACCTTTCCGAGGGTCTCAAGGGTCATCGGGTGGACTGCGCCCTTGGGGGTAGAGCCGGCGGAAAAGGCACGGAAACGGCCCTGGCCGACATGGTTGAGAATGGCCTCGCCCAGGATCGATCTGGCGGAATTGCCGGTGCAGAGGAACAGGATGTTGTAGACGCGTTCAGACATGGCTCGGGTCCTTCAGAGCGCAGCAAGGGGTGAATTCGGCTATCAGGGGTTCGCATAGCTCGGGACGCCCGCCGCAACAGTCCTGCACCAGGAAGCTTGCTATCTCGCGCACCCGATCGACCACTGCACGGTAGACGATGGACCGGCTGTGGCGTTCGGCCTCGATCAGGCCCGCCCGGGTCAAGACGGCAAGGTGGGT
This sequence comes from uncultured Devosia sp., assembly GCF_963517015.1. Taxonomy (NCBI): domain Bacteria; kingdom Pseudomonadati; phylum Pseudomonadota; class Alphaproteobacteria; order Hyphomicrobiales; family Devosiaceae; genus Devosia; species uncultured Devosia sp. The sequence goes on from NZ_CAUQDV010000001.1 coordinate 1,542,316, forward strand.
GGACATGGTATTCTGCGGCACATCCAGACGGCGGGCGATTTCGCCGGCTGCGAGGCCGGAGGGTTCGTGCTCCATGAGGAGCCGAAACGTCTCAAGGCGAGTGGCCTGGGAGAGTGCGGCGAAAACGTCGATCGCTTGATTTGATTCCATATATCGAAGATTATCGATATATCCTTTCTCGGTCAATGGATGTAGCGACTTTCATTCGACGCTGCGAACGACGTCGTCGTCTCCGTCGAAGCCATCATCATGCTGTTTCATGTCGGAGAGGCAGGATCTGTCCGATCCATGAAACAACCGCTTGCCAAACCATATCAGTCGTGACCCTATTTGCAAATGATTTGCAAATGCAGATGGAGTTGCGATGGACGCGCGGGTACCGAAGGTGTTCACAGGCTGGAGCCGTAGTGGCGGGGAGGCGTCGCTCTCCGACGTGCATAGGTCGGTCCCGGTAAGGGGACAGTCGTCGGTATGGCGACGGGCCGCCGCTTTCGTCGGGCCGGGCTATCTCGTGGCCGTGGGCTACATGGATCCCGGGAACTGGGCGACATCCTTGGCTGCCGGCTCCAAGTTCGGATACGCGCTTCTGGTGGTCGCGCTGGTATCCAACATCATGGCCATCGTGCTTCAATCTCTATGCGCAAGATTGGCGATCGCCTCAGGGCGTGACCTTGCACAGGCGTGCCGCGATGCTTTCCCGAAGCCCGTCGCCTATGTGCTGTGGGCCTTGGCCGAGATCGCCATTATCGCCACCGACATCGCCGAGGTCATCGGCACCGCCATCGGCCTCAACTTGATCTTCGGCATCCCGCTCGAGATCGGCGTCATCATCACTGCACTCGACGTCTTCCTCATCCTCTATCTCCAGAAGCTGGGGTTCCGGTGGGTGGAGGCCTTGGTTGTCGCTCTACTGGCCGTCATCGCAGCCTGCTTCGTCGTCCAGATCGCTCTGGCTGACCCGAATTGGGGTGACGTCATACGGGGCTTCGCGCCGACCACAGAGATCGTCACCAATCCCGAGATGCTCTATCTCGCCCTCGGCATCCTCGGCGCGACTGTCATGCCGCATAACCTCTATCTGCACTCGGGGATCGTACAGACCCGCGACTACGGCGACAGCATACCCGAGAAGCGCGAGGCCCTGAAGTTTGCCACCATAGACTCCACTGTCGCCCTGATGTTCGCCCTCTGCATCAACGCGTCCATCCTGATCCTCGCGGCATCGACGTTCAATGTCGCCGGCCAGACGGAAGTCGCGGAGCTGGGAGAGGTGCACAGCCTGCTGGCGCCGATGCTGGGCCTCGCGATCGCGCCAACGCTGTTCGGCATCGCGTTGCTCTGCTGCGGGATCAACTCGACGGTGACCGCTACACTGGCCGGTCAGATCGTCATGGAAGGCTTCCTCGACATCAAGTTGGCCCCTTGGCTGCGCCGGCTGATCACCCGGGCTATCGCCATCGTTCCAGCTGCCGGCGTCACGATATGGTTCGGCCAGTCGGGAACCGCTCAGTTGCTGATCCTGACCCAGGTCGTGCTCAGCTTGCAGCTTTCCTTCGCGGTCTTTCCTCTGGTGATGTTCACGGCGGACAAAACCAAGATGGGCGAACTCGTCGCCCCCAGATGGCTCATAGCCTTCGCGGTTCTCATCGCCGTGGTCATAGCTGCTCTCAATGTGAAGCTGTTGATGGACTTCGTACTCTAGGCAGCCTTGGAATGGCCTTCGTGAATTAACCACGTCCCTTACCGAGCGGGCGCAAAAGACCGCCGGTAAGGTTCGGTTAACCGCCTGGGATTGAAATGCCGACCATGTATCCTGTGCGGCAAACGTTCATGTCATTGCTTCCAGTGCTCTTCGCGCTGGTCATGGTCATGACGTCCCATTTCGGCGCCCCTCATGCACCACCGGCAGAGACGCCTGGATACCCGCGGGTCCACGCCGCCCATGTGCAGCTGACCAATGTCTCCGCGGTGCCGTCCGGGCATGGGAAATGTTCCGCCGATCATGCCTGGAAAGCGATGCTCTCTACGGACAGCTATTGTTTTTCCCGGACGACAAACACTTGGTCGATGGTGAACGCCAAGTCGCCTGACCGGCTCATCGTCGAGCAGCCGCACAGACCACCCATCGCGATCTGACTACGTGACCGGCGCCCCCTGGCGCCTCGTTTACACAGGAATGCTGTCCAGCTTTCCGCGTAGTCAAGGATTTGCGTCATGGACGCCAACGATCGGACGATCGTCCTCGAGGGGACGAACAGCCGGCGCACGACAACAACGCGCCGCAGGATCACCGTGATGACCGTCGTCCTCGCGCTCGGCTTTGCCGTCGTGATGGGCCGGCTCGCCCAACTCGGCACGATCAACACCGAGACACTTATCGAAGGCAGGACCATAAGCGAGATCGAGGCGTCCCGTCCGCCGATCCTCGACAGGAACGGCCTGCCGATGGCGGTCGATGTCCGCGTACCTTCGCTCTATGCGGAGCCAAGGCGCATCATCGACGTCGAAGAGGCCGTGGCCGCGGTTCGAACCGTGCTGCCGGAACTCGACGAGGCATGGTTGCGGGACCGGCTGACCGGGGACCAGGGCTTCGTATGGGTGAAACGCGAACTGACACCGGCGATAAGGGACCGGATCATGCGGCTCGGCATACCCGGGCTCGATTTCCTTACCGAAAGCCGGCGCTTCTACCCGGGTGCAAACGATGCGGCCCACATCGTCGGCACTGTAAACATCGACAGCGAGGGCATCGCCGGCATCGAACGCGGCATCGATGACGGCGGTATCGCCGCCCTGCAGGCGGTCGGTCTGGCGCGAAACCGGTCGCTCGAACCGATCGAACTGACGATCGACATGCGCATCCAGCACGCCATGCGGTCGGAGTTGGTCGATGCCATCGAGCGCTACAAATCCATCGCTGCCGGTGGGATCATGTTGAACGCCCGCACCGGGGAAGTTCTGGCGATGGTGTCCTTGCCCGACTTCAATCCCAACATCCCTGCATCGGCATTGGAAGAGGGGCGCTTCAATCGGATCACCGCCGGCAATTTCGAGCTGGGGTCGGTCGTCAAGACCGTGTCCTTCGCCGCCGCGCTCGACAGTGGTGCCGTGACCCTGCGCGACTCCTTCGATGCCCGTTTCCCGGTTAGGTTCGGTCGGTTCGCGATCAACGACTTCCGCGGGGAGGGAAGGATACTGACCGTGCCCGAGATATTCCGTTACTCGTCCAATGTCGGCACGATCCAGATGATGCAGCAGATGGGCAAGGACAACTACCGCGGATTCTTCAGCCGGATCGGTTTCGACCAGAGCATAGTCACGGAATTGCCGGAACGGACACCGCCACGGGTGGCCGCCAGCTTCTCGGAGGTGGCTGCAGCCACCGCATCGTTCGGTCACGGGTTCAGCGTCTCGCCACTGCACATGGCCCGGGCGTTGGCTGCATTCGTGAACGGCGGCAACCTGGTCTCCCCGACCTTCTACCCACGGGACGAGGAGACCGCGTTGGCCGGGTCGACACGGGTAATCTCCGAGGCGACGAGCGCACAGATGCGTCAGCTCCTCCGGTTCAATGCCGTGGTCGGGTCCGGCTCCCGAATGAACCGGCTGGCAATCGGCTATCGTGTCGGCGGCAAGACCGGCACGGCGGAGAAGGTGATCGACGGACGATACGGCACCGGCAAGAACCTGAACGTCTTCGTGACCGCCTTCCCGATGGAGGACCCGCAATACGTCATGTTGATCCTGCTGGACGAGGCATCGCCGGAAACGCCGCAGTCCGGGAACACCGCCGGTTGGAACGCCGGCGAGGTCTCGGGACGCATCATCTCGAAAGTCGGCTCCATGCTCGGCATCGTTCCCGAAGACAGCAAGAACTTCGACGACAGGATAATCGCCGGCCTGCAGTAGGTCGATGGCAGGTAGGGGGCCCATGACAAACGGATTCTTAACCATGTCCGAGGAGTGTGTGGGCATGCGCGACAGCCGTCCACATCGCAACCCTATAGGCCTGATCGTCACCGTCCTGGCGATGGTGCTGGTGCTGCTCGCGCCCGGGCATGCCACGGCAGCCGTGCCGGTACGTGGCCAAGCGGTTCTATCGCACGGACATGCCGTGGAGACCTCCGTGGTCGCGTCCCACGCGACGCACAAGGGCAACACGCATGACCATTCCCATGATGTGCTTGCCTATGCGCCGCCACCACCCCCATCGGTCTCGCCGACAGTGGAGCATACCTGTCTGCGCTTGCCCGAAACGCCCACCGACGTGAAACGTCTGCCCGAGCACAAGCCCAAGGCCTGACGCGGCAGCTGCGCCGAACAGGCGCCAACCCGTCACGTTTTCGCCTCGCGTCCCCGACGCCTGGCCTCTAGGGCAATTCCCAAATGGATACCGTCTCCAACGTCCGCTCATGGACGACGAGCGCGCGCTCGACCTCGCGCACATTCTATCGCGTCGCCGCAATCGACCATCCCGTGTCCGACCTGGAAGGGAGGCGGCCATGCGCTTGATCGTCGGCAGCATAGTCGTTCTGCTCTGCGTCTTCGGCGGCTACATGGCCCTCGGAGGCCATATCGGCGTGCTCTGGCAGCCTTTCGAGTTCGTCATCATCCTGGGCGCAGCGATCGGTGCCTTCGTCATCGGCAACCCGGGCCATGTCCTCAAAGGCACCATGGGTAGCTTCGGAGCTTTGCTGAAAGGACCCAAGTTCAGCAAGAAGGACTATGCCGACATGTTGGGCATGCAGTACGCCATGTACAAGCTTGTCCAGTCCAAGGGCATTCTCGCTCTGGAGCAGCACATCGAGAACCCGTCGGAATCGCGGCTGTTCAATGCGTTCCCATCGTTCGCGAAGAACCACCACGCGGTCGAGTTCGTCTGCGACTACATGCGCATGGTGACCCTGGGTTCGAACAACGTCCACGAGATGGAGGCGCTCATGGACGAGGAACTCGAGACGCATCATGAAGAGCAGGAGGAAATGGTCGGTGCAATCCAATCGCTTGCTGACGGTACTCCTGCACTTGGCATCGTGGCGGCTGTGCTGGGCGTCATCAAGACGATGGGCTCGATCAGCGAACCGCCCGAAGTCCTGGGCCACATGATCGGCGGCGCTCTGGTCGGTACCTTCTTCGGCGTTTTCGTGGCCTATGGGTTTTTCGCGCCGATGGCCCAATCGCTACGCAGCACGTTCAACTCGGAGTCCAAGTACTACGCGTCCCTCAAGGCGGGCCTGCTTGCCCACATTTCCGGTCAACCGCCGGTAATGGCCGTCGAGTTCGCCCGCAAGGCCTTGATGAGCAACGTCCGTCCGACCTTCATCGAAGTCGACGAACTCACCCAGAACCTGCCGGCTACGGCCTGATGCCAGAGGGGCCGATATCACTGTCGGCCTCGTTGGCCTGTTTATCCCGTGGGTGTCGATGTCCCATGCACGGCTGACGGATGGGGAGGAATTGCAAGCTGCGCGTAAAGCATGGTTGCGACAATCGCAACGGTCGCGGCCGCCACCAGGGCGAGTACCAGTCTACGACGTGCTGACATCGTTTTCCCGGTCTTCCAGGCCCTGGGGGCGCTTGAACTTCCCTAGCGGTCCGACGCCACGGTGGACCTCGCTGGTGTGGGAGAGCATCTCGTCGAGCATCGTCCGAACGTGCCTGTCGGATATGCTGTAGGACACGCGACGGACCCTTCGTATGCCAACGACCAGTCGAGCGGACCGAAGGACGGACAGGTGTTTGCTGACGAGGGAAGGCGACAAACCCAGAGTGGTGGCCAGCTCACCGGCAGTCGCATGTTGATCGACCAAGCCGAGAACGATGCGCAACCGCGTCGGATCGCCGAGGGCCTTGAAGATAGGCGCCAGGCCATCGGCAACCTCCGGTGTCGATCCTGATCCCGATGCCCGCGTCACTGCCCGGCACGTTCCCGCTCGATGGTGGCGACCAGATCGTCGAGCGACGCGCGATCCAACGGCCCCACATGCCTGGTCAGTATCCGGCCATCGCCCCGGATCAGGAACGTCTCGGGCACCCCGTACACACCCCAATCGATCGCTGTCCTACCGTTGCGATCGGCGCCGATCGCGTCGTATGGATTGCCCAGCTCGTCGAGGAACGCGATGGCATTCCGGTCTTCGTCCTTGAGGTTGATCCCGTAGAGACGAGCCGAAGTCCTGGACTTCAGTTCCACCAGAAAGGGGTGCTCGTCCCTGCAGGGAAGGCACCAGCTGGCGAAGACGTTGACCACGCTGATCTGGCCGATCAGGTCGCTCGTCTGAAAACCCGGCACCAGGGTCGACGAAAGGGGTGGCAGCGCGAAATCCGGCGCCGGCTTGTCGACCAAGACCGAAGGCAGATCGGTGGACGGGTTTCCCAACGTGAAGGCAAAGACCCCTACCACACCCACAAGCGCGACGAGCGGTAACGCCGCCAGGATCAAGCGTCTGGTCGGATTTGTTTGTCGCTCCTGGTCAGAGGTCACGCTCCACCTGCGGCTTCCGAGGCCGGCTCGGTTGTACCCTGCGTGGTCACCGGTGCCGCCGATGGGAGGGGCGGAGCGACTTGGGCACCGGGATCCGGCGCGGTGGCCCTTAGGAACAGAGGGATAATGAAGAACCAGGCGATCACCAGCGCCATGACGCCCCAAAGGACGTACTGGAACAATCTCATGGGAAGCGGGGCCTTATACTTCATGTTCTAGCTCCGCATTCGTGAAATTTCGGCTTTGTGTTCATCTGCGTCCCGCTTGTCCGGTTCCACCACTCGGCGTCTGCGGAGATCCAACAATGAACCCCCAAAGAGCAGGATCACGCCGAGGGTGATCCAGATGTCCGCCAGGTTGTTGGTGAACAGCGGGGCGCTCGGGTCGCCGAACGAAAGGAAGTCAGTGACCGCACCGTTGACCAGTCGGTCGACGAGGTTGGATACCGCGCCGGCCATGATGCAGCCGATGGCGAGGTACTCTCTCTCCGTCTTGCTCCGCACGAACCAGATGGCAAGCGCCAACGTCATGGCGGCGGTTACGATGGTCACCGGCCATGGAGAGCCGGAGAACATGCCGAACGAGACGCCGGGATTGAACATGAGGCGCAGGGAAAGCCCGGGAAGCAGAGGTACTGCTTCTGCGAGACCACCCATGTTCTGTATGGCCCACACCTTCGCCGCAAGATCCACGGCAATCAGGATGGGAACGGCGTAGAGGGCGACGGTGGTCTTCCTCACGCCTTCGTCCCCAATCCCTTCCAGCCCAGGAGGCGCATGGCATTGGCGGTGACCAAGACCGTCGCACCGGTATCGGCAAGGATGGCCGGCCACAACCCGGTCACGCCGATCACGGTGGTTACGAGAAAGAAGGCCTTCAGACCCAGCGAAATGGTGATGTTCTGACCGATGTTGGCCATGGTCGCCCGGGACAGGACGATCATGTTGGCCACGTCGAGCACGCGCCCGTGGAGCACGGCAGCATCGGCGGTCTCAAGGGCAACGTCGGTGCCGCCGCCCATTGCGATGCCGATATCCGCGGCTGCAAGAGCGGGAGCGTCGTTGATCCCGTCGCCCACCTTGGCGACGATCTTCCCTTGGCTCTTGAGCTCGCCGACGATGCGCTGCTTGTCTTCCGGCAGGAGTTCGGCGCGAGGCTCGATCCCCAGTGTCTTGCCGATAGCCGCTGCCGTGCGCTTGTTGTCTCCGGTCAGCATGACGACGTCGGCGCCGAGTTCTTTCAGGGCCTTGAGCCCCTCGATGGCGTCGGGCCGCGGTTCATCACGCATGGCGATCAGGCCTGCGACCTGTCCGGAGGCAAGTAGAACCGAAACGGTCTTGCCTTCGTCGTTCAAGGCGATGATCCGTGCGTCGAGGTCGGCACCGAGCGATACCTTTTCCGCAGCGGCCTTCGGTGATCCGAGGAACAGCTCGATCCCGTTCACCGTACCGACCACGCCCTTGCCGCCGACGGCGCCTGCCTTGCTGGATTGGGCCGGTTCGATGCCGTCCGCCTTGGCCTTTGCCAGAATGGCACTGGCCAGCGGGTGGCTCGATCCGACCTCGAGCGCCGCTGCCAACTCGAGCACCTCGCGCTCGGACTTGGCACCGGCAACGATATCGGTGACCTGGGGCTTGCCGGCGGTCAGCGTGCCGGTCTTGTCGAGGGCAACCATGTTGATCTTGCCGAGGGACTCGAGAACGGCGCCGCCCTTCATCAGGAGGCCTCGGCGGGCGCCTGCGGACAGCGCGGCGGCGATGGCTGCAGGGGTCGAGATGACCAGCGCGCATGGGCAACCGATGAGCAGCACGGCCAAGCCCTTGTAGATCCACTCGTCCCAGGGCTGGCCGGTAACCAGGGGCGGCAACACGGCGATCAACGCCGCCACGACCATCACGCCAGGGGTGTAGTATCGCGAGAACCGGTCGATGAAGCGCTCGGTGGGGGCCTTGGACTCCTGGGCCTCCTCGACGAGCGCGATGATGCGGGAGATCGTATTGTCTGCCGCGGCTGCGGTGACACGGACTCGGAGGGCGCCTTCCTGGTTGATCGTGCCGGCGAACACCTTGTCGTCCACCTGCTTGCGCTTGGGTACCGATTCCCCGGTGACCGGTGCCTCGTCGATGGCGCTCTCGCCCGAGACGATGACGCCGTCAGCCGGGACGCGGTCGCCCGGGCGAACCAGGATGATGTCCTCGATTGCCAGCGCCTCGGCGGGAACTTCCTCGGTCTTGCCACCGATCTCGCGGAATGCCGTCTTGGGCACCAGAGTGGCCAGTGCCTTGATGCTGGCCCTGGCCCTGCCGGTCGCGACCCCCTCAAGCAGTTCGCCGATCAGGAAGAGCAGCACGACGATGGCTGCTTCCTCGGCTGCGTTGATGAAAACGGCGCCTACCGCCGCCACTGTCATTAGCGTCTCGATGGAGAACGGGCTGCCGTTGATGGCGCCGACATATGCACGGCGAGCGATCGGGACGAGCCCTACGATCATTGCCGCGACGAATACCCAGCCCTCGAACTGGGGAAACAGTCGTCCCGCAACGAACGCGATCGCCACGGCGACCGCCGCGACAATGGTCAGTCGAGCTTTCGCGGTCTTCCACCACGGTCCTTCCTCGAAGGAATGGTCGTGCCCGTGCAGGCCCTCGAGCGCCGCTTCGTTCTCCGCACCGCGCTTCGGACCAGGTCCATGATCGCCGTGGAGGTCCTTGTGAACGCTCCGCTCTCCGGACGAATGGTCGTGGCCGTCGTCGGCCCCATGGGAATGGTCGTGCCCCGAATGGTCGTGGCCGTCGTGGTCGCGGCCCGCCTCTTCAGCGCTGTCGGCGTCGAGGATTGCCTGCGCCGACTGTGCCTTCTGCGGTAGCGCCGTGGCCTTGTAGCCGAGGCTGGTCACCTTGCCGGCAACTGCGGCCAAGTCCGTGTCACCTATGTGTTTGACGGTCATGGTGCCAGAAACGACGGACACCGACACGTCTTCCACGCCCTTTATGCGTCGGACCGCAGTGTCGACCTTGGTCGCACAACTCGCGCAGTCCATGCCCTCTACACGGAAGCGTGTCGTATCAATTCCTGCGCTCATCGCACCGACTCCTTGAATTCCTTTCAAGGGGCGTACATCCTCTAGCCACTATAGGAGCAAGCGAAAATGAGTCACGGGATCGCGATCGGCAAGGTATCCGAAGCAACCGGGGTAAAGGTGCCCACCATTCGGTACTACGAACAGATCGGATTGCTGCCGGCGCCACCGCGCACCGAGGGCAACCGGCGTACCTACGACCACAAGGACGCGGAGCGCCTGACGTTTATCCGGCATTCTCGCGAGCTGGGCTTCGATATCGAGGAAATCCGCACCCTCCTGTCGCTGCAGGACGTGCCGGACCAGTCGTGCCACCAGGCGGACAGTATCGCCAAGGCGCGCCTGACCGAGGTCGACCGCAAGATCGCCAGCCTCACCGCCCTCAAGGCGGAATTGGAGCGCATGGTCGAGGGATGCTCTCACGGGCGAGTCGAGAACTGCCAGGTGATCGAAATCCTGGCCGACCACGGAAAGTGCGAATTCCACGCCACCGCAGCCAAGTTGACTGATGCATAGCGACGTTTTGTCCCGAGTATCGACCCAGAGCATTGCAATTGCTGGGCGCTCGCGATCCGACATGATCATGCCTAGGCAATTCTCACGGCCACGTGATGGGCATGATATCTTGCACGTCTTAAATCGGTCCACGTAATCGTCTGTCCCAGTGGGAAAACGGAGCGACGGGCGACATGGGCGATCGGGGAACATCTTGGTCTGGGCGACGTGTCCACCGCCGACATCCCGATTTGACCGGTTTCCAGGACGAGCATCCGCTCACCACGCTTTCGGCTGACGGCGCCGCTCCAGGCAGCCGCGAGCTCAGCATCGGGTGCCTTGCCGGCACCGTGCTTACCGGCCTCACATCGGTGCTGCTGATGGGGGCGGCGCTGTACGTTTCGTTTTCAGGGATCGACAGCTTCTCGACAGCCTACAAGGCGATGGACATCGCACCCGAGAGACCGCCGGCAGCTGCTGACGGCAAGACCGACCGCATGCGACCTGTCCTCACCACCACCGCCACGCGTGACGAGATCGAGACGAGTGTGCTCGAAACCGGCGCGGGCACGGACATCATCAGGAACACGACTTTCGTCAGGGTGAACGCCACGCTCGCCACTTCCGAGACTGCGCTGACCGACGACGTCGCGGCTTATGCTCCGGGCGACTACATCAATGCTGTCGAGGAGGACATCGGTTCCACGATAGACGTCAGCCTCGACGTGGTCGGAGAGCCCGTCGATGCGGAGGTGACGATGGTGACCTCTGCGTTCCCTACGGGATATGTGCCGTTACCCGCCATCGACGACGCAGATGCGGCCTCGTTCGTGGCCATCGGAGCGTCGGAGCCTGGGCAGGACTATGCCTTGGCCTATGCCGCTCCAGGTGGAGCTTTCGACGGTGTGACGACCACGACCATGGGAGTCGCGGAAAACGTCACGGTGGTGCCGCGAAGCCCGGTTCCCAACGCCGAGCAGCGGGTCACCGAACGGATCGTCAAACTGGATGAAGCCACAACGTTGGCCGAGGCGTTGGTGAAGAACGGCTTCACCGAGCAGACGGCAGCCATGGTCATGACGACCGTCCGCAATGTGGTCCCTGTCACGACCCTCGCGGCGCGATCGCGGTTGCGCATCCTGTTGGGCCCGTCGCGAGCCGGCCCGGGCCTGATACCTCACCGACTGAGCATTTACCGGCACGACGACGCCACCAATAGCGATGCCCATGTCGCGACGGTGGCTCTGACCGATACCGGACAGTACGTATTGGGCCTGGCGCCTGCCGAGATCCCATTCGCGGAGGAAAGCACCGAGCGTGTGAACGTCGGGAACCTGCCGACGATCTACAAGGCCATCTGGGAGACCGGCAGGCGGAACGAATTGGACGACCCGACGATCGCCAGGATCATCGCCCTCGTGGCCTACGACGTCGACCTGAGCAGGAAGATCCAACCCGGCGACGCCATGGAACTGCTCCAGTCGGCTGCGATCGACACGGTTCCGCCGCAACTGCTCTATGTCGGACTGACCCTCGGGAACACCGACCGCAAGTTCTATCGCTTCCGCACCGAGGACGGGAACGTCGCCTACTTCGACGAGCGCGGCGAGAGCGGCAAGCGCTTCCTCCTTCGCCGTCCGTTGGAAGGCGGCGGCAGGCTCACCTCGGCAATGGGGTCGCGGATCGACCCGTTCAACGGCGGCAATGCCAGCCATGAGGGCACCGATTTCGCGGCGCCGAGGGGCACCCCGATCTACGCGGCGGCCGACGGCACCATCGATATGGCGCAGTGGTACTCCGGATACGGGCGCTACGTCCGGCTTTCCCACGCGAACGGCTACCAGACCGCCTATGCACACATGAACCAGATCGCGGACGGCATAGCCCCCGGTGGCACCGTCCGCCAGGGTCAGGTCATCGGATACGTCGGATCGACTGGTCGATCGACAGGCAACCACCTGCATTTCGAGCTCGAGATCAACGGACGCATAGCCGATCCGCTCGAGGTCAGGTTGCCCCGGGCGCGAACCCTTCCGGCCCGGTACACCGAGGATCTGCAACAGACCGTGGACCAAATACGGGCGATCATGTCCGCCCCGGCGGCTGCCTAGTCAGGACGCGGCAGCCTGGAACGTCGAGGTGGACACCGGACAGGCCCCCAGCGGGTCGAGAGGTGCCTGCCCCGGTGCGGAGCGGTTGAACACGTACCGTTTCTCGCAGACGTCCCACGAAGGCGCCTGCTTGGTGGCATCGAACAAATCGGTGCCTTCCTTGAGGTTCAGCCAGAACGGAGCGTGCGGACTGGAGGCATTGGCCGCCATGTTGGCGTCGGTCATGCGGAACGGCAGCAGCTGCAGCTGGAAGGAGCGGTTGCCGCCGCGGAAGATTTCCCGCGCCATGGCATAGATCTCCTTGATGCCGTCGTCGGTCATCGCATAGCAACCCACCGACTTGCAGTCGCCGTGGATCATGAGATTGGTGCCGCTTCGGCCCCACGCCTGGTCGAACTTGTTGGGGAAGCCGACATTGAACGATAGCCAATACGACGATTTGGGATTCATCAGGCCGGGCGTCACGTCGTAGAAACCTTCGGGGGACTGGTAGTCGCCTTCCCGGATCTTGGGCCCCAGCGCGCCGGACCATTTGCAGATTTCGTAGGTCTTGAGCAGGGCGTAGGTTCCGGCGGACGTGCGCTTCCAGACCTCAAGCTCGGACGATTGCTTGAACAGGCGGATGACCATGGGCGCGGAGGGAGACGAACCGATGGCGGCCATGCGCTCGGTCAGGGCTTTAGGCAGGGGCACGTTGTGCCTGTTGTCGCCGACGAACTGGCTGCATCCGGCCACCGCCAATGCCATCAGCAAAAGTATCGTCCCCTGGACCAACCGCACGAACATAGCACACGCCTCATTTGCCTTTTGAAAACCATAGGTATTCGGAGTTACCGGCGAGTGGACGACCACCGCTCCGATGATGCGGTAGATCGCGCCTCACGACGTTGTGTCACGCAGGTCGCCAAGGACGGCATGCACGACGCGCCTCGCGTCCCGGCCAGCGCCGGCTATCAGAGCGGAGGCCCTGTTCGTCTGCCACGGTCGGCCAAGCCGGGTGACGCCTGCCGCCGCGCCATCGTCCACCCAAGTCCGGATCTCGCGGTAACCTACGGCCCAGATGACCGTATCGTAGCGAGCCCTCGAACCGTCCTCGAAAACGGCTTGCCCGCCTAGCGAGGCTGAGAGCCTCGGTTTGATGTCGATGCCGGCGCCGCGCAGCGCCCCCAAGTTGCGGCCACGGTCCGGAAAGGGGTCGACCTGCCTCATCGCCCTGCCGGCAAGGGAGGTTGCAGATGCATGGAGAAGTCCGGTGCGGTCCAACCACCACCAGGTGTTGCGACCCAGGAGCCGCTCCGGAAACAGGCGCCTTCGCTTCCCCGTGGCAAGGGTCACCTTGTGCGATCGGGCCAGTTCGACGGCGATGTCCCTTCCCGATGCGCCGTCTCCCACCACCAACACCGAGCCAGGCGGCACGTGTCCTGGGTTGCGATAACTGTCTACCGTCAGTTGGACCGTCTGTTCGCTGAACTCGGATGCCTGCCTTGGTATAGCGGGTGTCTGGAACGCACCTGTCGCGTCGATGACGCTCCTGGCCGTGATCGATTTCCCGTCGAGGTTTTCCGCGACGAAGTGGCCGCTTGCTGCCCTGGACAGTCGGACGATCTCGGTCGCCGTGCTGACCGGCAGACCGAAGCGAATTGCATACTGTTCGAGATAGTCCGCGAACTCGGCTCCCGTGGCGTATCCTTCGGGGTTCCCCTCCAGGGCCATGCCGGGCAATGCACTGATGCTGCGCGGGGTGAATAGGGTCAGCCCATCGTAACGGCGCCGCCAACTGCTGCCGATCCGTTCCGCTCCATCGACGATCGCGAATGTAACCGGGGCTTGGGCAAGCCAGTAGCCCGCCGCCAGACCGGCTTGACCAGCTCCGATGACAAGGACGTCGACGGCTTGGGTCACTGGGCCGCCACTTCGTCCGCGACCAGGTCGGCCAGGTTCTGTGGGTCGGTGCCGGAGGGGGCCTTTCCGTTGACGAAGAACGTCGGTGTCTGGACCACGCCCAGGGTCTCGACATCGGACATGTCGGTGTTGATGACCCCGACGATGCCCGGGCGCTTCGCATCCTCCTGAGCCTGGGCCACATCGAGACCGGCTTCGCCCGCGATCTGCCAGGCCAGAGCCAGGTCGGGGGCGCCATGCGCTGCCCATTCCGGCTGTCGAGCCAACAGCGCTTCCAGGACCGGAATGAAGAGGTCCTGCAGCCGCGCCGTCTCCAGGATTTTCACCGCTTCGTCCGAACCGTCGTGGAACGGTGCGTAGCGGAGGACCAGCTTCACCTGGTCGGGATGGCGATCCATGATCTGCTTCACGATGGGATAGTACGCCCGACAGGCTTCGCAGCTCGGATCGAAGAACTCCGATATGGTCACCGGCGCGTCGACGGGCCCGATGACGAAGGAGTGGGGTCGGACGTAGCCGGCCTCCTCGAAGTTGGCCACGACCGGCGATGCAGGCTGCCGAGGCTGGCTGCCGTAGAGCCAGGCGGCTCCGGCGAAGGCGACAAGGGCGACGATCGCGACGGCGATGACTGTGTTTCGGGAATTCATACGGGTCTCCTGACGAGGGGGACGAGAAGGACGGTGATCGCGGCAAAGGCGATCGCGGACAGGAAGGGGATGGGGAAGCCGGCGAAGAGCATGCCGTCGCCGGAGCAGGATGGACCCGCGCTGCACGGAACGATGGGCGACGGCAGCACTCCCGAATACATCAGCGAGTGGTAGGTGGCCGTGCCCAGGCCGACGATCGAGATCGGCAGCGCGTATCGCCATACTTCCGGATCCCCACGGTAAGCAGCCACACCCAGGATGATGGCGAGGGGGAACATCGCGATGCGCTGGTACCAGCACAGCACGCAAGGCATCTGCCCCATGATCTCGCCGATGAATAGCGCGGCAAGTGTCGATGCCAATGCCATCAGCCAGGCTGCGAACAGAAGATTTGATTGGATTTTTGTCAGGGTGCGGCCTCCTCTGGAAACCGGACCGTACGACCTCAAGCCACTAGAGGAGCAAGCCCTCCTTGGTGTCATCGGGAGGCCAAATGGTCGCACGGGAGGCGATGACGAAATGCCTCATGTGCATTGTCGCCGAGGGTCGATACGCCTCAGTTAACTCGAAAAGGACCGGTGCCCCATGAAGAAGACTTTGATGGCTGCCTTGCTGTTTGCCTTGCCGGTCGCCCCGGTCGTCGCTCATGACTTCACTGCCGGATCGATCTACGTCGAACATCCGATGATCCAGGAAGCGCCGCCGAACGCGCCGGTTCTAGGCGGTTACATCATGCTCCAGAACAACGGTGCCGAAGACGACCGTCTGGTTGGGATCGAGAGCGCCGCAGTCGAGAAAGTCGAGCTGCACCAGACGATCATGACGAACGACGTCGCCCGTATGACGCCTATGACGGATGGCCTTCCCATCCCCGCCGGCGCAATCGTCTGGTTGGGTGACAACGGCACCCACGCAATGTTCGTGAAGCCTTCCAAGCGTTACCGCGATGGCGACGAGCTTCCTGCCACCCTGGTGTTCGAGAAAGCCGGGCGCGTGGACGTGGTATTCAAGGTCGAGAAGCGCTCTGGCGCGGATATGGCACCCGGACACCAAGGTATGGACATGGGCGAGGAAGCCGGCAATGGCACCCAGTAAGGGACATGGGTTGCGGAACCTGCGTATAGTCCTCTGGTCGTTGGTGGCGATCGCTGCTATCGGCGCGACGGCCCTGTTCCTCTATCGGCCCGGGACACTTCCGCCCGAGCCGTTCTATGCCCGACCGTTCGAGTTGACCGACCAGGACGGTGCCGTGGTCACGGAAGCGGACTACCTCGGCAAGCCATCGGCCTGGTTCTACGGCTTCACCCATTGCCCGGACGTCTGTCCAACCGCCTTGGCCGAGATGTCCGCCATACTCGAGGCCTTGGGTCCACAGGCCGACGAATTGCAGGTGGTCTTTGTCTCCGTCGACCCCGAGCGCGACACCCCCGAGATCATGAAGGACTACGTCGAGTATTTCGACGGGCGGATCGACGGATTGACGGGTTCGCTTGAAGACGTTTCGGCAATGGCCAAGGACCGTTACATATTCTTCGAAAAGGTGCCGCTGGAGGGCGATGACTACCTGATGGAGCATCAGGCTTCTATCCAGCTCGTCGACGCCCAGGGCCAGTTTTTCGGTACCTTGGTGAGCGAAGAAAGCTTCGACGTGCGCTTGGCGAAAGTCCGTCGTCTGATCGGCTCCTGATCGCGGATAATTGCTGCGATCCGATACTGATTGTCGCCTGATTTAACTTTAGGCTAAGGATGTTCCGCTGGAATGGCGGCACACCAAGCCGGGTTCAAATTGACGCCAAGACTTCGTCGCGGGCTCTTGCCCATCCTGATCGCCTTGCTCTCGCTGATGCTGGCCGTGCATCAAGCGAGCGCCAGTGATCATTTGCTGGACGGCCCTGTGGGAATGCTCCACATCGAAGTCCAGCAGGGTCATCACGCGCAAGGTACCGCGCATTCGACCGGATGCTGCTCGGCAACGGTCGCGATCCCCGTGCTCGACTACGACGATGCCGATGAATTCGGGGAAGACGCCGTGTTTCCCTTTGACGCCGGCTCCAAGGCCGCAAACCTCCAGTTCAAATCCAAGCAGTTCCGCCCTCCACGCCTGGCCTGACCTTTTTCAACGGACGATCGGACAGCTCGAAGAGCCGTGACCGGTCCTCCATCGATTAAAGGACCGCCATCCATTGGAGGAAACGATGAAGAGACGCGACTTTCTACGCCTGCTGCCACTTGGCGCCGTTGCTACCGTGCCCATGATGCAACCCGCCCGGGCGCAATCCCTGTGGGACATGATGAACCAGAGCCGTTCCCTGACGGACGCGGAACGTGAGGCCAACAGCGCCGCCGCCATCCAGGCCATCGATACCGTCGAGCCGATATTGTCCTACGACACCGCCAACAACCTGCAGATGGCCATCGCGCAGTACCAACCCTTCGTCGAGCGGGGTGGCTGGGAGCAGGTTCCTCAGGAGACCTACGGCGTGACAATGGGCGTGGCGCGGGATGGCGTCGTCCAGCTCAAGCGTCGACTTCTGTCCTCTGCGGACATGCCCATGGTGGAGAGCGTCAACGACGTGATGGATGCGCCCACCGACGCCGCGCTGCGTCGTTTCCAGGCGCGGCATGGCTTGCAGGTCAATGGCCAGGTCGACGAAGCCACATGGTATGCGCTGAACGTGCCCGCCGAGACGCGGCTGCACCAATTGCAGCTCAATCTGCTGCGCGTGCAGGCTATGGCGCCCGCGCTGGCTGAGCGCTACGTGGTGGTCAACATCCCTGCGGCCTTCATCGAGACGGTCGAAGGCGGCATGGTCGCCAAGCGCCACACGGCGGTCGTCGGTCGCATCGACCGGCAGACCCCGATCCTCAAAAGCCGCATTCACCAGATCAACTTCAATCCGTTCTGGAATGTGCCTGTCTCGATCATCCGCCGCGACCTGATCAAGTACATGAACGAGAACCCGTCCTATCTGACTGAGCAGAAAATCCGCATTTACGACGGCAGCGGACGCGAGCTTCAGCCCACCGAGATAAACTGGCAGACCGAGGAGGCGGTGAACTACAATTTCCGACAGGACCCGGGGCCGCTCAACTCCATGGGCAACGTCAAGATCAACTTCCACAACCCGCATGCGGTCTACCTGCACGACACGCCGACCAAAGGTCTGTTCGGCGATAATGCCCGGTTCTATTCATCCGGCTGCGTTCGCGTGGACCAGGTGCAGGATTTTGTCGGTTGGGTGCTGCGCGACACTTCGGGTTGGGGATCGGGTGAGATAGGCACCGTCTTCTCGACCGGCGAGCGCAAGGACGTCGACGTTCGCAACCCGGTCGAGATCCACACCACCTACATATCTGCATGGGCAAACCGGAACGGGGTCGTCAGCTTCCGCGACGACGTCTACGAGTTCGACATGGCGGGCAAGGTGAGTTTCGAAGCATGATGCGCCCGGACAAACTCACATTCTCTGTGGATGGTCTGGGATGTATCGAATGCGTGGCAGCCATCGAGAACGCGGTGATGCCAATGGAGGGAGTATCATACGTAGGCGTGTCCCTAACCGGCGCGACGATGACGATCAGGCCCGGGCCCGGCTTCGACCTTCCTGCATTGACGTCGAAGTTGTTGTTCATGGGGTACCGCCTATCAAGCGGGGAACACCCTGCGCCCAATAACGGCAGCGGGTGCTCCTGCCGAAGGCCATGCCGACGGGAGCCCGTTTGAGGTAGCATCTCGACGCCATTTAGATCGGGTTCAAGACGCATGAGCACAACGGATATCAGCGAAGCTGTACCGTTTTTCTGTCGCCCTGAGCATCTGACCTATCGACCTGAAGCGCTATGACGCACGCCGAAGAATTAGGGTAGTCCAGAGAGGGCGCAGGTTGCTGACGAACGCGACTATTCATCAACGCCTTCCCGCTGCAGCCACGCAACCATCTCGGCGATCTCGGCCTCTTGAGCATCGATGATCTTCTGCGCCATCTCCTTGGCCCACGGATTGTCACCGTGGTCGAGTTCGGCTTTGGCCATGTTGATGGCGCTCTGGTGATGGGGAATCATCGAGCAGACGAAGGCGACGTCGATATCATCCACCATGCCCGCCGACATCATGAGCGCGTTGTTCTCGTCCATCCCGGCCATGAGGTCGGCTTGGGCTGCGTTCATTTCGTGTCCCATTTCCATTGGCGCAGCAGGAGGCGCCGACGCAGTCAAGCAGATTTCCGGCAACTGTGCCACCAAGCCGGCCTCGGAGGCGGAAGACCCGGCAGCCGGCGGAGCGCCGTGGCCGGCGTGGGCATCTTGGGCGAACGTAGGTATCGAAGTCGTAAGGATAACGGTGACGGCGAACAGGGAAGCTTTCATCTAAGGTACTCCAGGGGAAACTCAGGCAGGTGATGAAGGGAGGGATCTAAAGGTCACATGGCGTGCCCGGCAGGAACCACGCCAAACAAGGAGAGCGCCATCCACGCAGCCATGGCGACCATCATCAGATTCTCGGTCAACGACACGAAGCCTAACGGCACGTTGCTCGCACCCCCCACGCAAGCGCATTTCAGTTCGCGTTTGTCGATGTAAACGGCTCTG
Source organism: uncultured Devosia sp. (assembly GCF_963517015.1). NCBI lineage: Bacteria > Pseudomonadati > Pseudomonadota > Alphaproteobacteria > Hyphomicrobiales > Devosiaceae > Devosia > uncultured Devosia sp. The sequence goes on from NZ_CAUQDV010000001.1 coordinate 1,561,621, forward strand.
AAGACGGACGCGGCGCCGATGGTGCCGATAACGAGGGCAATGGGGACGGACAACCAGGTTAGGGCTCCGGAAATCATCAAGAGGCCGGCAAGCGCCTCTGCGTAAGGGTAGATGTAGCTGTATGGCACCCAGCGCTTGGCCAGTAGGTCGTAATTCAGGAACATCGTGGAGAATGTCTCCACGTTCTGCAGCTTGAGCAGTGCCAGCACGACCATCGAGAAGCTGATGAACCACTCCAGGGTTCGCACCGTGAAAACGATCTCCGTGGCCGCATAACTTGTTGCCATGGCCATCAGGGCTGTAAGCAGGAACAGGACGATCACCGGACGGTAGCTCGTGGCCTGCGGATCGACGACCGACTTGCCCAGGAAGCGCCTGGTGTCGTCATATCCACCGACCCGCTTGCCCTCGACGAAAACCTGAGGCGTCGTTTTCACCCCGTGTTCCGCCTTGAAGGCGTCAGTCTCCTCCCGCGTGGTCAGATGATGATCCTCCACGGCATAACCGGAACGTTCCAGCAGATCCTTCGCCTTGATGCCGTAAGGGCAGGTGTGGTCCGGCATCACCATGCGATGGATGACGGCCTTCTTTGTCGCAACTGCGGTGTTCGCGGACATGGTTGGTCCTCGTCAGGTTTCGAGTCGAGCACCATGCTGCACCTTCCCACGATGGCAAGGTCAAGTCGCTTGAGAGAGCTTTCGATCTTTCGTGCAGGAGCCAAACGCCAGTACATCACGACGGACTAGCGCGGAGTTGCTGCACTTGAGCAGTGCAGGTGCCGGTCGCAAACTATCGTGCGGCGACCAGCGGCGAGCAGGGAGTTAGCGGGCTCGCGTTTAGTAGGGTGCGGTTTCGGCTGCCGGAGGCTCGTCGAAATAGACCTGGGTCATCGCCGGCGGCAACAACTCGTTCAGGTTGTCCGCTGCGGCTAGGCAAGTGAAGCCGAACGGGCTGGCTACCAGGAGGCCTGATCCCATGGGGCGCCTGTCGTCCTGCAGCGAAAGGCGGTCGATTGTCTCGTCTAAGTCGCTGCGGGCCTGACTGTCGAGTACGACGACATGCGGTTCGTACCCTTTCGCCTCGATCCCCGCGATGATCGCCTCGTCGCCGTCACCCTTCGGGAACGCGGCGAGGACCCTCCCACCCAACCGGTCATTGATCTCCACCTGGCGCAGGTAGGCCGGAGTGGTGACCGGCCCGGGTGACGAACCGGAAATGCTGAACGACCGGCTGACGGGATCCGCATGCACCGTCCAAGGCATGGGAAAGTTACCGCTGAACTTGCCGACGATCTCCCTTGGCGGATGGTAGAAGTTCATCGAAGCACTGTTGTGATCTTGCAGGATGTCGAAATAAGCGATTCCTCGCAGCACCGCCTCCAGAACCTGCTCGTGGGGTATTGCATAGACCGGGCCGCCGTTGCGCCGGCGCAACCTCAGTCCGTCATGCCATATGATGTAATCGGCATGCGCAATGCCATTGCGGATATCGTCCTTGAACACGTCGACCAGCAGTTCGCCCAGCCGTTTCATGCCGATGGCTTGTGCAGTATCGGCGAGATCTCGGAAGGTCTTGTTGGCGTTGGGCCCGATGATGGCACGCGGCTGCTTCCGTACTCGGACCAGGTTTTGAAACGGCCACATGTTGTACGGGGCCGAAGTGATGACCCCCATGATGTTCTTGATGGATTCGTACACGCCACCAGCTTCTGCCAACTGGGAGTACAGAAGCAGTAGGACGCGATACTCCGGCGTGGTCAGGGGTTCTCCTTTTGCCAGGTAGGCATCGATTTCCCCGCGCACTTCGGCGGCGGTGATCTTCGTCGACCACCCGGCGGACTGCATGCCACGGAATTCGCCCCCCAACGATGCAGCGAAGTCCATCTCGTTCATCTGGCGGGCGAAACCATAAAGTCGGGACATCTCGACGGCCAGTTCGAGAAGGAAGTTCTGTTCCTGCGGCGATGTCATCCGGACCTTCCTACTCAATGGCGACGTCTTGTTCGGAGTCCCGCAGATTACTTCGTCGCTTTCAGTCGGACGCCTTCCGAACCAGGGTCGCCCAGGAACTCGATGCCGGCGGTCTCCAGCGCCGTGCGCAAAGCTCGCATAGTGTCCAGGCTTACATGCCCGCCGAGTTCCAAGGTTGCGATCGTACGCCTGCTAGTACCGGCGGCTTCGGCAAGCTTGTCCTGTGTCCAGCCTATGAGGGCACGTCCGGCACGGATCTGTGCCGAAGTCGGTAAGTCTTCCAACGCGAGGCTCCGAATCGATCAGTAACCCTAACTTAACCTACAAGACACGGGTTGCACAATTTGTGAAAATCAGCTTGACATTTCCAGCGGCTTCCTCTAGTGACTATAGATACGGAAGCAGTGTGCGCCTCGCTGGAGTGGCTGCCGCGATCTAGTTCTTCCCTCGGCGTCCCGCGACGCTACCCAAATTGTCAGTGCGGTTGGGCTCGTCTGGTTCGGACGAGGAGGAGATTGCAATGCAAATCACGAAAGAAACGTCGCCACGGCTCAAGGGCTCGCGCGGTCGCAAACAGCGGCAGCGGATGCGCCTCCAGGCCAAGTTCAAGTCCTTGCTGGCCAGCATTCCACAGTTGGAAGTCGTAGGTGGAGATCCCTATTTCCAGTCGTTGCTCGACAACCTGTCGAAGCAGCCTCCCAGCGCCATCCCTGTCCAGGTGATAGCCGCCGGCGCTCCGATGACGATCGTCGGTGTGCCGGAGAGAATCTGGATGAAGCCCGAACCGATGTCTGTGCTCCTGAAAGCCAAGCATCGCATGCTTGAACAGCATCGAAACTGCATCTTGGTGCCGCAGGATGCCATCCAGTCGAACCCGCCGGCGGCGGTGAAACTCGCCGAACTTTATCGACGGCACCCTGATGCCCTCGCCAACCTCGGCAGGACGAGTTGCCCGTCGCAACATCTCCACGACCCAGTAGGTTGCGCCGCCCACATGATGGTGGCTGGCAAGCCGTGTCCCCAGGTCCTGCACTGAACCACTGTTCCGGGCGTCCGCCCGCATAGTTCACCTCTTCGTTGTCACCCACAAATCGTGCGCGAGCCGATGACGCTCGCCTCAACACGTGCCTCCGCACGTCGGGAGAACCCATGTCCAATTTTGCCGAATACCGCGATAGCGAACTCGTCGATGCGAAAGACAGGAAGCGTCGCAAGCGTGCCGACCGTTTTCGCCGTTCCGTGGAGGCGCTCATCCGCAGCAACCGCAGCCTCATCGTCTTCGGTCCCGATATGGCGGTCGACGGATTGGCCGAGGAGTGCGGGCTGGACCCGGGCGTCGACTACTGCCAGTTCGAGGTGAAGCAGGACGGTCGCCAGTTCTGTCTCCTGTTCGTGCCGCAAGGTTACTGGCACAGGGCTGACCGCATGGCCAAATTTCGCGAGTTGAAGGCCGGCGCCTCGATGCTGGGTCACCACGTCGTTCTGGTGCCGGAGGCCTTGGTTCGCCGCGCGGTCCATGTTGCCCGTTTCGAGGAGGACATGCCCGAGCTGGATCTCGAGGTCAGCGGAAGTGACAGGATGGCCGTGATCTCGTTCCTGGCACGGACCGGTGGAGGCACCCTTGCGGAAGTGGCGGGTCTTCTGGATCATCCTTACCCCGTGCCCGCTGTACTGCGCCTCGCGACGCTCGGTGCGGTGCATATCGACCTGGACGCGGCGATACTGCCGGCGAGCGAGGTCTCGTTTCCCGTCCAGGTGCACTGATGGCTGGCGAGATCGACTTCATGGGGTGCGATCCCGAGGTGACCGCAGCATCGCTCGTGCTCCTGGCACGCGACCTCCGGGACCTCGCCGATGGCAAGTCCCCCGATATGGACCGGTTGCGCGACGCGCCCGTCCTCCGGTCCTGGTCGTTCGACCTCCGTCCCAGGCCATGTCTCAAGGGGAGGGTCTACGACCACCCGGTCATCGTCAGCGGCAGGATGGCCGCGACTTCGGAGATCTACGCGCTGGATCCCGGGAGGCGGTGGGTCCGCACGATGTCCCGCTTCTACGAACTGGGCCCGGCAACGCTTCACGGCATGTGACGCCGGTGGGACCGGCTGCTGTCGGTCCCACTCACACTTGCACTTCATGGGCCTCGAATGCCCTATATCGGAGTAACGTCATGGACGACGAAGATATCGAAGCAATTGAATTTCCCGTCGACGAAGACGGTCTTGACTCGGGCGCCGACGCTCTTCGCTACCTGCCGGACGCCATGTTGGAAAGCGTGCTCGGACCGCAGGGCATCCACGAGATCTCGACCCGCCCGGGGCTCTGCCTCCTCGTCCAGGCCCCGTCGCCGGACTTTGTCGCGCCGTTGGCCAAATCAATCCGCCGCATCGGCAGCTGGGCGCACCATATCAGCAAGTCGGCTGTTAAGCGGACGAAGACCGAAGAGACGTCGGAACGGCTCGTGGAAGCACTGTCCGGCGGCAACAGGGTTTTCGGGATCTCGCATCGCCCTAAGGAGCTGCTGCCGCAGTCGCTACTTACCGCGGCCGACATGACGGTGGTCGTGCCTATGGCATCACCGACATTGCTGGCCAAGGTGATCAAGGCCGTGACCGGCGATCTTCCGATCGACGTCCCCGCCACACTGGGCCGGGGTCTCGACTTCGACGAACTCGTCTCCTGCATCCGCAAGGGGAGCACGGCTGCCGAGTGTATCTCGAGGATCCGCAAGGCGATGGAAGCTAAGACGAGGGTCGACGGTTTCGGCGATGACGTTCCCCTCGTAAAAGACCTGAGCGGCATGGGTCAGGCCAAGATCTGGGCCGAAGAGCTCGTGGAGGACGTAGACGCCTGGCGTCGCGGCGAGATCAAGTTCAACGAGATCGGCAGTGCCGCGGCGGTTATCGCTGGCCCCCCCGGCACCGGCAAGACCGCGTTGATGCGTAGTATTGCGAAGTCGACCGGCCTGCCATTGATAACGACCTCGGTTGGCGATTGGTTTTCTAGCAGTCCAGGTTACTTGGACTCTGTAATCAAGAAGATAGATGAGACTTTCGCGACAGCAAGGGCGATTGCCCCATCGATAATTTTCTTGGATGAGCTCGACGCCGTTCCTTCTAGAGAAGGTTTATCTTCACGGAATGCGGACTGGTGGACCCCGGTAATCACGCATCTATTGACCACGCTCGACGGCGCGGTTTCCGGTCAGAATGAAGAGTTGGTGTTGGTTGCCGCCACCAACCATGCCTCTCGACTTGATCCAGCTTTGGTCCGACCGGGTCGCTTCTCGAAGATAATCGAAGTCGAGCCGCCAGACGCGCAGGGCATGGCCGGCATTTTGCGCCAGCATCTGAGCAGGGATCTGGAAGGCGAGGACCTGTTGGGCGTGGCTCGCCTCGCGAACAGGGCCACTGGCGCACAGGCTGTGGCTTGGGTGAGGTCGGCCCGGAGGGCCGCCAGACTTGCCAAGCGTCCGATGGAATTGAGCGATCTTGCAGACGTCATTGCTCCACCGGATGTTCGACCCGTCCACCTTCTGTGGCGAACGGCTGTCCATGAGAGCGGTCATGCCATTGCCGCCCGCATCCTCGGGGTTGGTGAGGTGGCCGAGATATCCATCGTGGGGTCTGACGGTATTGGAGGGTACACCAGGCTTGATCCCCTGGGTCCGATGACTACGCGGGGCGACGTCGAAAATGGTGTCGTACAGACCTTGGCGGGCCGAGCCGCCGAGGAAGTGGTCTTCGGCGAAGCAAGCACCGGCGCGGGAGGGGCTCCTCATTCCGACCTGGGCAAGGCGACGAGGATGATAGGACTCCTGCACCTTGGTACTGGCTTGGGCACCGATCTCATCTATCGCGGTGGCCCCGAAGAGGTGCCTCTGGTTCTCGCTGCCAGCCCGAAACTTTCTGCAGCGGTGGAGGCGGACTTGAAAGCCCTCTATGCCCGGGCGGTAGCAATAGTAAACCGGGAGAGGCAGGCCTTGGAGCGGATCGCGACAGACTTGATGGAGCGTAGGCACATCGATGGCAGGCGGTTTGCGGAGCTCTTTGGTATCGGGAAGATCAACGCCAACGGAGGCGGGAATTGGACGAACGACTTTTGATACGCGTCGTCGCCAGGTTGGTCAGGATCCACGACGAGCTCGGCGACGAACTCTACCAGGATGCGGTTCGGGCCTGCTTGGTAGCGATAGGGAGGACGGCGATGCGCGCAGCCGAGGGTACTGCTGACATGGAGAACGTCGTAATCTTTCCGAATCCTGACGCTTTTAAAAGTATCGAAGGCGATAGGCCAGCGTGATCGAGCCGACGAATCGGCTGCCAACCCGGTGGTCGATTCGTTAGGCGGCGCGGAAATGTCTTTCATGAACAACGTTCAAGAAGCCATGAGCCGCCTTCGGGAAGGTTGGAACGCCTATCGCTTCCAAGAATCTTTTGCTTTTTTCGCGGGGCAAAAATTGCTCCCAGACAGCAGGTTTCGGAAGAGCTTCCATCCCCGATCCCGCCCCGTAATTTCCGGACGCGGAGAAGCGGGTTGACAACACGGAACAGCTACTGCTGGAACTTAAAGTATAACATTAAGAAACAGGCATAAAGGACTCTCAAAGAGTCTTTTGGCTTGCGCGGCAGAGTGATTCGCATATCATTCCTGGCGTTATCAACACACCGGAGATATCGAGACCCTACCAGCACTTTCCACAACAAATGCTAAACCTTCGAGACAAACGAAAACGCCCCGGATTGCTCCAGGGCGCTATCAATAGACCTGCTCAACTTCACAAGATCAGGTCGTAATCTCAACGGCCCCGTAAGACCAAACACAGGACCAGCCGGCAAGCTGTTCCCGCGTCCCATTCGCCAGCCCTAAGGGGCTAACTCATTCCCAGCCCCGAGGGGCTGACTCATTCACAAGCCCCTGCGGGCTAGCTCATGCACGGGAAGTATTGTCCGGAGTATCTCCGACGTCAAGCACTTTCCGGGCGTGGGAAGGAGAACCCATGCCTAAGGAAATGAAGCCGCCACGCCGCGGCGAGTTGCTGCACCGCCAGCTCCACCTCGATGACCACGATGTGTTCGCCCGCGTGTTCGTCGCAGAGGGCGGCGGACCGATCCGCACCATCATCACAGGTCGCGAACACCACGCCACCGGTCGCTTCGTGAGCGTCAAGGCGGGGCACAGGGCGCTGCCGTGGGAGTCGCGCTTCGGTGAGCTCCCGATGCTCAAGATCGTCGAAGTGGCTTCGGCGGTGCACACCGTCATGGCGCAGCCGCACCGTCTCGAGATGATCTTGGAGGGGGTGAAGGAACCATTGGTCTATTTCCCTGATCTTCACCTCACGGTGGATGCCCGTTTCGCTGCCGCATTGGCGAGCGGTGCCCCATTCGCCCGCGCGTGCGCGGAATGGCGACCCGATCCTTCATCGGAAGCGGCGACCCGCGAGCTGATCGTCGAGATCAAGACCGCCACGGATCGCCGCAACGACGACCCGGTGTACCAGTCGAAGCTGTCCCTCGCCGAGGAAGTGTACGACAGGATCGGGTGGCAGTTCGTCCAGGTGATCGATCCGACCGGCGAGGGTTACACGCGCATCGGCCATGCCGTGCACGAGATCGCCCTCGACCACGATGTCGTCGTCGAGCCGTACGAAGTGCAGCAGGTACTCGATTTCCTGCAGGACGGACCCAAGTTGCTCTCCGCCGTTCTCGATGTGCTCGGCGGCACCGTGGCTGCCATCCAGAAGGCCAGCGCCCTTCACGTGCGTCGTCTGCTCTGCATTGATCTCGCTGGCCGTCTCGCTCCCGGGTCGCTGGTCTACCCGATGCCCAAGCGTGGAGGTATGGTATGACGCAGATCTTCTCGCCCTGCATGTCCCCGCGCCAGCGCTTCGTCCTCGTGGATGAGGACGGCTTCCCTTGGGTCAGTACACTCATGCGCGTGGACGCCGAGGGTTATGCCTTCCGCATCGACGAGATCGATGCCGAGATCATCTTGCCCGAGGAGGTCCTCGAACGGATGTTCGACGAGGAAATGGCGGTCGAGATCCGCGGGGAGGTCGCATGAGGCCCTCCTGGTTCACGATCGATATCAATGTCGGGGAGACCTACTGGCTGAACCTGCCTGAGCGCAGCTTGCTGGCCACGTTCGCCAAGTTCACGCTCCAGCACCAGCTCCGTTTCACCGACGAGCAGTTGGACATGCCCCTCGACATTCCTCCGCATCTTTTCGAGAAGATGCGGAACGACGGTCGTGCCGTGCGCATCCCGAACGGCACCATTCCCAGCCGGAAGAAGTCGGTCTTCGAGTTGGGCGACATTCATCCCGCCACGCTTCTTGATCCGGAGGAGCGTGGCATCGGGGAGACGGAACGTGAGCTCCGCCTGGCCCAGTGGCGGAAGTTCGAGCGCGCGCGCACGCTCGCGTGGTGCGCGGTCGAATACGACCAGACACCGCATCTTGGCCGCGGCCACAACTCGATCGACGATCATTTCAGATCGAAGCGCGTCAAGGCCCGTGCCCGCGAAATGGGTTTCGTCTGGCGTCCTGACGCGGCGACTATCCTGCGTGCCATCGACACCTGCGGCGTGCCAGGGTCTCGACCCGTCAGCGCTTTCTTCGACAAGCGCGGCAAGCACGATCGCGCCAAGCGCTATCCCCAGAAGTTGCTGGACTGGGCCAAGGAGGCAATCGACACCTACTGGTCGTCGATCAGCGAACGTTACTGCGACGTCCGCGAGACCTTCTACACCAAGATCGACAACGAGAACGCCGAACGTGAAAAGCTCGGCATCGAGAAGCTCAAGCGCATCAGCCCGGAAACCTTCAGGACCTGGGTCGACGAGGAAGCGTCCTGGTGGACGTGGTCTACCCGATACGGGGAAAAGGCTGCCGACGCCCGATACAAGGGGCGCGGATTGCCGATGGAAGCGAGCCGCCCGCTCGAGCTGGTCCTCATCGATCACACCCGGGTGGACGCATGGGCCGTCGTCGAGGATGAGTACGGGCGCCTCGTGATGAGTGAGCGTCCATGGTTGACGCTCGCCATCGACGTGTACAGCCGCATGATCGTGGGCGCCGTGATGACCTTCGAGCCGCCGAGCGTGTACAGCGCCATGCTGTGCCTGCGCCAGATCGTGCGCGCCAAGGAGTTCTTGATCGAACGGTACGGTCACCACAAGGGCGCCACGGACGGCTATGGCAAACCGACGACCATCGTCATGGACAACGCCTGGGAATTCTCCGGGATCTCCATGCAGTCGGTCTGCGAAGGTGCTGGAATCCACGTGATGTGGGCGCCGGTCGGTACGCCCAAGTTCAAGGCGATCGTCGAGCGCTTCTTCCGCACGCTCAACGAACGTGTCTGGCATCGTCTGGGCAGTGGCATCCCGTTCAAGCCCCAGGTCATGCAGGAGCTGGGGCTGGACCCCAGGGCGAAGGCTATCTACCGCCTGGACTATCTGACGGCCCGCATGTGGGACGGCATCGTCAACACGTACCATGTGGAAGTGCACTCGGACCTCAACATGGCGCCGGCGGAAAAATGGACCCTCGGCATCCAGGCCAAGACGCGTCCGACGATCGACGATGTCACCGCGCTCGACGGCATGTTGGGCAATGTCTGGAGGGGGACCCTCAGTGCCGAGGGAGTGGCAGTCAACGGCCAACGCTTCCACGAGGCCTCGACGACCTCCGCGCTGCTCGACAACCTGCTCAAATACGGTGCTAAGAAATCCCAGCGCAAGGGCTTCGGATCCAGCGGGACGGTGGCGGTGATCGCCCACTGGGACCGTGTGGACGCCAGTTATGTCCACGTCTGGGATTTCTCGCGCAACGTGGCGGTCCGGTTGCCGAACGTCGACAGGCATGTCCACGGCATTCCCACCGTCGACGGCACGCCGTCGCAAGGGCTCAGTTGGGCCGTGGTGGATTCCATCAAGGAGTTCGCGGCCAAGCAGAACATTGCCTTCCACAGCCCCGAGGAAAAGGCGGCTGCGCGGCACGCCTTCTACCACCAGATGCCCGATGACGTGGCGGCGATGCCCTTCAACCTGGCCCGTCACCATGCGGCGGATTTTGACCCCGGGCCCCGTCTCGTCGATGGCGACGCCGTCCTTGTCCGCGAGGTGCCTGCAAGCGCCAAGGGTAACGCGATCGATACCCCGCGGGAGTTTTCCGCGTCTCACCGGTCACCCGACTGGGTCCCCGAGAAGGCTCCCTCCCGCGGGAGGAAGCGCAAGTACAAGCCCGCGGGCAAGCGCAGTCCCGGGCCGGCGAAAGCTGGCCAGGGCGATCCCAAGACCTCGACCCCCGAAACTTTCCTGTCCGACCAAATCCTGGATTCCGCAGCCGCACTCGACGCGCTGGCGGACGACCTTTGAGGAACCATTCCATGACCAAGCTGACCAACTCCCAAATCCTTGCCGTTTTCCGCAAGCTGCGCGTGAAGCATCCCCGTCTCGACGTCTTCAACGAGGTGTGTGACGACCTGCGCGACACGACCGGCGACGGCGAGCCCAAGCAATTCGCGACGCTGTTCGCTCCCAGCCACGTCGGCAAATCGACCGCAGTCAGGAACTACCAGGAAAAAGTCGCCGTTCCTGCCGCTGTCTCCCGCGGTCTCGTTCCGTCCGACCTGCCGCTCGACGAGCAGGTGAAGCGCCAGAAGCTCGTCGTTCATGTCACTCTCGAGGGCGGGGCGACACCGCGTTCGCTTTGCGCGGACATCCTCGCGGCCCTCGGCGATCCTCGCTCCGCCCGGGGGACGAAGAACCTGATGCTGCGCCGCGTCTATGACCTGCTGGCGGAGCTGGGCGTCGAGCTGTTGGTGATCGACGAGATCCAGCATCTGGCGGTCTCGAAGCACCGCTCGACCGATGACACGGACCTCCGTTCGATCGAGCGGTCGCGGACCTCTGAAGTCACGGACACGCTCAAGGCGATGCTGATCCGCGGCGTCGTGCCGATGCTGTTCGTCGGCATCGAGGAGGCGCGCCCGTACCTCTTGGACGATATCCAGCTCGCCTTGCGCTGCCATGAGGAGATCGACTTCGGGGAACTCTCCTGGGAAGATCCCGAGGAGCGGCAGACCTTCATCGACTTCGTCGGTCGTCTCGGCATCCACCTGGCCAAGGAAGGGCTGTTTCCCGAGCGGGCGAACTTCTTGGCCCATGACATCCCGGCGTGCTTGCACGAGGCCTCCCTCGGTCGTCTGGGCATTGCCTGCCGGATCGTCGCGAAGGCCTGCATGCACGCCGCCAAGGCGAAGGTCGAAACGGTCACCCGTGACCATCTCTCCAAGGCCGTGGACACCTTTGCCATTCCCCGTGGCATCGTGACCACCAATCCGTTCACCCGTCCCGGAACCGCCCGCATGGTGCAGGGATGACGCTGCCGATAAGTGTGAGACCGCATCCCGACGAACACCTCCCGGGCGTGGTGGTTCGTGCGGCCAATGCGATGGGGTACGATTTCTCGAGCGAGATCCTCATCCCGCTCGGTTTCAAGTCGAGGGCCGAATCCGTCGCGTCGGCTCCGCACCTCAAGTTGGCGCTCGCCGATCACCTCGGCTGTACGCTGGAGGATATTGGTCCGCACTTCGTGGAGCGTGGCGAACGTTCCGGGTGGATCAAGTTCTACGGCGCGGAGATCAGGTCCATGCACCGCGAGGTCGCCGTCCGCCGCTTGGCGCCCGGCACCTTCGCGGCATGCGGGTATCATAAGGCGGCATGGCAGGTCCGAGCTTTCTGTTTCGATCCTGCCACGATGGAACGGCTGATCTCCGAATGCCCGGTGTGCGGCAACACCCTGCGTTTCATCCGGGTGCGGGATTTGTCGTTCTGCGACCATTGCGATCGTTTGGACCAATACGGTTTCGTTCGATCTGCCGTGGACCTGCGCGACTTCCCGCAGGAGAAGGTGGAGGTCAACGACATGGACGCACTCCGCTTCGTCACCGGCCTGGTGGATCCGGACCCTTCTATCCGTGAGGCGTTTCGTCCTTCGCTGCACCCTGACCTCGACGTCGATCGCGGTGCCCTGTTCGAGTTCGTGATTTCCCTGGCCGGAGCGATCACGCAAGATCCGAAGCGCGCGGTAACCTCCATTGCCAAACCTGGGAGCAGGGAAGCGTACGATCGCATCGAGCCGGAAATCTTGGCGAAGGCGGGCCGTGTGCTGATGTCTTGGCCGGAGAAGTTCCACGAGCTTTGCGGGGAGGTCCGTGCGGCTGCAGGCGAGCGGGATGGGCACTACGGTCTCAAGAAGGAGCTTGGTCCCCTGGCAGCTTTGACCATCGATCGAGCACTGAAACCGGAACTTCGAGAGGCCGTGCGCAAGGCCATTGGGCACGACATGGCGAAGACCTCGGAGGCCTTGCCGACCGTACGAAAGGGCGGATACCGGAATCGCTCTGACCTGTTGACCGCTTTCGCAGCCGCCAAGGAATTCGGGATACGTCCCAAGCTGTTCAAGAGGCTCGGGGAACACCCCGACATCCGTGTCATCCGCAACGTCGGGTCGAAGAATTCGCCCATGCTCTTCGAACGCAGCCAGGTTCAGGAAATCGCCGAATTGCGGGCCGACATGATCGCGTCGAGCTCCGCTGCCATCCGTCTCGGGCTGCCGAACGGAGCCATGTCGGAACTCGCCGTCGCGGGGCTGATTAAACCCATAACCGGGCCGGTCCTGATGCTGGCGGTGGGCAACCAGTACTACTCGGCCTCGAGCGTGGACACACTGGCGAGTGCACTGGAGTCGAAGGCGATCACGAAGGCTCCACCCTCGACCTACATCCGTCTGACCAAGGCGGCATACCGTCTGCCTCCCGGGCCGAAGCCTTGGGTCGAGATCATAGATAAGGTACTGGACGGTTCCATCCCGGTGCACCGGATCGACGGGCGTCTGACCGGGACCATGACCTCGCTTGCTGCGCCATCATTCGCCTCCGTTGTCGCAGCCGTGGGCAACGGAACCGTGGCCGGTGAAACCACGGACGATCTTCTTACGCACAACGAGGTCTCTATACTCCTTGGCGTAAACGCGCCGATGGTCGGTAGCCTCGTCGCCCGCAAGTTTCTTCCCGTCGTGTCCGGCGCACAGGTTTCCATCCGCCGCGAGGATGTACTCCTTGCAGCCAAGACATGGATATTCACCAACGAGATCTCGCGTCGCCTAAAAGTGCCACCTCGGCTGGTCCGAACGACCTTGGCGGACCTAGGGGTGGCACCCGTTCATGCGCTCCGTCCGAAACAATGGCTGATCTTCGATCGCAAACTCGTCGAAGCTGCAATCGCGCATTTGGAGAGCGCCCGGCTGCGTACCTAACCTTGCCGTCCCGTGGTCAACCACGGTGTGCATTTCCTGGGTTGATCTAAACTCGAACACCTTCAATATAGCCGGGCTCGTTGCCCGGCTTTTTTGTGTCCTGAACTCAGACTGCATCGACTCGCAATTTGCGGCAAAAGCGGCCCTTATCGACTCGGGAATGCTGGTTTAGGGTCATTCATCGACTCGGGAATGCTGGTCGGCTGGACTCAGGATTATTCGGGCTTCCTTGATTCTGAACGGCTTTTTCGACTCAGGTTTTCCTAGTCGCGATACTCTGCTTGCCGCTCGTCTTCATGCGTTCGGCGAGAGCCGGGCGGTCGCTGGCTGAGACGCCGATGACCGCACCTTCTAAGTCCGGCTCTGTGCGGTTCTGGCTGAGTTTGGATTTGGCAAGGACTCGACTGACGACGATGCGGAAAGCGACGATCTTGGTCAGCATGTCGGCCATATAGTCGGCGGGCGCGTCGGCCATGTGCCAGGCATGCTCGCCATTGTAGTGCCGTTCCTGATCCCGGGTCAGCAGGCCGACCGCGGCACGCTTGCTGCGCTCGTCGTGCTGGAAGGTGATGGCGCCATGCACGTGGACGATCTGATAGTTCCAGGTCGGGACGTGACGATGGTGCTCCTGCTTGCTGGGGTAGTAATTGGGCGAGATATAGCCATCGACGCCACGGAAGATCGTCAGGACTTCCTGGCCATCGGGGAGCAGCCGGTGCATGTCGTTGGCGAGGGCAACATGGCCAATAAGGTCACCACTCTTGTCTATCAGGAGGGGGATGTGATTGGCGATCAGGCCCTGATCGGTCTGGGCCACGATGCAGCCGAGCGGCGCTTCTGCGATGAGGGCGGCGATGGCGGCCGTGTCGACTTCCTTGAAATGGTCGGGCAGGTACATGTCAGGCACCGGTGATGAGCTTGAGGGCAATGGCCCACATGACTACAGCAATTGCGCCTTCCAGAATACGCCAGGATGCGGGGCGGGCGAAGATCGGCCGGAGCAGGGCAGCGCCGAGACCGAGGCTGAAGAAAAACAGGAAGGACGCGGTGATGGCGCCGGCGGCGAAGGTCGCCTGCTGACCCTCGAACTGGGTGGAAATGGTGCCCAGCAGGACGACGGTATCCAGATAGACATGCGGGTTGAGCCAGGTGAGGGCGAGGCAGGTGAGGAGTGTGGGGACCAGGGCTCTCGCGGGTCCCGCCTGATCGATGGCCAGGCTATCGGCCGAGCGCAGGGCCGCCAACATGCTCCTGGCGCCATACCAGGCCAGAAAGGCCGCACCGCCGTAGCGCATGAGCGGGTCAAGCCAGGGCAGCACACGAGCGATCTGGCCGAAGCTGGTGACGCCGAGGATGATGAGAATGGCGTCTGAGAGCGCACAGGCGAGGCAGACGGGGAGAACGTGCTCGCCTTTGAGGCCTTGTCGAAGGACGAAAGCATTCTGTGCACCAATGGCCAGGATGAGGCTCAGGCCAATGCCGAGGCCCGTGAGGTAGATCGAAACATTCATAAGCAGCGCCCTGTTGACTGTCTTGCGCTAATGGCGCCTCGTGCTTTAGGCAAATTAAAGATGCTGAAGTTGAGTTAGTGAGACTTATGATGATTGACTACAGCGCGGCTGCAGCAATCGCGACGATCGTTCGGCTGGGCAGTTTCGAGAAGGCTGCGAAAGCGCTCAACGTGACGCCGTCGGCAATTTCGCAGCGGGTCAAGCAGTTGGAAGAGCGGCTTGGCACCGTGCTGATCGAGCGTGGGTCGCCCTGTCGAGCGACCGACAAGGGCGCCTGGCTTTGCCGCCACATGGATCAGGTGGACCTGTTGGAGCGGAGCCTGTTCGAGCAGATGCCGGAGCTTGGCGATGTCGGTCGTCGGACGGTGACACTCGACATCGCGGTCAATGCCGACAGTCTTGGGACTTGGTTTCTGCCGGCGGTGGCGAGCTTTGCGGAGCGTTCGAAGGTTCTGCTCAACATCGAGGTGGATGACCAAGAGCATACGGTCGACTGGCTGCAGCGGGGGCGGGTGGTTGCTGCGGTCACGTCGTTAAAGGAGCCGGTAGCGGGTTGTGCGGTCACCGGACTTGGGTCGCTGCGCTATCATGCGACGGCCAGCCCCGAGTTCATGCGGCGGCATTTCCCTGATGGGGTCACCTCGGAGACAATCGGGAAGGCGCCTGCCCTGACCTTCAACCAGAAGGACAGTTTGCAGCAGGATTGGGTAGCGGCATATGTGGGTGGACAGGTTGCCACCCAGACCCATTGGCTGCCATCGACGCAGGGGTTTGTGGAGGCGTGCCTTCTGGGCATGGGTTGGGGCCTCAATCCGGTGCATCTGGTCGAGGATCATCTGCGGGCCGGCCGGCTTGTCGAGCTTGTTGCCGGCGCGGTGATGGATGTTCCGCTCTACTGGCAGGTCAGCCGCTGGGCGGCCAAGCAGTTTCCCGATCTCAGCCGGGATGTCGTGGCAGCCGGACGACGCATGCTGCAGCGCGATAGCAACGAAAAGGATCAATAGTTTCTTCGGCTTTATCAGTCTCTTACGGATTAGATGGCTAGGTTGGCAGCCTATGCTGGGGCGCTGCGTGTGAAGGTCTGAGGTCTTTACGCCGTTACGGCAGGCGGAAACGCGGATGCGTTTCGCGGGGACTGGACTTGCCGGCAGGACGACCGACCAGATGACGACTGTTTTTACCACGCTGTTTTTCGAGCACGACCTCTGGCTCGTGGGGCTCGCGGCCCTGGTCTGCGCGGTTTCATCCTTTGCCGGCATCGCCTTGATGGATCGCGCCCGCAACATGGACGGGTCACGTCGTGGCGTATGGATCGGCGTCGCGGCACTGTCGGTCGGCTTTGGCATCTGGTCGACCCACTTTATTGCCATGCTGGCCTATCGGCCCGATTTTGCCATCGGCTATGAACCGATCGGAACGCTTGCCTCGCTGCTGATCGCCATTGCGGCGAGTGGGGTCGGATTTGCCATGGCGGCCTATGGCAATCGTGGCAGCGACAGCCTGCTGGGCGGCATTGTCGTTGGTATCGGCATCACGGCGATGCACTACACCGGGATGAGCGCCATCCAGGTGGGTGGCACGGTGGGGTGGAATATCGGGTTGGTGAACCTGTCGCTGCTGTTTGCGGCAGGCCTGGGCGCGGCGGCAGTAATGCTGGGCGCGACCAATTCCGCCTGGCGGACGAGGCTTGTGGCGTCCGGACTGCTGACGCTGGCAATCGTCTCGATGCACTTTACCGCCATGGGGGCGGTCGATCTCAGCAATTGTTTCGCCATTACTTCCTTGAGCGACCTGCATACCGGTTGGGTCGCGGGCGGTGTGGCGTTGGGTAGCGCGGTCATTCTTGGGTCGGCGCTGCTGGCGCTGTTGCTGGATAGCAAGGACAAATTGCGACGAGCGCTGGAATCGCAACGGCTGCACAGTCTGGCCGACGCGGCGGTGGAGGGGCTGGTGATCATTCGTGATGGTCAGGTGGTCGGCGCCAATTCGAGCTTTTCCCGGATGGTCGGCATTGAGCGCGAGGCTCTGCTTGGTGCTCCGGTCGATCAGTTCTTTGCCTGCGATGCCCTGACCGAAGCGCGCAACGGGCCGGGGCAGTTCTGCCAGACCACGCTCAATGCTGCCGATGGCGAGACCATTGCCGTTGAACTGGTCAGCCAGCAGGCCGATTTGCTGCATGGTCTGACAGAAGTGCTCGCCATTCGCGATATTCGCGAACGGCTGGCGCATGAGGTGGAGAATGAGCGGGCCCGGGCGGCGACACGCGAGAGCGAAAAGCGCTTTGGCATGCTGGTGCAGTCGGTAACAGACTATGCCATCTACATGCTCGATCCGGATGGGTTGGTGGCGAGCTGGAATGCCGGTGCGCGCCGCAACAAGGGCTATGCAGCCCATGAAATCATCGGGCAGCCGTTTGCACTGTTCTATAGTATCGAGGACCGGCGCGCGGGCCTGCCGGAGCAGGCCCTGGGAGAAGCGCGCGAGACGGGTAAGTTCCAGACCGAAGGCTGGCGCTATCGCAAGGATGGGTCGAGCTTCTGGGCGCAGGTGTCGCTCGAGGCGATCCGCGGTGATGCCGAGGAACTGGTGGGTTTCGTCAAGATCACCCGCGACATCACACGCCAGCATGAGGATGCGGAGCGGATTGCTGCCGCAACCCGCAATCTCGAGGCGTCTCTGGCCAATATGAGCCAGGGGCTGGCGCTGTTTGATGCCAATGAGCGGATCGTGGTGGCCAATGGGCAGCTCAAGGAAATCCTCGACATTCCCGAGCAAGTCTCGGTGCATGGCTTCGGTCTGCATGACCTGGCCAAATTCCTGACCGAGGACGGCAATGTCGAACCGGCGGCGCTGGACGAGATTTACGACCTGCACAAACGGCTGGTCGCGGGCGAGCAGAATGGCGAGATCGTCCAGGAATTCCCGGGCGGGAAGTCTATCCGCATCGTGCATCGTCCGGCAGGCGATGGTGGCTGGGTCTCGACCTTCGAAGATATTTCGGAACGCAAGCAATCCGAGCGGCAGATCCACTATATGGCCCATCACGATGGGCTGACCGGATTGCCCAATCGCAGCAGTTTCACCAATCATCTTTCGGGTGCTTTGGAGCGGGCGGGGCAGGTGCAGCGCGTGGCCGTGCTCGGCATCGACCTTGACCGGTTCAAGGAGGTCAACGACCAGATGGGGCATCGGGCCGGCGACATGGTGCTCAAGGATTATGCCGGTCGCATCACCGAGGCCTTGCAGGACGGCGAGTTCATGGCGCGGTTCGGTGGCGATGAGTTCGCGGCCTTTAAGGTGTTCCGCACCGATGCGGAGCTGTTCGGGCTGATCGAGCGGCTGGAAGAGGCGGTGGAGCAACGCTTCATCATCGACCGGAGCGAAGTTTCCATCGGCGCCAGCATCGGCGTGGCGGTTTTCCCCGATGACGGGCGCACGGCAGAGAAGCTGATCAGCAATGCCGATATGGCCATGTACCGTGCCAAGCGCAACCTGACCGAGCGCGTGTGCTTTTATGAATCGGACATGGACGAAGCAGCGCGCGATCGGCGCTTGTTGGCCCGCGACCTTTGGGACGCCATCGACAAGGGGCAGCTGCAGCTCAAGTTCCAGGTGCAGAAGTCGGTACAGAGCGGCGAGATCACCGGCTATGAGGCGCTGTTGCGCTGGCATCACCCCGAGCGCGGGCTGGTACCGCCGACTGACTTCATCCCGATTGCCGAGGAATGTGGTGCCATACTGCCGATCGGCGAATGGGTGCTGCAGCAGGCCTGTATTGAGGCGACGCATTGGGACGCCGGCATCAAGTTGGCGGTCAATATTTCGCCCGTGCAATTGGGCAGCGCCAATCTGGTCGAAGTGGTCAAGCTCGCGCTGGTCGAGACCGGGCTGGAGCCTGGCCGGCTGGAGCTCGAAGTGACCGAGAGCGCGATCATCGGCGATAAGGTGCGGGCGCTGCACATGCTGGGACAGATCAAGGATCTGGGCGTGACGATCGCCATCGACGATTTTGGGACGGGTTATTCGTCGCTGGAAACGCTGAGGGCCTTCCCGTTCGACAAGATCAAGCTCGATCGCAGCTTCATGTCGGAAGTGGAGACGAGCAAGCAGGCCAAGGCGGTGGTGCGGGCCATTCTCGAACTGGGCCGTGGCCTTGAAGTGCCTGTGCTGGCCGAGGGGGTCGAAACCAGCGAGCAGCTTTCGTTCCTGCTGGAGGAAGGGTGCGACGAGGCGCAAGGCTATTATCTCGGGCGACCGGAAGCGATGGAACGGGAACAGCGCATCGCTGTATAGGCGCTAGTGTTGCCAGACAACGAGACCGGCGGCCGTGGCCATCATGGCGCCGGCGGTCTTGTTGAGGCGGCCCAGGGCGCGCTCGCTCTTGAACATTTCGCGGGCGGCCGAGGCCAGCCAGGCATAGCCCGAGGCAATGATCAGTAGGACCACGCTGACGATGACGGTCAGCTCGGCAAAGGCGACCGGGTTCATCTGGTCGAGCGGGATTACTGTAGGCAGGATGGCCAGGTAGAAGACGATGGTCTTGGGATTGCCCATGGTCAGCGAAAAGCCGGCGAGGAAGGTCTTCCAGGCGCTTTCGTTTTTCGGCTTCATCTGTTCGGCGCCGGGGCGGGCCGTCCAGAATTTCCAGGCGATGTAGAGAAGATAAGCGGCACCGGCCCAACGGATCACCACGAATACCGGGCCGAAAAGCGTAGCGATGGCGGCCAAGCCAAAGACTGCGAAGACGAAATAGACCAGGTCACCGGCGAGAATGCCAAGCACCATGGGGAATGCCCCCTTGAAGCCCCCGCCCAGCGCGCGGGCGACGACGGCTGCGACGCCAGGGCCGGGCACGAGAACGGCGATCGCATAGGCAATGGTGAAGGTGGTCAGGGTGAAGATATCCATGACGCTGGCTCCGATCCGGGTGGGTGATGTGTTCCACAGCCGCGCGCCAGGGGCAAGACGTGCCGAAGCGCCGCCTGTCGCGGTTTTCGAGGCGTTTCGCCTTCGACCTGTTTTCGCCCTTTCAAAGGGCGGATCCCGAGACGGCCTTCGCCTCTTGAGATTTATTTATTGAGACGAACCACCGTCTCGGGACGTCCGGTTTTATGCACCGCGTCGGGCGGTCGATCCATCGCTCGCAGATCAACAGGCCCAAGCGTATACCCGTGCGGATGGCATATCCGCACGCCCGGCCCATTCCCGCCACTGTCGCCTGCAGGCCGCCCGTGCGGGATGGATGGGTGGAGTATGAGGGCGGTAGGAGGGGCGGGGATAAGTTTTTGGGGTTTTGGCAGGTAAGAGATTGAGAGCACTCAGATAAATCTCTCGTTGGGCGAAATGACCAGGAACCCGGATGCCCATCCTCTCCCGTTCACAGGAGAGGATGGGCATCGCGTGTGCGGAGGTCTTACGGCAGTCTCGCCAGTCGTTCGGTCAGCAACTGGTAGAAGCCGTCGGCATTGCCGTTGCGGAGGTAGGTGACATTACGGACGCGGCCGGTGACGTGCCAGTAGTCGGTGACGGTCATGCCCATGGTGAGTTCGCTGTCGACCTCGATCGTCACGTTGCAGTGGCGGCCCTCGAAAAGGTCTGGCTGGAGCAGCCAGGCGATGACGGTGGGATCGTGCAGTGGGGCGCCGGTCCAGCCGTATTTCTGCAGGTCGAAGCCCTCCGAGAAGGTCAGCATTTCGTAGACAGCCTGACCGGCCTTGTTGCCGATGGCCTTGATGGCCGACAGGCGCTCTGGGGTCGACTGGATCTGGTGAGTGACGTCCAGCGGCAGCATGGTGATCGGAGCGCCGGAGCGCAGGACCACGTCGGCGGCTTCGGGATCGACATAGATGTTGAATTCGGCGGCGGGGGTGATGTTGCCGACCTCGAAATAGGCGCCGCCCATCATCACGATCTCGGCGATACGCCCGGCAATGGCGGGCTGCTTGATCAGGGCCATGGCGATATTGGTCAGCGGACCAAGGGTGCAGAGGGTGACCGTGCCCGGTTCATGGGCCATGAGCGTATCGATGATGTAGTCGACGCCGTGCTGGCCCTGCAGCGGAATGGTGGGGTCTGGCAGGTGAGGGCCGTTCATGCCGGTTTCGCCATGGACGTGTTCGGCGGTGACAAGCTGGCGGCGGATGGGACGGGCACAGCCGGCATAGACGGGCACGTCCAGCTTGCCGGCGAGTTCGACGACCTTGCGGGCGTTGTTGGCATTGTGGTGCAGGCCGACATTGCCGGCGACGGCGACAATGCCCAGGACGTCGAGTTCTGCGGGGGAGGCGAGGGCCAATAGGATAGCGACGGCATCGTCCTGGCCAGGATCGGTGTCAATGATGATCTTGCGAGACATAAGGGGCCTTAAGTGAGAATCCGGATGGGATTCTAACGGGTCGTCCGGGGTGGGTCGATGGGCTCGCGACAGTGCCGTCAACGGAACGTTTACCCAAGGGCCACGTTACCGGAGCGCGAGGGGCTTCAGACACGGAAACATCATGGCACGCGCTCTCAGCAAGCGGTCGGCGACAGAAGACATGAGCGAAAGCCAATTCGAACGCGTGCTGGGCAATGCTGCCCGGATCGCGCTGGTTTTCGTTGGATTTCTGGCACTGCTGTTCGCCCTCAAGGAGGGCCAGGTCTTTCTCGCGCCGGTGACGTTGGCCATCGTCATTGGGCTAATGTTTGGTCCCGTTGCCGATCGCGTCGAACGGTTTGGGATTCCGCCCGCTTTATCGGCGGGCGTTGTCGTGCTGATGCTGATCGGACTGATCGCGGCTGCGCTGACGCTGTTCGCCGTGCCGCTTTCCGAATGGGTGGGCAGGGCGCCAGCAATCTGGGAAAAGCTGCAGTTGCAATTGGCAAATCTGCAGGGACCACTTGAGGCGGTTACTGCGTTCCAGTCGCAGCTCTCCTCCATTCTGGGCAGTGATAGTGCCATGGCCGTTACCGTGGAAGATGGCGGGCAGGTGATCGGGGTGGCCATGCTGGCGCCGGCGATCATGGCGCAGGCGCTGATCTTTCTGGCCAGCCTCTATTTTTTCCTCGCGACGCGCGACCATATCCGGATTTCGGTGCTGTCGCTTTGCGTCAGCCGGCGGATGCGCTGGCGCACGGCGCATGTGTTCCGCGACGTCGAGGCCAAGGTGTCGCGCTTCCTCCTCTCGATCACCTTCATCAATGTTTGCGTGGGTTGTGCGGTGTCGCTGGCCATGTGGGCCATCGGCATGCCGTCGCCAATCCTGTGGGGCGCGTTGGCGGCGGTGCTCAACTATATCCCCTATGTGGGGCAGGCGGTGATGGGACTGACGCTGCTAGCGGTGGGCCTTGGCACGCAGACGGGGCTGGAGAATATCCTGTTACCGGTTGCCTGCTATGTGGCGATCAATTTCATCGAAGGGCAGATCGTGACGCCGCATTTCATCGGCCGCACGATGACACTGAACCCGTTCATCATCTTCCTGTCGATCACCTTCTGGCTGTGGGCCTGGGGGCCGGTGGGTGGTCTGGTGGCCGTGCCGACGCTTCTCATCGCGACCTCGATCATGGCGCATGCCTTGCCCAGCAAGCCGATGATGCCCAAGCGCCCGGTGCGGCGGACGGCGAATATGAGCGATCGGGAAATGCTGCTGGCCAATACGGCGCGGGCGATCCGGGAGCAGGCGGAATTGCAAAAAGAGCCGAATGAAAAGCGAAAAGAGGAAAGACTTCAGCCTCCCGAGGGGACGGCGCCGAGTGGGGTGGAGCCCGTCGCGTAGGGCTGAGTTATCGCGCTGACTTGCTGCACACTCGATGTCACCCCGGCCCTGAGCCGGGGTCCATCTTGAGATGAAGCCACAGCCGCAAGGTGGTGGTGATTGGCATTTCCACCTTGCGGCGGAACAACGATCTCGGGATGGGTCCCGGCTCAAGGCCGGGATGACATCGAGGGTGTGGGGCGGTTCGCGACGAAATGCTCGTCTCTCTGCCAAGCAGTTCTGCACACACCAGACATCCGCAGAGACAGGCTTGACGGTTCTGCGCTGGAACGAAAGAGTCCGGGCCTGATTTGTGGTGGGGTTTTTCGTGGCGGGCGACGTTGTTGGACATGCGGCGGAAGCCGCGGCGCATGGTGTGGACCTGGTGCCGATCGTAGCGCTGCTGGGTGCGGCCGTCATTGGCGTTCCGCTGTTCAAGCGGCTGGGGTTGGGGTCCGTGCTGGGCTATCTGGCCGCGGGGCTGCTGCTGGGACCATCGGGCATTGCGCTGATCACCGATCCGGAATCGGTCTTGACCATTGCCGAGCTTGGCGTGGTGATGTTCCTGTTCATCGTCGGCCTCGAAATGGAGCCGAGCAAGCTCTGGGCGCTGCGCAAGCAGATCTTCGGGCTGGGTGTGATCCAGGTCGGCAGTTGCGGCGCGCTGCTGACAGGTGTCGGCATTCTGCTGGGCTTTGCTCCTGTCGTGGCCTTCATCTTCGGCATGGGCTTCGTTTTGACCTCGACCGCCATCGTCATGCAGATTCTGGGCGAGCGGGGCGAGCTGGCCACCGACAGCGGGCAGCGCATGGTGTCGATCCTGCTGCTGGAAGATCTTGCCATCGTGCCGCTGCTGGCGGTGGTTGCGCTGCTTGCGCCCTCGAGTGGCGAAGAGGTGGGCATGGTCAGCCGGGTGGTGGGGATATTGATCCCAATCGGCGCGGTGTTGCTGCTGATCTTTGTCGGGCGACGGATCATGAATCCGTTCTTTGCGCTGCTGGCATCGACCAAGCTGCGGGAAGTGATGACGGCTGCGGCGCTGCTTGTGGTGCTGGGAGCGGCGTTGCTGTTCCAGGCGAGCGGGCTATCCATGGCCATGGGCGCGTTTCTGGCCGGTGTGCTGCTGTCGACCTCGACCTTCCGGCATCAGCTCGAGGCCGATGTCGAGCCGTTCCGTGGCATATTGCTTGGGCTGTTTTTCCTGGCGGTCGGCATGTCGCTGGACCTCTCGATCGTCGGGCAAAACTGGCAGATCATCGCGCTCAGCGTCGCGGTCTTCATGGTGGTCAAGGCGTTGGCGATCTACATCATCGCGCGGTTGCTCAAGTCGAGCCATGGGGTGGCGCTGGAGCGGGCGGTGCTGATGGGGCAGGGCGGGGAATTTGCCTTCGTGCTCTATACGACGGCAGTGGCGGCCGGGATCATCGACGGGCCGACCAATGCGATATTTACCGCAACGGTCATCGTTTCGATGGTGCTGACGCCGTTCTTTATCATCGGGCTGCGCTATGTGATGCCCAAGAAGGCCGAGCAGTCGATGGACGGCGTCGAGACCGCCGATGGGCTATCGGGGCGTATCCTGATCATCGGCTTTGGCCGCTTCGGGCAGATTGCCAGCCAGCCGCTGCTGGCCATGCATCACTCGGTGTCGATCATCGACAATGACACGGACATGATCCGGGCCGCGGCGAGCATCGGCTTCAAGGTCTATTATGGCGACGGGACGCGGCTCGATATTCTCCATGCCGCGGGCGCGGGCAACGCCGACCTGATCCTGATCTGTACGGACGACAAGTTGCAGACGACGCGGATTGCCGAGTTGCTGCGTGACGAGTTTCCGCTGACGCGGGTGATGGCGCGGGCGTTCGATCGTTCGCATGCGATCGAACTGCTCCGGGCGGGAGCGGAATTTCAGGTGCGCGAGGTTTTCGAATCGGCGCTGACCTTTGGTGGCAAGGCCATCGGCATGCTGGGTGCTACGGCAGAGGAGGCCGAGGAGGTGGTCGAGGGCGTGCGCGACCGCGACCGGCAGCGCTTCGACCGGCAGATGGCGGGCGAGGACTGGCGTAATCTTGGGACACTGCTGCTGTCGAATGCTCAGGAGCAGGCGCGCGAGAGTGGTGTCAACGTTTCCGAAGATGCGGCAGAGGACGCCGCCGAAGACGCGCTGGGCAAACCGGTGCAGCCAGCCTGATCAAGTGTTGCGAGGGGGCTTCCGCCTGCCGGAATTAAGTGCAAGACTGATCGGGCAAGAGGGGAAAACTTGGCCATGAAATCTGGATTGCGACATGCCGCAACAGCCTATCGTTTACGATGCCCCCACGCCGGAGCCCCGCGCGACTTCCGTTGAGGCCATCCAGGCCGAAATCCTGGAAAGGCTGATCTATTCGGTCGGCAAGGACCCGATCGTCGCCCGCCAGCATGACTGGCTGGCCGCGACCATTCTCGCCGTGCGCGACCGCGTCATGGATCGCTGGATGGAGAGTTCGCGCGAGACGTGGCGAACATCCAAGAAGCGCGTCTATTACCTGAGCCTGGAATTCCTCATTGGCCGGTTGCTGCGCGATGCCGTCAGCAATGTGGGTCTGATGGAGCCAGTGCAGCAGGCGCTGAAGAATCTCAATGTCGACCTCGGCACGCTGATCGGCCTCGAGCCGGATGCGGCGCTGGGCAATGGCGGTTTGGGGCGTCTAGCGGCGTGCTTCCTTGAGTCCATGTCCTCGGTGCAGATTCCGGCCTATGGCTATGGCATCCGCTACGTGCATGGCCTGTTCCGCCAGGAAATGAGCGAGGGCTGGCAGGTCGAATTGCCGGAAGACTGGCTGGCGCATGGCAATCCATGGGAATTTGAGCGGCGTGAAAGCGCCTATGAAATCGGTTTTGGCGGACATGTAGAGCCGGTGGTCGATCCGGACGGGACTGAGCGGCAGGAATGGCGCCCCAATGATCATCTGCTGGCGGTGGCCTATGATACGCCGATCGTGGGTTGGCGCGGCGCGCGGGTGAATACGCTGCGGCTGTGGAGCGCGCAGCCGATCGACCCTATTCTGCTCGACAAGTTCAACTCGGGCGATCATATCGGCGCGCTGGAGGAAAGCTCCCGCGCCGAAGCGATCACCCGTGTGCTCTACCCGGCGGATTCGACGGCGGCGGGGCAGGAATTGCGCCTGCGGCAGGAGTTCTTCTTCTCGTCGGCGTCACTGCAGGACATCGTCCGGCGGCATCTGCAGCAATATGGCGACCTGGGCTCGCTGCCCGACAAGGTGGCGATCCAGCTCAACGATACGCATCCGGCGATTTCCATCGCCGAACTGATGCGCATCCTGGTCGATGACAATGGGCTGAAATGGGCCGAAGCGTGGAAGCTGGTGCGGGCCACCTTTGGCTATACCAACCACACGCTGCTGCCTGAGGCGCTGGAAAGCTGGCCGGTGTCGCTGATGGAGCGGCTTCTGCCGCGCCACATGCAGATCATCTACCAGATCAATGCCGAGGTTCTGACCGAAGCGCGAACCCGCACCAAGTTCAATGACGCGCAGGTCGCCAATGTGTCGTTGATCGACGAGCATGGCGGGCGGCGCGTGCGCATGGGGCAACTGGCTTTTGTTGGGAGCCATTCGATCAATGGCGTGTCGGCGCTGCATACCGAGCTGATGAAGCAGACGGTGTTTGCCGACCTGCACAAGCTCTATCCGGATCGCATCAACAACAAGACCAATGGCATTACGCCGCGGCGCTGGCTGATGCAGTGCAATCCGGAGCTGACCAAGCTGATCAGCGATCGCATCGGGCCGGAATTCCTCGATGACATCGACCTGCTGCAGGGCCTCAATGACCATGCGGACGACCCGACGTTCCAGGGGCAGTTTGCCGAGGTCAAGCAGAACAACAAGCGCAAGCTGGCCAAGCTGATCAAGGATCGCATGGGGATCACCGTGTCACCGGACGCGATGTTCGACGTGCAGATCAAGCGTATCCACGAATACAAGCGGCAATTGCTGAACATTATTCAAGCCGTTGCGTTGTATAATGAAATTCGCCTGCACCCGGAACGCGAATGGGTGCCGCGCGTTAAGATATTCGCGGGCAAGGCAGCGCCGGGTTACTGGAACGCCAAACTCATCATCAAACTGATCAACGACGTCGCCAAGGTCATCAACAATGACCCGGCGGTGCGCGGTCTGCTCAAGGTTGTGTTCCTGCCGAACTACAATGTGAGCCTGGCCGAAGTCATCGTGCCGGCTGCAGACCTCAGCGAGCAGATTTCGACTGCCGGCATGGAAGCATCCGGCACGGGCAATATGAAGTTCATGGCGAATGGCGCCATCACCATCGGCACGATGGATGGGGCGAATGTCGAGATGCACAAGGAAGTGGGGGCGGACAATATCGTGATCTTTGGCCTCACCACGGAAGAGGTGAACGACAAGCGCGCCAAAAGCGAGGTGCCGCGTGGCGCCATCGATGACTCGCCAGCGCTCAAGGCGGCGCTGGAGTCGATTTCGGCCGGTGTGTTCTCGCCGGATGATCCGAACCGCTACCGTGACCTGATCGGGGGCCTCTATGACCATGACTGGTTCATGGTAGCGCGCGACTTCGATGCCTATGTCGCGGCGCAGGCCGAAGTGGATGCGATCTGGCGTGACAAGAAGCGCTGGAATGCCATGGCGATCCGCAACACGGCGCGTGTCGGCTTCTTTTCGTCTGATCGTACGATCCGGCAGTATGCCCAGGATATCTGGGGCGCTGAAGCTGTGAGCAAATAGCGATGGGCGAGGGGCGGAGATTGGCAGACAAGACCGAAGCCGCCCCTTCACAACGGTTCGCGCGGTGCCGGTTACGGCCCGCTGCAGGGGAGACGTGCCTGTGAGCAAGGAAAACTGGCAAGCGGATTCGCAGGAAGTCGAAGCAATTGTCGCCGGCCGGCACCGCAATCCCTTTGCATTCCTGGGCCTGCAGGATGTGGGTGGGCAATGGGTGCTACGTGCCTTCATCCCCCATGCCGAAAGTGTCGATGCCTATACGCTGGATGGCGAGGAGCTTGGTCATCTGGTGCCGCGCCATGGTGCCGGTTTCTTCGAAGGCAAGGTGGCGATCAGCAAGCGCCAGCCGATCCGCTATCGCGCCAGGAACGCCGGCGGCGAATGGGATGTGTACGACCCCTACAGCTTTGGGCCGGTACTCGGACCAATGGACGACTATTATATCGGCGAGGGTAACCACCTGCGGCTGTTCGACAAGCTCGGCGGCCACGAGATGGAATTCGAAGGCATTCACGGCACCCATTTTGCCGTCTGGGCGCCCAATGCGCAGCGCGTGAGCGTGGTCGGTCCATGGAACGAATGGGACGGTCGGCGTCACCCGATGCGCAACCGGTTCGAAAATGGCATCTGGGAAGTGTTCATTCCGGTGCTGGGAACCGGAACGCTCTACAAATACGAGATCGTGGGACCGGATGGGGTGGTGCAGCCGCTCAAGGCCGACCCCTTTGCGCGACAGGCCGAAATGCGGCCTCGCACGGCGTCAGTGGTGCCCGATCCGACGCCGTTCGTCTGGACCGACCAAAAGTATATCGAGGAGCGAGCGACCCGTGACTGGCGGCGGACGCCGATGTCGATCTATGAGGTGCATCTGGGGAGCTGGCGGCGGCGGCCGGATGGCGGCTTCCTCAGTTATGACCAACTTGCCGAGCAGCTGGTGCCTTATGCGGCGGACATGGGCTATACCCACCTCGAACTGTTGCCCATCACCGAACATCCGTTCGATCCGAGCTGGGGCTATCAGCCGACCGGCATGTATGCGCCGACGGCACGCTTTGGCGATCCGGCCGGCTTTGCGCGCTTCGTCAATGCGGCCCATGAAGCCGGACTTGGCGTCATCCTCGACTGGGTGCCGGCGCATTTCCCGACGGATGCGCATGGGCTCAGCCATTTCGACGGCACGGCGCTCTACGAGCATGCCGATCCGCGGCAGGGCTATCACCCCGACTGGAATACGGCGATATACAATTTCGGGCGCAAGGAAGTGGTGAGCTTCCTGGTCAACAATGCGCTCTACTGGCTTGAGACCTTCCATTTGGACGGCCTGCGCGTCGATGCGGTGGCGTCGATGCTCTATCTCGACTATTCGCGCCAGCAGGGGCAGTGGGTGCCCAACAAGTTCGGTGGCAACCAGAACCTGGAAGCGGTGGAATTCCTCAAGCGGGTGAATTCCGAAGCCTATCGGTTGCATCCCGGTACGTTCATGATCGCCGAGGAATCCACGTCCTGGCCGGGTGTCAGTGCGCCGGTCGATGCCGGAGGCCTGGGCTTCGGCTTCAAGTGGAACATGGGCTTCATGAACGACACGTTGCGGTTCATGAGCCGAGAGGCCGTGCACCGCAAGTATCACCACAACGACATGACCTTTGCCACGGTCTACGCCTTCAGCGAGAATTTCGTGCTGCCTCTGAGTCATGACGAAGTGGTGCATGGCAAGAAGTCACTGCTGGAAAAAATGCCCGGCGATGACTGGCAGAAGTTTGCCAATCTGCGCGCCTTCTACGCCTTCATGTGGGGGTTCCCCGGCAAGAAGTTGTTGTTCATGGGGCAGGAGTTTGCACAGCGCGAAGAATGGGCCGAGGGCAAGTCGCTCGACTGGTACCTCCTTGAAGCGGGCATGCATGAGGGCATGCGGCGGCTGGTGGCGGACCTGAACCTGGCTTATCGGCAATTGCCGGCGCTGCATGAGCGCGACAACGAGCCCGATGGCTTTGAATGGGTGATCGGCAATGATCACGCCAATTCGGTATTTGCCTGGCTGCGCAAGGCGCCGGGGCATGATCCGATCCTTGTCGTTTCCAATTTCACGCCAGTGCCACGTAGCGGGTACAAGATACCCATGCCACAGGCTGGAAAGTGGGTGGAACGGATTAATAGCGATGCCGGTTGGTATGCCGGCTCGAACACGGGCAATCAGGGCGCGGTAAAGGCCTATGCGGTTGAGGGACAGCATTGGCCGGCGGAGGCGGAACTCTATCTCCCGCCGCTATCGACGCTCTATCTGAAATACGAGCCGGAATAGCCGGCTCACGATTGATCAGTCCCGGGCAACGGGCATAGTGGAGGGTGACAATAATGGCAGACTATCGAGTACCATCGCCGCTGGCCCGCGAAGCCATGGCCTATGTGCTGGCGGGTGGGCGCGGTACGCGCTTGATGGAGCTGACCGACCGGCGCGCCAAGCCGGCCGTCTATTTCGGCGGCAAGTCGCGCATCATCGATTTTGCGCTATCCAATGCGATCAATTCGGGTATCCGCCGCATTTCGGTGGCGACGCAGTACCAGGCCCATTCGCTGATCCGCCATCTGTCGCGTGGCTGGAACTTCCTGCGCCAGGAACGCAACGAAAGCTTCGACGTGTTGCCCGCTTCGCAGCGGGTGCGCGAGGACATGTGGTATGCCGGCACTGCCGACGCCGTGTACCAGAACATGGACATCATCGAGGACTCAGGCGCGCGCTATATCGTCATCCTGGCCGGCGACCACATCTACAAGATGGACTATGAAATCATGCTGCGCCAGCATGTGGACACGGGCGCCGACGTGACCATCGGGTGCCTCGAAGTGCCGCGCATGGAGGCCACGGGCTTTGGCGTGATGCATGTCGATGGGCGCGATCGGGTGGTCGATTTCGTCGAAAAGCCAAAGGACCCGCCGGGCATTCCGGACAAGCCGGAGATGGCGCTGGCCTCAATGGGCATCTATGTGTTCGAGACGCGGTTCCTGATGGAACAGCTGCGCCGTGACGCGGCGCTCGAAGGCTCGAGCCGCGACTTCGGCAAGGATATCATTCCCTATATCGTCAAGAACGGCACGGCCTGGGCGCATCGCTTCCCGCGAAGCTGCGTCCGTTCGAGCAATGAAGAGGTCAGCTACTGGCGCGACGTCGGCACGATCGATGCTTATTGGAAGGCCTCGATCGACCTCACCGACATCAAGCCGCAGCTCGATCTCTACGACCGCGACTGGCCGATCTGGACCTATGCCGAGATCACGCCGCCGGCCAAGTTCGTGCATGATTTCGATGGTCGGCGCGGTTCGGCGGTGAATTCCCTGGTATCAGGCGATTGCATCATCTCGGGCGGGCATCTGCAGAAGACGCTGCTGTCGACGGGGTCGCGGGTCCATTCCTATTCCGAGCTCAACGAGGCGGTGGTGCTGCCCTATTGCGATATCGGGCGCAATGCGCGGCTGAGCAAGGTCGTGATCGATCGCGGCGTCAACATTCCGGAAGGGCTGGTGGTGGGCGAGGATCCCGAGTTCGACGCCAAGTGGTTCCGTCGCAGCGATGACGGCGTGACGCTGATTACTCAGGCAATGATCAACAAATATCTGGCGGGGCGATGATCGAAGTTCTCTCGGTTGCATCCGAGGTCTATCCGCTGATCAAGACCGGGGGGCTCGCCGATGTGGCGGGCGCCCTGCCGTCTGCGCTGAGTTCGCACGGCGTGACCATGCGCACGCTGGTGCCGGGGTACCCCGCCGTGATGGGCAAGCTCAGCGGCGGCCGGGTGGTCAAGGAATTGCCGGACCTGTTCGGCGTGCCGGCCAAGCTGATTGCGGCGCGCGTCGAGGGGATCGATGTCATCGTCATCGATGCGCCGACGCTCTATGACCGGCCGGGCAACCCCTATGTGAGCCCGGATGGCTGGGACTGGCCTGATAACTGGAAGCGTTTTGCGGCGCTCGGTTGGGTGGCGGCAGAGTTGGCCATGGGGCTGGTGGATGGCTATCACCCACAGATGCTGCATTGCCATGACTGGCAGGCGGGACTGGCGCCGGCCTATGTCAAGTTCGGTCCGAGTGATCGGATCAAGACGGTGATGACCATCCACAACATCGCCTTCAAGGGCTTTTTCGGCGCGGAGATCTTTTCGCAACTGCGCCTGCCGCCGCATGCCTTTGGCGTGGGTGGCGTCGAATATTTCGGCGGGGTGTCGTATCTCAAGGCCGGCATGGAATGCGCCGACTATGTCACAACGGTCAGCCCTAATTATGCCGATGAAATCCGCACGCCGGAGTTCGGCATGGGGTTGGAAGGGCTGCTCAATGGGCGTGCCGACAGCGTGGCCGGCATTCTGAATGGCATCGACACGCAGGCCTGGGACCCGGCGACGGACAAGGCGCTGGTGCAGAATTTCACCGCCAACACGATCCACAATCGCAAGGCCAACAAGCTGGCCCTGGTGGACAAGTTCGGGCTGGATGGCACGGATGGGCCGTTGTTCTGCGTGATCAGCCGGCTGACTGACCAGAAGGGCATGGACCTGCTGCTGCAGGCCGTGGACGGGATGGTGGACCTGGGGGCGCGGCTGGCCGTGCTCGGCTCGGGCGAAGCCTATCTCGAAGACGGGTTCCGCCATATGACGGCGCGTCATCCCGGCAAGGTCGGCATGGCCACGGGCTATAACGAGGCGCTGAGCCACCTGATGCAGGGCGGGTGCGATGCCATCGTCATTCCGTCGCGCTTCGAGCCCTGCGGGCTGACCCAGCTTTATGGGCTGCGCTACGGCTGCGTGCCGGTGGTGAGTCGGATCGGCGGGCTGGCGGATACGGTGATCGACGCCAATCCTGCCGCAATTGCCGCCGAAGTAGCAACGGGCGTGGTGTTTGATCCGCATTCCGCCCACGCCGTCTATGAAGCGATCCGCAAGACGGTTCGGCTTTATGGCGATGAAAAACTCTGGAAGAAAATCCAACGCAGGGGCATGAAATCGGACGTCTCGTGGGAGACCAGCGCAGCGCGCTACGCCGATCTCTATGCCTCCCTAACGGGGCTAAAGACCAATGACGATCCAGACCATTAAGACCACGCCGTTCAGCGACCAGAAACCGGGCACATCGGGCCTGCGCAAGCGGGTTACTGTCTATAGCCAGCCGAATTATGTCGAGAACTATATCCAGGCGATTTTCGATAGCCTCGAAGGGTTCGAAGGCCAGACGCTGGTGATCGGCGGGGATGGGCGGTTCTATAATGATGTCGCGATCCAGAAGGCGATCCGCATTGCGGCGGCCAATGGCTTCGGCAAGGTGCTGGTGGGACAGGGCGGCATCCTGTCGACGCCAGCGGCGAGCCATGTGATCCGGCATTACAAGGCCTTCGGTGGCCTCGTGCTGTCGGCCAGTCACAATCCGGGCGGACCGGAAGGCGATTTCGGCATCAAGTACAATATCGGCAACGGTGGACCGGCACCGGAGAAGATCACCGATGCGGTGTTCGAACGTAGCAAGGTGATCGACAGCTACAAGAGCGAAGATACTGCGGACATCGATCTGGGTACGATCGGCACGCAGCAGGTCGGTGGCATGGTGGTCGAGGTGATCGATCCGGTCGCCGACTATGCAGCGCTGATGGAGACGCTGTTCGATTTCGACGCGATCCGCGGGCTGTTCGCCTCGGGCTTCAGCATGACTTTCGATGCCATGTCGGCGGTGACCGGGCCCTATGCCCATGCGATCCTCGAGGGCAAGCTGGGCGCTCCCGAGGGGACGGTGATCAATGGCGAGCCATCGCCGACCTTCAATGACGGGCATCCCGATCCGAACCTAGTCTATTGCAAGGATATGTATGAACTGCTGATGACCGAGGCGGGTCCGGACTTTGGCGCCGCGTCGGATGGCGATGGCGATCGCAACCTGATCATCGGCAAGAACCGCTTCGTGACGCCATCGGATTCGTTGGCGCTGCTGGCGGCAAATGCGCATCTGGCGCCGGGCTACCAAGACGGTATTGCCGGGATTGCCCGCTCGATGCCGACCAGCGCCGCGGCGGACCGGGTGGCGGAAAAGCTCGGCATTGAAATGCACGAGACGCCGACGGGCTGGAAGTTCTTCGGCAATCTGCTCGATGCCGGTCGCGTGACGATCTGTGGCGAGGAGAGTGCGGGCACGGGCTCGGACCACGTCCGCGAGAAGGATGGGCTTTGGGCCGTGTTGCTCTGGCTCAATATCCTGGCGGTGCGCAAGCAGGGCGTCGACGAGATCGTGCGCGAGCATTGGGCGACCTATGGGCGCAACTACTATACGCGCCACGATTATGAAGAGGTCGATGCGGCGATTGCCGGCAAGCTGGTCGAGGATCTGCGGGCGCAGTTGCCGACGCTGGCTGGCCAGACTTTCGGCGAAGACCTTACGGTCGCCTATGCCGATGACTTCACCTATCACGACCCGGTGGATGGTTCGACCAGCGCCAAGCAGGGGATCAGGATCGGCTTCACCGACGGCTCGCGCATCGTGTTGCGCCTGAGCGGAACCGGCACGGTCGGCGCCACGTTGCGGCTCTATCTCGAACGATATGAGGCTGCCGATGGACGACATGATCTTGAAACCCAATCCGCCCTTGAACCCCTCATCGGACTGGCCGACCAACTCGCAGGGATCAAGCAGCGCACCGGGCGACAAGAGCCAAGCGTCATCACCTGATATCGGAAACAGAATGAAACCTGAACTGGTCCCCGGCGGGGGCAGTATCGAGAAGCTCGGCGCCACCGTCACTGCCGAAGGCGTCAATTTCGCTGTCTATTCGGAAAGCGCCACCAATATCTGGGTGTCGGTTTTCGACGAGCAGGACCAGGAAATCGACAGGTTCGAACTGGACGTGCATCAGGACCATATAAGGGCCGGCTTGATTGCCGGCCTTGGCGCCGGCACGCGCTACGGCTTGCGGGCCGATGGGCCTTATGATCCGGACCAGGGCTATTTCTTCGATCCGATGAAACTGCTGGTCGATCCCTATGCCAAGCGGCTCGACCGCGTCTTCGTGCGCTCGCCACGTTTGCGGCTGGATCGCGACGAGGCGGTGGATACGGCGCCGCTGGTGCCCAAGGCAATCGTGACCAGCGACAGCGCGGAGAACATCCTGCCGCGCAAGAAGGCGCCGGGCACATTCTACGAGATGAATGTGCGCGGCTATACGATGCGCCATCCGAGTGTGCAGGGTCCGCTGCGCGGGACGATTGCAGCGCTGACGACGCAGCGGGTGATCGATCATCTGAAGTATATCGGTGTCGATACGCTGCAATTGATGCCGACTGCGGCCTGGATCGACGAGGGCCATCTGCCCTCACTGGGGCTGACCAACGCCTGGGGCTATAATCCGGTCGCCTATTCGGCGGTCGATCCGCGGCTGGCTCCGCGCGGGCCGCACGAACTGCGCAACATGACCGACCTCTATCGCAAGAACGGCATCTCGGTGATCCTCGACGTGGTCTATAACCATACCGGGGAAGGTGATGCGCAGGGGCCGATGCTGAGCCTGATGGGGCTCGACGCCAAGACCTACTATCGCTTTGTCGAAGTCGACGGGAAGCAGCATCTGGTCAATGACACCGGCACTGGCAATACG
This sequence comes from uncultured Devosia sp., assembly GCF_963517015.1. NCBI lineage: Bacteria > Pseudomonadati > Pseudomonadota > Alphaproteobacteria > Hyphomicrobiales > Devosiaceae > Devosia > uncultured Devosia sp. The sequence continues at coordinate 1,596,541 of NZ_CAUQDV010000001.1, forward strand.
TTGCGCTGTGATCATCCGGCGACGCAGCGGCTGGTGATCGACTCGCTGCGCTACTGGGTCGAGGAGATGGGCGTGTCCGGTTTCCGCTTCGATCTGGCGACGGTGCTGGGGCGCGATCCGGGCTTCAACCCGAATGCGGAAATGCTGCAGAAGATCAAGGCCGACCCGGTGCTGAGCCAGTGTATCCTTGTGGCAGAACCCTGGGATCCGGGTCCCGGCGGCTATGCGCTCGGGCAGTTCGGCAAGGAATTCAAGGAACACAACGACACCTATCGCGACGACATCCGGGAATTCTGGCGCGGTGAGCCGGGGCGGATTGGCGGCTTGGCGGGGAAGGTGGCCGGGTCGGCGGAAATCTTCGACAATTCGGGCCGCAAGCCCAGCCATGGCGTCAACATGCTGGCTGTGCATGACGGGTTCACGCTCCGTGATCTGGTCAGCTATCAGGACAAGCACAACGAGGCCAATGGCGAGAACAACAACGACGGCCACAACCACAATGCCTCGTGGAACTGCGGCGCCGAAGGCGAGACCGAGGACGAGGGCATTGTCGCGGCGCGCAAGCGGGACGTGCGGGCCCTGCTGGCGACGCTGTTCATGTCGCGTGGCGTTCCGCTACTGCAACAGGGCGATGAAATGTTCCGCACCCAGCAGGGTAATAACAATGCCTATGCGCAGGACAATGAAATCACCTGGCTCGACTGGGAAGGCGCCGATGGCGATCTGGTCGATTTTGTCGCTGCCGTGAATACGTTCCGCAAGGAGCATGTGGCTTTGACACATGACCATTTCCTGACCGGTCAGGACAAGAATGGCGTGCGCGACGTGGTGTGGCTGCACCCGGATGGCCGTGAGATGAACGAGGGCGACTGGGGCGATGCCAGCGCGTCGGTTCTCGGCATGCAGTTGACGCACAAGGACGACCAGGTGCTGGTGTGGTTCAACCGTCGAGCCGAACCCGTGGTGGCGCGCCTGCCTGAAGGCGAATGGGCCGTCGGCATCCTCTCTGATGGTACGGCCGAGGTTGCCATTGCCGATGGCACAGCGACGCTGGTGCCGCGCTCGGTGGTTGCCCTGATCCGACCGGCGCCCGCGGCATGATCATCGCGCAGGTCAGCGACATCCATGCCAATGGCGGCGAGGATGCGCTGGCCCGCTTCGATCGCGTGCTGGATTGGCTGAGGCCGATGAAGCCGGATGCGGTGATCGTCAGCGGCGATCTCGTCGAGGACGACAGCGCTGAGAGCTATCGTGCGGTTCGCAACAGTTTGGAGGGCGCGCAGGCGCCCTTTTTCGTTGTGCCGGGCAATGCCGATGATGTGCCGACGATGCGCAGAGCCTTTGCCGATCGGTTCGGCTGGGGCGAGGGTGATCGGCTCAACGTGGTGGGCGATCTCGGCGCGCTCAGGGTCATCGGGCTCGACGTGACGGTGGAGGGGCGCGGCCATGGTGACGCGGCGCCTGTGCTGGACTGGCTGGGCGAACAGCTCAATACGGGTGGAGCGCCGGCGCTGATTTTCCTGCATCAGCATCCGTTCATGTGCGGGATCGACAATGCGGATCGCAACCATTGCTTCAGCCAGGAAGAGCTGTCGCTGGTGATTGGCACGGCGCGCGATATGGTCATCGGCGTCACTTGCGGGCATGTGCACCGGCCCCTGTTCACCCGCTTTGCCGGACTTCCGGCGACGATGGCGCCACCGGTGACTTGGGCCAATCGGCTGTCGCTGGATGGCAAGGTGCCCAGAGATGTGGATGACCGCCCGGGCTTGCTGCTGCATCACTCGCACGAGACGCGGCTGGTGACGCATGTGGTGGCTGTGCCCTAAAGCGGGACCTCGACCATGCCGACCCGGTGATAGAGACGGCGGGCGTTTTCGTTTGCTGACATGACCTTCAAATCGACATGGAGCAGTCCGCGCCGGCGGAAGGCATTGAATGCAGTGGCCAAAAGGGCCTCGGCAATGCCCCTGCCGCGCCACGCCGGGGCGACCGCCAAGTCCTTGATGAAGCCGGAATTCCAGCAAAGAGCGAGGCCGATGGGCTGGTCGTTATGGTCGGCAGCGATCAAAAGGAGTGCGGGATCGTATTCATCGTCGCCGCTGATGGCAGGCCACCATTGCTCGAAGGCCGGAACGCTGCCGAAGCCATTGCCGTATGCGTCGGCGAGGAGCGCGTGGAGCTTTTCGGGATCCGTGATGGCCAGAGGCCGCAGCAAGACGCCAGCATGCTGGACGATTTCCTGCTGTTTGCTGCTCAGATGCTTGCGCAGGCGGATGACGTCGCCCAATCGCGGCTACTCGGCAGCCACGACATCAACAAAACCACCAGTCCGCTCGATCCAGGCGATGATCTGATCGATATTTTCGCGGCGGAGCATGTCGGTGAAGACATAGGGGCGGCCGTCGCGCACCTTTTGGGTGTCGCTTTCCATCACTTCGAGGCTGGCGCCGACATAGGGGGCGAGGTCGGTATGGGTGATGACGAGCAGGTCGGAGCGCGAAATGGCAGGGCCGCCCTTGCGCGGGATCTTTTCGCCTTGGGCGACGGAGATCACATAGATGGTGATATCGGCCAGGTCGGGCGAAAAAGTAGCCGCCAGATTGTCGCCGCCGCTCTCGATCAGGATGATGTCGAGATCGGGGAATTTGCGATTGAGATCGTCGATGGCCGCGAGATTGAGCGAGGCGTCTTCGCGAATGGCGGTGTGGGGGCATCCGCCGGTTTCGACGCCGACAATGCGGTCTTCGGAAATGGCCTGGACGCGAGCGAGGATCAGTGCGTCCTCGCGGGTGTAAATGTCATTGGTAACCACGGCCATGGAATAGCGGTCGCGCATGGCCTTGAGCAGCATTTCGCAGAGCGTGGTCTTTCCGGAGCCGACGGGGCCGCCGATGCCGATCCTCAGAGGTCCGTTCAGTGACTTCATTTACATCCTCATCAGGTCGAGTGCGACAAAGCCGGCGCCGAGAAACAGGCAGATCGGCGAATAGACGCGGGCGTCGTTGAGACGGAAATTGGGCTCGGGGAATTGGCGTGCCCACCACGGCGTGTAGCCGGCAATGCCGCGGGCGAGGAAGACGAGGGCGCAGGCCCAGCCCGCGATGGACAGCAGCGGGCCACCGCTTTCGGGCGAGCCCATGGCTACGGCAATGAACAGGGCGATGGCGAGGAAGACGGCGACGCCGAAGGAGGTGAGGCGGGGCGGCATGCGCTCGACGCCTGGGGTGCCGACCACAGTCTGGGCGAGGAGCTTTTCATTGCGGATGGGCCAGCTGAAGCCGAAGGCCCAGGCGAAATGGGCCACGCTGACGGCCAACAGGATGATGAACATGAACGAAATGATCGCGGTGCTCATGAGCGGAAGATTCTCGTGGTCTGGGTTTCGTGGGCCATCTGGGCGATGTCAGCGGCATAGGCTACCGAGCCGATATCGTCCAGCGCAGCGTTCTGGCACAGGGTGGCCATGGATTGAATGGCTGTTTCCAGCGCGGCCATGATGGCGAGGCCGTCGGATTGGCCGATCGGCACGAGGCGGACGGCGACCGAGATCTGGGTATGGACCGCGGCGGTGAGCCAGGCCAGGAGGGCGTCGCCGAGGTCGATATCGTGACCCGCGGCAATGGTGCCGACGGCGACGGGATAGGGGCAGGGCGCCGGCAAGTTGGCAAGGACAGGGGTCGGCCAGGCCTTGGCGGCGCTGGCAAAGGCATTGCCGGTAATGGTGGTTTCGTCATGGCGCTCGCGGGCGGGCGAGAGGGCGAGGATCAGGTCGGCGAGTTCGGACAGGGCAGCGGGGTCGCGCGCGGCGCGGTGTGCATGGGCAAGGATGATAGCATCGGTGCGAAGGCCGCCGTGCTCCAGATTGCCGGCAATCCAGTCCTGGGTGGTCTGGCGATCATGCACGGTGCGGGTCGTGATGGCAGTTTCGAGGCCGGCGGACCAGGCAAAGGCTCCGACCGGAAAGGCCGGAGAGAGCCAGGTCAGCAGCTTTTGCAGTGCGCGGCTATCGGTCATCGGGCGATGAGGGCGTGCGGCTGATCGGCGTGGGCGTGGCTGTGGTAGGCGCCATGCTCGGCATTGAAGGCTTCGGCGACATTGGTGACAGTAGCGCCAAGGCCTTCCAGCATGGTTTTGAGCACATGGTCGCGCTTGATCAGGATGCGGCTTTCTTCAAGCTGGGCGGAGGTATGGCGATTGCCGATATGCCAAGCCAAGCGGATGAGATGGGCAGTGTCGCGGGCGCGGATTTCGTAGAGCAGTTCCTCGGCGGCGATGATGCCGACGAGGCGGCCGTCTTCGAGTTCGAGGGCGCTGCCGTGCTCCAGGGTCAGCGTCTGGGGAAAGTCGAGCAGGATTTCGTCGCCATGCTTGAGACGCAGCAGTTTGCGCCTGAGGCGGCGTTCGCTGTGTTCAAGGGTCACGGTATCGTAGGGGACGCCCCGGTCGTGGTCGGGCGAAAAGATGGTCAGGGCGCGCAGCATGGGCAAAGACGTCTCGAAGAAGCAGTGCTCTGCGAGACTAACCAAAGCAGGAGCAATCCGACAGGAAAATCAGGGCGTGTTGACGGCTTCCGAACAGGTCAAAACCGCTTCGGCATCGTCGCCCAGCGTGGTGTCGAAGAGGCTGGCTTCGGAGCCTTGCGTCCACCATTGCCATTTGCCCGAGGCGTAGCGGGCGCCGGAGGCGGAGAGGATGGAAGCAAAGACCAGTTCCTCGGGCTCCTCGGCGACGGGGACGAGGGCCAGGAAGTTTGGCGCCGCGTTGATATAGGTGACGGCGAGCGGGGTTTCGGCGCCACAATCATAGGTCATGACATGGCGCTGGAAGTCGCGGTCGCTGCTCAGCTGAAGCTGCAGCGTGGTCTGGGCGGCGCTGGCGGCAGAGCAGAGGAGCAGGGTTGCGGCGATGGCGGCTGGAATGATGCGACTCAATTGCGGATCCCCTCGAGATTTCAGGTGTCAGATGGTCGAGAAAACATGGTGATGTTGCGGCGAAGGCCGTCACGGAATCTCGATGGGATTGGATAATGCGCCCAAGTGACAGGGACGCGAAGATGGCGGGCGGACCCGCCACCCAAGTCAGGCGAGATAGACCACGCCAAAGGCAAGGATGATGGCCAGGGCGTCCTCGATGAAGGCGGCCGGACGGGTGCCGGCGCTGATGGCGAGGCGAGCACGGAGTTCGGCGCCCAAGAGGGTTCCGGCGACCGCACCAATGGCGCCGAGCAGTGCACCGATGATCCAGTTGGCCGGCATGAGCAGGGCACCGGTCAACGCGCCCATGACCACGCGGGCGCCGAACTGCATCGGCACCTTGCGGCTGGGTGTGGTGGGCAGCTGATCGGTGATCAGTTCGACGACGGCGACAAGCGATACGATGATGACGGCGATGAGCGTGCCGAGGAAGGCGAGTGGCGTGGCGCTGAGATCGATCCAGCCCAGATACGCGCCCCAGGCGACGGCCGCGACCGGCGTCATGGCACGCAGGCCGGCGGCGAAGCCGATGAGGATCGCTAGAACGAAGATCATGACGAATACCCCTGATTGCTGCGGCGCAATTGCCGCGAGGGGATAGTGACGCGTTCGTGATCGGCCAGCAAGCGGGTCAGCGCGCCTGGAGCAGGTAGAGCATGCCGGGAATGGGTTGGCTGCGCTCGTGGCGGATGGCCGTGGAGAGCTGCTCCAGGACGGCGAGGCCGTGGATGGCGGCGAGGCCTTCGATATAGCCTGGGCTGTGGGCGTAGCGGCCACTGGCGAGCAGGGCGATGTCCTCGCTGGTGCTGACCTCGATGGAGAGGGCGAACAGGCCCCGCGGTGCGAGGCGGGCGGTCACGGCGGCGAAGGTGGCTTCGAGGGCGCCGAGATAGACCAGGACGTCGGCGGCGGCGATGGCATCATAGGGGCCGGCAAAGTCTGGGTCGTTGGCCAGTGTGGCGATGAAATCGGCGGCGCGCAGGTGGCGATAGATGTCGCGTTCGCGGGCCTTGCGGATCATCTGCGGAGCGATGTCCACGCCATCGATGATGGAAATGGTTTCGCTGACAGCGGCCGCGACGAGGCCGGTGCCGCAACCGAGGTCCAGCAGGCTGGCCGGTGCATGGGGGCGGAGCAGGTCGGCAATGAAGAAGGGTGTGTTGTATCCAAGGTTGCCGGTGAGATGGGCGTCGAATTCATCGGCATAGGTGTCGAACAGATCGGCGACGTAGTTGGCTGAGGCGGAGCCGGGTTCGCCGGAGAGGGCCGCGACCATGTGAGCGGCGTATTTGTCATAGGGCAGGATGGCGAGCGCGGTGCGGAAGGCAGCGAGGGCTTGGGCGTGGTCGCCCAGGGCGAGATGGGCCAGGGCGAGGCCACGATGGGCCCCGGGATCGCGGGCGCGTATGGCCAGTGCCTGCTCGAAACTAACTTTGGCGTCGGCGGGGTGGCTCGCGGCGAGTTGGGCGCGGCCGAGCTCGAGACGCAGATCAAGCGATCCCGGTTCCTGCGCGAGGGCGGTTTGCAGATCGGCAATGGCGCTCGGGGCGTCGCCGTTCTGGATGGCATCGGCGGCGCGGCGGCGGAGGTCGGACAGGCTGGACATGGTGGTGCTATAGCGGCTGCGGCGCCGCTAGGCCATGCGGCGTTGCAGGAGAAAGAGCGCGACGAGGCACAGCAGGGCAAAGCTTGAGAGGCCCAGAGCGAGCAGCAGGGCGGTTTCGGCACCGGCCGAGCTGAGGATGGCGGCAAAGATGGGCGGCGCCGCTGCAAATGAGAGATTGAGCGGGACAGCCAGTCGCGCCGAGGCCCGGGCATAGGCATCGGACGGGAATATCTCGAGTGGCAGGGTGGCGCGGGCGACGGCCGTGGCGCCACCGGCCAATCCGTAGAGGCAGGCAAAAAGCGCCGCCATGGGAAAGCCGTTGGTGAAGAACAGGAGGGCGAAGCTGGCGGGAAAGAGCAGGCTGGTGACCAGGGCGGTGGCGAGGCCTGACCAGTGTTTGCTGCCGAGAAAATCGACCAGTCGCGCGGCCAGTTGCGCAATTCCAATCAGGGCGGCCGCGGCAATGGCGTCGGCGTGTGTGAGGCCGCGGGCTTCGAAGAGAATAATGATGGTGAGCGAGAAGCCCCAGGTGACAAAGCCATTGGCGGCAAAGGTCGCTGCAAGGAGGGCGAAGCGGGGTATGTCGATCCGGCTTCGTGCGGTGGTCTGGGCATGCGCTGCGGGCTGCCGAGGATGGCGCGCGAGCACGAGCCAATGCAGGGGGAGACAGACGACAAGCAGCTGCGCGGCATAAAAGAGCGTCGTCGGGCGCCACGTCCATTGCGCCTGGAGAATGCCGGTGACGGGCCACATCAGGGTGGAGGTGAGGCCACCGGCCAGCATCAGCGCGCCGAGCGCCTGGCGCGCCTGCGGGCCGGAGATCTCCTTGACGGCGATCTGGGCGGCGGTGGTGAGCATGCAGGCGCCGGCGAGGCCAAGGATGAACCAGGCCAGGAAATAGATGATGGGATTGGCGGCCAGAGCCAGTATCGTCAGACCCAGGGCACCGATGAGGGAGCCCAAAGCCATAACAGGCCTCGCTCCGCGGCGTTCAAAGATCGTCGCCAGCCGCCAGGAGATGGCGGCCATGACCACAAGCATGACGGTCGGCCCGGCCATGATGGCGGATATTGGCAGGCCGATATCGACGCCCATGGCGGGGCCGATGACGGCAGGCAGATTGAAGGTGGCGCCCCAGCTGATGATCTGGGTGATCGACAGGGCCGCGACGACATGGGTGGTGGGAGAACGGAAAAAGCTTGTCACGACATCCGGCTAAAATCAGCAAATGCAATTCATTTGCAATGACGCATGTGCGTGACGGACTGGTGACGGATCAGAACATGAAATAGCGCTGGGCCATGGGGAGGATGGTGGCGGGCTCGCAGGTGAGGAGTTCGCCATCGGCGCGGACTTCGTAGGTTTCGGGGTCGACCTGGATATCGGGGGTGGCGGAGTTGTGGATCATCGAGGCCTTGCCGATGCCGGAGCGGGTGTTGATGACGGGCAGAAGTTGCTTGGCGACGCCGAGCTTGTCGCGAAGGCCGTCGTCATAGGCGGCCTGGGAGATGAAGGTGACCGAGGAATTGGTCAGCAGTTTGCCAAAGCTGGCGAACATCGGCCGGTAATGCATCGGCTGGGGCGTCGGGATGGAGGCATTGGGGTCGCCCATGGGGGCGGCTGCAATGGAGCCGCCGAGCAGGATCATTTCGGGCTTCACGCCGAAAAAGGCCGGGTTCCAGAGGACGAGATCGGCGCGCTTGCCGACTTCGACCGAGCCGATGTGCTGGCTCATGCCGTGGGCGATGGCGGGGTTGATGGTGTATTTGGCAATGTAGCGCCTGACGCGGAAATTGTCGTTCTCGCCGGTTTCCTGTGGGAGGCGCCCGCGCTGGCGCTTCATCTTGTCAGCGGTCTGCCAGGTGCGGATCACCACCTCGCCGACGCGACCCATGGCCTGGCTGTCCGATGAGATGACCGAGAGGGCGCCCATGTCGTGGAGGATGTCTTCGGCGGCGATGGTTTCTTTGCGGATGCGCGACTCCGCAAAGGCGACGTCTTCGGGGATGGAGGGGGAGAGGTGGTGGCAGACCATGAGCATATCGAGATGCTCGGCAATGGTGTTGACCGTATAGGGGCGGGTCGGATTGGTCGAGGAAGGGATGACATTGGGCAGGCCCGCGACGCGCAGGATGTCGGGAGCATGGCCGCCGCCGGCGCCTTCGGTATGGAAGGCGTGGATGGTGCGGCCTTTGAAGGCGCCGATCGTGTCTTCCACGAATCCCGACTCGTTGAGCGTATCGGTGTGGATCATCACCTGGACGTCATAGTCGTCGGCGACGGAGAGGCAATTGTCGATGGCGGCAGGCGTGGTTCCCCAGTCTTCGTGCAGCTTCAGACAGGAGGCGCCGGCGAGGATCATTTCGGCCAGCGGTTGGGGGCGGGAGGCATTGCCCTTGCCGGCCAGCGCAAGATTCATCGGAAAGCCGTCGAAGCTCTCGATCATGCGCTGGATATGCCAGGCGCCGGTGCAGGTGGTGGCGAGTGTGCCGTGGGCCGGTCCGGAGCCGCCACCGAGCATGGTGGTGACGCCGCTCATCAGGGCTTCTTCGATCTGCTGGGGGGCGATGAAATGGATATGGGCATCCATGCCGCCAGCGGTGAGGATGCGGCCCTCGCCGGCAATCACTTCGGTGGAGGGGCCGATGATGATGGTGACGCTCGACTGCGTATCGGGATTACCGGCCTTGCCGATGCCATGGATGCGGCCGTCCTTCAGGCCGATGTCGGCCTTGAAGATGCCGGTATGATCGACGACCAGGGCATTGGTGATGACGGTATCGACAGCGCCCTCCGCGCGGGTGCGTTGCGACTGGCCCATGCCGTCGCGGATAACCTTGCCGCCGCCGAATTTCACCTCTTCGCCGTAGGTGGTGAAGTCCTTTTCCACCTCGATGAAGAGTTCGGTATCGGCCAGGCGAACCTTGTCGCCGGTGGTCGGGCCGTACATGTCGGCATAGGTGGCGCGGGAGATGCGTGCGGGCATGATCTAACCGGGGCAGGAGGACGCGTTTGGTCCAGCCTGTCCCGGTTATGAGCCGCTTGCAAGGAAAAGCGATGCCTTGGGCTGCGTCTTGTCGGGCCTGCTCAAAGCGTAAGCAGGCTGGCGCAAAACTGGGCTCAGTTTTTCTTGGGCGTCAGCGTGCGGAAGCGGGTTTCGGCAGCAGAAATGATGTGGTCAAGCAGGGGCTCGCCGGCAGCGATATCTGCATCACTGCGCAAGGTGCTGGCGATGAGGGAGATGGCCAGGGCCTGGATGGCATAGGCCTGCTTCTTGCGCCCCTCGCTGTGATGCTTGTTGCCCTGATCCTGGAAGGCCTGAAGGACCTGATTGCGGGTCTCGATGGTCAGGGCGTTCTTGGCGCCGACCCAATTGCTGGCCTTGAAGTCATCGGCGAGACCGGCGGCAAGGCTGCCGAGCAGGAACATGGCTTCGCCATCCTCGACGCCATTGTCCTTGAGGTCCGCGATCACGGCAGCGAGGCGAAGCTTGAAGTCTTGTTCCTTGGTCATGGCCCGGTCCGATCAGAAAAACTGGACCGCCCTTAGCGCATTTGCGCGGAGGATGCCATGACTGGAGGTATCAAACTGCGCCCATGACCATCTGGCGGAAGCCGTAGACCTTGCGATCACCGCCAAGTGGGATCAGGCGAACCTCGCGGGCCTGGCCGGGCTCGAAACGCACGGCTGTGCCGGCAGCAATGTCGAGACGCATGCCAAGCGCCTTGTCGCGATCAAAGCTGAGGCCGGCATTGGCCTCGTAGAAATGGTAGTGAGAGCCGACCTGGACGGGACGGTCGCCGGTGTTGGCGACTTCCATCGTGATCTGGTTCGCTCCGGCATTGAGTTCTATTTCGCCGGCTTGGGTGATGACTTCGCCTGGGATCATGATGGTCACGCAGCTTCTGGTGTGCAGCCTTGCGGCTTGAACACGCGGATGGATGAGGGCGGGTTGTTGGCGAGTTTGCCGGCAGGGCGGATCGGACGTGGGGCGAAGTTGCCGCCACAATTGGGGCATTTGCCACTCAGCTTCTCGCCGGCGCAGGTGGCGCAGAAAGTGCATTCAAAGCTGCAGATCATCGCGTCGGCGGCCTCGGGCGGGAGGTCCTTGTCGCAGCATTCGCAGTTGGGGCGCAGTTCGAGCATGGGTTCACCGTATAGGCTGGTGGACGGTGACGAGCTTGGTGCCGTCGGGGAAAGTGGCTTCGACCTGGATGTCGTGGATCATTTCGGGGATGCCCTCCATAACCTGGTCGCGGGAAATGACATGGGCGCCGGCCTCCATCAATTCGGCCACCGGGCGGCCGTCGCGGGCGCCCTCAACGACGAAATCGGTGATCAGGGCAATGGTTTCCGGGTGGTTGAGCTTGACGCCGCGATCAAGGCGGTTGCGCGCCACGATGGCAGCCATAGAGATCAGCAGCTTGTCTTTTTCACGCGGGGTCAGGTTCATTGGGAAAGTCCTAGAGATGCCACATGCGCGGCAATGTGCCGGAGCCGGAAAGCTGGGAAAGAATTGGTATGATCAGGCGCCGCAAGGCAAGCCCGGATTCAGCCAGGGCGCGGATGACGAGGCGGGTGCCATTGGTGCTGGCGGCCATACGGCGATCTGCGGGTAGGATGGCCCGGACACGACCAAGCGCGATGGCAGCCTGATCTGCATCGGGAGCGATGTGAATGATGGTGGCCAGGGCGCGGTTGCCGGCCAGAAGCGAGATTCCAGTGCGTTCGACTATCGTGCCGTCCAGTCGGGTCGCCTCGGCATGGACGAGCCGGCCATTGCGGCGAATGCGCCAGTTGTCACGTAGCCTGGCATCAAGCGCCAGTTCGCCCATGGCGTCGCGTCCAAGCAGAATGGCTTCGACGGCCGTAAGGCTGGCGCCAGTGGCGAGATCGATGTCGAGGCGGCGATCGAGCTGGCTGGAGCCAAAGAGAATGGTCTCCTGCGGCAGCCAGTCGAGATGAGCGTTTTCGCCGATTGTGAGACGCGTCTCGACGTGCGCGGGACCTTCAATGGAGCGATAGATGCGCTCGCAGGCCTGGGTAGTCAAAACCATCTTGCCTTGGGCTGCAAGCTCGGCGGTCCAGCGCATGCGATCGCCACCGGTCAGGCCACCGGCCGTATTGATCAACACGGCTTCGAGAGCCGAGGAGTGAGTATTGGGCAGACGGATCTTGGCGCAGCCTTCCTGATAAAGAGTGGAAAGCCTTGTGGCATCAGCACGTTGATAGGTTGAAATGCCACCAACGCCAAAGGCGCGTTGCATGCGCGGCTGGTAGGCGAAGTTTTTACCTTCGGCGATTTTATCGGCAACGATTGTCAAGGACGGGCGTTTCCTAGGCGAGCAGGTGCTCTTCAATTGAGAACTTAAAGAAGGCAAGTAAAATGCACATCAAGACTCTTGTTTCCGCTGGCGCCCTTGCAATCGCTCTCGGCCTTGGTTCCACGGCTGTCATCGCCCAGGAAGCCGCCGCCCCGACCATGATCGGCAACCAGCAGCTGACCGAAGCCGACGCAACCCGCGTCCAAACCTATTGCGACGATCTCAAGACGCAGTCGGAGCAGACCGCTGGTACTGGCAGCGATTCCGAGGACACCGCCGAGTCGACTGACACTGGTGAGACCGATGGTGGCCAGGCAGCTATTGGCGGCGTTGACCTCGACATGGTGACCATCGAGAACTGTGCTGATGCCGGTTTTATCGAAGGCCCGGTGACTCCCACGACGACCAACTAATATCAGCCTCGGCTGATGATGACGCCCGGCCTTGTGCCGGGCGTCATCATATCTAGACCATAAGATGGCGGCGCACCTCCGGCAGGTCGAGATCGCTGGCGGGACCGGCATGCTGAATCTCGCCGCGGTCCATGACGTAAATGTCGTCGGCAATCTCGCGGCAGAAATCGAGGAATTGCTCGACCAGCAGAATGGTCATGCTCTTTTCGTTGCGCAGAAATTGAAGGGCGTGGCCGATGTCCTTGATGATGGATGGCTGGATGCCCTCGGTGGGTTCGTCGAGAACGAGCACTCTGGGTCGGGTGACCAGCGCACGCCCAATCGCGAGCTGTTGCTGCTGGCCACCCGAGAGGTCACCACCGCGCCGGCCTAGCATGGACTTCAGCACGGGGAAGAGGTCGAAAATATAGGACGGAATGTTTCGCTCGCTGCGCGGCAGGCCGGCATAGCCGGTTTCGAGATTTTCCTTCACGGTAAGGAGGGGGAATATTTCGCGTCCCTGGGGCACATAGCCGATGCCCATGCGAGCGCGCCTGTAGGGCGGGGCTTTCCTGAGGACGTCGTCGCCAAAGCGGATGTCCCCGGCCGAGATGTGGTTTACGCCGGTGATGGCGCGCAGGGTGGACGACTTGCCGACGCCGTTGCGGCCGAGGACTGCGGTGATGCGGCCCGGCCGGCAGGTGATCGAGACAGATTTGAGCGCCTGGGCGGCGCCGTAATGCAGGTCGATGCTGTCGATCGTGAGGGCGGTGCTCATCGTCCAAGATACCTTTCGATGACAATGGGATTGGCGCTGACCTGATCGAGGCTGCCTTCAGCGAGGACAGAGCCTTCGGCCAGGCACGTGACGCGGGAGCCCAGTTCGCGCACGAAGCTCATGTCGTGTTCCACCACAACGACGGAGCGCGTTCTGGCAATGTCGCGCAGCAGCTTGGCGGTTTCTACAGTCTCACTATCGGTCATGCCGGCGACGGGTTCGTCGACGAGAAGGAGTTTCGGGTCCTGTGCCAGGAGCATGCCGACTTCGAGCCACTGCTTCTGGCCATGGCTGAGGTTGGCGGCATAATCGTCCTTGCGGCCGATCAGGCGCACGGTTTCGAGGATTTCCTCGATGCGGGCGATATCGGCGGCGGTGGCGGTATAAAAGAGCGTGGCGAGGACGCCGCGCGGCTTTTTGAGCGCCATTTCGATATTGTCCCAGACGGTGTGGCTTTCGAAAACCGTGGGCTTCTGGAATTTGCGGCCGATGCCGAGATTGGCGATGGCGGCTTCATCGAGTTTCGTCAGGTCGGTGCGACCGTCAAACAGGACCTGGCCGTCATCAGGGCGTGTCTTGCCGGTGATGATGTCCATCATCGTGGTTTTGCCGGCGCCATTGGGGCCAATGATGGCCAGCATTTCGGCGGGGTGGACGATGATCGAGAGATTGTTGATGGCCTTGAAGCCGTCGAAAGCGACGGAGACGCCATCGAGATAGAGCATGGTGCCCAGCTTTTCGCTTGCCTCGCTCATGGATCACTCCGCCGGCTTGGGTTGGGGGGTGCCAAATGAGGCGGGGTCTTCGGCACTCTCGATATCGGGGGATTGGCTTGGAGTGGTGGTGGGTTTGCTCCGCGATTTGCCGAAGAATTGGCTCCAAAGACCGACGATGCCCTTGGGCATGAAGAGGGTGACGAAGACGAAGAGAGCGCCGAGGGCGAAGAGCCAAAGATCGGGCAGGGCGCTGGTGAACCAGGATTTTCCCATGTTGACCGCAATGGCGCCGATGATGGGGCCGATCAGCGTCCCTCGGCCGCCGACAGCGGTCCAGATGACAACTTCGATGGAGTTGCCGGGTTCGAATTCGCCGGGATTGATGATGCCGACCTGGGGCACATAGAGGGCGCCGGCGACACCGGCCATGATGGCGGAGACGGTGAAGGCGAAGAGTTTCACATATTCAACGCGATAGCCGATGAAGCGGGTGCGACTTTCGGCGTCGCGAACGGCGACCATGACCTTGCCGAGCTTGGAATTGACGACCAGCGAGCAGATGAAGACCGAGATGGCGAGGGCAATCGCGGTGGCGGCGAAAAGGGCGGTGCGGGTGGTCTGGGACTGGACGGGGGCGCCAAGGATGTCCTTGAAGTCGGTAAGGCCATTATTGCCGCCGAAACCCATGTCGTTGCGGAAGAATGCCAGCAGAAGGGCGAAGGTCATGGCCTGCGTCATGATGGAGAGGTAGACGCCGGTCACACGACTTCTGAACGCGAAAAATCCGAAGATGAACGCGAGCAGGCCGGGCACGAAGACGACCATGGCCAGGGCGAACCAGAAGTTGTCGAAGCCGAGCCAGTACCAGGGCAGTTCCTTGTAGTTCAGGAAGACCATGAAGTCGGGTAGGGTTGGGTTGCCATAGACGCCGCGGCTGCCGATCTGGCGCATGAGATACATGCCCATGGCGTAGCCGCCGAGCGCGAAGAAGGCGCCGTGGCCGAGCGAGAGAATGCCGCAATAGCCCCAGACCAGATCGAGCGCGAGAGCCAGGATGGCGTAGCTCAGATATTTGCCGAGCAGGGAGACGAGATAGGTCGGGACATGGCCGAACTGGCCCGGCCGAATCAGCAGATTGGCCATTGGCACGAGAATGGCGACAGCCAGGAAAATCGAGATTACCCAGACGGCCTTCCTGTCGAGCGCGCGGAACAGGGCTTGTGTCAGCATGGGGTGCCTCCGGACAGCGTGAGGATCATCATTGTTCTACCGCCCGGCCCTTGAGGGCGAAGAGACCGCGCGGGCGGCGCTGGATGAACAGGATGATGAGCACGAGGATCAGGATCTTGCCAAGAACGGCGCCGGCGTAGGGCTCGAGGAATTTGTTGGCCACGCCGAGCGTCAGCGCGCCGACCAGCGTGCCCCAGAGATTGCCGACGCCGCCGAAGACCACGACCATGAAGCTGTCGATGATGTAGTTCTGGCCCAGGTTGGGCGAGATATTGTCGATCTGCGTCAGGGCGACGCCGGCGAGACCGGCAATGCCGGAGCCGAGGCCGAAGGTCATGGCGTCGACAAAGGGCGTGCGGATGCCCATGGAGGAGGCCATGCGGCGGTTCTGTGTGACGGCGCGCATCTGCAGGCCCAGCGGCGTGCGGTTGAGCACGAGCAGCAGCATGGCAAAGACCACGGCGGCGAAGATGAAGATCCAGAAGCGGCCATAGGTGATGGAGAGGCCATAGAATTCGAAGGAGCCGCTCATCCAGGTCGGGGCAATGACCATCTGGTTGGTGGGGCCGAAGATGGAGCGCACGGTCTGCTGCAGGATGAGGGACAGGCCCCACGTGGCGAGCAGGGTTTCGAGTGGCCGGCCATAGAGCCAGCGGATGATGCCGCGCTCGATGCAGACGCCGATGGCGCCGGTCACGAGGAAAGCGACGGGCAGCGCGATCAGCAGGGACTGGTCGAGCAGGAAGGGGAAATTCTGGCGGATGACGAGCTGGACGAGGAAGGTCGTATAGGCGCCCAGCATGACCATTTCGCCATGGGCCATGTTGATGACGCCCATGACGCCGAAGGTGATGGCGAGACCAATGGCGGCCAGCAGCAGGACCGAGCCGAGCGACATGCCGAACCAGACGTTCTGCAGGGCATTCCAGACGGCGCGCTCCTGTTCGAGGCCGGCGATGGCCGAGCTGATGGTGGCCTGAAGTGCCTCGGGGGCTTCGGCGAGGGCCGCGTTCAGAATCGTGGACGCGGCGCGGCCTGCGCTCTGGGCGACGATGGGGACCGCGGCCTGACGGTCCTCAAGAGCAGAGTCACCATCGCCTAGCACTGTCACGGCGCGTGCGGTCTGCATGGCTTTGAGCACGGCAGTGTCGGCTTCGGCGGCGATGGCTTCGTCGAGCAGCGGCAGGTTGGCGGCGTCGGGGCGCGCCGTGAAGCCCTGGGCGGCAGAAAGGCGGGTGCGCGGGTTATCGCTCATCAGGGTCATGCCCGACAGGGCGGCGGCGATGTCGCGACGAAGGCTGTTGTTTACGCGAATGCGCGAGAGATCAGCGGCTTCGCCCAGACTGATCTCGTCGCCCGAGACAGGGTCGAGATGGGTCGAGCCGCGCTGGACGACCACAGTGCCGGACGTTTCGTCGAGATAGAGGTCGCCTTCGGCGAGAGCCTCAAGAGCGGGGATGACGGCAGGGTCGCCGGTGGCTGCGAGGTCGGAGACCAATTGGGTCAATTCGCGCAGATTCGCTTCGCCCATGGCCGCGATGCTGGCCGGGATGTCTACGTCCTGCGCCCGGGCAGGCGTTAGCAGGAATGGCAAGGCCAGAAGTGCCAGAAGAATCGTTCTGAGATTCAGCATTCGCGCTCAAGTCCCTGTTTATCTTGCCTGAAGGGGCACCAACCTCCCCCTGATCAGGGGGAGGGGTAGATTGTGCCTATGTGACCTATTGAGCTGCGGGCGCGCCGCCGCAGGTCTTGGTCTCGGTATTGTAGTTGCCGCAGTTGATCGGGGCGGTCCAATCGGCCTCGAGCATCTTGCTTTCGGGCAAGAAGTCAGACCAGGCGTCGCCGGGGACGAGGTCTTCGGTTTCCCAGACCACAAAGAACTGGCCGTCATCCTGGATTTCGCCGATCAGCACGGGCTTGGTGATGTGGTGGTTGGGGAGCATGGTGGCCACGCCGCCAGTCAGGTTCGGGGTTTCAAGGCCCACGATGGAGTCGATCACGGCATCGGATTCGGTCGAACCGGCGGCCTCGACGGCCTTCACCCAGAGGTTGAAGCCGATCATGTGGGCTTCCATCGGGTCGTTGGTGACGCGATCGGTGGAACCGATGAAATCCTGCCAGGCGGCGATGAATTCCTCGTTCTCGGGCGTATCGACCGACATGAAGTAGTTCCAGACGGCGAGGTGGCCGACAAGAGGGGTGGTGTCGAAGCCGGAGAGCTCTTCTTCGCCGACGGAGAAGGCCACGACTGGAATGTCTTCAGCAGCGACGCCCTGGTTGCCCAGTTCGCGGTAGAAGGGGACATTGGCGTCGCCATTAATGGTGGAGACCACGGCGGTCTTTTTGCCGGCCGAGCCGAAGGTCACGATGTCGGAGACGATGGTCTGCCAGTCGGAATGACCGAAGGGCGTGTAGTTGATCATGATGTCTTCTGCAGCAACGCCCTTGTCGAGCAAGTATTGCTCGAGAATCTTGTTGGTGGTCTGCGGATAGACATAGTCGGTACCGGCGAGAACCCAGCGTTCGACGCCTTCGTCATTCATCAGATAGTCGACGGCCGGGATGGCCTGCTGGTTCGGGGAGGCGCCGGTGTAGAAGACATTGCGCTGGCTTTCCTCGCCCTCGTACTGGACGGGATAGAAAAGCAGGGAGTTGAGTTCTTCAAAGACCGGCAGGACGGATTTGCGGCAAACCGACGTCCAGCAACCGAAGACCACGTCGACATTGTCGACTTCGATGAGCTGGCGGGCCAGTTCAGCAGCCAGCGGCCAATCGGAAGCGATATCGACCACGACGGGTTCAAGCTGCTTGCCGAGCACGCCGCCCTTGGCGTTCTGCTGCTCGATCAGGAACAGCATGGTGTCCTTAAGCGTGGTTTCCGAAATTGCCATCGTTCCCGACAGCGAATGGAGGATACCGACCTTGATCGTATCTTCCTGGGCGATTGCCGCGCCGGCAAATCCACCCAAAGTCATCGTGACGCCCAGCCCCAGACCCGCAATCATGCGGTTTACTACTGTCATGTTTCCCTCCGACAGATGTGTGTTTCCACCGGATCCGAAATTGCAAAGGCCGTGCCACAACCCGCTGGCTTCAGCTAAGATATTGGTTTTATTTCGCTTCTGTGTCGGCGGATTGTCGCGAGACTCGGTGCGCTCACATTCGAGCCATCAAGTTGTGCTGCCAAATTAATCAGCAGTGATGTCCGGTGGTGATTATTTGTGCGCTTCTGGGTCGCGCGAAAAGTCCGATCACAGATTCCTCCGTTGGGAACCGTTGTCGCCTGGCTCCGTTTACCGAGCGAGCCGGATGTACACGACGATGGTCCGGATATCAGATTGGCGCTCGTTCCTCCCGAACGCCAAACGATCGGTGGACTGCTGCAGAGGCTGACGCTCCTTTGTAGTGTCTCCGGTGGGGCGCGAAACTTCGGTTTCGCGCCCTTTTTGTTTGGTTCGACAGCATAGAGCTTTCAAGTATATGTGGAGGTACGTATTAGTGAATTCGGATCAAACCAAGTAATTGTGTGGCGTTAATGTGGCGATAATCTAGAATCCGTGAGTAGCTTGGAATCCAATTAGGCTTTTGCAAGATTACAGCATCGTAATGTTTCGGCCAGAATGGACCGATTAGAGGAGAATGCGATGCGTAATTCCAAGTATGTTTTTGCATTAGGTGCTGTTTTAGCTACTACGTGTATTCCCGTACATGCTCAGAACTTGCTTGGTAGCCTTGGCGATACTCTGGATTCCGTTGTCAGTGTGAGCTCTGGGTCTGCCTCGGGCGACTCGCTTGTCAGTGTCGGTCTTGGTGGCAGTGACGGTGGCTCGCTGGATGTGCGGGTTGGTGGTGGCTCCGATGGCGGTGGGTCTATCGCGCGTGCAAGTGTCGGTTCCAATGGCGACAGCGGTGGCGGCTTGGGTGTCAGTGCCAATGTGCTCAGCGGCACTGCTACTGCAAATGCCAATATTGGCGGTAGTGGTGGGACCAGCGCGCGCGTCAATCTGTTGAACGATACGGCGACCGTGGACGTCAATCTTGGCGGGCCTGGACGGGTGCTGGATGTGAATGTCAATGTGGGCGTTCCTGACATCAATCTGCCGGGTGGTCCTGGAGTTCCCGGTGTGCCGCGCGTTCGCCTGCTTAATGCGGTTGTGAATGGCCAGCAGCAGGTCGTCGGGATTGGCGGGGGCGGTGGTATTGCTGCAGCGCCGAATTGCGGCAGTGATATTTCCGGTCAAGTATCGAGCCTGATGGATGGGACTTCGGCAGATTCGTCGTGGCAAAGCGCATCTGGTGTCCAGGTGCAGCGGGTCGACATGTGTCCATCCATGCGTGAGTGGGTGGCTGAGCAGGCGGATCTTCGCGGGCATGGGGCAATCTTGCATCCAGCCGTCCGTGCTGACTCCCTGATCAGTGCATCGCTGTCGCGATCGCCCTATGCAGCCGAGAATGTGTTTGCCGTGCGCAAGGTTGGTGGCAAGCTGACGATCTACGTTTACTGAGCTCGTTTCCTCCGCGAGCGAAAGTCCGTTGCCCGGCGCAGAAATGTGTCGGGCAATTTGCTGTCGTCGACAATTTGTGAGCTTGTTGCACGCAAATTAGGCAATTGCAAATTTGTGTCCATGAAAAAGGCGAAATTGCTTGCAGGGTTGATTTTGCTGCGCTTGTCTTTCCCCATTCGACATTGGGGACACGTTTCATGCTCAACCGCAGACTGTTTTCTGCTTCCACATTGGCCGCGCTGGCCATGGCCGGGTTTTCAGCCGCTCCGGCATTCGCACAGACTGCTGTCAAGCTGACGCTGGACTGGCGCTTCGAAGGTCCCGCGGCCGGTTTCCTGCTGGCGCAGGACAAGGGCTATTTCGCCGAAGAGGGTCTGGATGTGACCATCGATACCGGCAACGGTTCGGTGGAAGCCATTCCGCGCGTTGCGACAGGGGCCTATCAGTTTGGCTTTGGCGATATCAATTCGCTGATCAAGTTCCTCGACGAGGATCCAGCGCAGCCGGTGACCGCGATCATGATGGTCTATGACAAGCCGGTCTTTTCCATCGTCGGCCGCAAGTCTCTGGGCATTACCGACGATCCGAAATCGCTGGAGGGCAAAAAGCTGGGCGCGCCGCCGCCCGATGGCGCCTTCGCGCAATGGCAGGCCTTCATTCCGGCAGCTGAGCTCGATGAAGCCAGCATCACGATCGAGAATATCGGCTTTCCGGTGCGCGAGCCCATGCTGGCCTCGGGCGATGTGGATGGCGTGTTCGGCTTCGCCTTCTCTGTGATCCTCAACCTGATGGCCAATGGCGTCCCGGAGGACGATATCTCGACCATCCTTTTCGCCGACCATGGGCTCAACCTCTATGGCAATGCGATCATGGTCAACGAGGCTTTTGCCGCGGAGAACCCGGAGGCGGTGAAAGGTTTCCTGCGCGCGCTGAGCAAGGGTTTCGCCGATGCCGTGGCTGATCCGGCCGCGGGCGCTGCGGCAGTGCTGGCGCGCAACGAAACGCTCAATCTCGATACCGAGATTGCGCGTCTCGAAATGGCCAATGAGATGAACATCAAGACGCCCTATGTGGTGGAAAACGGCTTTGGCGGCGTGGACGAAGCGCGGCTGACGGCATCGCTCGAAACGCTCAAGCTGTCCATGGGACTCAAGGGCGCCGTGACGGCCGCCGAGGTGTTCGACGCGCAATATCTGCCTCCGGCCGAAGAGCGCATGCTGCCCTAGGGCATTCGGGGCTTCAGTCATGGCGGGCTTTAAGCGGCCTCGCCCTGACTGTTCCCCCCACGCCCTAGTCGGGTGGCAATCTATCCGGGCTTGAGGGAGCCCGGTCTTGTCGCCCCGGACCGTTCTGCCGAGGGAACGGGAATGGTCCGGGGCGGCTCTTTTCCAAAAAAAAGGCGCCCAAGATGTCTCCATTGGTTTCCATCGAAAATGTCGACATGCGTTATGGCGGGCCGGGTGGCACGCTGGCGGTGAGCGGGCTGAACCTCAAGATCGAGCGCCGGGAGTTCGTCGCGGTGGTGGGACCGTCGGGCTGCGGCAAGTCTACGCTGATGAAGCTGACGACGGGTCTGCACATCCCCCAGGGTGGCACGGTGATCGTGGCCAACGAGGAGGTAACCAAGCCGGTTTCGATCGTAGGCATGGCTTTCCAGAACCCGACAATGCTGCCGTGGCGGACGACATTGGAGAATATCCTGCTGCCGCTGGAGATCGTCGAGCGGCATCGGCATCGGCTGCGCAGGCACAAGGCGGAGTATGTGGCCAAGGCCGAGGCATTGCTGGAGACCGTGGGGCTCAAGGGCTTTGGCGACAAATTTCCGTGGCAGTTGTCGGGCGGGATGCAGCAGCGCGCCAATCTCTGCCGCGCGCTGATCCACGAGCCCGAGCTGTTGATGCTGGACGAGCCCTTTGGGGCATTGGATGCGTTCACGCGCGAAGAATTGTGGTGCGTGATCCGGGACCTGCATGCAAGCCAGGACGTGACCATCGTGCTGGTGACGCACGACCTGCGGGAGAGCGTGTTTCTGGCCGACAAGGTGGTGGTGATGAGCGCACGACCGGGCCGGTTGATTTCCGAGCATGTGGTGCCCTTCGCGCGGCCACGGCAGCTCGACATTCTCTACAAGCCGGAGTTCAACGATATGGTGCAGGCGCTGCATGGCGAGATCGCAACGGCGAGGGCGGCAGCATGACCAATGTCGAGACCGTCACGGCCGTTTCCACTCTGCCGCTGCCGCGGGAGCGCTTCCGCATCAACTGGATCCGCCTAGCGCCGCTGCTTTATACGATCGGGCTGTTCGTGATCTGGGAGATCGGCGTTCGCATATCCGGCCTGCCGCATACGATCCTGCCGACGCCAAGCCGGGTGTTCGAGGCAATCGTGCAATACTGGTCACCGATCTGGAAGAATTCGGTGCAGACGCTCTATACGACCGTTCTGGGTTTTCTGATCGCCGTGGTGGCGGGGCTGGGGATCGGGCTGTTTATCGGTTGGTCCAAGAGCATTTATGCCGGGCTCTATCCGATCATGATTGGGTTCAATGCCGTTCCGAAAGTGGCACTGGTGCCTATCCTGGTCATCTGGTTCGGCATCGGGACGGTGCCGGCGGTGCTGACGGCGTTCCTGATTTCGTTCTTCCCGATCGTGGTCAATGTGGCAACGGGATTGGCGACGATCGAGCCGGAAACCGAAGATGTGTTGCGAGCGCTCGGGGCCAGGAAGCTCGACATCATGCTCAAGGTCGGCATTCCGCGATCGATGCCGTATTTTTTCGGCTCTCTGAAGGTGGCGATTACGCTGGCTTTTGTCGGCTCGGTGGTGAGCGAGACAGTGGCGTCCAACAATGGACTGGGGAATATGATGGCGTCGGCGCAGTCGAACTTCAACGTGCCGCTGGTGTTTGCCGGGCTGCTGATGCTCGCCGTCGAGGGGATTGCCATGTACGCGCTGATGGCCTGGATCGAGAAGCGGATGACGGGCTGGGCCCATCGCTCATCGATGAGCCACTAGGTTTCAAAGGCCGTTGGTGAGGTTGAGCCGGTCTAGCGTGGCGCGGTCGGAAGGCTCGACCATGCCGACGAGAAAGCGCGTGACGATCTTGCGCGAGTCGGGCGGAAGGCTGTCGATGGCGGCTGTGATGCGGCTGGCCTGGGTAACCGATAGGGCCGCGAAGTATTGGCGGCCCTTATCGGTGGCATGGAGCAGGCGCTGGCGACGATCGGCATGGCCGGTCTTCTGCTCGATATAGCCATTGTCGATGAGCTGGCGCAGCACGCGGGCGAGGCTCTGCTTGGTGATCTTCAAGATATCGAGAAGATCGGCCACGGGCATGCCGGGGCGCAGATTGACGAAATAGAGCACGCGGTGATGAGCACGGCCGAAATCCTGGCGGTCGAGCAGAGCGTCGGCGTCACCGGTGAAATCGCGATAAGCGAAGAAAAACAGACCCATAATGTCGAGGGGGAGCGCATCCCCGCCCGGCGGCAGAGAATTTATGTCAGCAATGTTGACATTTTTTAGGGTAGCTGCCATTGTCTTCCTATCAGGACGCCGTTCAGTCTTATCCCCCAGCCTTTGTGGTTTGCCAAGGCCTTGGGCCTGGGGCATGATCGGCGCCAAATCGGGTCACCGCGCAAGGCGGGCCCATAATATTGGCGGGAGAGAACGATGGCAGGCGTGCCGATGGACCAGCGCGATGGCTGGATCTGGTTTGATGGCGAATTCAAGCCGTGGAAAGACGCAAAGATTCACGTGCTGACGCACGGGCTGCACTATGCGAGCTCAGTATTTGAAGGCGAGCGCGCCTATGGCGGCGAGATCTTCAAGTCGCGCGAGCACACCGAGCGGCTGATCCGTTCGGGCAAGACGCTGGACTTCACCATTCCCTGGTCGGTCGACCAGATCGAGGAAGCCAAGCGCGCAGTGCTGGAAAAGAATGGCCTGGTCGATGCCTATGTGCGTCCTGTGGCCTGGCGCGGTTCGGAAGAACTGAGCGTTCCCGCCCGCAACAATACGGTTCACCTGGCGATCGCCGCCTGGGTGTGGCCGAGCTATTTCTCGGTCGAGGAAAAGCTCAAGGGCATTCGCCTCGAGTGGAGCAAGTGGAAGCGCCCGAGCCCGGAGACCATTCCGTCTTCGGCAAAGGCTGCCGGCCTCTACATGATCTGCACGCTGAGCAAGGACGCGGCCATGGCCAATGGCTATGCCGATGCGCTGATGCTGGACTATCGCGGCTATGTGGCGGAAGCCACGGGCGCCAATGTGTTCTTCATCAAGGGCAAGGACATCACCACGCCGACGCCGGATTGCTTCCTCAACGGCATCACCCGTCAGACGCTGATCGATCTGGCCAAGCGCAATGGTTACACCGTGACCGAGCGCCACATCATGCCAGAAGAGCTCAGCCAGTTCGACGAGTGCTTCCTGACCGGTACGGCCGCGGAAGTGACGCCGGTCAGCGTGATCGGGGACTACACGTTTACGCCGGGCGAGGGCTGCCGGACGCTGATCGATGCCTATTCGGCAGAGGTCCAGCCCAAGCGCGCTGCCGCCGAATAAGCGGAATCAATTGATGAAAAAGCCGGGCCAAGTGCCCGGCTTTTTTGTTTATTCCCAGCGTGCTTTGGCGGCGTCGTCTGCCGTTTTGGCTTCGACCCAGTGGGTGCCCTGGGCATCGGTTTCCTGTTTCCAGAAAGGCGCGTCGGTCTTGAGGTAGTCCATCAGGAATTCGGCGCCCTTGAAGGCCGCGTCGCGATGGGGGGAGAGGGTCATGACCTGAACGATCGGTTCGCCTGGACCGAGCGTGCCATAGCGGTGGATGACCGTGGCGGCGAGGAGGCTGAAGCGGGTGGTTGCCTGCTCGATGATGGCGGAGAGCTGATCGATCGCCAGTTCGGGATAGCATTCGAGGGTCAGTGACAGGATGGGCGCGTCGGGCTGGCTGCGGACCACGCCGGTGAAGGTCACGGCGGCGCCGGCGCCATTTCCCATGGCGAGGAAGGCATTGGTTTCGGCGCCGGGATCGAAAGCCTCGGTGGTGACACGAACACCCATGATCAGCCTCCCGTCATGGGCGGGAAGAGGGCCACGGTGGTTGCGCCAATGATGGTGGTCTCAGGCTTCGCCAGTTTGGCGTCGACGGCGGCGCGGATCAGCGCTCGCTTTTCGGCGGCATGGGCGAAGGCCTCATCGCGGCTTGCGAGATAGTCGATGAGATCGGCGACGGTGACCACTTCGGGCGGCAGCGTCAGCTCTTCCTCGCCGCGATTGAGGCGTTCGCGCAGCCAGGCGAAATAGAGGATTTTCACTTCGGGTCTTCGACGAGATGGGGCCAGGAGGCGCGCAGATATTGGAAACCGGTCCAGAGCGTCAGCGCGCCGGCAGCCCAGAGCAGGATGTCGCTGGGGATGGCGAGCGCCGGCACGACGCCTTCGAGCAGGATCACGGCGAGGGCAACGAGTTGCAGGGTGGTCTTCCACTTGGCGAGCCAGGTGACGTTGAGGACGACCTTGGTGTTGCCGAGGAATTCGCGCAGGCCCGAGATGAAGAATTCGCGGAACAGGATGGCGCAGACCGGGATCATGTCCCAGCCGGAGAGGCTGCCCTGCCAGGCGAGCGCGGTGATCAGGATGCCGACGAGGAGCTTGTCGGCGATCGGATCGAGCATGCGGCCGAGGGGCGAATACTGGTTCCAGGCGCGGGCCAGGTAGCCATCGAGCCAGTCGCTGACGGCGGCGAGGATGTAGATGACGAGCGCGATGACGCGCAGCGTTGGGTCCCCCTGCATGACCAGCCAGACCACCGGGAAGATCGCGAGGATGCGCGCGATGGTGATGATATTGGGAACGAGCAGGAGCGGGTTTCTGGCCATGAGGCGACAGAACAGGATTGGGGGAAGGGGGTCAAGCACGCTGACGCGTGCTTGACCCGAGTTTATACTAGGCCACGGCCTGATTGGTTGCCGCGCGGCGCTGGGTGACGGAGTTAGCCAGAGCCTCAAGAGCCTTCACTGTCGTGTCCCAGTCGATGCAGCCGTCGGTAATGGACTGACCATAGGTCAGCGGCTGACCCTCGACCAGATCCTGGCGGCCGGCGACGAGGTTCGATTCAACCATCACGCCGATGATGCGCTTGTCGCCAGCGGCGAGCTGGTTGCCGATGTCGGCGAGGACCAGCGGTTGGTTTTCCGGGTTTTTCGACGAGTTGGCGTGGCTGGCATCGACCATGATGGTGGGGGCGATGCCGGCCTTTTCGGCGGCCTTGGCGGCAGCATCGACGCTGGCCGCATCGTAGTTGGTGGCTTTGCTGCCGCCGCGCAGGATGATGTGGCAATCCTCGTTGCCGGTGGTAGCGGCAATAGCGGAGCGACCATCCTTGGTGACGGCGAGGAAGTGGTGTGGCTGGCTGGCGGAGCTGACCGCGTCGAGCGCGATCTTCACATTGCCATCGGTGCCATTCTTGAAGCCGACCGGGCAGGAAAGGCCCGACGCCAGTTCGCGGTGAATCTGCGACTCGGTGGTGCGGGCGCCGATGGCGGCCCAGGAGACGAGATCGGCAATGTATTGCGGGGTCGTCATGTCGAGGAATTCGCAGGCAGCAGGCAGGCCGAGATTGTTGATGTCGAGCAGCAGGGCGCGGGCGGTGTGCAGGCCCGTGTCGATCTGGAAGCTGCCATCGAGATTGGGATCGTTGATCAGGCCCTTCCAGCCAACCGTGGTGCGCGGCTTTTCGAAGTAGACGCGCATGATGATTTCGAGGCGGTCGCCGAGGGTTTCGCGCAGGGCGACGAGGCGCTGGGCATAGTCCATGGCGGCGGCGGGATCGTGGATGGAGCAGGGGCCAACCACCACGGCAAGGCGGTCGTCAATGCCCGTCAGGATGTTATGGAAATCATGGCGGGCACTGAGGACGGTCCTGGTGGCGGCGTCTGTGCGCGGATGCTGTCGCATGACCTCGATGGGCGTGGTCAGCGGTTTGATTTCGGTGATGCGAAGGTCGTCGGTGGATTTGAGCATTTTGTAGTCCTCGATGATTTTGTTGTTCGAGGGGTACAAAAAAACCGCCTCGAAAGTTCGGGCGGTGGGCTTCGGGTTTGGTCGTATCTTGTGAAGATCAGATCAAGCGCGCGTCAGCCTCCGCCGGGAGCGGATAGCTAAAGTACCAAAACGAAAAGGTGGCGACGGAGCGGATCATGGGAGATGTGTAACCGAGAGTTCGGGGATTTGTCGAGTCCCGACTTTGGTCTAGGTGGCAAGTCGCATGAAGGGCGCGACTTGCCACATGGTCTGGAGAGATAGCGCTCACATGCCGAATGGGTGCAGCTGCTGGATAGTGATTTCGCCTTCCCAGACGGGCCAGTGCTCGCGGTGGAGGTTGGCGAAGCGTTCGGTCCAAGCGATCATTTCGGCTTCGCTGGGCAGGTCATAGATGGCGTAGCCGCCGACCAGTTCCTTGCTCTCGGCAAAGGGGCCGTCGGTGACGAGTTGCTGTTGGCGGACGCGGACGGTTGCGGCGTCGGACATGCCGCCGGTTTCGAGCATGCGGGCACCGGCCTCCATGCCGAGCTTGACGATGGCGTCCATCAGGACCTGTGGTGGCGGGCCGGCTTCGACGGGATTGGTCGTGGTGACGAAGGTGATGAATTTCATGGGCTTCCTCCAATGTTCGACAAGACGACGAACGGGGCCGGCAGAATTCGACGTCAGCCCCGGTTGAAATGATCATAGACCAACTGGGCCATGGCCTTCGAAATAGTGGGCACAGATTCCAAATCGGTCAGGCTGGCGCGGCCGACGGCTTTGGCTGAGCCGAAGTGATTGAGCAGGGCGCGCTTGCGGGTGGGGCCGATGCCGTCGATCTCGTCGAGCGGGTTCTTGATCTGGTCCTTCTTGCGCTTGGCGCGGTGGGTGCCGATGGCGAAGCGGTGGACTTCGTCGCGCAGGCGCTGGACGTAGTAGAGGACGGGATCGCGGTGGGGCAGCATGAAGGCCTCGCGACCCTCCATGAAGAATTTCTCGCGGCCAGCGTCGCGCTCCTCGCCCTTGGCGATGCCGATGAAGGTCACTTCCTTGGGCAGGTTGAGCTCGGCGATGACGCCGCGCACGGCGCTCATCTGGCCGGCGCCGCCGTCGATGAAGACGACATCGGGCCAATCGGGCATGCCGGTCGCCTCGTCTTCGGCGTCGTTTTCGCTGTCGTTGACGAGGCGGGTGAAGCGGCGGGTCAGAACTTCGCGCATCATGCCGAAGTCGTCGCCGGCGGCGATGTCGGATTTGATGTTGAAGGTGCGATAGTGCTTTTTGGAGAAGCCTTCCTCGCCGGCCACGACCATGGCACCGACCATGTTGGTGCCGGAGATGTGCGAGTTGTCGTAGGCTTCGATGCGGCGCGGGACTTCCTCCAGGCCAAAGGTTTCGGCGACGCCTTCAAGCAGGGTGCGATTGCTGGCGCCTTCGGCGAGCTGGCGGCCAAGGGCTTCGCGGGCATTGTTGAGCGCGTGGTTCACAAGGTCGCGTTTTTCCCCTCGCTTGGGCTGTTCGATATAGACACGGCGTCCGGCGCGGGTGGAGAGGGCTTCTTCCATGACGGCGGGCTCGGCGAGTTCGTGGCTGATCAGGACCAGACGCGCGGGCGTGCGGTTTTCGTAGAACTGGCCGATGAAGGCTTCGAGCACTTCGGCATCGGAAAGGCTGGCGTCGGCGCGCGGACGATAAGGGTAGTTGCCCCAGTTCTGGAAGGCGCGGAAGAAGAAGACCTGCACGCAGAACTGGCCGCCTTCGTGGTGGATGGCAAAGACGTCGGCCTCTTCCACGGATTTGGCGGTGGCATCGCCCTGCGACTGGACCAAGGCGAGGGCGGAGAGACGATCGCGGATCAGGGCGGCGCGTTCGAAATCAAGCTGTTCTGCCGCCTGGTTCATGTCGGCTTGCAGGTGATTGCGGATGGCGCTGGACTTGCCGGAAAGGAACTGGCGGGCGTCTTCGACCAGCTCGCCATAGCCTTCGAGGCTGATCTCGCGGGTGCAGGGCGCGGCGCAGCGCTTGATCTGGTGCTGCAGGCACGGTCGGGTGCGGGCGGCGTAGAAGCTGTCCGAGCAGTTGCGGAGCAGGAAGGCCTTTTGCAGGCTGGCAATGGTGCGGCCGACGGCGGTGGCCGAGGCGAAGGGGCCGAAATAATGGCCCGGACGGCGACGCGTGCCGCGATGCTTGGTCAGCTCGGGCGCCTCATGATCGGTGGCGATCAGGATATAGGGGAAGCTCTTGTCGTCGCGCAGCAGCACATTGAAGCGGGGCTTCAGGCGCTTGATCATATTGGCTTCGAGCAGCAGGGCTTCGGACTCGGTTTCGGTGCGCACAAACTCCATGCTGACCGTTGCCGCGATCATGCGCTGGAGGCGGATTTCGAGGCCGTCGGGGCGGGTATAGTTGGTGACGCGCGCCTTGAGGTTGCGCGCCTTGCCCACATACATGACCTCGCCTTCCGCATCGAGCATGCGGTAAACGCCGGGGGCGGCGGGCAGGGTGCGGACGAAGCTCTTGATGACTTCGGAGCCGCTGGGGCGGGGTGTGGTGTCGTCGCTCATGCGCGTGGGGTCGGCTTGCTCTTGGGCAGATATTCAAGATGTTCGCCACCGTCGAGAGCCAGCATCTGCCCCGTCATGGTCGGCGTGTTGAGCAGGATCATGACGCCATCGGCAATGGCGTCGGGGCCGGCGTGACGCTGCAGGGGCAGGGCTTCGACAGATCTGTCGAATTCGGCCTGGCTCTGGCGGCTGTGCGGCAGCACGGGGCCCGGGCCAATGGCATTGACACGGATGGCGGGTGCCAGCGACTGGGCAAGAGTGCGGGTGGCGGTCCAGAGCACGGATTTGGATAGGCTATAGCTGAAATAGGCGGGTGTCGGATGCAGAACGCGCTCGTCGACCAGATTGACGATGTTGCCGAGCGTGCCCTCTGGGAGCTGATTGGCAAAGTCGCGGGCGAGGAAAATCGGTGCCTCGGCATGGATGGCGAAATGCTGGTCCCAGAGCGTTTCGTCCAGGTCGTGGGCACTGTCGGGATCGAACATGGAGGCGTTGTTGATGAGCACGGTCAGTGGACCGAAATGGCCGGCCTGTTCGACCAGGGCTGCGCGCTGCTTGCGATTGGCGAGGTCGGCCTTGACGATCTCAGCCTCTCCGCCATTGGCGCGAATATCGTCACGTACGGCTTCGGCGCCTTCCGCATTGGAGCGATAGTGGATGACCACGGCATGGCCGGCATGGGCCAGCTTCCTGGCAATGGCCGCGCCGATGCGATCGCTGGCGCCGGTGACCAAGGCGACGGGGGAAACAGGGGCGGAAACAGGACGATTCGACATTGTGGGCTTACTGGACCTCTTGGCCGGACCATAGGCCGCTTCGGGCGCTTGGTTCAATGGCGGAGCTAGCTGAGGCTGCTGTCAAAAATGGTCAGCAGCCGGTGGTTTTGCAATGGTCAATCTCCGGGCTTTGCGATAGCGCTTGGATGCCCGGACGGGCTTTCTCGCAGATGAATGCATCATCATGACCAGCACACAACCTGATGCGCGCACCGACAATATCGGCCGCGCCATTGTCCTGACGCTCATCACCATCGGCGTATTCGGGGTGCAGGATGCGGTGTCGAAAATCCTGGTGCAGACCTATTCGCCGTTCCAGATCACGATGATGCGCTATTGGGGTTTTGCCCTGTTTGCGCTGTTCCTGGTTTCGCGTCAGGCGCCGTTGCGTCAGGCCTTCAGATCCAAAGTGCCGCTGTGGCAGATGCTGCGCGGCGTGTTGCTGATGGCCGATATCTGGTTCTTTGCGCTGGCGCTGCGCACCGTGCCCCTCGGCGAGCTGCAGGCGATCACGGTGGTTTATCCGCTGCTGGTGACGCTGTTCGCTATCCCGATCCTGGGGGAAAAGGTCGGGATATTCCGCTTCGCGGCGGTGGGGATTGGCTTTGCCGGCGCGCTGATCATCGTGCGGCCAGGTGGCCTGCCACTCGATTGGGGCGTGCTCTTCGCGCTGCTGTCTGCGACGCTTTATGCCTTCTATATCGTCATTACCCGCAAGGTCAGCAGCCAGGACAGCGCGGCGACCAGCATGACCTATACAGCGGTGGTTGGGCTGGTGCTGTCGGCGGTTGTCGGCGTGTTCTTCTGGCAGCCGATGGGCTGGGCGGACTTTGCGATGGTGGTCGTGGTGATGATCACCACTTGCGCCGGGCATGGGCTGATGGTCTTCGCACTCTCCATGGCGCCAGCCAGCGTGGTGCAGCCGTTCAACTATTTCTCGTTGCCCTGGGCGATCTTCCTCAGTGCCGTGGTGTTCGGCCACTGGATCGACCCTATCTCGCTGCTGGGTGCAGCGATCATCGCTGCCTCGGGACTGGTGGTCATGGCGCGGGAGCGCAAGCGCAGGGTGACCGTGCCGGCTGACACGGCCATCATTGCACGGGACTAGGCGAAAAATCGCGAGACCCAGACGCCGCCGGCAGCGGTAAAGGCAGTCAGCACCGTGCCCCAGGCCATGTCGACCAGAGCGACCGCGGGGGTGAAGCCGTTGACGGTAGAGAGATTTGTCAGGTCATAGGTGCCATAGGCCACGAAGCCGAGTAGAGCACCGAGCAAAAGGGCTTTGCCGACGTCACCTTCTGCGGGGGCTGCGACCAGCACGACCACACCGACCAGATAGGCGAGGTAGAACAGACCGGCGACCACCAGATTTGGGTTGGGGAGCAGCAGGCTGCCCAGTTCCTTCTGGTAGAAGGTCTTGCCCACGGTCGAAAGCCAGATGAAGTCGATCGGGAAGAAGATCAGCGCGCAGGCTGCGTAGAGGATCAGGTATTTGGTCATCGTGCAGTCTCCGGGGTGCTGGTTGTTATACGCAGCACCCCGAGAAAAGGATCACAGGGTCACCTTGGCGTTTTCGCCGATCTTGGGCGTGCGGCCGGTGACGGCGGCGGCAAGCATGGAGATGGTGGTCACGATGCGTCCGGGGCTGTCCCAAAGTTCGGCATCGGAGGGCACCAGCTTGATGACGCGGATGGCCGGATCTTCCGGGCTATCCCACCAGGCCTTGGCGAAGGGCGACCAAAGATCCTTGATCTTGACGCGGTCATTGGAAATCGTCGCCTTGCCAGAGAGTGCCACATATTTGGAATGCTTGTGGTCGGCGAAGCTGACGCTGACGTGGGGGAATTCGACAATCTGGTCGTCTTTCTCGCCATTCACATCGGTCAGGAAATAGACCGCGCCTTCATCCTTCTCGACGTGGGCGGCGAGGGGGCGGGCGCGCTGTTCCTTGCCGTCCCAGGTGACGAACATGGCGATACCGATGCGCTTGGCGAGGTCCCAGATGCGCTCGACGTGGTCGTCGTGTTCCTTGCGGGTCATCGAGCTGTCATGGGACTGCCGGTTGGCCGGCTTGGTGGCGGTCTTAGCGATTTTGGTGGCAGAGGCCTTGGTCGCTGGTTTCGCAGCTGCCTTGGCCTTTGACGATGTGGCTGCGCTGCCGTTGGCTGGCTTTTTGGCTGTCGCGCTTTTGGCGACGGTTTTCGCGGCAGCCTTTGGGGCTGCCGGCTTACGGGCGGCGGTGCGGGCTGGCTTCTTGTCTTCGGTGCTGGTGGCGGCAGTGGCCATGGGGCAACTCCTTTGCTGGTTGGTGGAACAACGAACCAGACCCTGCCGGGTTGCCTGAACGCAAAACGCCGCCCTGAAGATCAGGGCGGCGCTTGATAGTGTTAGTCGCCGACGCAGAAGTAACCGTTGGGACCATTGAAGCAGACGCTGCTGCCGTTATCCGGTACCGGATAGGGGCGCGGCGGGCGCGGGTTGCCCCAGACGGGCGGACGCGGCGGATAGGGGTTGCCCCAGACGGGCGGGCGCGGGGGACGCGGGTTCCAGACGGGCGGCGGAGGCGGAGCTGGCTGCCAGCCATAGTCGTCATCACCCCAGCCGGGGCGACCGCCACGTTCCAGATAGTTGGCCGAGACCCAGCCATCTGGACCGCGCTTTTCGACATAGCACCAGCTGCCGCGGCACTGCTGCACATCGACCTGTTCGCCGCGACGCAGCGCGTCGACGATGGCATAGCCCGTGCCCGGACCCGAGCGGACGTTGACATTGCTGGTCACATAGGCCGGGGCGGCAGTTGCGGCGCCGACCGTCGCCAGAAGCGTCAGGGCTGCCAAGCCACCTGCAATGAGTTTCTTGCTCAAAGCCATTGTTGATCTCCTTCACCTGTTGGGCATCAAGTGCCTGTGTCACGGAGATAATCATTCCGTGGATGAACCGGACCTGAATGGCTAATTCAGCTTTCCACTACAGGCGCAGCAGATCGACGAAACGCTTGAGACGGTCGCCGAGTTTCTTGCGTTGCTTGGGCTTTAATTCGCCCATCAGCGCGTCTTCGAGCTGGGTCCAGTGATCGGCCAGACTATTGCGAATGCGAACGCCGCGTTCAGTGAGAGCGACGCCGGGCGCCAGTTCCGGGCCGACAGCCTGGCGGGTGACCAGTTCGCGATCGAGCAGCCTGGAGAGGCGGGTGGTCAGGGCCACTTCGCTGAGGCCCAGTTCTGCGGCCAATTCCATTTCGGTTGTGCCGGCGCGGCCAAGCTCGAACAGGATGGCGTCGTCACCCGGCTCGAGACCCCGTTCCAATAGAGGCTGCAGCAACGCCTTGTGGGCGAGTTGCCCGGCTTCGATGAGCCGGTAAAGCGTTGAACGGGATGAAGGTCTGGACATGGGCGGGAAAATAGTCCGAACTCCTCTGGCGCGTCGATTGGCCATCCCATCCTATCGTTAATCGTGGAGGGGAGAAGGCCGGTTATTGTTCACTTCATGCAGATGAGTTATGCGTTGATTACGATGATCTCGTGAACGGAACGCCCATGACGCAAGACCTTGCCCGGATACGTGCTTTCGTTCAAGTGTTTGATGCAGGCGGATTTTCTGCCGCTGCACGACAGCATGGCCGGTCCAAGGCGCTGCTCAGCAAATATGTCACCGACCTCGAGGACTATCTCGGGGTGCGCCTGATGAACCGTACCACGCGCAAACTGAGCCTGACCGAAGCCGGCGAGGCCTATTACCGGGAATCCAGTTCGCTGTTGCAGCAGCTCGATGATCTCGATGCGACGATCACCGACCAGACGGCGGAGCCACGGGGCATGCTGCGGGTGTCGGCGCCGCGCAATTTCGGCGAGTCCACGCTGGCGCCGGCGATCTACGACTATCTGCGCAAGCATCCCAAGGTGACGCTCGATCTGCGTCTCGAGGATCGCTATGTCGACCTGGTCGACGAGGGTGTGGATGTGGCGCTGCGGATTTCGACTTTGGCAGACTCCTCGCTGATCGCCCGCAAGATTGCCGACATGCATGTGGTGGTCGGGGCTTCGCCCGAATTGCTGAAGCAGCATGGCATGCCCAAGCATCCCGATGACCTGCGGCATCTGCCCTGCATCATCGACGTGAACCTGCAAGGCCAATCCAACTGGCGCTTCATCGAGGATGGCAAGACCATATCGGTGCCCATCAATGGTCCGCTGCGGGTCAACTCGCCGCTTGCAGCGCGCATGGCAGCGATCATGGGTCTCGGATTTGTCGTATTGCCGTCCTATCTGGCCGAGCCGGCCATAGCGAAGAACGAACTCGTTCCCGTGTTGGCCGACTTTCTGCCAACCGGCCAGACGCTGCAAGCGGTCTACCCGCATCGCCGGCATCTGGCAGGGAAGGTGCGGGCCCTGATCGATCATCTGGTCGAGTGGTTCCAGCGCAATCCCATCCATTAGACGATTCTGGGGCGAGACGTGACCACCTACAATCTCGGATTGCGGCTGTTTGCCTGCGCAGCGGGTCTGCTGGGGCTGACGCTGCCGGCCGTGGCGCATCCGCACATCCTGATCGACGCCAAGGCGACCGTGGTGTTCGACGCCAATGGCGCAGTGACCGCGCTGCGGCATAGCTGGAGCTTCGATACGCCGTTTTCGGCCTGGATGATCCAGGGGTTGGACACCAATGGCGATGGCCAAACCAGCTCCGATGAAATGCAGGAGCTGGCCGACGAGAACATGGTCGGGCTGGCTGATTATGGTTTCTATACCTATGCGGGTGAGGGCGATGCGCTGATGCATTTCACGCCCGCCGGCGACCAGCGCATGGCCTACCAGGACGGCCATGTGGTGCTGACCTATACGGTCAATGCCACCGAGCCGATGCCGGTGGATGGACGGTTCGAGCTGGCGGTCTATGACCCCGAGTATTACGTGGCGATCAGCTTTGCCGAAACCGGCAGCGTGACGCTGGAGAACGCGCCAGACAATTGCACGGCCAATGTCGAGCCGCCAAAGCCGATGTCGCCCGAAGTTGAAGAGCGGCTTTATGCTCTGGGGCCGGAAGTGCTGGAGCTGCCGCCCGATCTGGCTGCGGCGATGCGGGGCACGCAGGGGCTGATCGCCGTGACCTGCGGTGGTGGTGCCGTTGCGCCTGTTGCAGCGCCCGCAACGGCCCTGGATGCGGTGACGCAGGTCGCCGAGGCCCGACCCTCGCTGCCCTTTGGCGGGCCGCCGCCAGAGCCGGGCCTCAACCTGCCACGCACGGGCTTCTTCGGCTGGCTGCAGGACCAGCAGCGCGCCTTTTATGGCGCGATGACGCAGTCGCTGGACGCCTTGCGTACCGACTGGACCGCCTTCTGGGTGCTGGGCGGGCTGAGCTTTCTCTACGGGATTTTTCATGCTGCGGGGCCTGGGCACGGCAAGGTGGTGATCTCTTCCTACATGCTGGCCAATGAAACGCAGCTGCGGCGTGGCGTGACGCTGAGTGTGATCTCGGCCATGCTGCAATCGCTGGTGGCGATTGTCTTCGTCTCGATTGCTGCCGGGGTGCTGGGCCTGACCAGCATTGCGCTGAGCGATGTTGCGAACTGGATCGGCATTGCCTCCTATGGGTTGGTCGTATTGCTGGGCCTCTGGCTGGTGGCGCGGAAGATTTTTGGCTGGGGCCACCATCACCACGACCACAACGACATGGCCGAAAAAGCGCATGCGCATCTGCATGGGGATGCGGGGCATGATCATGGGCACCACGGGCATGATCATGGCCACCATCATCATGACCATGATGCGCATGATCATGACGGGCACGCGCATATCGTCGGACCGGAGGTGACGGGAAGCAGTTGGCGCGAGCAAATCGGTGTGGTCCTGGCTGTGGGCTTGCGGCCCTGTTCGGGTGCACTGGTGGTGCTGGTGTTTGCATTATCGCAGGGTCTGATGGTGGCGGGGATAAGTGCCGTGCTGCTGATGGGGCTGGGCACGGCGATTACCGTGGCGCTGCTGGCGACGATCGCGGTGACGGCCAAGGGCCTCGCCAAGCGCGTCGGTGGTGCAGACAATCCGGTGACCCATGCCGTGGTGTGGTGGATGGAGCTTTTGGGGGCGATCGCCGTACTCTGTTTCGGTGTGCTGTTTTTGATCGCGAGCATCTAGATCAGCGAAATCGGCGCGGCGCATCGCCGCCTTGCAGATGGTGGCGATGCGGCTATGGTGCGGCCAAGCCTAGAATCCCTCCAAACTGGCGTGCCATGTCCCCGACCAAACCTGCCGATCACCCTGTCGTCAAATCGCCCAAGATCGGCGTCGTGCTGCTCAATCTCGGTACACCCGATGGCACCGACTACTGGAATGTGCGGCGATATCTGAAGGAATTCCTCAGCGATCCACGCGTCATCGAGACGCCGAAATGGCTGTGGTGGCCGATCCTGAACCTGGGGATCCTGACCTTCCGGCCGCAGAAGAGCGGGCATGGTTATGACCAGATCTGGAACCGCGAGAAGAACGAGAGCCCGCTGCGCACGATCACCCGCGACCAGGCCGAGGCCTTGGCGCAGCGCATGGCGGGTGACGACCAGGTGATGGTCGAATATGCGATGCGCTATGGCAATCCGTCGACGCAGAGGGTTCTGGAGAAGCTGCAGAAGGCGGGGTGCCAGAAGATCTTGCTGGTGCCGCTCTATCCGCAATATTCGGCGACGACGACGGCGACGGCCAATGACAAGGCGTTCGATGCGCTGAAACTGATGCGCTGGCAGCCGGCGATCCGGACGGCACCGGCCTATTTCGACGATCCGAAATATGTCGAGGTGCTGGCCAATTCGATCCGCGATGGCGTGGCGGCGCTGGATTTCGTGCCCGATGTGGTGATCACCAGCTATCATGGCATGCCGGTGAGCTACCTCAAGAAGGGCGATCCCTATTATTGCCAGTGCCTCAAGACCACGCGGCTGGTGCGCGAGTATCTGGGCTGGGACGAGAGCAAGCTGATCGTCAGTTTCCAGAGCCGGTTCGGGCCGACCGAATGGCTAGGGCCGGCAACAGATACGACGCTGGGCGAGCTGCCCGGCAAGGGCCACAAGAAGGTGGCGATCCTGGCGCCGGCCTTTTCAGCCGACTGTATCGAGACGCTGGAAGAAATCGACATGCAGGGTCGCGAGACCTTCATGGAGGCCGGCGGCGAGAAATTCGCCTATATCCCCTGCCTCAATGCCAGCCCCTCCGGCATGGACATGATCGAAAACCTGGTGCGTCGCGAACTCAGTGGTTGGCTGTAGTCACCACCCCGGCCCATCAAAGTCCGGCGGGGTGACGTTGACCAGGCCGCGGCCGACCAGGTAGTCGCGCATGACCCAGCCGGTGTCGGGGATGTGGCACCATTGGGTGGCGCTGCGGCCCCAGAGCGGGTAGCCGGCATCGCCGAATGTGCCGAAGCGGGATTCCTTGTCGACCTGAGTGCATTCGTCGATAGGGATTTCCGTGCCATCGGCCACGCGACCGACGATCTCGTAGCGATCGTGCGGCCCGGCATGGACGGGAATATTGCCGCCCGAGACACGCGCCGTGATGGTCATGGCGGCGGCGGGCATTGTGGCAATGGTCAGGATGGCGGCGGCAAGGCTGATGGCGGCAAGAGCTGGGCGGCGCATGGCGACTCCGGGGGTTGGACGTGTAATGCGCCGGCCCGGCGGCGGTTTCAAGGCGTGCCGACCAGCCCCCGCCCGTGGCCTTCCTTCCCCGACGTGGATGCAGCGGCGCAATCTGCTCTCGGCGCGTGCGGAAGTGCCGCCTGGAGCGCGGTTTTCAGATGAAACAAGCGGACCCCAAGACGGTTTTCGCCTCTGAGTAAGTAAAGTGAGACGAAGACCGTCTCGGGGTGACCAATTTTACGCAGGGTATCGGGCGGCCGCCTAACGCTCGCAGGACAACAGGCCCGATCCTCTACGCGCGGCGAGCTACGATCTGGCTCCCACGTTCGGCCCCCATCCCGGCCACTGGTCGCTGCAGCGCCGCCTGTATCCCGGGTGGATGCGACGATTATGCGAGGGATTTTCGGGAGGGGGACAAGTTTCTGGCGGCACACGCGCCAAGCTGCTGGTGGCCAAGCAGGAAATCTGAATGCGGCTGACGGTTTCCGGGGCGCGTCAACGCCTCCGGGACCGGCCCGGAGGCGGCGCGCCGCGTGCGAAGGGCTAGAGATTGACCTTGGCATTGTCGCCGAAATCGGGGGCATTGCCGGTGACGGCGGCGACGGCCATCTTGGCGAAGGCCACGGCGCGATTGGGGCTGTCCCAGAGCTCGCCATCCTCGGGGGCGAGGGTGATGACGCGAATGGCGGGGTCGTTTTCGTCGTCCCACCAGGCCTTGTCGAAATCGGTCCAGAGTTCTGCGATCAGGGCGCGGTCATTGCTGATTTTCGCCGGGCCGGACATGACGGCATATTTGTGCCCGCCGGAATTGACCCAGGCGGCGGAGACGAAGGGGAATTTCTCGATCTGGGCGTTCTTTTCGCCCTCGACGTCGACCAGGAAATAGATGGCGTGACGATCGCGATAGACGCGGGCCGACAGCGGCCGCGAGCGCTGGCGCTCACCGTCCCAGGTGGTGAACATGCAGATGTCGATATCCTTGGCCAGTTCCCAGATGCGGTCCTGAACTTCGGCGGGTGTCTTGTCGGAGTGGTCTTGTTGCTTGGTCATTTTGCCATGGCTCCTGCTTGTGGGGCAGGGTGAATGGCTGGCGCGGGTGGAGGTTGCGCGGGATATTTTTGCGGGTGGGGTGATCCAACTGAGGGGCCGGGTCCGCAATGATGCGTAGGGGCGGATGCTGAGGTGCGGCGGGCGCGACTCGTGTGGAGTGGCGGGATGCTTGGGAGGATGAGATGAGCGACCGCTATTATGTGAACAACAATGCGCAGGCCAATGGCGACCATGAGGTGCACAAGCTGGGCTGCTACTGGCTGGGCCAGGCACAGAGCACGCGCGATGTAGGTTATCACGAGACCTGTTCTTCGGCGGTGCGGGCCGCCAAGATCATCTATCCGCAGAGCAATGGTTGCGCGTTCTGCGTTCCCGCTTGCCACACGAGCTAAGCACGAAATCTCCCGAATTTTCAGAGGCGCATTGGGCAGGCGTTGAGCCTGGCGCGGGATTGGAAATTGCTGAACGGCTCGACCCGCGCGCTAGCTGTGATGGAACGGTGTGTCATGGCAGGGTCGTTGCTGGCGCAAATGGGGATTGCCGGGCTGTTGGGCGCGCCCGTGGTCGGCGGCGTACAGATGGTGGGCGCACCGGGATCGCCGGTGGCCTCCATGGCGCGTGGTTGCAATACAAGGGGCAAAGTCAGCGTGAACAGCGGCGAACACATCTACCATGTGTCCGGCCAGATGTTTTACGCCGAGACGGTGATCCGCCCGGAGTATGGGGAGCGTTGGTTCTGCAGCGAAGCGGAAGCGCGGCAGGCGGGGGTGGAGACGGGCACGGCGGTGAGAAGCGACCGGCGTTGTGCGCGGTTGACTATAACCTCAGGACTCCAGCAGGGGCTAGTAGCCGTTCCCGACGCTCTCACCAGTCAAGCGGTTGAGACTCGGAACTAAGGATAGTGCTGGGTGCTCTAAATG
Source organism: uncultured Devosia sp. (assembly GCF_963517015.1). NCBI lineage: Bacteria > Pseudomonadati > Pseudomonadota > Alphaproteobacteria > Hyphomicrobiales > Devosiaceae > Devosia > uncultured Devosia sp. Next base: position 1,636,024 of record NZ_CAUQDV010000001.1, read on the forward strand.
ACGGTTTGCGGATAAGGCGGGTTTTGGAGCGGGTGGCGCACGATATCGCTTCAGTCGTTCTTGTTCTCGTCCAGTAATGTCTTGGCAGCCCAAAACACCGAGCGCCCAAAGTTGTGGATGAGTTGCTCACCCTGCCTAAGGAAGGACTTTTCCGTATCGATCCCTGCAAGTCTTAGTGCGTCTCCGATTTTAGAGCTTGTAGGATGTGCATCGCCTACACGCATGTCATAGGTGCCGGCAATGGCACTAAAAATTAGTCGTGCCTGATCCTCGCCAAGCTTGTCGGAAACTAGACTTTGTAGGAGCTTAATTGAACCAAGGTGATCCCTGTCCTTGTGTGTAGATAGGCTCCTGAGGCCTTGAACGTTGATGCGATCAGCAAAGATGCGAATTAGTTCCTTGGCGAGAGTGAGTAAGGATGCATGATCCACCGAGGCAAACCTTGCTATCCTCTGCTGCACCGCTTTTTCATCGATGTCATGAGTAAATAGGTTTACGCCATATCGATCGGCGAAGCCGTGTCCGAAAGCCGTTAGCGTCCTAGCCAATTTTGTTTCTGGAGCAATGGTATCTGCGGGACTGGCTTTCACTTGAGCTGCAAGAAGCTCCAGCGAGACTTTCCCTTCCGGTGCAACATTGTTTGCCGCCCAAACGCGTTGCTCCCACGGCGCGAGTCTAGCAATGTCGCTTGCGTATACTGTCACCAAATCTGAAGAGTTCAGGCCGGAGTGAGTAACGTACCCTGACGTTGACTTGATACCTCCCGTGTCGGCTGTAAACCAATCGAGACTAAATCCCCTTCGATTGAGAAGTTCATTTGCTATGTTCGGTCTAAACCACAGCCATCGCCCAACGTCCTCATTGTTGAGATCACTTGATGGCATACGTTCACCATTGGTGCCGACGATGAAATCAGGAAGGCCTTCCGGATCATCACCTCTTACACGGACGCTAACTCCGTTGTGTTCGATCCATTCATTCGCCCAAAATTCTCCCTCTAAACGAGTGCCAATGTAACCACTGCGTTCGCCTCGAGACGACTCGGAGCCAACGTTTTCATTATTTTCGGGCCCCATCACTGGTGCGTCGTCGTCTTCGTCGACGTCGGTTCGCCACATGCGGAAGACAGCCCAACCGCCGCCCCAAACAGAGTCGAGGGTTCTGACTCGAAGTTCGAAACGTCCGTCGTCGCGTTCGACCGCGACTTCCTCAATGCCCTCATAAGCGGAGTTAGCCAAATCCAGCACATTTTCGATGCGTTGCCGGTAATATGAAAGCCGAAGGGTGAGATTTCTCGCAGCCAAGTAGTCGACTAAAAACTCTCTCTTGATCTCAATTATACGAGGACGGCCATCGTTGGTGAACTCCTCGCGCGCGACAACCGCGAAATCTTCCTCCGGGCGCAGCCACTGATTGCCCTCTTTAATGAGGCTAAGGGCAACAACTAAGTCGGGGTTTAGTATCCACTGCATGCCCCCTACGACGGGTTGAGGATGCTCCAAAACCAATTCGACTCCGATAGGGTCCCTGTCGTTGTATTGCCGTTCATCGATAGGTGAGTAGTATCCGTCTTCGTATGCATAAGGACCAACGTTGTGGCCGATACCATTGTCGTGCCAGTCTAACTTGTCTCCGGTCTGTAGGTGTTCGGGCCTTATTGCAGATGACCCGCATGCGAATTTATCTGAAATATAGCCTATTTCTTTGACGTCGAGCCCATTCTCGTCGGTCTTTGACGCGCGCAGTGGCACCCATGTTGCTGCCGAAAATTTGCGTTTTGTCTCTTTCTCGAAAAGTATCCACTCCTTTTTCGTCTTCGACAATTGATGCTACCTTCCCAAGCGCTCCGAGTAATAGAGACATAATTGGTTTTATATGCAGGGATTTTCTTAACTTACTGAATTGAAAGTCACCGCAGGTCTTTCCTACTCCCATCTGCATGCTTGGCCTTCTGCTTCTCCCTCATGGAACGAGCCCAGCGTGCGGGTGGCCACGGTAGTCTGTGGAGTGCCGAGCCTTTAGATCGAACTGAGGGTGACGGACATTAGGTGGGCTGGCACCTTTTGCGAAGAGGATACCCCCTCCTAACCTCTCCCTGATAGGGGGAGGGACAGACCGCGTAGGAAGATCGTATGGGTCCCCCTCGTGGTTCGAAGATCATTGCGCTCCCGCCTCAAATTAAGGGCTACTGAAGTAACGCGCGGCAAGCAGTCCCCTCATCCGCCCTTCGGGCACCTTCTCCCGCAAGGGGAGAAGGTTGGGGCGTGCTACGAGACCTCGCCTTCCAAAGTATCCAGTTCCATCTCCCTAAGTCGTTTGACCTCGTCCCTGAGCCTTGCCGCCTTCTCGAATTCCAGATTCGTGGCCGCCTCGCGCATCTGGGTTTCGATGTCCTTGATGACGGCTGCGAGGTTGGCGCCGACCTGGACCTGTTCCTTGCCGTCGCGGCCCTTGCCGATGCTGACGGTGACGTGGTCCTGCTCGTAGACACTGTCCACGATGTCGTGGATGTTGGAGCGGACCGACTGGGGCGTGATGCCGTTGGCGAGGTTGTAGGCTTCCTGCTTTTCGCGGCGGCGGTTGGTTTCGGCCATGGCGCGTTCCATGGAGCCGGTGATCTTGTCGGCATAGAGCACGACCTTGCCGTCGACGTTACGCGCGGCGCGGCCGATGGTCTGGATCAGTGAGGTTTCCGAGCGCAGGAAGCCTTCCTTGTCGGCGTCGAGAATGGCGACGAGGCCGCATTCGGGAATGTCGAGGCCTTCGCGCAGCAGGTTGATGCCGACGAGGACGTCGAAGGCACCGAGGCGGAGGTCGCGGATGATCTCGATGCGCTCGATGGTGTCGACATCGGAATGCATGTAGCGGACGCGAATGCCCTGTTCGTGCAGATATTCGGTGAGGTCCTCGGCCATTTTCTTGGTGAGGACGGTGAGGAGGGTCCGGTAGCCCTTCTTGTTGGTCTGGCGGATTTCGTCGACAACGTCATCGACCTGGGCCTTGGCCGGGCGGATTTCGACCGGGGGATCGATGAGGCCGGTGGGGCGGATGACCTGTTCGGCGAAGACGCCGCCGGTCTGGTCCATCTCCCAGGAGCCGGGCGTGGCCGAGACATAGACCGACTGCGGGCGCATGGCGTTCCACTCCTCGAAGCGGAGGGGGCGATTGTCCATGCAGCTCGGCAGGCGGAAGCCATATTCTGCCAGGGTCGCCTTGCGGCGCAGGTCGCCGCGATACATGGCGCCGAGCTGGCCGATGGTGACGTGGCTCTCGTCGACAAAGACCAGGGCATTGTCGGGGAGATATTCGAACAGGGTCGGTGGTGGCTCACCCGGCTTGCGGCCGGAGAAGTAGCGGGAATAGTTCTCGATGCCGGCGCAGGAGCCGGTGGCTTCCATCATTTCCAGATCGAAGAGGCTGCGCTGTTCGAGGCGCTGGGCTTCGAGGAAGCGGCCGGCGCCATTGAGTTCCTGGAGGCGCGCGGCGAGCTCGGCGCGGATCAGCTTGATGGCCTGGTTCATCGTGGTGCGCGGCGTCACGTGGTGGGAATTGGCGAAGACGCGGATGAAGGTGAGGTCGGCCGATTTCTTGCCGGTCAGCGGGTCGAATTCGACGATGGACTCGATCTCGTTGCCGAAGAGCGAGACGCGCCAGGCGGCGGCTTCATAGTGGGCGGGGAAGATTTCCACCGTATCGCCGCGGACGCGGAACGTGCCGCGCACGAAGCCGGTGTCGCCGCGCTTGTATTGCAGGGCGACGAGCTTGGCGAGCAGCTGGCGCTGGTCGATCTTTTCGCCCTTCTGCACGTCGATGGTCATGGCGGTGTAGTCTTCCACCGAGCCGATACCATAGATGCAGGAGACGGAGGCGACGATGATGACGTCGTCGCGTTCGAGGATCGCGCGCGTGGCCGAGTGGCGCATGCGGTCGATCTGCTCGTTGATGGTGGATTCCTTCTCGATATAGGTATCGGTGCGCGGGACATAGGCCTCGGGCTGATAGTAATCGTAATAGGAGACGAAATATTCCACGGCATTGTCGGGGAAGAAGGTCTTGAACTCGCCATAGAGCTGGGCGGCCAGCGTCTTGTTGGGGGCGAGGATCAGCGCGGGGCGATTGGTGGCGGCGATGACCTGGGCGGCGGTGAAGGTCTTGCCCGAGCCGGTGACGCCGAGCAGGACCTGGTCGGTCTCGCCATTGTTGATGCCCTCCACCAGCTCGGCAATGGCCGTGGGCTGGTCGCCGGCGGGGGTCTTGTCGGTGGTCATGCGGAAGGGTTTTCGCGGGGCACGCTTTTCGAGGCGGTTCTGGCCCTTGTGCGGCACCCAGGGGGAAGAGCCCTCCACTTCCTTGCGGCCATGCAGGATGATCTGTTCGAGGGCCTTCACCGTGGCGGTGACGCCGACCGTGGTGGCGTTGGAAACGTCCTCGTTGTTGCGGGCCTTGTTCTTCTTCACCGAGGCATCGAGGGCTTCTCGGAGCTTGGCCTGGGCTTCGGGATCGGCTGCGGCGGCGCGGGCGATCAAGCTTTTTTCGTTTTGCGCGCTACGCGTCGCGGCGGCTGACGGCATGTGGCCGAAGCCGGCCTGCGGGGCTTCGCCCATGCCGGAGAAGTCGACGCGCTCGACGGAATTGGCCTTGGATTTCGGGGCCTTTTTCGACATGCCGGTGACGGTGTCGTTGTTGGACTTGGTGGTGCGACGCTTTTCCAGCGGGGTCTTCTTGGCCTTTTCCTCGGCAGCAGCAGCGTCGGCAGCGGCTTTCTGGTCGGCGCGGTCGAGGGCGCGCTTGTTCTTCATGCGCTCGGCATAGAGCGGCTTGCTGGCCGCGATGTCCTCGGCCTTCTCGATCTCGCCGAGAAAATCGTCGATGGAGAATTCGGCTTTGCCGGGGCGTGCGGACTTGTCGGCCATGGGGATACCTGGGTGCGGGGATGCGACTCAAATGGGGAACGAGACGCGGGAATGCAATGTTCCCACCACCTTAACGGTTCACGAACGGAGAGGGAACAGCCCCTGCTGACAGGGCATGGCAGCAGGTTTGTAGGTTCCCGCCCGACAGACAGGGTTTTGGCGATCGGCTAGATTTTGCCGAGGGCGTCGCGTCGTCCGGTGTTATTTCAGCTGCATTTTTGTTTTTTGCGGACCAAGGTTTTCAGAGTGACCAATATTTTCGGTCTTTGCGCGCGACTCGCCCGGGTCGTGGTGCTGGTTGTCGTGGCGTTGTCGGGCATGAGCACGGCGGCGCTGGCGATGTCGCAGGCGTGTAGCGAGATCAATGATTTCTGGGGCGCGGGGCGGACCATTGCTCCGGCAGGTGACGAACTTGAGCAGGAGATCATCAATCACGGAGCGCTCGCCAGCGGTGAAACACTGATATGGGCGTTTTCGACCACGGGCACGGCCAGCGGATCAAACTTTGTCATATTTCAGATTACCATGAACGGTGCGAACGACCTGCTGTTCTATTCGAGCGCGGATCAGGGGAACGTTACGAATGCCATCGGCACCCACACAGTGACCCAAGCTGACAATCCGGCGCGGGGCCTGGACGTGATGTGGTCGGTGGATAATCCGTCAGGCGAAACCGGGAATTCGCTCACGGCGAAAATCTACTGCACCAGTCCGGTTGTAGCACCGACATTGAGTGGCATTTCGCCCACTTCGGGTCCTGTGGCCGGTGGTACGCGGGTGACGCTGACGGGGACTGGGCTGAGTGAAACCTACCTGGTCACTTTCGGAGGGAGATCCGCCCGAAGTCTTCAAGTACATAGCGCCACGTCGGTCAGCATGACGACGCCGCCCATGTCCGAAGGCATGCAGATTGTAGAGCTCTCCGGTGGCTCAGGCAGGGCGTTGCTGCCGGGTGGATTCAATGCCATCGACGCGCCACCCGTTGTGGAGTCGGTGAGCGTGCCAAACAATGGCACTCATGCCGTTGGCGCGGTGCTTCGGTTCGAAGTTCGTTTTGACCAAGATGTCGCGGTCAGCGGCACGCCGCAGATCGCGCTGACGATAGGGGGGGTGACGCGCCATGCAAGCTACCGGACGGAAAGCGATACAAGAGACCTAGTCTTTTACTATTTCGTCCAAGAAGGGGATCAGGATCATGATGGCATCGAGGTCGGCCCGGACCTAGAGGTCGTTGGTGGTTCTATCCGCAATATGGCAGACACTCACGATGCCAAGTTGACGCTGAATGCGGTGCCGAGCACGGCAGGTGTTCGCATAGACGGTATTGCGCCGACTGTTCTTTCGGTCGAACCCATTGGCGGTGCGCTGCCGACGGACAGTAGTGTCACCTTCAATGTAAGGTTTTCCGAACCTGTTGTGGCGAGCGGCGGCTGGCTAAGCGTCAGGGGTACCGGCACTGTCAAACATGGTGCAATCAGCTGGACTGGGGGCGCTGACGCCTACACCGTCCACATCGACGGCCTTTCTGGCAAGGGGACGATTGAACTGTATATCGTCTCGGGTGTGCCCGATGCGGCAGGCAACCGGCTCGTAGATCATTTCATGTCGGGAACCTCCCACAGCGTCGCCGTCCCACAAGCGCCGGCCCCACCAACAATTTCCAGTGTTTCTGCCGGTGACGCTGAAGCCACAGTGTCGTTCAACCCGCCAGTCGATAATGGCGGGGAGCCAATCACCAGCTACACGGTGACGTCCAGTCCCGACAATATCAGCGCCACCGGAGCGTCGAGCCCGATAACGGTTGGGGGGCTGACCAATGGGCAGGCCTATACGTTCACGGCGGTTGCCAACAATGCCATCGGCGCTTCTCTGGCTTCGGCGGCGTCAGGGCCGGTGACGCCAAAGGCGCCTCTGGTCATTACGCCCACAGGCAGACTGCCAGATGCCATAGCCGGCCAGCCGTATAACATCTCGTTCTCAGTCAGCGGCAATAGCGGCGCGCCAACCTGGGATTTCGTCACCAGCCCGCCGCCAACGCTTCGTCTTGATGCCGCGACAGGAGAACTCAGCGGCACGATCACGGTCGAGGGTGAGTGGAGCCTTTTCGTCCGCGTCACGGACGAAGCGGGCAGTAGCGCCATTGCCGGTGTCGATATCACCGTGCTGCCGCAACTGACTGCGCCAAACGCGCCCCACATCAATCAACTGGCTGCTGCGGGAAACAGACAGATCGCCGTAGAGTTCACGCCATCTTCCCACGATGGTGGCTCGCAGATAACCCATTATACGGTGACGTCGTATCCTGAAGGCAAGACGGGTACAGGATCATTCAGTCCGATCATGGTCGCTGGACTTACCAATGGGGTCGCCTATAGCTTCACGATGACCGCGACCAATGCCATCGGCACGAGCCTGGAGTCCAACCGTGTAGGGCCGATAGTTTTGATCGGCCGACCGTCCGCACCGACAATCACTTCAGCGACCCCCGGCGATGGGGAGGTCACGGTGGACTTCACGACGCCGGCGGACGACGGTGGAAGCGCGATCTCAAGCTATTACGTATTTGTTGTCAGTCCTGATGGCAGCTTTCAAACATTGTCTAGGGCACAAAGCCCGATCACCGTCACCGGCTTGACCAATGGTCGGTCGTATACATTCGAGGTTGCGGCATTCAACGGCATTTTTGTCGGTGACTACTCTGCTCGTTCGGCCGCGGTCACCCCCAGTGGGGTACCGATCGCGCCTTCCATTACGGGTCTGAAGGCGGGTGACCAGAAGGTGGAGGTGCAGTTCCTTCCGCCGGTGGATAATGGCGGCGCGGCGGTGACGGAATATACCGTCCTTGCGTCGCCCGGCTATCACCTCCAAACGGGTGCCTCCAGCCCGATTACCGTTGGCGGCCTGACCAATGGCACGCCCTACACGATCATCGTCACGGCGCATAACGCGGCAGGCGTCGGTGCGGTGGCCGAGGCCGGCCCCATCGTGCCCATCGGCAGCGAGTTGGCCGTGACGCCGCAGGGGTCTTTGCCGGAGGCCATGGCAGGCGAGGCCTATTCGGTGCAGTTCGCGGCGGCGGGGGGAGCCGGCTCGGTCACCTATGGGACCATCGACAGCCTGCCCCTGGGCCTGACGCTGAGCGCATCGGGTCAATTGAGCGGAACGCCCGCGGGAGCATCGTCGGGTTATGCGCGAAGTCTTGACATCTATGCGTCGGACAGCCAGGGGCGAAGCGGATCAGCCACGGTGGATCTGCGGGTTGTGCCGCGCGCGGTGACCGTGCAGGATAAAACCATTATCGTGCCTTCCGGATCGCCAACTGTGCTCTTCGATCTCGCGGCGGGAGCCACGGGGGGGCCGTTTAACTACGCCGAGTATTTCTGGGCTACGCCCAACGAGGCAGGCACCGTCGGGTTCAGATACGATTGCATGGCCATGCCGGGCCAGGTGAGCGCTTGCATGTACTATACGCCGGCGCCGGGCTTCGTCGGCGAAGCAAAGCTGGGATTCGAGCTGAAGAGCCAGTTGGGCAAGTCCAACAGGGGGACTATAACCTTCATCGTGGAGGCCGAGGTCGACCTCGACGCGATCTCGGAAACCTTTTCGCAGCTCTCGCAGGATTTCGTGACGACGCGGTCGGGCCTGCTGTCGGGGGCAATCAGCGAGCCGGGGATTCGGGATCGGCGGAGCATGGGATCGGGCGCGGCGCCGGGCAGCGTATCCGCTACGGCGGGCGGGAACAGCGCGACGCTGAACTTTGCCGGCAGCACGCTTGAGCTTCAGGCCTTCCAGGCCATGGACCGGGCGATGGCGGTGGACACATCGGGGCTCAATTTCTGGATCGACGGGACGGCGACGCTGCATGTGCGCAACCAGGACGGTGACGACAGTTGGGGCAGTTTCGCGCTGGCCTCGGTCGGGGCGGATGTGATGGTGGACCAGAACCTGATGGTGGGTGTGGCGCTGCATAGCGACTGGATGGAGGATCTGACCGATATCAGCGCGGTCGAGGGGAGGGGGGTGCTGGTCGGGCCCTATCTGTCGGCTGAACTGACGGAGGGATTGTTCCTCGATGCCAGCGTCTACTACGGGCAGAGCTGGAACCGGGCAGACAGCGGTGCCTTCGGCGGCGATTTCGAAACGCAACGCCTGCTGGTCAAGGCGCGGCTGGAGGGGGATGTCGGGCTGTCGGAGGTTCTGGCGCTGCGGCCTTCGGCGACGTTATTCTATCTCCGTGAGGAGATGGGCGGGTATGCCGTGACCGACGGGTCGGGTGCGGTTGCGCTGGTGGAGGGCTTTGCTACCGAGCAATTGCGGCTCTCCGGTGGGCTGCGGCTCGACTATAGCCTGGATTGGGCGGATGGGCTGACCCTGTCTCCGTATGGCGATCTCCGGCTTGGACTGATGATGACCGATGGCCAGGAGGGCGTGTTCGGCACGCTGGGTCTTGGCGCGGAGGTGCTGGGGCTGGGCGACTGGCGGTTTTCGCTGGGAAGCGAGTTGGGACTCGATAGCCAGGGCCTGCGATCGGTGTCGGGCAAGGTGGGAGCCGGAATCCGGTTCTAGTCTGCTCTCAGGGTGAGCGCATGAGCAATTGCGCAAAGCGGCGGCCAACGCGCTTCGCGTGGGCCTGACGGGCCGCGTCGGTGGGGTGGTCCTGACCGAGGGGGCCATCGAGCAGCAGGGCGGCGAGGCCATGCACATGGGCCCAATAGATGTCCTGCAGCTCGGCCTCGGCGTCGGTTCCGTGCACGAGATGAACGAGGCGGTCCAGCTCGCTGCGGGCCTTGACACTGGCGGCGACGGCAGCGGGGAAGCGGGCGGCATCCCATAGATCGGGGTTGAACATCAGCCGAAAGAGACCCGGATTGGCGAGGGCGAAGCCGATGTATGCCGCGCCGGCGGCTTCGGCCGCGGTTTCGGCGCCATCGCGGGTGGCCATGTCCGTGCTTCCCGCCAGGCGCTCGGCCAATTCATCGAAACCCAGGGTGACGAGTTCGGCCAGGATGGTCTCGCGGTCGCCGAAGTGATGGTAGGGCGCCTGGTGGGTCACCTCGGCGCGGCGGGCCACTTCGCGCATGCTGAGTGCCGCAGCGCCCTGATCGTTGAGCAGGGCGCGGGCAGTGATGAGGATCTGTTGGCGCAGGGGTGCAGTCGATTGCGCGGCGGCTCTGGAGGACTTGGAAGCTGACATAAGCGCAGATTGTCGCATGGACTTGACGCTGTCAAGTATGGGGCGTAGCTCCTGACTAGACAGTGTCTAGTTATGGAGTTTCGAGATGGACAGGATTGCAGACGTGATCAATGCCGATGTGGTGGTCATCGGATCGGGTGTTGGCGGGTTGGCTGCGGCGGGACTGCTGGCCGGGGTCGATGGGCGACGGGTATTCGTGCTGGAGCAGCACACCGAGCCGGGTGGTTTTACCCATGCCTTTCGCCGCGATGGGGCGAGCTGGGACGTGGGGCTGCATTATGTCGGTGACGTCGCGCCCGGGGACGAAGCGCGGCTCTATTTCGACTATCTCTCGGGTGGCGCCCTGCAATGGCGCCGCATGACCGAGGACTTCGAGCATTTCCACTACCCGGACCTGCATCTGCCGGTACCGTCCGATCCGAAAGCCTATCGCGACCGTCTGGTGCAGTTGTTCCCCCAGGAGGAAGCGGCGATCGACCGATATTTTGCCGAAGTACGCAAGGCCGTGGAGTGGTCGACGCTGGGCTTCAAGCGGGCCATGATGCCAAGGGCAGTGGAGCCGCTACTGGCACTGCTGCAGCGGCTGACGGGACGCAGGGCCAAGCAAACCACAGCAGCGGTATTGGCGAAAATGGTGCGGTCGCCCAAGCTGCGGGCCCTGTTGGCGTCGCAATGGATGGATTATGGCGTCCCGCCGCGGCAGAGCGCCTTTGCCATCCATGCGGAGATCGTGGCGCATTATCTGCGGGGTGGCTGGTATCCCGAGGGTGGTGCGACCCGGATTTCGCGCACATTCGAGATCGGTATCGAGCGGTCCGGTGGTGCGGTTCGGGTTGGGCAGGAGGTCAAGGAAATCCTGGTCGAGCGAGGCCAGGTCGTGGGCGTGCGCGTCCTCGATCATCGCGGGGCCATGCCGCGTGAAGTGATCTATCGGTCGCCGGTGGTTATTTCCAATGCGGGAGCGCCGATCACCTATGAGCGACTGTTGCCGGTTACCGGCCCAGTGGGACTGTTGACGGCACGGCAGCGTGGATTGATCAAGGCGCTGGGCTCGGGCCGGCATGCGCGGCTCAGTGCGGTCATTCTCTATCTGCGGCTCAAGAGTTCGGCAGCAGTGCTCGGCGTCAAGGGTGAGAACCACTGGATCAATGCCGACTATGCGCATGACGATCTGGCGGGGATGACGGAGGGCATGCTGAACGGGCAGCCGACACGGCTCTACCTCACCTTTCCGTCGATGAAGAGCGGCGACGAGCATGTGCCGACGGCCGAAGTCATGGGCTTTGTGGAAACCGACGCTTTCGAGCTCTGGCAGGGAACGCGCAAGGGCGCACGCGGCGCCGATTATCTGGCACTCAAGGACCGCATGGCTGAAGGCATGCTGGCGATGGCCGACAAGGCGGTGCCGGGACTGCGGGATCTGGTGGCCTATGCCGAAGTGGGGTCGCCGCTGACGGTGGAGCATTATAGCCAGCATCCGCATGGGCGGATTTTCGGGATGCCAGCGACGCCCGAGCGTTATCGATCGGAGCCTTTGGGGCCGCGGACGCCGGTGAAGGGGCTGTTCCTGTCAGGGGCGGATGCGGGGTGCCTGGGCATTGTCGGGGCGCTGATGGGCGGGGTGGGCGCGGCCTGCCAGGTGTTGGGGTCAGACGGATTTCCGCGCATCGATGCGGCGCTGAAGCGGGGCCTGCCGGTGCCGGCGGGCGCGGTGGCGGCTCTGCCGGAGGGCAAGGCGCATGCAGTGCTCACCGGGCGCAAGGCGCTGACCGGCAATATCTATCGGCTCGAGTTCGAGCTCGATCGTGATATGCAGCGCTTTGCGCCGGGGCAGTTTGCCCGCATCCGGGTCGCGGATTTCGAATGGCGCGACTATTCGATCGCAGCACTGGAGGGGCGGCGCATCACCTTCCTGATCAGCACGCGGACAGGTGGGCTGGGCTCGCGCTTTGCGGCGGAAGCGCCGCTGGGCACCAGCACAATGATCGAAGGGCCGATGGGGCGGTTTACGCTCGGTGACAGCGGGCGGCGCAAGGTGTTTGTCGCGACGGGGACGGGGCTGGTGCCTTTCCTACCGATGTTCCAGCAGTTGGCGCGCGAGGGCAGGCTGGAAGAGGCCACGCTGTATTTTGGCTGTCGCAGCAAGGCTGACGATATCACCGTCGGGGCCACGAGCCTGCCGGGTAACGTGGTGCTGTGCCTTGACGGTGAAGGCGAGGCGGGAAAGGCTCCGCAGGCTTTTGCCGGACGGGTGACGGATGTGCTGGCCCTGCATGATGGCGCGCTGGCCGAAGAGGAATTCTATCTCTGTGGTTCGGCGGCCATGGTGGCCGATGCGGCGGCGCTGCTGGCGCGGCGTGGCGCCGGACAGGTGTTCAGCGAATTGTACTGAACGCAAAAGGGGCACCCGGTGGGTGCCCCTTTTTCATTGGGATGGGACTTCGCCTAGAAGTGGACCGACTTGGAATCCAGCGGGTTGTTGCTGGTGGGCGGGGCGAATTTGGTCAGGTCGATGCCTTCGACGGCCGACTTGTATTCGTCTGCACTCGGGGTGCGGCCCAGGATGGCGGAGAGAACGACAACCGGGGTCGAGGCGAGAAGGGACTCGCCCTTCTTTTCGGCGGTGTCTTCAACGACGCGGCCCTGGAAGAGGCGAGTCGAGGTGGCGAGGACGGTGTCGCCCTTTTCGGCCTTTTCCTGGTTGCCCATGCAGAGATTGCAGCCAGGGCGCTCCAGATAGAGGATGTTCTCGTATTCGGTGCGATTGGCGGTCTTGGGCGCCAGGTCGTCGAATTCAAAGCCCGAATAGCGCTGCAGGATTTCCCAGTCGCCTTCGGCCTTGAGCTCGTCGATGATGTTGTAGGTCGGGGCGGCCACGACCAGTGGTGCCTTGAACTCGACCTTGCCGGTGTCCTTCTCGAGGTTCTTGAGCATCTGGGCGACGATCTTCATGTCGCCCTTGTGGACCATGCAGGAGCCGACGAAGCCCAGGTCAACCTTCTTGGTGCCGCCGTAGTAGGAAACGGGGCGGATGGTGTCGTGGGTGTAGCGGCGGGAGACGTCGGAATTGTTGACGTCGGGGTCGGCAATCATCGGCTCGTCGATCAGGTCGAGATCGACCACGACTTCGGCGAAGTATTTGGCATTGGCATCGGGGGTGAGCGCGGGCTTTTCGCCCGAGCGGATCTCAGCGATGCGGCGATCGGCCTTGGCGATCAGGCCCTTGAGGGTCTGGCCGGCATTGTCCATGCCCTTGTCGATCATGATCTGCATGCGCGACTTGGCGATTTCGAGCGACTCGATGAGCGTGGCGTCTTCCGAGATACAGATGGAGGCCTTGGCCTTCATCTCGGCGGTCCAGTCGGTGAAGGTGAAGGCCTGGTCGGCCAGCAGCGTGCCGATATGGACTTCGATGATGCGGCCCTGGAAGACGTTGTCGCCATGCTGGGCCAGCATCTGGGCCTGGGTGGCGTGGACGACGTCGCGGAAATCCATATGCGGCTGCATGCGGCCCTTGAAGGTGACCTTCACGGACTGCGGGATGGGCATGGTGGCTTCGCCGGTGGCAAGGGCCAGTGCAACGGTGCCGGAGTCGGCGCCGAAGGCGACGCCCTTGGACATGCGGGTGTGCGAGTCACCGCCGATGATGATGTCCCAATCGTCCACGGTGATGTCGTTGAGCACCTTGTGGATTACGTCGGTCATGGCGTGATAGTGGCCGATCGGGTCACGCGCGGTGATGACGCCGAAATTGTTCATGAAGGCCATGAGCTTGGGAATATTGGCCTGAGCCTTCTTGTCCCAGACCGAAGCCGTGTGACAGCCGGACTGATAGGCGCCATCGACCAGGGGCGAGATGACGGTGGCCGCCATGGCTTCGAGTTCCTGGGCGGTCATCAGGCCGGTGGTGTCCTGCGAGCCGACGATGTTGACCTTGACGCGCACGTCAGAGCCGGCGTGCAGCACCTTGCCGGGCGTAACGCCGACGGCATTGCGGTTGAAGATCTTTTCAACGGCGGTGAGGCCCTGGCCCTCGACGGTGATTTCCTTGTTGGGCGCAAAGACCTGCGGGGCTTCGACGCCCAGCGTTTCGGCAGCAAAGGTCTGCAGCTTCTTGCCGAAGACGATGGCGTAGGACGAGCCGGCCTTCATGAACTCGGTCTTCTGGGGCGTGAAGGCGGAAGCGATGTCGACCAGTTCCTGGCCGTTTTCGTCACGGAGCTTTTTGGCCTTGGTGTCGATCTTGAGGACGGTGCCGGTCTCGACCGAGTATTTCTGTTCGAGGATCGGGTTGCCCTCGTTGTTGAGGATCGGCTTGCCGTCCTCGCCGAGCTTCTTGACCCAGTTCTTGAGGTTGAGGCCGATGCCGCCGGTCACGTCGACCGTGGTGGCGAAAATCGGCGAAATGCCATTGGTGCCGGCTACGACGGGGGCGAAGTTGACGAAGGGCACGTAGGGGCTGGACTGCTTGCCGGTCCAGAGCGCCACGTTGTTGACGCCGGACATGCGCGAGGAGCCAACGCCCATGGTGCCCTTTTCGGCGATCATCATGACGCGCTTGTCGGGATGGGCGGCCTGGAGGGCCTGGATTTCCGCCTGGGCGGCCGGCGTCATCATGCACTGGCCATGCAGCTGGCGGTCGGAGCGCGAATGGGCCTGGTTGCCGGGGGAGAGCAGGTCGGTGGAAATATCGCCTTCAGCGGCGATATAGGTCACGACCTTGATCTCGTCATCGACCTCGGGGAGCTTGGTGAAGAATTCGGCCTTGCTGTAGCTGTCGAGCACGTCGCGGGCGACGGCATTGCCGGCCTTGTAGGCGTCGCGCAGGCGGAACATGTCGGCGTCGTAGAGGAAGACCTGGGTCTTGAGCACGTCGCCGGCGGCCTGGGCGTTCTCGCCATTGCCCAGAGCGACATCAAGCAGCACTTCGACCGAGGGGCCGCCCTTCATGTGGGACAGCAGTTCGAGCGCGAAGGCGGGGGTGATCTCGGGGACGAGGGTTTCGCCCAGGATGATCTGCTTGAGGAAGGCGGCCTTGACCGTGGCGGCAGGAGTGGTGCCGGGCAGGGTATTGTAGATGAAGAATTTCAGGGCGTCGGCGCGGTGTTCGTTGCCGGTGTCGCGGATCAGGGCGATGATTTCACCGGTCAGGCCGCCAGCATCGATCGGCTTGGGGGCGAGGCCCTGTTCCTTGCGGCTTTCGATTTCGGCCAGGTAGTCGGAATAGAGGGTCATCGCGTTCTCAACTTTGCGTGTGGGGCGGACGGGGGCGCTGCTGTGGGACCATCCTCTTATGGGTTCCCAGCGCGCCAGCCAAGATATGGGGCGCAAGCTAATCCATTTCAGCAAGGAAAGGGTTTTTGTTTGGGCAAGGGGCGGTCGGGAATGGGCAATGCCCGGCACGTAGCCTAGTTCTCGAAGCGCAGGCCTGCGGAGGAGGCGTCGCGCCAGACCAGGGCGCAATCGTGCATCAGATTGTCGGGCATGAGGACGTAGAAATCGTCGGGCAGGGCGTGGTCGTCGCCGAGGGCGATGCGGGCGCCGGTGCGACTGAGATCGACGACATTGACCTCGATACGCGTCAGTCCATCGCCGGAGACGATGGTGGCCCAGAGATCGACAGGAATGCGTGTGGCAGTTCTGCGTTCTTGCATGGCAGTTCTTCTATACGGGTAATCCCGCAGTGTCTTTTCGTTATTGTTTCAAATGCTTGGCGTTGCGTTCAGATTTACTGATCCAGGCGATAGGCGAGCGCCGGACTGTATTTGGGGAATCATTTGCAGATGGTTTTGGGATTGGTGCGCATTGCAGCGCGATGATCGCCTGAAACGCTCAATTTGGTTTGGGCACACCATGGGACCTTAATACTTGGTGGTCATCATGGTTGCGGGAACGAGACGAGACATGACCGGCAAGACGACAGCAATCCATTTGTCCGACGTGGTGGGGGCGCTCAGCTATGCGCTTGATATTACCGAGGGACAGCCCGTGGGGCACAGCCTGCGCTGCTGCTGGCTCGGCATGCATCTGGGGCGCCGGATTGGGCTGTCGCAGGGCCAGCTATCCGATCTCTATTATACGCTGCTGCTCAAGGATATTGGCTGCAGCTCGAATGCGGCGCGGATTTGCCGGCTCTATCTGACGGACGACCTGAGCTTCAAGGGCGCCTACAAGATGGTGGACAACAAGCTGCCCGAGGTGCTGCGCTTTCTGATCAGCCATACGGCGCGCGGGTCGGGCATGGTGGAACGCCTGCAGACCATGATCAACATCGCGCGCAATGGCGGCGAGATTGCGCGCGAGCTGATCGAGACGCGATGCCAGCGCGGCGCCGAGATCGCGCGCACCATGCGGTTTTCGGAAGTCGTGGCGTCGGGCATTCTCGATCTTGACGAACACTGGGATGGCTTGGGCCAGCCGGTGGGGCGCAAGGGAGACGAGATTTCGCTGTTTGCGCGGATTGCCCTTCTGGCGCAGGTTGCCGATGTGTTTTTCATGCGCGGCGGGGCCAAGGCGGCGCTGGAAGAAGTCAATGCGAGGGCAGGGCGGTGGTTCGATCCGACGCTGGTCGCGGCGCTCAATGCGATGGCCGGCGATCGCAGCGTCTGGGACGGCATGGCGGCCAATGACCTGGATGTGCTGGTGCGCGAAATCGAGCCGTCGAGCCTGATCCGTGCCGTGGACGAAGATTATCTCGACGATATTGCCGCCGGCTTTGCCAAGGTGGTCGATGCCAAGAGTTCGTTCACGGCGGGACATAGCGAACGCGTGGCGCTGTTCGCGGATCTGATCGCCGAGCAGCTTGGCTATAGCGAGGCACGGCGGCGGTGGCTGCGACGGGCGGCGCTGCTGCATGATATTGGCAAGCTGGGCGTGTCCAATGCCATCCTCGACAAGATGGGCCGGCCCGACGATGACGAATGGGCGGCGATCAAGCGGCATCCCGAGCTGGGGCGGACGATCCTGTCAAAGATCGCGGCGCTGCGCGATACGGCGGTGATTGCGGGCAATCACCACGAGCGGCTGGACGGCAAGGGCTATCCGATGGGGATCGATGGGACGGAGATCGACCTCGATACCCGCATTGTCACCACTGCGGATATTTTCGACGCGCTGACGGCTGACCGTCCCTATAGCAAGGCGATGCAGGTGCCGGTTGCGATGGACCTGATGGCGCGCGACCTGGGGACGGCGATCGATCCGGTGTGTTTCGTGGCACTGCAGAACGGGCTTGAGCGGATGCACGAGATCGCCGCCTGACGGCGACCCCGGATTTCTAGGCCGCGACGGCCACGGGCGCGGCCTTCGCGCCGGTCATGAAGGCGACCGCATCGGACATGGTATAGTCCTTGGGGTCGATGACGCAGAGGCGCTTGCCGAGGCGGTGGACGTGGATGCGGTCTGCCACTTCGAAGACATGCGGCATGTTGTGGCTGATCAGCACGATGGGAATGCCGCGGGCGCGGACGTCCTGGATGAGATCGAGGACGCGGCGGGATTCCTTGACGCCAAGCGCGGCGGTGGGCTCATCGAGGATGATGACTTTCGAGCCGAAGGCGGCTGCGCGCGCGACAGCAACGCCCTGACGCTGGCCGCCGGAGAGGGTTTCGACGGCCTGGTTGATGTTCTGGATGGTCATCAGGCCGAGGTCGCTGAGCTTTTCGCGGGCGATGCGCTCCATGGCAGGGCGGTCGAGTTGACGGAAGACCTGGCCCATGATGCCCGGCTTGCGCAGTTCGCGGCCCATGAACATGTTGTCGGCAATGGAGAGGGCCGGGGACATGGCGAGGGTCTGGTAGACCGTTTCGACGCCGGCCTTGCGGGCATCCATGGGCGAGGAGAAGGCGACGGGCTGGCCATCGAGGAAGATGTCGCCACTGTCGGGTTTGAGTGCGCCCGAGAGCGCCTTGATCAGCGAGGACTTGCCGGCGCCATTGTCGCCGATGACAGCAAGAATTTCGCCGGGTAGGAGGTCGAAGTCGCAATTGTCGAGCGCAGTGACGCGGCCATAGCGCTTGTTGACGTTGCGAGCCTTGAGAACGGGTTCCATCAGACAGATACCTTTCTGATCCACTGGTCCACGGCGACGGCGGCGATGATAAGCGCGCCAATCAGCAGATAGGTCCATTGTGCGTCGGCGCCGAGCAGGCGCAGGCCGAGCGAGAAGACACCCACGATAAGGGCGCCGAACAGCATGCCCAGGATCGAGCCGCGGCCGCCGAAAAGCGAGATGCCGCCGATCACCACGGCGGTGATGCTTTCGATATTGGCCGATTGGCCAGACGTTGGAGAGACCGAGCCGATGCGGCCGATCAGCACCCAGCCTGCGAAGGCGCAGATGAGGCCGGAGAGGGCATAGACGGAAATCAGGATGCGCCGCGTATCGACGCCGGAGAGCTTGGCGGCTTCGGGGTCATCGCCCACGGCGTAGACATGGCGGCCCCAGGCGGTGTGGCGCAGCACATAGGCGAGGACGAGGACAAGCAGAATGAAGAAGATCACGCCATAGGTGAAGACCGCTCCGCCCAGGCTGAAGGACTGGCCGAAAAATTGCAGCAGCGGCGCGTTGGTCTCGATTTCCTGGGCGCGGATGGTCTCGTTGCCGGAATAGAGGAAGTTGGAGGCGAGCGCGATCTGCCAGATGCCGAGGGTGACGATGAAGGGCGGCAGCTTGATGCGGGCGATCAGCCAGCCGTTGACGAAGCCGATCAGCGTGCCGGCGACGAGGCCGAAGCCAATGGCAACGGCGGGCGGCATGCCATAGCGGAAAGTGAACTGGCCCATGATGACCGAGCTCAGCACCATGATGGCGCCGACCGACAGATCGATGCCGGCGGTGAGGATGACCAGCGATTGCGCGGCGCCGACGATGCCGACAATTGCGACCTGCTGGAGGATCAGCGTGAGGGCGAAAGAGGAGAAGAATTTGGTGCCGAGCAGGGCGCCAAAGACCAGGATGGAAACGACGAGCACGATCAGCGGCACGAGGGCTGGATTGCTGTGCAGGGCGTGCTGGAGGCGCGAGAGCAGGGTGACCTGATGTTCGAAAGTGGCGACGCTTTCGCGTTCGGGTACGCTGGCGGGATCAATAGATTCGGTGTTGTTGGACATGGGTTCTCCTCCTCCCCTGTGTCGCTTGTTCACTGCCGTTTCCAAACGCTCGATGTCATCCCGGCCTTGAGCCGGGATCCATCCCGAGATGGATGCTCTGCCGCCAGGTCGTTGTGCTGAATGCCACGACCTTGCGGCTGTTGAGCGATCTCAAGATGGGCCCCGGCTCAAGGCCGGGGTGACACCGTGCTTGTGGTCACGGCAGCGCAAAATGGGGGCAGTCGCCCGTCCCCATGGCATTCGCGTCAGGCACTCAGCCCCAGCAGAGCTCGGCGCCTTCGGTGCTGTCGATGGATTCGACGCCGTCGACGGGTTCGTCAGTGACGAGCTTTACGCCGGTATCGAAGAAGTCCTTGCCTTCGGTCGGAGCCGGCTTTTCGCCGCTGTCGGCCCAGGTCTTGATCGCTTCGATGCCAAGGGCTGCCATCTGCAGCGGATATTGCTGGGAGGTGGCGCCGATGATGCCGTCCTTGACGTTGGCGACGCCAGGGCAACCGCCGTCGACCGAAACGATCAGCACGTCGTTCTCGCGACCGAAGGATTTCAGCGCCTCATAGGCGCCGGCAGCGGCGGGTTCGTTGATGGTGTGGACGACGTTGATGGACGGGTCCTTGGTCAGAAGGTTTTCCATGGCCTTGCGGCCGCCTTCCTCGTTGCCGGCGGTGACATCCTGGCCGACGATGCGCGGATCGGTTTCATCGCCCCATTTGGCCGGATCGCCCAGATCGATGCCGAAGCCCTGGAGGAACCCCTGGTTGCGCAGCACGTCGACGGTGGGCTGGCTGACGCCAAGGTTGAGCATGGCGATCTTGGCATTGGCAGCTTCTGCGCCAAGCTTGCCGGCGGCCCATTTGCCGATCAGTTCGCCGGCAAGGAAATTGTCGGTGGCGAACGTGGCGTCGGCAGCGTCGGTTGGGGTGAGGGGGGTGTCGAGGGCGATGACCAGCAGGCCGGCATCGCGCGCCTTCTGAACGGACTGCACGATGGCGGACGTATCCGAGGCGGTCAGCAGGATGCCCTTGGCGCCGTCGGCAATGCAGGTTTCGATGGCGGCAACCTGGGTTTCGTGGTCGCCGTCGACCTTGCCGGCATAGGATTTGAGCGTGACGCCCAGTTCCTGAGCCTTGGCCTCAGCGCCTTCCCGCATTTTGACGAAGAAGGGGTTGGTATCGGTCTTGGTGATCAGACAGGCAGACACCGAATCCTGAGCGAAGGCAGGCGTGGACAGGACGGCCAGGCACAGGGCTGTGCCCATGAGCAGCTTGTTCATTTATCTCTCCCTTTTCCGGCACCAGATCGGGCTCCTCCCTGATCTTGCGCCGTGGTCCCTTGAGTGGACGACAGGCATGGTGCGCCAGTTTGAAACGCGTCGTCAATATATAAATCTCATTTATTTATTTATTCGAGCTGCGCTATCTTTCGCTTGTCTGGACCGGCTCCTATGGTGCGCGCATGACGACGGCAATCATCCGAAACATCAGCACGGGCGTGAACCAGAGCGGGGTGCGCGACCACAACGAGCGCCTGCTGCTGACGCTGTTGCAGCGCAATGGACCGACGGCGGGGAGTGACCTTGCGAGGATGGCGGGGCTGTCGCCACAGACTGTTTCGATCATCCTCCGCGAGATGGAGGCCGAGGGTCTGTTGGCGCGCGGCACGCCGATCAAGGGCAAGGTGGGCAAGCCCTCCGTGCCGATGGCGCTGGCCGAGGGCGGGGTGCTGAGCTTTGGATGCAAGGTCGGTCGCCGAAGCGCCGTGTTGCTGCTCGCCGACTTCCGAGGGCGCGTGCTGCATCAGCGGCAGATCAGCTATCAATATCCGCTGCCGGGTCCCCTGGTGAATTTCGTGACCGAAGGTGTGCAGGAGATCGTCGAACTGTGCAGCCCGGCCGAGCGCAAGCGGATCTGCGGGATCGGCGTCGCCATGCCGTTCGAGTTGTGGAAGTGGACGGAAATGGTCGGGGCACCGGCCGAGGAATTCGTCTTGTGGAAGGATATCGACCTGGCGGCGGAGCTGGCCAAGGTAACGGACCTGCCGGTCAGCACGGTCAATGACGCGACGGCGGGCTGCCAGGCCGAGCATATTTTCGGGCGCGGCAAGGAATTCCGCGACTATGCCTATTTCTTCATTGGCGCCTTCATCGGCGGCGGCGTGGTACTGAACCACTCGGTCTATCCCGGGCACCAGGGCAATGCGGGGGCGCTGGGGTCGCTGCGCAGCGTGGGTCCGCAGGGCGAAAGTCGGCAGCTGCTGGATACGGCCTCGATCTACCTGCTGGAGGCGCGGCTGCATGAATTCGGGCTCGATCCCAAGCAGCTCTGGGTGCAGCCGCAGGACTGGAGCCACCTCAGCCGGTTCGTCGATCCCTGGCTGGGGCAGACGGCGCAGGAGCTGGCCAAGGCGAGCCTGTCGGTGTGCGCGGTGATCGACTTCGAAGCCATCGTCATCGACGGAGCGTTTCCCGACGAGATCAAGCAGGCCCTGGTGGAGCGGACGCGGCGCTATCTCGCCAACCAGGACATGCGCGGGCTGATTGCGCCGCGGGTGGAGGCGGGCGTGGTGGGCGGCAATGCGCGGGCCATCGGGGCGGCGGCCAGCCCGCTGTTCGACCGCTATTTCATGAATGGGAACCTGCGGCTGCAGGGCTAGCGCCGTCGTCGCAAGACGAGATCGAGAAGGGCATTGCTCTGGGCGATTTCGTCGGCTGGATCGGCAGAGTGGGCGCGTTGGCGCAGGGTGGCGAGATCGGTGAAATCGAGTCCGAGGTCGTAGCGCAGACGCTCGTCGAGACGGGAGATCTCCAGCCATGTCGCAGCGGCGCGGCGGTGGCGGCGCCAGCGGGCGATGGGCTTGAGCAGGAAGCGCGGCCAGGGATGGCGGGGCGCTTCGGCGGGCTGGCCGGCAAGGGTATCGGTGGCAGTCATAGTGACGCTCCTCAAGGGCCGGAGCAGCGGACTGCTCCGGCTGGCATTGGATGAGATCAGGGCTTGCGGATGATCACTTCGGCATAGGCCGAGGGGATGATCAGCGTGCCGTCCGTGGCGCGGTTGAAGCCGGCAATGAGGGATTGGAGATCGGCTTCAAGGGCCTTACTGCCGGCGTCATCGAGGGCAAGGAAGGCCTTGTGGACCGGACCGTAATAGGTGCGGAAGATTTCCACGAAATGGGCGGGCGAGCGGTAGCGGAAATTGAAAGTCCGCTCGGTGAGCTCGACGGGCAGGCCGGGGAAGAGTTTGGCGAGATGGGCGGCATCGCCCCAGAGCGCGGGCGAGAAGACGCCGGCGGGTGGCGCAATGTGCTTGCCCAGAGTCTTGAAGACCTGGCCGATGAAGCTCTGTGGCGTCCAGTTGGCGAGGCCGATTCGCCCCCCGGCGCGGGTGACGCGCGTAAGTTCGGCCGCGGACTGATGGTGATCGGGCGCGAACATGACGCCGAAGGTCGACAGGACATAGTCGAAGCTCGCATCGGGGAAGGGCAGGTCTTCGGCGTCGGCCACGGCGAAGGTGACGGCGAGGTGCTCTGCTGCGGCGCGGGCGCGGCCCTTGTCGAGCAGGCTTTGCACATAGTCGGTGGAGGTGACCTGGGCAAAGCGGCGGGCGGCAGCCAGGGTGGCATTGCCATTGCCGGCGGCGACATCGAGCACTGTGGCGCCGGAGCGCAGGTCGAGGCTTTCGCAGAGCTGTTCGCCGACGATCTGTAGCGTGGTGCCGACGACGGCATAGTCGCCAGAGGACCAGGCGGCGTTCTGGCGCTGCTTGATGGCAGTGAAATCAACCGGCTGTTCGGCCAGGGCTTGGACAGAAGACATGATGAACTCCGTGATGGGTACGGAGCGGGTGTCTAATGGGTGGAGCGAGGTGGCGCGTCATCCGATCGGATGAGGCGCGTGACTTTACGGCCGTGGCAGCAGCGGGCTGGCGAAGGCGGCGATGAGCTTGACGATGTCAGCCTGGCGCCTGGTGTCGGTCTTGGAAAAGATGTGGGCAAGATGGGTCTTCACCGTCGCTTCGGAGAGGCCGAGGTGGTGCGCGACATCGGCGACCTTGTCGAAGCGGATGGTGGCGAGGGCGACGCGGAGTTCGGCCGGGGTCAGCTCGAAGGCGGTGGCGAGACCTTCGGGCACGGAGGGTGGGTCGAAACGGGCGGGCTGGATGAAAAGCGCGGCGACGGCGTCGCCCGTGAGGCCGAGCAAAGATCTTGCGCCGGTCAGGGGCAGGATGTGGAGGGCGAGGCGGGTTCCGCCCGCGGTTTCAAGCCAGGTGGAGCGCGGGGCGAGGTCGCCGGGCTGGGGCAGGAGGTTGCGCAGACCGGAACGGTCGAGGCGGAGCTGGCCATGCGTGAGCAGGGTCTGGCCGGCCTGATTGGCGTGGAGCAGGCGACCGTCCGCATCGACAATCAACACGGCGGCGGCGAGGGCATCGACGGTCTGCCGAAAGGTGTCGGCTTCGTGGGCGGCAGTGCCGAGCATGGTGCCGATGGTGACGGCGCGGCGGATATGCGGCGCGAGCAGGGTGATGCGCTGGCGCATGTCTTCGTCGCCCAGGCCGTGGTGCTCGTGGCGGAAGACGCCGAAAATGGTGGCGCAGTCGCCATGGCGTTCGAGCGTGGCCGAGCCAATGTCGATCATGCCCTGCGGGAAGGCCCATTCGCGGGCAAAGCGGGTTTCGGCGAAATCCTGCGGGGTCAGGCTCCGGCTGGTGATGGTGCCCTGTTCGATGGGCGAGAAAACCTGAACGGTGTTGCTGGGATCGGTGGGCGCCCAATGGGCAAAGTAATCCTCGGTCAATGCGGCATCAAGGCGGCCGTCTGCGTGGAGCAGTTGGCGGCGGTGGCCGGTGACGCTCTTGCGGAAGATGGCAGCGGAGGCGCCGCCGACGAACTGGCGGCAGGACTCGAGCACGGTCGGCCAGCTCTGGGGCACGACGGACGCATCGTAGATCTGGCCTATCAGCTCCAGCGCATCGCCGGTGGCGACGCTGGGCAGCGTGGTTTGCTCGCGCATCAGCGCCCCTCGATCAGGCTGACCGGATCCCCCATCCGAACAGGAAGAATGGCGCGGCAGCGGGCTTTTGTCGAATCCTGGAGGGATTTTGAGGCGCCTCAACAGGATGGGCTAATCGCGCCAGCCTTGTAACTCCCGGTCCCTTCACAGGCGCTGCTAGGTCTTGCTGCGTCAGCCCAAAGGGCCGCGTGAGGAGTTAGGCGATGTTGCGGGAATGGATCGACAGGTGGCGACAAAAGCGGCGCGAGCGGGAGGCAGTTGAACTGCTCCACGCGTTCGACGATCGTAAGCTGGCTGATGTCGGGACCTTTCGCGACTCGATCGAACTTTTCGTTGCCGAGCAGGCGGGCAAATCAGAGCAAGGAGCGAAAAATGGAAAAGCAGGCTGAAATCATTGGCGAATTCAGCGCGAGCAAGAACGGTCCGGTGCATGGCGTGAGTTATGACGGCACGCATGTCTGGGCGGCGACGGGCGACGCCATGCGCGCGTTCGATCCCCAGAGTGGGGCCGAGGTCAGGTCGCTGGCGGTGGCGGGACATGCCGGGACGGCGTTCGACGGGCGTTATCTCTACCAGATCGCGGATGCGGTGATTCAGAAGGTCGATCCCGAGAGCGGCACGGTCATCGCGACCATTCCGGCGCCGGGCGGTGGCAAGGATTCGGGGATGGCCTGGGCCAATGGGTCGCTCTGGGTGGGGCAGTATCGCGAACAGCAGATCATCCAGATCAATGCCGAAAGCGGGGCCGTGCAAAGGACGATCCAGACCAACCGCTTCGTCACCGGTGTCACCTGGGTGGATGACCAGCTGTGGCATGGCTATTCGGACGACGGCAATGGCGGGCTGGCGCGGCTTGATCCGGCCAATGGGCGAGAGATGGACGTGCTCGACATGCCGGGCAAGAGTGTTTCCGGCGTGGAATCGGATGGCGGTGGGCTGTTCTATTGCGGTGGTGGCAATAGCGGCCTGATCCGGGTGGTGAAGCGGGCTTAGGTCTCAACCGGTAGCAAGAGCGTGGTCGGGAAGCCGGGCAGGGCCAGAATGGTCCAGCGGCGCGCCCGGCCATTGCCTATGGGCTGGATGCGGGCCTGACGCTGCAGCTCGTCGAGGGCGCGCTGCACGGTGCGCAGGCTCAGTTGCAGGACCTGGGCAAGGGCAGAGCTGGACCAGAGCTCGCCGTCGGAAAGCAGGGCGAGCACGGCGCTATTTTGCTCGAGGCCGGGGAGGGCTAGGGTGGCAATCGGCTGTGTGGTCTTGAGGCAATAGCCGGCGCTGGTGGCGCTGATTTCACCGAAGCTTTCAAGCAGGGGCCGCAGGCGAGTGATTTCGACGCGCAGGCGGGCGCGGTGGGATTCATCGGCATGGCGGGCGCCGAAGGCATGGCGGAGAAGGGTTTCGCGGCTGACATCAGCGCCCGAGGCGAGGCTGTGGAGCAGGGCGAAGAGCACCGGACGCGAGGCAAAGGAGATGATTTTCTCGCCCTGGCGCAGCGTGGCGCGGAGGGTGTCGAGGACGAGAGTTTGCGAAGCGAAGAGCTGTTCGACATCGGCAAGGGTGGCGGGCGTCGTGGTGTCCTCTTTGGTGAGGAAGGCCGCGGGGCCGGCGAGGGATTGTTGCGCGGCTTCGACTTCGGCGAGCAAGGGGGGAATGGCGCTGGCCCGGGCAGCGTCAAGCCCCTCGCTCAGGGCGCGGTGGGCGGCCCGGGCGTGGATGCGGCGGACGTGAATGCCAGCCGTGGTGAGCCACCAGGCGGCGCGGGTGGACGGTTGCAGGTCGACGGGCCTAAGCGTGGCCAGTTCGGCGGTGGCGCGGTCGAGCTGGCCGAGGAGCAAATGGAGGCGCGCGGCGATGCAGGTGGCGTGGGCGGCATTGCCCACATCACCGCGTCGGAGGAGGGTGGTACGCGCCTGCTCAAGCCGCTGGTCGGGCCAGGCCAGGTCACGCGAGACAAGGGCGATTTCGGCTTCGGCCAGCACGCAGCGGGCACGGGCGATTTCTTCACGCCGGCCAAAGGCTTGCGCAGCTTTGCGGAGCAGCTTTCTCGCCTGGGCAAAGTCGCCCAGCTGCGCCATGGCTGTGCCGTGAATGGCAAGGGCCGAAGGATCAGTGCGCAGGGCAACGCGATTGAGGGCGCCGAGGACATCGCCATGCGCCAGGGCCAAAGCGGCAGCGTTGAGACTGGAATCCATGGCGGCCCGAAAAGACTATGCGGGGTGATCTTAGAGGGCGGAATTGTCGAGGCAATAGCAGGACCTCATGAAATCACCCTCGACCGTGTCGAAAGCGCATGCTCTGTTTCGTCGTGAGGGTATGAGGCGGCGCGGGGCTGCTGGCGGGAGTGTTGAACGTGAAGATTGCGGGTTGGGTTTTGAGCGGATTGGTCGGCCTGTTTCTGGCGGTGGCCTCGGCCTTTCCGAAATTTGTCACCATGGATGCGGCCGTGTCGGCCATGGAGGTGGTGGGTTGGCCGGTCAAGTATCTGATGCTGATCGGGGTGATCGAGGTGGTCTGCGTGGTGCTGTTTCTGGTTCCGCGCACGGCGCTGCTGGGAGCGGTGCTGACTACGGGCCTGTTGGGTGGATCGCTGGCGGCAAACCTGCGGGTGGATAACCCGCTGTTCAGCCACACGCTGTTCAGCATCTATCTGGGCGCAGCGGTGTGGCTGGCGCTGTGGCTGCGCGATGAAAAGGTGCGGTCGGTGTTTCCATTTGTGCGGAAGACCGAGGCATGAGCGCGATCGGTTGCAACTGCGGCAAGGTGAAGATCGAGCTGACGGGCGAGCCGATCATCGTGGCGGAATGCCATTGCAAATCTTGCCGGGATGGGGCTGAGCGGATGGCAGCGCTGCCTGGTGCAGAGCCGGTCGTGGGCGCCAATGGCAGCTCGCATTATGTGCTCTATCGCAAGGACCGGGTGCGGATCGTTGCGGGCGAGGAGTGGCTGCGCAATTTCCGGCTAGGACCGGACGCGCAGACGCGCCGGGTGTTTGCGAGTTGCTGCAATACGCCGGTGCTGGCCGAGTTCAAGGGCGGGCATTGGGTGAGCCTTTATGCCAATCTCTGGCATGGACAGGCGGTGCCGGTGCTGGATATCCGCACGCAGGTGGGCGATGCGCCCACGGGGACTGTACCCGAGGATGGCGTGCCGGCGGGTGGCTGGGAGACGACCAAGTTCTACGGCAAGCTGCTGGGGGCCTGGATTGCCATGGGGTTCAAGCAACCGGCGGTGGCGCTGGATACGCCGGAGGTCGAGTTGGCGCGTCGCTGACCACTTTTGCGGGGTGACCATCGAGGGTGATGATGCGGTTGGCGAGGCTGGCCGCGTCTTCGACTTGATGGGTGGTGAAGAGGACCGTGGCGCCGGTCTGCGCGATGTGGCCGGCGAGGAGCTGGCGCATGTCGGCGACCAGGGCCCGGTCGAGCGAGACAAAGGGTTCGTCGAGCAGGAGCAGGTCCGCGTTGGTGCAGAGGGCGCGGGCAAGGGCGACACGGCGCTGCATGCCGCCGGAGAGGGCGTGGGGCCAGGCATTGGCGTGAACAGCGAGGCTGACGTTTTCCAGAGCAGCGAGGGCGGTTTCGACCGGCAGGTCGGGCCTGGCGAGGCGGACATTGTCGAGGGCGGTGAGCCAGGGCAACAGACGGGCGTCCTGGAAGAGCATGCCCGGTGGCGGCGCTGCGGCAGCGGGGCGGTCGCCGATGGTGATGCTGCCGGTGAAGTGCTGATCGATGCCGGCGATGAGGCGAAGCAGGGTCGACTTGCCCACGCCGGATGGGCCGAGCAGGGCGGTAACGCTGCCCGGCTCGAGCGCGAGCTGGAAATCCGCAAAGACCGGTGTGGCGGCGCCGGGAAAACGCTTCTCGATGATGCTGATCTTCAGGTCGGACGCCACTGCAGGAGCTTTCGTTCGAGAGGGCGCAGGATGCCGTATTCGAGGGCGACGACGACCAGGATGAAGGCGGCGGCATAGGCCAGAATTCCAGTGATATCAAAGAACTGGAACAGGACGCTGATACGGTAGCCGACGCCGCCATCGCTGCCGAGGACCTCAAAAACCAGCACGATCTTCCAGATCAGCGACAGGCCGGTTCGGGCCGCGGCGAGGATGAAGGGGGTAAGCTGGGGCAGGAAGACGAGGCGCAGCTTGCGCCAGCGCGAGAGGCGCAGCGCAGTGGCGAGTTCGTCATAGTCAGCGGAGAAACTGCGGACGCCTTCACGGATGGTGGTGATGACCAGCGGCACCTTGTTGACGATGACGGCGAGGATCAGCGCCAGATCGGTCAGTCCGAGCCAGATGTAGAGTACGATGGCGACGACGATGGCGGGTAGATTGAGGCCAACGATCAGCCAGCCGGAGAAGAGCCGGTCGAGCCAGGTCTGGCGGCCGAGCAGGATGCCGAGCGCTGTGCCCAGCAGCATGGCGAGGATGAATGCGGTGCCGGCGCGGAACAGGGTCTTGCCCAGATCCGGCAGGAGGCGGCCCTCGGTGGCGAGGTGCCACAATTCCTGCGCGACGGTGATGGGCGTCGGAAGCAAGCGGTGGGCGAGGACCATGGCGAGGACCTGCCAGAGCAGCAGCAAGAGGGGCAGCGAGAGATATTCCAACGCTGCCCAATTGCGCCGGGCGGCGGTTATTTCCGGTATCCTTGCCAGAAAGTGCCTGGCGCCAGTTCGCTCTGTGTGCCGACGAGGTCGCTGCCGCCATATTGGGCGAGCAGCGCGAAGGTTTCTTCGGCAGGCCCGGTGTTGGCTGGATCGTAACCGCTGACAATGCCGGCGATATAGTCGTCGCGCAGCTGGGCCCAAAGGTCGAGATCGTCGGTCTTGCCCACCATCAGGTCGGCAAGGTCGAACCAGACCGCGTCGTCGCTCCGCATGATCGACTTGGCCTCGAAAGATGCGTCGAGGAAGGCGGTGAGGGCCGCAGTCTTTTCGGTGGCGGTTTCGTCGGTAAAGGTCCAGCCCAGCAGGGGCGGCTGTTCGGAGACGCCAAGGTCTTCGAGCATGCTGGCAACGGAGACCAGCTCGGCCATGCCGGCGGATTTGGCGCGGGCATTCCACTGCCAGAAGTTCAGCGCCGCATCGACGCTGCCGGTGGCGAGGAGTTCGTTGACCAGAGGCGCGGCGCCGTAGTTGGCGCGGATGTCGTCGACCAGGTTCCGGTCCGTGGCCTGATTGTACCAGGCCTGCAGAATGATCCAGCTCTTGTCGACGGGGCCGCCAGCGACGGCAATGGTCTTGCCGGCGAGATCGGCAGGCGCGGCAATGCCGCTCTGCTGGGACACCATCAGGCCACCAACGGCCAGGGAGTGAGGCACCATGGTGACCATGTTGCCGTCGGCGCGCTGCAGCGAGACCCAGACGAAGTCGGAGAGGATGACATCGACGGCACCGGTCAAGAGGGCGACCTGTCCGGCGCGGCTATCGGCGAGCGGGCGGATGTCGAGCGTGACGCCGTGCTTCTCGTCGAGATGCAGCGCCTTGATGGTTTCGATCTCCCACTGGACCGTGCCGCTTTCCTGCACGCCGATGGTGAGGGTTTCCTGTGCCGTAGCAAGGCTGGCTGTGCCGGCCAGGAAAAGGCCGGCGAGCAGGATGGTCACAGTGTTGGACATCAGGCGGCCGTGACGCGCCAGATGACGTCACCGACGTCGTCGGCCATCAGCACTGCGCCATCGCTGGCCAGCGCCACGCCAACGGGACGTCCGTAGGAGTATTTCTCGTCGGGCGAGAGGAAGTCGGTGAGGACATCCCTGGGCAGGCCTGTTGGCTTGCCATTTTCGAAGGTGACGAAGGTCAGCTTGTAGCCGCTGAGCTTGGAGCGGTTCCACGAGCCATGCTGGCCGATGGCCATGCCGGCGGGGAAGCCGGGCAGGGTGCCTTCTGGCAGGTAGCAAAGGCCGAGGGACGCCGTGTGGCCGCCGAGGGCAAAGTCGGGGTGGTCCTGGGTGGCGGCAGGGTGGGCCGGGTCCTGGGTGACGCGGTCATCGACGACACCCCAATAGGAGAAGGGCCAGCCGTAAAAGCCGCCATCGCGGACCGAGGTCAGGTAGTCGGGCGGCGTTTCGTCGCCGAGGCCATCGCGCTCGTTGACGACGGTATAGAGCGTGTCGGTGGTCGGTTCCCAAGCCATGCCGACGGGATTGCGCAGGCCGCCCGCAAAGATGCGGGATGTGCCGCTGGCGATGTCATATTCGAAGATGCAGGCGCGGTTCAGTTCGGCGGCCATGCCGGCATCGCCAATATTGCTTTGCGAACCGACGGCGACATAGAGCTTTTGGCCGTCCTTGCTGGCGATGAGATTGCGCGTCCAATGACCGCCGGGGATGAGGTCCATCAGCTTTTTCGGCTGGGCGGTGACCTTCGTCGTGCCGAGCTCATAGGGATAGGCCAGCAGGGCGTCGCTGGCGCCGACATAGAGCGTGCCATCGAGGTAGACGATGCCGAAGGGCTGGCGGACGTTTTCGATCAGGGCATGGCTGGTTTCGGCCACGCCATCGCCATCGGCGTCACGCAGCAGGGTGACGCGGTTGGGGCTGGTGCCGGCGGCACGGGCGCGCTTCATGGTGACGGCCATGGCGTGGTCGAAAATGCCGACGGGCTTGCCCGATTCACCCATGGATTCGGCGACCAGCACGTCGCCATTGGCCAGGACATGCATGTTGCGCGGGTGGACGAGGTTGCGGGCGAAGGCGTTGACCTTGAGGCCAGGCGCAGCTTTGGGGGTGCGATTGGCTTCCCAGCCCATGGCGGTCGGCATCTTGAGCGTGGGAATGGCGCCCTGAGCCTTTGCAGCCGGCATCTTCGGGTTGGGGCCGAAAACGGGCGGGCGCGGGCCGTCGCCGGAATGGCGGATGGCGACGGCTGCACCGCCGATGGCGGCCACGATATTGGCAAAGATGGAATTGAGGCCGGTGTTCGAGCTCATGGGCGTCCCCCTAACGCAGAAAAGATGCTTCGCCCCTCATGACATCAGTCAGGGGCGAAGGAAACAGGCGTGATGATGACCGGTGGACTGACTGTGGTCAGTGGACGCGGATCGAAGACAGATTGCGCACCAGATACTGGTCCAGCACGGGCTGCGAAACGGTGATGCGCTCGCAATAGGACTGGAAGAAGCGGTCGCGGCAGGCGGAGACATTGGTGCCTTCGATGCGGACCGATGCGAAGGCATTATCCAGACCCGACAGGGCCAGGTCGCGAATGACATTGCCGGTGCTGTAGCAGTATTCGGTGCCAGTATAGTTGGTGCCGGTATAGAAGCAGACCGTGCCGCCGCGATCATAGGTCGCCGGGATGTCGCCGAAATCGATCGGACCCTTGACGGACCAGCCGCGGCCGGTGTCGCTGTCGACCAGGCACCAATTGCGCTGGCAGCGCAGGACCTTGATGGCGCTATCGGCCTGGACGCTTCCGGAAACGGCATAGGCGCGGCCCGGACCATTGCGCAGGGTGAGCGTGTCGGTGCTCCAGGCATGGGTGCCGGACTCGGAAAGGGCAAAGCTGGCGGTGGTGCTGGCAGCGGCAAAAAGCACGACTGCTGTCAGAAGGCGGGCAAGGAAGTGCATGATGGAATCCTCTGCATTTGGCGAGGGAACCTAGCGCGGTCGGGCGCAAGCTCCAATAGGCCAAAATAAAAGGACGCAGCTTTGGCTGCGCCCTTCTATTCATTCGTTACGCAAAAGTTAGCGCACACGGACCGAGACGATGTAGTCGTCGAAGTCGCCCAGGGCCGAAGCGCTGGTCGTATAGGTGCGGCAATTGCGGTAGTTGGCTTCCGAACAGACCTGCACATTGAGGCCATCGGGATTGTCGATGGAGGAGATCATGTCCGCCCAATCACCGAGATTGCGCATGTTGTCGCCGGACTGCAGGCAGAAGCTGGCGCCGCGATAGCGGGTGCCATCGAAGAAGCAGACTTCGCCGTAAGCCGGCTGAACTACTGGCGGCCGCACGACGGGCGGCTGTACTGGTGGGCGCGGCGGCTGGACTTGCGGCTGGCCGTTGCCAATGCCGATGGTGATGTTGGGGCCGCCATTGCCGCCAAAACCAAAGGAAATGCCGGGCTGGCTCGGATTGACCGGAGCACCGCCGCCGGCATTGAGATAGGTGGCCGAAACCCAGCCGTCCGGGCCGGGCTTGGCGATATAGCACCAGGAGCCCTGGCACTGCTGAACATCAACCTGCGTACCGCGGCGCACGGTATCGACGACGCCATAGTTGGTGCCCGGGCCAGAGCGGACGTTGACATTGCTGGTCACTGTGCCTGGGGCCGCGTTGGCGGCTGGCAGGAAAACCACCAGGGCGGTTGCGGCAACGGCAACGCCGGTGGCGACATTCAGCAGCATCTTGCGGGTATGACGGTTCATATTTGAGCGGCTCCTGTTTTCTGGTTCCTGCCGGCCCCGGGATGGAGCGACGCTTGTTCGGCGGCCAGTTGTTTTGCCCAAGAAACGGGATGACGGAGAAAAGAGTTCCGGCACCCAAGGTCAGATGTGATGAGGACAAGTGCCTCTGCGCAAGTGATTAATCACCGCGAGGCTGAATGCTGTCTGAACGAAGGTGAACGGTTCAGGCGGGGTCGATCCGGCGCTTGCTACCGTCTTCGTTAAGAGCAACGTAAACGAAGCGGCCCTCGGTGACCTTGACGCGATCGGCGAGGCGATTGCGGCGAGCCCAGGCTTCCATCCCGACAGTGATGGAGGTGTTTCCGACGCGTTCCACCGTTGTGTAAATGCAGAGCACGTCGCCCACCTTGACCGGGGCGATGAAGGTCATGGCTTCGACCGCCACGGTAACGGTGCGGCCCTTGACGCGTTCGACGGCGGCGATGGAGCCGGCAATGTCCATCTGGCTCAAGACCCAGCCGCCGAAGATGTCGCCGGCGGGATTGGTATCGGCGGGCATGGCGAGGGTGCGGATGGTCAGCGTGCCCTTGGGCTCGACGTCATCTGAAGTCATGATCAGGGTCCTTTCACGGGCCAGCGGCCAAAGGCTTCTTCCCAGTGCTTTCGGCACAGCGAGATATAGTCGGCTTTTTCGGGTTCGACTGTACTACCTTCGGTCTGTACGCGGCCATGCTGGTCGCGACGAACGACCATGGTGGCCTTGGCGCCGCATTCGCAAATGGTGCGAATCTCGCGCAGCGTATCGGCAATGGCCAGCAGTTCGGCCGAGCCCACAAAAGGGTGACCGAGGAAGTCGGTGCGCAGGCCGTAGCACATGACCGGAATGTTGAGGCGGTCGGCGACGCGGGCCAATTGCCAGACGTGCTGGCGCGTCAGGCACTGTACCTCGTCGAGGAAAACGCAATCGACCTTGGAGGTCTCGTTCTCGTCGCGGATGCGCGTGAACAGGTCATCGGGGTCATCATAAAGCTCGGCTGGTTCGGCAATGCCGAGGCGCGAACTGATGACGCCCGGTTGGCCACCCGAGTAGGCGGCACAGGTGTAGAGCAGCGGACGCATGCCGCGCTCGCGGTAATTGTGGGCGGCCTGCAGCAGCAAGGTGGACTTGCCGGCATTCATCGCCGCGTAGTGAAAATAGAGCTTGGCCATGGTCTGGTTGTGCCGGAGCCGATGGCGGCGCGCGAGAGGAAAGTCTCGCGGCTCCACACAAAAAAAGACCGCCCGAAGGCGGCCAGAATATCCGAGCGTTTCGGTGAAGAACCGGGGTTGGCGACCGGGTTCTCCAAAAGGGCCGGGCGCGACGTGGGGAACGTGGGGCGCGGCAGGTTCGGGCCATGGGGTGACCGGAACTGACGACATGGTATTGTCGATGCATGACATTGGGGTGACGGATGCGTTCAGGCGACGTTCAGGGGCGAAACGCGATGCTGCGGACTGAGGCGATGCTCATCTGGAGACTGACTATGTTGCGGAAGATTCTTGGATTGATGACAGCGCTGTCCCTGGCGATTGGCGGCGTGAGCGCGGCCCAGGCGTCGCCAAACGGCGTGTGGGAACTGGACAGCCGCGATACGCGGGTGAAGCTCGAATTGTGTGGCGATGGCACGCAGATCTGCGGGCAATTGGTCTGGCTTTCGGATGCGGACTATAACGAACGCTACAAGAAATATCTCAATACGCCGATCGCGACGGGCCTCAAGCAGACCTCGGCGACCGAGTGGAAGGGGAAGCTGACCTTCATGGGCTTCAATCTCAATGGTGGCGTGGTGCAGAACAGCGAGGACCATATGACGTTGTCGGGCTGTGCCTTGCTCGTGGTGTGCAAGAGCTACGAAATGTATCGCGTCAGCCCATGATACGGGTGCGGGCGGCGCTCTTTTCGGTCGTGCTTCTGGCGGGGCCGGCGGTGGCCTCGCCGGAAGGCGTCTGGGAAATCGAAATGCGGGATTCCCGCTATCGGGTCGAGCTGTGCGGGCCGCAGGGGGATCAGCTCTGCGCGACGCTGATCTGGCTGGGCAATGGGGCGGACAGTCCGGAAAACCTGCCCTATCTCAATACGCTGCTGATCGACCATGCGACGCCTACCGGGCCCAACCGGTGGAAGGGCGAGTTGCATGTCTATGGGCAGTCCGGGCAGGGGACTATTACGCAGGTCGGGCCGGATCAGCTGACGATACGCGGCTGTGCCTTCGTGATCGCCTGCAAGACCTATCAGATGTATCGCTACGCCGATTAGTCGACCTGGCCCTGGCTCTGCGTTTGCAACAAACTCGATGTCATCCCGGCCTTGAGCCGGGATCCATCTCGAGATGGATCCGTTGCCGCAAGGTCGCGGTTCGTAGCGCTACCTGGCGGCTGTGGCGGAATCTCGGGATGGGCCCCGGCTCAAGGCCCTGAGCCATAGGGCATAGCCCTATGGCCTTTTCGCCTCAAATCGCTCCACCGGAGCGATTTGAGGCGAAAAGGGTGACACCGAGGGTGTGGCGCTATCGAACACACAAGTGCGTCAGTTGGTCGTGCGCGGGATATGCGCCCTGCGCCGCGCCCAGAGCGGGGGCAGGGCTTCGACGGCGAGGATTGCGGCGAACACCAGGGCTGCGCCGGCGTAGCCGATCGGTGGCAGACGGTCGCCGAGCAGCAATGCGCCGCCGAGCGCGGCGAAAAGCGTTTCGGCGGAGAGGATGACGGCCGCATTGGCGGGCGGCACATACTGCTGGCCAATAGCCTGGAAGGTGAAGGCGACGCCGGTCGACAGCACGGCGGCGTAGGCTATCTCGATCCAGCCGCCGGTAATGCCTTCAAGCGTTGGCGTTTCGACTATGAAGGCGAGGCTCAGCGCGACCACGCCTGCGAAAAGAAAGCTGATGGCCGAGACGAAGACCGGCAGGCCGGTGCTGCTGGCGATGCGGCCGAGCAGGATGACATGAAGCGCCCAGAAGACGGCACCGATGGTGATGAGGCCGTCGCCGCCATTGAAGGTGTCGAGGCCGCCCCCGTTGAGGTAATAGATGCCGATCAGTGCCAGCGGTACGCAGACGTAGATGATCGGATGCGGGCGGCTACGGAACAGCAGGAAGCCGAGCACGGGCACGAAGAAGACATAGAGCCCGGTGAGGAAACCGCCATTGGTGGCGGTGGTGGTGGCGAGGCCCGCCTGCTGCAGCCAGGAGCCCATGAAAAAGACCGAACTCATGACAAGGATCAGCAGCCAGTTGGCACGGGTGAGTTCGACCTTGCGGTGGTTGCGTTCCCAGTGCGCGAGCGGCAGGACCAGCAGCCCGCCGATGATGTAGCGCACGCCGGCAAAGGTCAGCGGACCCATGGAATCCATGGCGGATTTCTGCGCCACGAAGGCAAAGCCCCAGAGCATGGTGCAGATCAGGAGCATCAAGGCAGCGATGGGGCGGGACATTTTTGGTCTTCTTGGGGCGGGACTTTGCTCGCGGAGCATCTGGGCCATTCGGGCGTAGCCCTCAAGGCCTTTTTCGCTCAAATCGCTCCACCGGAGCGATTTGTCCCTTTGGGCCGCTCTAAAGTTCCTCGTCCAACGCTTCGATCAGCTGCTGGATTTCCCCAGGCGTGGTGTAGTGGACGAAGGACAGGCGCAGGACGCCGTGGTCGGGCGCGATGCCGACGCCTTCGAGCAGGCGATAGGCGTAAAAGTGCCCGCCGCTGGCCATGATGCCGTGCCTGGCAAGGCGGGTAGCGACGGCGGCGCCGGGTTCGCTGAGGCCAAGGGCGATGGTGGGCGCGCGGGTCACCGGATCATCGGGGCCGATGATGCGGACATTGTTCTTGCCGCGCAGATAGTCGAGCAGGGGTGTGGCGAGCGCGATTTCCTGGGCGCGCATGGCTGCATGGGCGCGGCGGAAGGGATCGGCGCCCTGGATTTCAGGACCGGCAAGACTGGCGACAGTTTCGAGATAATCGACGACGCCGGAGGCGGCCGCGATCTGGGCGTGGTCGGGGCCGGCCGGGGTCAGGCGGTAGCGCGGCTTGGCTTCGTTGAAGTAGTGGCCCTGATTGGGCAGTGACAGCGCCAGCTCGGGGCGCACGGCCATGACGCCCTGATGGGGGCCATAGACCTTGTAGGCCGAGAAGAAATAGATGTCGGCGCCAAGCGCGGCCAGATCGGGCAGGCCGTGTGGTGCGTAGCTCACCCCGTCGATGGCGGTGACGGCGCCGATGGACTTTGCGCGGGCGGCAATCTCGGCGACCGGGTTGATCTCGCCGGAGATATTGGAGCAATGCGGAGCGGCGATCAGCTTGACCTTGCTGTCGAGCAGCCTGTCGAGATCGGCCAGCGACAGGCGGCCGGTCTGGGGATCGACACGCCATTCGCGGATTTCAGCGCCCATTCTGGCCAATCGGCGCCAGGCACCGCCATTGGCCTCATGATCCTGATTGGTGACCACGACCACATCGCCGGGCTTGAGCCAACCGGCGAAGGCATTGCCGAGCACATAGGTATTGGCAGACGAAGACGGACCGAAGTGGATCCAGTCGGCCGTGACATTGAGTGCCGCTGCCATGCGCTCGAAGCTGCGGTCCATGGCCTGGCCGGCTTCAATGGATGCAGGATAGACGCCATAGGGCTGGACCTTGGTGGCGCGGAAGAAGTGGTCGAGCTTGTCGAGCACATGCCGTGCCGTATAGGAGCCGCCGGCGTTTTCGAAAAACGCCTGGTTCTTGAGGCTGGGCTCGGCAAAGGCGGGAAAGTTTTCACGCAGGCGGGCGGGGTCGAGAGGCAGGGCGGTCATGGTCGATCCAATTGTGAGCACACAATTGGTAGGGGATGATTCCGTAAATGCAAACCCCGGCCGTTGAGGGCCGGGGTTCTGGCAGCAGCCTGGTTGGGGCGGGTGGGCTGCCGCAGGCTCCGCTTCAATTGGAGATCAGGTTCGAAGCGGAGCTTTGGAAATGCAGATGGTCAGTTGACAGGCGGTGCTTCGGGTGCCTCACCCGGGGCTTCCTGACCACCCTTATGGCGCGGGCCATGCTTGCCGAAGCCGGGGAAGCCGCCTTCCGGGCGCTGCGGCATGAGGCTGGCGGTCTGCTCCTCGGTCAGGCTGTCAAAGAAAGCCTTGGCAGTCGGCTGGACAGCCTTAAGGGCATCAAGGCGCGCCGTCTGCAACGCGATGGCGTTGTCGAGACGCTCGGTGAGGTTCGGCATGGTCGGTGTCTCGCCTTCGGCAGGCGGTGTCGGCCGCAGGCCTTCGGTTGCCGTGGTGAAATCCTCGGCGGCGGACAGAGCCGAAGCCTTGAAGGAATCAAAGAGCGGCTGCTGTTCGCTGGTCAGTTCAACCCGGTGGCTGAGGCGGACCAGGGCGATTTCGATGGCTTCGGCGCCGCGTTCGACATTGAACAGGCCGCCGCTGAAGCGTTCGCCGGGGCCTTGGTCGTGATGTCGGAAATTACCCTGCTGCTGGGCATGAGGCGGCTGGGGCGCAGTTTCCTGCGCGAAGACCGGAACCAGGGCTGTGGTGCCCAGGGTTGCGGTGAGTAGTGCCACGATGGCGGTTTTGGAGATCGTCTTCATGGGGTTTTCCTTTGCATGGGAGCCGGTGCGAACCGGCAAGCAAGACCCTAGCTGCGTCGACCTGTTCCTGACCTTGCGAGAGCATGAAGAGTTGGTCAGGTTGGTAATGAAGGGGAGGATGCCATGGTGGAGATCGTCAGCGACCCATTTCCGAGCGACATGGATCTGCGTGCGCTCTGGCTGTCGGCCTGGGAGGATTTCGGGCCGGAGAGCTTTGCACCGATCCTCGCGCGAGGGATCGGCCATGCGGGAGCCTATGAGGACGAGTTGCTGGTCGGCTTCGTCAATGTCGCCTGGGATGGCGGCATGCATGCCTTTATTCTCGATACCTGCGTGCACAAGGATTTCCAGCGGCAGGGCATTGCCACGCGCCTGCTGTACCGGGCGACGGAGCTGGCGCGCGATCGCGGGGCGCATTGGCTGCATGTCGATTTCGAGCCGCGACTCACCACGCTGTATCGCGCCGCGGGGTTTGGTCCGACGGCGGCGGGGCTGAAGCGGCTGCGCTAGCCGGCGATATAGTCCTTGAGGGCGCCGGCTTCCTGTTCGACTTCCTCGATCTTGCGCTTGACGACGTCGCCGATGGAGATAATGCCGACCAGAGCGCCGTCCTCGACCACCGGCATGTGGCGAATGCGCAGGCGCGTCATGCGCTCCATGACATCGGCCACCGGAGTCTGGCGGCCACAGGTGGTGACGCGCTGGGTCATGCAGTCGCCGACATGCAGGGCCATGGTGCCGACGATATTCTTGCCGAGGCGACGGATCACGTCGCGTTCGGAAATGATGCCGACGACGGCGTCGGTCTGGTCGGTGACGACGAGGGCGCCAATATTGTGGGCATTGAGCGCAGCGACCACGTCGGCCAGGCTCGCGCTGGCGGCGATGGTGTGGACCGCGCCGCCCTTGGTTTGCAGGATGGTCTCGACAAGCATGTTGAAGTCCTCCTCATGGGGGAGTTTGGACCCAAGCTGGCCGTGGAGCAATAAAAAATGGGCCGGCGCGAAGCCAGCCCAGATAGTCAGTCAGGAGAAAATGGAGGTCAGC
The DNA here is from genome assembly GCF_963517015.1 of uncultured Devosia sp. Taxonomy (NCBI): domain Bacteria; kingdom Pseudomonadati; phylum Pseudomonadota; class Alphaproteobacteria; order Hyphomicrobiales; family Devosiaceae; genus Devosia; species uncultured Devosia sp. The sequence goes on from NZ_CAUQDV010000001.1 coordinate 1,675,235, forward strand.
CCCTCGGCTTTTTGGTCGATGACCAATGGCTGGGGGCACGCCGGCGAGAGGGGGCCTCGGCCGGCAGGTTGCCACGCAAGGCAAAGCGCGTGACTTCGAAAAGCACCGCAAGAACGAGAATGGTCAGGGGGACCATGAAGACGGCGATCTGGGTATCCGGCTGGCTGGCCAGATTGGCGGCCGCTGCAGGCGTCACGGAGACGGCGAATGCCGAAGCCGTGCCAATGCTCACCAGGGCTGTGGTGGCGATGGCGAAACGCTTGAAACTTTTCCGCTTGGGAGACGTAGATTTGTGCATGGGATCGACGTCGAAACCTTGTCGTTGCGATGGGTGCTATTAGCGCCCCGAATGCGGTTCGAGTTTGGGTCGATTCTGTTAGGTCGCTGACCATTTGAAGGCGATAATGTGGCCGCGTGATCGCGATCTTCGACGATCGTGATCGCGATGGCCGCTGTTGAGGAGACGGGCAATGCGCATGTTTCTGGCCTTGATGGCGATGCTGATCGGCATGGTGGTGCCGGCTGTGGCACAGGACGATATGCCTTGGCAGGCGAGCATCAGCGGACAAATCGAAGCCTTGCGAAGTAACGATGGCGAGGCGGCGCTTGGTTTTGCCGGGCAGGGGTTCCGCACCCCGTTCGAGGGGAAGCCGGACGCATTTCTCGCGGCGATTGCCGGGTCGGGCTATGGGCCGATCGTGGAGTCGCGGTCTCACAGCTTTGGCGAATTCAACAAGGTCGGCGAGAGCGTGGTCATGCAGGTGGTCAAGTTCGTCGGCCCGGACCAGTCGCTTTACGAGGCGCTGTATCAGATGGCTGACGAGCCGGACGAGGGCTGGCGCGTGCAGGGCGTGGTGCTGCGCAAGGAAGCCGGCATCGGCATCTAGACCGATACCGGCTCAGCGTGGACTATTCATAGGCGTGGCTGCCATAGCTCTGGCTGTGGATTTGCGGGCGGCGGGACAGTAGCGCGCGGACGGCGGCCAGGATGGGCATGAACAGTCCGGCCGGTTTTTCCACCTCAACGACTTCGATGGGTTTGGGCTCATTCCAGGCTTGGTCATAGGCTTGCTTGAAGAGATAACTGGCGGGGATCATCTTCGCCTCCTGTTGTTGAATCGGTTCAATTCGTGGATGCAGATGTGTTCTTGAACCGGTTCAAGTCTGACTCCTGCGCGATGGCAAGTCAAGCAGAAATTTGAACCGATACAAAATTCATGCTAGTCCCCGGATATGCAACAAGGAATTTCAATCCCATGAGCCGTACCCCAAGTGTGAAGCTGCGGGATGTGGCGCAGGCCGCGGGCGTATCGCAGGGCACGGCATCCAATGTGTTCAGCAAGCCTGAGGTGGTGCGCGAGGAAGTGCGCGAGCATGTGCTTAAGGTGGCCAAGGAACTTGGCTATGCCGGGCCGAGCGTTACCGGACGGCTGTTGCGGCAGGGCAGGGTCAACGCCGTTGGCGTGGCGGCGATCGAGCCGATCAGCTATTTCTTCGAGGATCTGTGGGCGCGGCAGTTGATGGCCCATATTTCGGAAATCTGCGACCAGCGGGGCGCTGGAGTAGCTCTGGTTTCGGCGCTCAGCGACGAGCGGCTGGACTGGAATATCCAGACGGCGCTGGTGGATGGTTTCATCCTGCTCTGCGTCGAGGGCGGCGAGCGGCTGGTCGATATTACCCGCAAGCGGCAATTGCCCTATGTGGCACTGGCGATCGGGGCGACGGACCAGAGTATTCCGGCAATTGGTGTGGACAATATCACCGGGGCGCGGCAGGCGGCGGAGCATCTGGTCGGGTTGGGGCATAGGCGCTTTGCCATCCTGTCCACCATGGTCGATGACGAGCATGTCGGGGCATTGAGCGTCAGCCAGATGCGGGCGGCGTTCTACACTACCTCGCGGCATCGCGCCGAGGGCTATTGGCAGGCGCTGACAGCGGCGGGCGTCGATATCGACGCAGTGCCGATCCTCGAGACACGGGAAGATGCCGAGAGCACCCAAGAATGCATGGAGATGCTGTTTGGCGGCGCCGAGAAGCCGACCGCCATTCTTGCCATGTCGGATAAGATTGCCATGTATGCGGTGGACTGGCTGTTTCGACACGGCATGACGGTACCGGGCGACGTGTCAGTGGTGGGGTTCGACGGCGTGCCGGAGGCGGCGGTGGCGACGCCCAAGCTGACCACGATCCAGCAGCCAATCGGCGAGATTGCCCGGTTGGCAGTGGAGGCGGCGCTGGGCGGTGGGCAGTTCGAGGGGCGTACCATGCTGCAGGGCGCGCTGGTGGTGCGCGAGACGACGGCTCCGCCCAAGGCATAGCTTGCCCTCCTGCGGGCAATTCCCTATCAGTCACCCCCGGGATTTTCGGGAGGTTGCTATGGGTTTTCTGTCTGAAGCACTTGAGCGCGTGGCGCCGTCGGCGACGGTGGCAATCAGCCAGAAGGCGCGCGTGATGGCGCAGGAAGGGCGCGACATCATCGCGCTTTCGGCGGGCGAGCCCGATTTCAACACGCCGCTCAATGTGCGCGAGGCCGCCATCCGCGCCATGAACGAGGGCAAGACGCGCTATACCAATGTGGATGGCATTGCCGAGCTCAAGGAAGCGGTGGCAGCCAAGTTCCGCCGCGACAATGGGCTGGACGTGACGGCGGCGGATTGCTTCGTCTCGTCGGGCGGCAAGCAGATCATCTTCAACGCGCTGATGGCGACGCTCAATCCGGGCGACGAAGTCGTGGTGCCGGTGCCCTATTGGGTGAGCTATCCGGAGATCGTGCGGCTGTGCGGCGCAACGCCGGTGTTTGCCGTTGCGGATGATACGACAGGCTTCAAGCTCAAGCCCGAGGTGCTGGAAGCGGCGATCACGCCCAGGACCAAGTGGCTGATCCTCAATACGCCGAGCAATCCGACGGGGGCGGCTTATTCTGCCGAGGAATTGCGCGGGCTGGCCGATGTGCTGCTGCGGCACCCGCATGTGCATATTCTCACTGACGATATCTACGAAGTGCTGGTCTATGACGGCGGCACATTCGCGACGATCGCGCAGGTGGAGCCCAAGCTGCAGGCGCGGACGCTGACGATGAATGGCGTGTCGAAGTCGCATGCCATGACGGGCTGGCGCATCGGCTATTGCACGGGACCGCGGCCTCTGCTGGCAGCGATGACCAAGCTGCAGGGGCAATCGACCACCAATCCGAGCTCGATTTCGCAATGGGCGGCGGTGGAAGCACTGAACGGGCCCCAGGATTTCCTTGCCGAGTGGCGGGAGGTTTTCCAGCAGCGCCGTGACCTGGTGGTCAAGGGGCTCAATGCCAACACCGGGCTCGACTGCCTGACGCCGGCGGGGGCTTTTTATGTCTTCCCGTCCTGCAAGCGGCTGCTGGGCAAGACAAGCGCTGGTGGCGCAAAGCTGACCACGGATGAAGATTTCGTCATGGCGCTGCTGGAAGAGACCGGCGTCGCGCTGGTGCATGGCACAGCCTTCGGCCTGCCTGGCCATTTCCGGCTGAGTTATGCGGCAAGCAATGCGGAGCTGGAAGAGGCGGTGAAGCGGATCCAGGAGTTCTGCGCGGGTATCAGCTGACGCCTCAGCGCGGTTTTCTCGGCCAGTAGACGAAGATCACGAAGGCCAGGATCGCTGCGCCGAAGATGTATGCGGCGTGGTCAAAGCGCAGATTGGTGAAGAGCAGCAGCATTCCGCCCAGCACCAGACCCGAAAAGACAGCCTGGCTCAGAACGGTCTTGAGGAATTGCATGGCCTATCGCTACTTCCCCATCCAGCTCATGAAGCCAGCGCTGTCGCCCCCTGCCTGGGCGAACATCTGGGTCAGTTTGCTGGTCGAAACGTAGCTGTCTACAGCGGCCTGGTAGAAGCTGTCGCTCCAGCCGGCGGCCTGGCGCTCTTCGGCGCTCATCGAATTGAACAGCGACATGATGTTCTGGCTGAAGGCGGTGGGGTCGCTGGATTTGGCAGCATTCTGGAAGCCGGCAACAAGGGCGGCGCCGCTCTTGCCGCGCATGGCGGACTGGGCGGCGCTGATCTCGGGCGCAGTGAACTTGCCGGTGGTGTCGAGCACGATGGACGAGAGGGTGCGGCTCTCGAATTTCGACATATCGATATAGGTGCCGACGGTGGTGGCCTTGTTGAAGGTCGGCGCCTTGCCGTTCTTGTTGGCCTCGGCATAAAGCGCGTCCAGCGTCTTGCGGGTGGTATTGGCCACGTCGGCAATCGGCACCGGTTTGACCTGTTCACCGGCTTCGACCACGGCGAGGTAGAGCGCGACAGGATCGTCCTCGACATCGGGCATGGTCTTGGGATCGGCCTGGAGCTGCTTTTGCGCTTCGGTGATGGCGGCGCGGCCCTTGATCCAGTCGTCGCCCTTCTTTTCTTCTTCGCCCAGGCTGTCGAGATATTCGGCGGCAGCCTTGTAGAGGCCGGTAAAGTTGCCAGTGACCTTGGCAATGGCTGCCGGGCCGGAGAGGGCTGATTCCAGACGGCGCTGCATTTCGAGGCCGGCCGCATCCTGTTCGTCAGAGGTGAAGCTCTCGTCGGTGGCCATGGCGTAGAGCTCGCGGGCGTCAATCGTCGAGAGATCGAGGGCCAGCTTGCCGTCCTTGATGGGGGAGGTGCGATCAGCTTCCTTGAGCAGGGCAGTGAGCTTGGTCCGGGCTTCCGCCAGGACCGTGGCAAAATCCTTGGCGGCAAGGGCAGCCTTGGCCTCGTCCGAGAGGGTGACCGAGGTGGCTGACTGGCTGGTTGTCGTGGTGTCGCTGGTGGTCGTCTTGGCTGCGCTATTGGATGTGGCCGCGGCGACGGTAGCGGCGGTCTTGTAATAGGTATTGGTCGAATAGGCGGTGTTGACGGCAACCATCGGTGACACTCCTGCGGTCGTTCATCAGGAGTGATGCAATTGCCGTGCCGGAAGAAAGTGATGAAATGCCAGTAGGTTGCGTTTCCTCGCAAGTGCCGGGCGGCAGATATTGCCGGTCAGTGACGGCAGAAAATACAGGAAACAAAGGGCCCCGCCCGAGGGGATGGACGGGGCCAAGGGGTCATTGGCCGAAGCGTCTGACCTTGGAGGGGCGGTAATTCACCGCCTTCTCCCAAACTATCGACCCGCCGGTGCGGCGGCACAAACGCGCAATGGGTAGGGCTGATATGCAGATTTGCAGCTTGGGCAAAAAAAGAGGCCCCAACCGAAGTTGGGGCCCGATGATAGGGCCGAAGCCAAATCGAGTGTGGTTCCGCGCAAGGGAGGAGGATATGCGCCGAACCGGTTGGACCCAGGCCGAGGGAGGAGGATACGACCTAAATCCGGTGTCGCAAGAAGCGGGTCCGAGGGAGGAGGATACGGAGCGGCTTCACCAGCGACAAAGGCAATATAGATTTTGACCGTTTGGTCAGCAATGCATAGGTCAACATGACTGCCATGCATTTGCTGCAGCGACAATCTGTCAACCATACAAGGGCTTAGCTGTGCCCGGGGTAGTAATGCGGGTGACGGGCATTGGTTGCGGACTTAAGCGGAAGGATTTGGGATAGGGATCGTGCTTGCGGAATGCCTGGGCCATGCGGGCATAGCCCTTATGGCTTTCTTGCCTCAAATCGCTCCACTGGAGCGATTTGGCGCAAAGCGCCGGCAAGAAAAAGGCCTCGTCCGAAGACGAGGCCTGAAAAGTGGGGCAGAGAGCAAGGGAGGAGGATATGCGCTCTGCCAGTGAACCTTGATCGAGGGAGGAGGATACGATCTCGGTTCGGTGTCGCGATACGGGGTCCGAGGGAGGAGGATACGGAGCGCGTCTCAGCGACACGCCCTATATGTACTCTACTGATCCGATAGACAATGGTCTGACGAACATGTCAGCCATGCATTTCTGCAAGGCTCCCAAAACAAAAGTGGCCTCGCTCGAGGGGAGAGCGAAGCCACAAGGGATTGCGAGATTGCTCCCGCAAGGAGGGAACGCAGCAGGGCGCAAGGGAGGAGGAGAAGCACCCGCTGTGTAGGGAAAGATATATGCCCTGAGCTTCTGCCCAACAATTGGGCGCGTAGCATGTTAGTTATGCAGTGGGTGCATGCAATTTGAGCCGCAAACCGGTTGCCGCGTCTTATGCGTGTCATGCGGATTCGGACATGCCCGGAGGTTGCGTAGATCAGTTGGCGTTGGGAAAGCCGGCGAGGCGTTCGTTGCGATCGGGTATCAGGCGAGGCGTGGTGACGATCGTATCGATGAGGCCGATAATGCCGCCGGCGGAGATTGGGCCGCGTCCGGTGTAGCGACTGTCGACGGAGTTATCCCGATTGTCGCTCATGACAAAGACATGCCCCTTGGGCACATAGACCGGCTGGATGTCATCGAAGAAGGCGTTCGTCACGCTATCGATCACGACATAGCTGGTGCCTTCGGGCGTGGTTTCGCGCAGGAAGCGGCATTCCTTGCCTTCGGTCACCAAAGGCGGGCAGGCGTCATGGATGGGCTGGCCGAGAGGCGTCAGGCCCATGGCGATGCCATCGATGAAGATCTGGCCGGACTTGACTTCGATCACTTCCTTGCCCAGGGCGACAACCCGACTGGTCTGGTGGCTGTGATCGGCGAAATAGACAACAAGATCGCCGCGCTGCAGCGGGCGTGTGGATGGAATGGCGAGGAAGACGTCGCCTTCGCCCAGTGTGGGCATCATCGCAGAAGAGGGGACGCGGAACAGCGGCGCGGCAATGGCCGACGATGCCAGGGTGAGGCCAAGGACAGCTGCAGCCATCCGGGCAAGCGTCTTGCAATTTCCCCCGGTGGGGTGCCCGAGCACTCTAGAAGGACCACTCCCGGGCCTTGGCGACAAGGAAGTCGCGGAAGACGCCGACGCGCTTGGAGTTCTTCAGCGCCGGTGGATAGACGAAATAGGCCTCATAGGCCGGCAATTCGATCTCGGGCAGGACCTGCACGAGACTGTTCTCATCCTCGGTCACATAGTCGGGCAGCATGGCGATGCCTGTGCCGGCGCGGCAGGCCTGGAGCATGCCATAGATGGAATTGACCTTGAGCACGGCGCGGCGCGGGCTGGAATCGGTGCGGCCCATGCGTTCGAGATAATTGATATCGCCGAGATAGGAGGGGACCGGCTCGCCGAAGCTGACGACGCGGTGCTCGTCGAGCTGTTCGGCGCTCGAAGGCATGCCGAATTCGTCGATGTATTTGTTCGACGCATAGAAGTGGTTGTGCACCGTGAACAGCTTGCGCTGGATCATTTCCGACTGGTTAGGACGGTGCAGGCGGATAGCCACGTCCGCCTCGCGCATGGCGAGATCCAGCTCCGCATCATTGAGGCGGATTTCGAGCTGAATCAGCGGATAGAGCTTGATGAACTCATCAAGACGCGAGGAGAGCCAGGTCGAACCGATGCCGACGGTGGTGGTCACGATCAGCGGCCCGGTCGGAACGTCCTGAGACTCCGACATCTGGGTTTCGACCTGTTGCAACTCCCAGTGCATGCGGTGGGCGGTGCGGAAAAGCTGCTCGCCCACTTCGGTGAGCACCAGGCCTCGCGCGTGGCGGATGAAGAGTTTGAGGCCGAGGTCATCCTCGAGCGCTGAAATCTGCCGGCTGACGGCCGACTGACTCATGCCCAGTTTCTCGGCGGCATGGGTGAAGCTGCCCGACTCTGCAGCGGTGTGGAAGATCCGGAGTTTGTCCCAGTCGAGCATTTCTTGTGACGCCTTTGGTTGGGTAGTCGGGCCAGTTCTACTCCGCCGCTTCGGCGAGTTCGTGTTCAGCCAGGTATCGTTCCGCTTCCAGCGCAGCCATGCAACCCATGCCTGCTGCCGTGATTGCCTGACGGTAAACATCGTCCGTCACATCGCCGGCGGCAAAGACGCCGGGGATGTTGGTTTCGGTGGTTCCCGGCTTCACCTGCAGGTAGCCGCCGGGCTTCATGTCGAGCTTGCCCGCAAAGATCGACGTCGAGGGGGCATGGCCGATGGCGATGAAGACACCATCGATAGGCTGCTCGTAGGTGCGGTTTGTGGCGATATCGCGAAGGGTGACGGTGTTGACCGAGGGCGGCATGGCCGATCCACCGATATCGGCGATCTCGTGGTTCCAGCGCACTTCGATCTTGGGATTCTTGAACAGGCGCTCCTGCAGGATGCGTTCGGCGCGGAATTCGTTGCGGCGATGCACCAGGATCACCTTGCTGGCGAAATTGGTGAGGAAAAGCGCTTCCTCGACGGCGGTATTGCCGCCGCCAACCACGAGCACTTCCTTGTTGCGATAGAAGAAGCCGTCACAGGTGGCGCATGCGGATACGCCAAAGCCCTGGAATTTCTGCTCGGAGGGCAGGCCAAGCCACTTGGCCTGGGCGCCAGTGGCGATGATCAGCGAGTCTGCCGTATAGACCTCGCCGCTATCGCCGGTGAGGACGAAAGGACGCTTGTCGAAATCGACATTGACGATGAGGTCGTTGACGATTTTGGTGCCGACATGCTCGGCCTGCGCCTGCATCTGCTCCATCAGCCAGGGGCCCTGGATGACGTCGGCAAAGCCGGGATAGTTCTCGACATCAGTGGTGATGGTCAGCTGACCACCGGGCTGCAGCCCCTGGATCATCACGGGTTCGAGCATGGCGCGCGCCGCATAGATGGCGGCCGTGTAGCCGGCAGGGCCTGAACCGATGATGATGACTTTCGCGTGCATCGCAACGCTCTCCGACAAATGCGACAACTCCCTCGCCTGCTAGTTAATGGGCGAAGGAGTGGTCTTTCAAGGCTCTGTGTGCTTTCGGCAGCCAGCCAGCTGTGGAACGGGCCGAAATGTCACACCGCTAAAGGCGCGACAGGTCTCAGATATACTGGATCTTGACGATCTCGTAACTCCGGGCGCCGCCGGGGGCCGAAACTTCAAACGAATCGCCTTCTTCCTTGCCGATCATGGCGCGGGCGATGGGCGAGGAGATCGAGATGCGGCCACCCGAGGCGTCAGCTTCGGGATCGCCGACGACCTGATAGGTCTTTTCTTCCTCGGTATCCTCGTCGAGATAGGTCACGGTCGCGCCGAACTTGACGGTAGAGCCGCCCAGCTTGGTGACGTCGATGATGTCGGCGAGCGCGAGAATGGTTTCGAGTTCCTTGATGCGGCCCTCGTTGAGGCTCTGCTGTTCCTTGGCAGCCGAATATTCGGCATTTTCAGACAGATCGCCATGGGCGCGCGCTTCGGCGATGGCGTCGATGATACGACGGCGCTCTGTCGCGGTGCGGTGCTCAAATTCTGCGGTCAGGGCCTTGTGGCCACCGATCGTCATCGGGATCTTGTCCATGTCGTCGCCTCCATCGGCACGATAGAGCCAATCGACCCGTCGGGTCGTGGCTCTCAGGTCTTTGTCGTCGCATCGTTCTTGAGGAGCGATGCTCTCAATAGGTTCACCCCCAGCCAAATCGGTTCGGCCTGCGCTTCACGATTAGTTTTGAGGGAGATAGCCCAAATTGCCCGGCCCGCGCGGTTCGGTCAAGCCGGTGCCACCAACAAGATGGCCCTGTCCACACGCAGATTCAAGTTTGCGCCTATTGTGTCGCAGGGAGGAAAGTTCATGCGGTTGATTTCACGGAAGGTCAGTAATTGCCGGAGTTGGCGGTCCTAATGCTTGTGGGGCCCAGATATTTGCCTCGGCGCATTGCGGGGACGCGCTGTGACATAAAACCGTAATATGGGTGTGAGCATTGGCAGGCTGACACAGGAGGGCGCCATGTCCAATATCGACCGGCAAGCCGAGCTCGACCGCATTCGCGAAGAGATCACGGATAGTATCGACGAAGAGCTGGAGCTGCAGTTCGACGACGATCACCTTGAGATGCTGGCCGGAGCGGGCGGTCGTCCCGGCGGCAAGACGATGGATCGCCGCGTCTATTTCCGCGAGCTGTTCCGCCTGCAGCACGAGCTGGTGCGGCTGCAAGACTGGATCGCGCACAAGAAGCTCAAGGTGGCGGTAGTCTTCGAGGGCCGGGATTCTGCCGGCAAGGGCGGCGCGATCAAGCGCATCACGCAGCGGCTCAACCCGCGCGTCTGCCGCGTGGTGGCCTTGCCAGCGCCGTCCGACCGCGAAAAGTCGCAGTGGTACTTCCAGCGCTATGTGCCCCATCTTCCGGCGGCTGGCGAAATGGTGCTGTTCGATCGCTCCTGGTACAATCGTGCCGGCGTCGAGCGCGTCATGGGGTTCTGCACGCCCGACGAGCTGGAAGAGTTCTTCCGTTCGGCACCGGAGTTCGAGAAGATGCTGGTGCAGTCCGGCATCATCCTCATCAAGTTCTGGTTCTCGATCAGCAACGAGGAGCAGGAATTCCGCTTCAAGATGCGTATCGAGGATCCGCTGAAGCAGTGGAAGCTGTCCCCGATGGACCTGGAATCCCGCCGTCACTGGGAAGACTATACCAAGGCCAAGGAAGACATGCTCAATCGCACGCATACGGCGGAATCGCCCTGGTGGGTGGTGGATGCCGATGACAAGAAGCGGGCGCGTCTCAATGTCATCGCCCACCTGCTCGAAGCCATTCCCTATGAGGATGTGCCCAAGCAGGAAATCGTGCTGCCCGACCGCATCCGTCACCCGGACTATGCACGTGGACCGATACCGGCGGAAATGAAGGTCAAATCGGTCTACTGATACTTACCGTGTCGAACTGTGCTGGAGCGGGTTGTGCGCCGCTCCAGCCGAAAGACGCAATTTTCACGATCACTTTCCGGAATTTTTACAGAGACGCGGTTTAATCGGGGATCAGTCGCAGACAAACAGGCGGTGTTCCAGCTTTTGTCCTCCTCCCTGAAAGATCTGCTCGCAGCCTCCCGCGTGATGGCGCGCACCGGGCGCTCGGCCGAAGCGCTGGCGCAGGCGCGGCAGGTGCTGATCGAGGCGCGCACGGTCGAGGACGAGGCGGCGGTTGCCGAGAGCTATACGCAGATCGCGTGGCTCTGCCTGCAACTGGGCTATCCCGACGAGGGCATCGACTGCGCCATTGCCGCCAAAAAGCTCTGGCAGCAGCTTGGCAATGCCGGCCAGCACGCCAATGCTTCAGCGATCTACAGCTGGCTTCTGGTCGAGATGGGCCTCGTGGACGAGGGTTTTTCCGAGGCCGAGACGGCGGTGCATCTGGCCGAGCGGCAACTCGACCAGGGCATCATGGCCTTTGCGCTCAACGCCAAGGGCATAGCGCTGATGTATTGCCGGCAAGACCAGCTGGCAGCGCCATTGATGCAGAAGTGCCTCGATCTCGTTGCCGATCTCGATGTGCCGTCGGAAGAAGCGCTTTACCTCATCAACCTTGCCTATTCGACCGTATCGCTGGCGGAAGCGGCGGAGGCAGCGGGTGATGCCGAGGGCGGGCTGCGGTTACGGCACGACGCCAATATGCTCAATGACGCTGCGATCGATACGGCGATCCGCTGTGGCGACCTGTGGAACCTGCGCACGGCGCTGTGCAATGGCGCAGAATATTACGGATTGCTGGGCGAACTTGGCCGGGCGGATGATTACCTGGCGCAATGGGAGAGCGTGCCCGGCGAGGCGGGGCTGCGGGAACGCATCCACTATCTCTACACCAGCGCCGAACTGCTCACGCTGCAGGGCAGGCTGGACGAGGCGCTGACGCGGAGCGAGGAAGCTGTCGCGCTGGCCGAACAGAATACCAATGCCGATCACAAGGCCAGTACGATCCGCCGCCTGTCTGATGTGCATGAGGCTCTGGGCAATTTCGAGCAGGCCTTGGCTCTGCACAAGCAATTCCACATTGCCTATCAACGACAAATGGGCGACGTGACTCGGCGCCGCGCGCAACTGGTAGAAATGCAGCTCGAAACGCGCAAGCTGCGGGCCAAGGCGGCGCGGCTGGAAGAACAGGCGGCTCACGATGCGCTGACGGGATTGCCCAATCGGCGGGGACTGGATTCGGCCTTTGCGCGGTTGCAGGGCAGCCGGTTCTGCCTCGCCATTGCCGATCTGGACCATTTCAAAGCCGTCAATGACGACTTTTCGCATCTGGTAGGCGATGCCGTGCTCAAGCGCATTGCGAGCCTCCTGACCAGCTTTGGTGACCAGATGCGTGCCTTCCGGCTCGGCGGCGAGGAATTTGCGCTGCTGTTTCCCGACACCGACATTTTCACCGCTATGGCCGTGGCCGAAACGGTGCGGCGGACCATCGCGCAGACGGACTGGAGCGATCTGGCGCCCGATCTGCGGGTGACCACCAGTATCGGCGTCGCAGTGTCAAAGGGCGGACCGATGACCGAACTGATGACGGTGGCCGATCGTCGGCTCTATCGCGCCAAGTCATTCGGTCGAAACCGCGTCATCGCAACCGATCTGGCCGAAGAGCTGGATATGCCGGCCTAGGCCCTGCCACTAAGCATTTCACAACCCCGATGTCATCCCGGCCTTGAGCCGGAATCCATCTCGATATCGCACCACGGCCGCAAGGTGGTCGGGCAAACGATCGACCTTGCGGCTGTTCACACATCTCAGGATGGGCCCCGGCTCAAGGCCGGGGTGACATCGCGGGTGTGGCGCTTATGAGTCTTGCACTTACTCCGTAGTGGCTGCTTCAGCCTTGGGGCCGAGCAGCATGATGGCGGGCTTTTGCGTCAGCAGCTTTTGCGCCACGGCCTTCACATCCTCGGCGGTGACCGCATTGGTCAACTCGGTGCGACGCGACAGATAGTCGATGTCGAGGCCCCAGATCTGCAGGCCCACCAAGGTACCGGCGATGGCGCTGGACGAGCTCAGCTCGTTGAGGGCAGCGGAGCCGATCAGGTATTTCTTGGCGGCTTCGAGTTCTGCCTCGGTCGGGCCTTCCTCGGCCAGCTTGGCGATGACCTCCTCGATCACCGAGAGCGTCTCGCCGGCGCGATCGGCGCGGGTGGAGGTCGAGAGCATATAGGTGCTGCTGTGGCGCAGGTTGGTCAGGCCCGTGCTCACGCCATAGGTCAGGCCGCGCTTCTCGCGGACCTCGGTGAAGAGACGCGAGGTCATGCCGCCGCCGCCCAGGATTTCATTCATGACGCGGGCGGCGAAGAAATCGGGGTCGTCGAGACCAACGCCGGGATAGGCCATGAAAATGGATGTCTGGGGCAGGGGATAGTTCACCGCCAGATCCTGGCCAATGGCTGGGACAATGTCGGGCACGGGCTTGAGATCGGCTTCCGCCGGCAGGCTGCCGAAGACATCGTCCAGCACCTTGGCAGCATCCTCGGTGGTGATGGCACCGACGATGGCGACATGGAGGTTGTTGCGGGCAAACATAGCGTCATAGCCGGCGCGCAGGTCTTCCGCCGTGATGGCCTTCAGCGTTTCGGGCGTGCCTTCGCTGGGGCGGGCATAGGGATGGGTGCCGAACAGGGCTTCGTTCCAGAGCTTTTGTGCCGCGGTGGCCGGGTTCTGTGCATCGGCGGCAAGGCCGGCCAAAAGCTGGGCGCGCATGCGATCGATGGGGTCCTGATCGAAGCGCGGTTCCTGGACGGCCAGCTTGAGCAGGTCGAGCGCGGCATCGCGCTCGTCGGCCAGGAGACGCATGGTGCCAAAAATGGCGTCATTGTCGCTGCCGAAGCGCATTTCGGCGCCGGCCTCGTCCAGGGCGATCTGGAAGGGCTCGCTTTCGAGGGTGCCGGCGCCTTCGTCGAAGAGGGTCGTCATCAGGTCGGCCAGGCCTTCCTTGCCCTCAGGGTCCTGGGCCGCGCCGCCGTCGAAAGCGAAGCGGATGGTGACGATCGGGACGGAATAGTCTTCCACCAGCCAGGCCTTGATGCCCTGATCGGAGGTGATCTGCTGGAATTCGACTTCGGCATGCGCGGGCAGGATGGTGGCCAGCAGCAGCGCCGGGGCGGCGGCGCGTGCGAAGGTGGTGCGGAAAGCGGAGAGGAAATTCATGGTGCTTACTGGGCTCCGTTTTCGCTGGGCAGCAGGTAGCCGGTGACGGAAATGGCGGGGTCGAGATATTTGGCGGCGACGGCCTGGACCTGTTCGGGCGTCACGGCGCGGATGCGGTCGGGCCATTCCTCGATGTCGGCCACGGTGCCATCATTGGCCAGCCGGCTGCCATAAATATTGGCCATGCTGGACTGTTCGTCGCGCGCAAAGATCATGCCGCGCACATAGCGCATCTTGGCGGCGTCGAGTTCGTCCTCGGTGACGCCATCGGTGATGAGGCGCTGGATCTGCGTGTTCACGGCTGCCTCGACATCCTCGATGGTCTTGTCGCCCTGGGGCGCGCCATAGATGGTGAAGCTGCTCGGATCGTAGGAGCCGCCGTCATAGCTGGCGCCGGCCGAGGCGGCCACGCCCTGCTTGACGACGATCTCCTGATAGAAGCGGCTGCGGGAGCCGCCGCCGAGAATTTCGGACAGGAGGTCGAGCGCTTCGGCCTCGCCATCCTGCGCGGTGCGATAATTGGGGGTGACCCAGCCCTTGGTGAAACTTGGGACGCCGACGCGCGGATCATGCAGGGTCACGGTGCGGGCGGTGTCCTGATGCGGTTCGGTGGGGCGAATGCGCGGCGGCAGGTCGGGGCCGCGCTCGACCTGGCCATAGGTGGCTTCGGCCATGGTGCGGACTTCGTCGGCATCCACATCACCGGCCACGACCAGCACGGCGTTATTTGGGGCGTAGTAGCGGTCGTAGAAGTCGAGCGCGTCTTCGCGGGTCAACTGTTCCATCTCGTGCATCCAGCCAATGACCGGCACGCGATAGGGGTGGTTCTGATAGAGCGTGGCGGCGCTTTCCTCGGCCAGCAGCGCCTGCGGGCTGCCCTCGATGCGCTGGTTGCGCTCTTCGAGGATGACGTCGCGCTCGGCATCGATCACTGCTTCGGGGAGCACCAAGCCGCGCATGCGGTCGGATTCGAAATCCATCATCGCGGCCAGCATGTCGGGTGGCACGGTCTGGAGATAGACGGTGACGTCCTTGGTGGTGAAGGCATTGGTATAGCCGCCGACCTCGGCGATGGTGCGGTCCATTTCGCCGGCGGGATGCTTGTCGGTGCCCTTGAACATCAGGTGCTCGAGAAAATGGGCGATGCCGGACTTGCCGGCCGGCTCGTCGGCGCTGCCGATCTTGTACCAGACCATATGGGTGACGATGGGGGCGCGGCGATCGGGGATAACCACCACTTCCATGCCGTTATCGAGGGTGAAACTGCTGACTTCGGCCTCGGCCGGTGCTTCCTGGGCCAAAGCGCTCATGGTCATGAGCGCGCCCAGGGACAGGCTCAGCAGGGGTCTCAACAACATGGATGGCTCCGGAAATGACAGGCAGGACAAGGCGATAGACTGCCTCTGTGACGGGGTGACAACCCTTCTAGGGTCAATGAGGCGTAATTCGGACCGCCAATGCGACCCGTTGCCCCGATGGGCCGCTTGCCCTACATAGGCGGCCAAATCCGCGAAACGCCCAAGAGGTTGCCCGAGCATGGCTCGCCAGTTCATCTATCATATGCACGGAATGTCCAAATCCTATGCCGGCGGCAAGAAGGTGCTGGATAACATTCACCTCAGCTTCTACCCCGATGCCAAGATCGGCATCCTGGGCCCGAACGGTTCCGGTAAATCCACCCTGCTCAAGATCATGGCCGGCATCGATACCGAATTCCAGGGCGAAGCCTGGGCGGCCGATGGCGCCAAGATCGGCTACCTGTCGCAGGAGCCCGAGCTTGATCCGGCGCTGAACGTGCTGGGCAATGTCATGACCGGCGTCAAGGAAAAGAAGGCCATCGTCGACCGTTACAACGAGTTGATGATGGAATATTCCGACGAGACCGCCGACGAAGCTTCGAAGCTTCAGGACGTCATCGACAGCCAGAACCTGTGGGATCTGGAATCGCAGGTTGAAGTCGCCATGGAAGCGCTGGGCTGCCCGCCCGGCGATGCCGACGTGACTACACTTTCGGGTGGTGAACGCCGCCGCGTGGCGCTGTGCGCGCTGCTGCTGAGCAAGCCGGACCTGCTGCTGCTCGACGAACCGACCAACCATCTCGACGCGGAAACCACGTCGTGGCTGGAGCGTCATCTGCGCGAATTCGAAGGCGCAGTGCTGATCATCACCCACGATCGCTACTTCCTCGACAATGTCACGGGCTGGATTCTCGAACTCGATCGCGGTCGCGGCGTGCCCTATGAAGGCAATTATTCCGCCTATCTCGGTGCCAAGGCCAAGCGCTTTGCCCAGGAAAAGAGCGAGGACGCGGCCCGCGCCAAGGTGCTCGAGCGTGAAAAGGAATGGATGGGCCAGTCTCCCCAAGCGCGCCAGTCCAAGTCCAAGGCGCGTCTCAAGGCCTATGACGAGCTGGTCAAGATCAATGACGCCCGCACGCAGAGCCAGACCGCACAGATCATCATTCCGCCCGGCGAACGCCTCGGCCACAATGTGATCGACGTGGAAGGCCTGTCGAAGAGTTTTGGCGATCGCCTGCTCATCGACAACCTGACCTTCAAGCTGCCCCCGGGTGGCATCGTGGGCATCATCGGGCCGAACGGCGCCGGCAAGACCACGCTGTTCAAGATGCTGACCGGCCAGGAAAAGCCCGATACTGGTTCGGTGACCGTGGCCGAAAACGTGCACCTTGGTTACGTCGACCAGAGCCGCGACAGCCTCAACCCGAACAAGACCGTCTGGGAAGAAATCTCGGAAGGCGACGAAATCCTGTTGCTGGGCAAGCGCGAAATGAATTCGCGCGCCTATACGTCGACCTTCAACTTCAAGGGCGGCGACCAGCAGCAGAAGGTCGGCAATCTATCGGGCGGGCAGCGCAATCGCGTGCATCTGGCCAAGATGCTCAAGAGCGGTAGCAACGTCCTACTGCTTGACGAGCCGACCAACGATCTCGACACCGAAACTCTTGCAGCGCTTGAAGAGGCGCTGGAGGAATTCGCCGGCTGCGCCGTGATCATCAGCCACGATCGCATGTTCCTCGATCGCCTGGCGACCCATATGCTGGCCTTTGAAGGCGACAGCCATGTGGAATGGTTCGAAGGCAATTTTGCCGACTACGAAGCGGACAAGATCCGTCGCCTGGGTGCCGATGCAGTGAACCCCAAGCGCGCGACCTACAAGCCGCTGACGCGCTAGACCAATCGAGGCGTCCCGGAAACGGGGCGCCTCACTTGCATTATGGGCCGGAAACCATTGAAATGCCGGCCGGATGCGGTGATCGCCAAAACATGCGACACCAGAGATCGAGTTTGACTAACCGGGCGTGGTGGCGCGTCCGTTGCTGTGGGGGCAAAATGAGACTGGTTGCAGCGACCCTGATCTGGGGCGCGATGGTGGTGGCCGCAGTGGCGGCACCGGGGCAGTGTACGGTTAGCGGCTATGACACGTTCGATTGTGACGTGGCGCTCGACGGGCAGGGGCTGACATTTGCCCTGCCGGATGGGCAGACCTTTGCCTTTGCGTTGACCGGGGCGGATGAGGGCGTGGCCTATATCATCGGCACAGACGCGCGGCCGGGATCGTCGCCCGAGGAATTGCGCGGCTTTGCGGCGGTGGATGGCAAGCCGGGATGCTGGGCGCGCAGTGACGAATTCGAGTTCTGCGTGCTCGTCGAAGAATAGGGAGCGGGCCGGTTCGGGCCTGATCTGATTATGAATGACGAGGCTTTTTCGGTTTCGGTTGGCGGTGCGCGACTTGCCGGAGTGAAGCGCGGCGATGGGCTGCCGGTGGTGTTTCTCCATGCAGGCGTCTGCGACAAGCGCATGTGGCGCAGCCAGATGGAGATGGTGGCCGAGGAAGGCTGGCAGGGCGTGGCCTATGACCGGCGCGGCTATGGCGAGACCGACAGCCCCGACGAGGCTTTCAACCATGTCGATGATCTGGAAGCCGTGCTCAAGGCGCTCGATATCCATGCGGCGGTGTTTGTTGGCTGTTCGATGGGTGGCGGGTTGGCGGTGGACTTCGCGTTGCGCCATCCGGGGCAGGTGATCGGGCTGGTTCTCATCGGCACTTCGGTGACCGGCGCGCCGTGGAGTGCGACGGATGTCGAAAACCAGATGGAGGCCGCCGAGGAAGATGCCTATGAGCGCGGCGATCTCGACATGCTCAACAAGGTGCAGGCGCATGAGTGGCTCGATGGGCCACGGGCGCAGAATGGTCGGGTGAGCGGCGCCCCGCGCGAACTGTTCCTCGACATGAATGCCATTGCGCTGGGCAAGCCGCCACTGACGCAGGAAGAAGAGCGGCCGAGCGCCTGGCGCCGGGTGGGCGAGGTCGGTGCGCCGACCCTGCTGCTGGTGGGCGACGAGGATTTCACCGCGCTGATCGACCGGCACGAGACCTTGTCGGAAGAAATGCCCAATGCCTTTGCCGCCATGCTGGAAGGCGTGGCGCATATCCCCAGCATCGAGCGACCAGAGCTGGTCAATTCGATGATCCTCGAATTTCTCGATGCAATCGAGGGCGGGGATGAGGATGATGATGTGGATGAGGGCGCCGAGGAGTAGGGTCCTTGTCGCGTACCCCCACGTTCAAGCTAAGAATCAAAACGTTCAAAGGCCGGTTCAACTCCTTGGAGAATTGAATCGGCCTTTATCGCTAAGTACTTGATCTTACTTACGCAGCAATAATTCCATCGAGATGCTGGTTCAGCTTGTCGGTGGGCAGGTTGGTCAGGTCCTTGTTGAGTTCGGCGACAACGGTCTTCTTGACGCCGGCGGTGATGGCCTTGCGCAGGTCGCCCAGGGCGATGGGGGCCGCGGCGATGACCAGACGGTCGAAATCACCCTTCTGCTGGTGACGGTCGAGCGTCTGGGCCACGGCCTTGACGAACTCGGCCTCGCGGTGTTCGACGGGATCGGTCTTGGGTGCCATGCCGCCACCAAAGGCGCCGCCACCGCTCTTGCTGCCGGGACGGTCGGTGACGATGTCCTGCGCCTGGAGCGGTTCGATTGCCCAGTCCAGACCCTCGACGAGTTTCAATCCCTTGCCGGGCCCGGTGTTTTCGAGCACGCGCGCCTGCGCGCCGTCAGCGATCAGAACCCAGGTGACGGTCTTCTTCATGATGAAACTCCTGCTGGTCATGGTCAAAATCAGGCGCCGAAAATCTGCGCTGGGGACCAACGCGGGTGATGGCAAAAGGTTGGCTCAATCCATCAGTTTTGGCGCAGGTGGCGATCACAAACTCTCATTGGCGAGAGGCAGGCAGGGCTGATATCAAGGCGTACCGTCCCGTTCGGGGCGCGGAGAATTTCATGACACTTCCCGAATCCTCGCCCGAGGTTGTCGCCGCTACCCAGTCCGGCCGGCGCCCCATGTCCGACAGCAGCAAGGGCGTGGTCGCTGCGCTGCTGGCCTATGGTCTGTGGGGCTTTCTGCCACTGCTGTTCAAGCAGGTGGAGTCGGCCGGGTCGGTGTTGATCGTTGCCGAACGCACCTTGTGGTCGCTGGTCCTGCTGGCACTGATCCTGGCGTTTACGGCTGGCTTCGGCGAAGTGCGGGCGCTGTTTGCCGATCGCCGGCGAGCGCTGGTCAACCTGTTTGCAGCGGTGCTCCTGGCGGGCAATTGGCTGCTCTATGTCTGGGCGGTGGAGACGGGCCAGGTGCTGGAAGCCAGCTTTGGCTATTTCATCAATCCGCTGATCAATGTGCTTCTCGGCATGGTGTTGCTGGGCGAGCGGCAGAACCGGCTGCAGACGATTGCCATCGCGATCGCCACGGTGGCCATCGGCATCCAGGCCGTGGGTCTCGGCAGCGTGCCCTATATCGCGCTGGGCCTGGCCTTCAGCTTTGGGCTTTATGGCTATATTCGCAAGACGGCACAGATGGGACCAGCTTCGGGGCTGTTTTCCGAAGCCGTGATGCTGGCGCCGGCCGCGCTGGGCTATGTCATCTACAATCTTGTCACGGTCGGGGTGGGCGTTCATGCCGATCCGCAGATGATGCTCTGGCTGGTGCTGACCGGGCCCGCCACGGCCATTCCGCTGTTGCTGTTCGCCTTTGCCGTGCGGCAATTGCGGCTGACCACGATCGGCATGTTCCAGTATATCGCGCCGTCGATCCAGTTCCTGCTGGCCATCACGCTGTTCGGCGAGCACCTCAACGGGCTGCGCCTGCTGAGTTTTGGATTGATCTGGCTGTCGCTGATTGTCTTTACCTACGACAGTTTCCGGCGTCGCAAACGAGTCCCGGCCGCAGCCTAGGCGGCCGTGGCGCGGATCAGTTCGGCCATTTTCTCGAAGGTCGCCACAAAGGGCGTCGCTTCGCGCCAGACCAGCGAGAGCTGACGCTGCGCGCCGGGCGAGGCGAGGTCGTGGATGGCGATGCGCGGGTCGGTGGCTTCCTTGCGCAGGGCAATGCTCGGCAGGAGAGTAACGCCCTGCCCATTGGCGACAAATTCCACAATGGTCGAGAGCGAGGTCGCCGCAAAGGTGCGGGCGCCGATATCGCTATCGAGCCGGCAGGCGGCAATGGTCTGGTCGCGGAAGCAGTGACCCTCGTCGAGCAGCAGGATGCGTTCGGGAGCAAGGCTGGACAGTGCGATCGGCTCGGTGCCGCCTTCGGACTGGCTGGTGGCCAGGACGAAAGGATCGTCGAACAGCGGGCGGGCAACGAGGCGCGGGCCGGTGTCGGGTGGATCGGTGCCGATCAGGGCGACATCGAGACTACCATCCACCAGCCCCGCCACCAGAGCATCGGTGCGGTTCTCGCTGACAGTGAAATCCAGCTCCGACAGGTCTTTGGTCAGCGCCGGAAAAATCTGCGGTAACAGATAGGGCGCGACCGTGGGGATGAGGCCGAAGCGGATCGGTCGGTCGGGCGTGCCGGCATGGCCCTGGGTGAAGGCCGCCAGCGCATCTGCACTTTCCAGCACCAGTCGGGCCCGGGCGACGAATTCGGCGCCGAAGGGCGTGGGGCGGACGCCCGACTTCAAGCGGTCGAACAGGGCGGTGCCGCAGACCTCTTCAACCGCCTGAACCTGCTGGCTCAGCGCTGGCTGGCTGACGTTGCAGACCTTCGCGGCGCGGCCGAAATGGCCGGTCTCGGCCACGGCCACTGTGTAGCGCATCTGCTTGAGGGAAAGGTGCATGATAAGTTCCGCCTATACATGGTGGAAGCATTATCGATTTGCCTGATGGTTGTCACCTTTCTATAACTCGGGCAACAGCAAGCCTCAGGAGTCTATCATGTCCGATCCCCACGCCCCCAGTGCGTCCGAAGCCAAGTGTCCCGTGGACCACGGTGGCGGCGCAGCCAAGAAGCATGGCGGCAATGCACAATGGTGGCCCAAGCAGCTTGATCTCTCCATGCTGCATCGCAATTCCTCGCTGTCCGATCCGCTTGGAGCCGAATTCGACTATGCCGAAGCGTTCAAGTCGCTCGACCTCGCCGCGGTCAAGGCGGACCTACGCGCGCTGATGACGGATAGCCAAGAGTGGTGGCCGGCGGACTTTGGCCACTATGGTGGCCTGTTCATCCGCATGGCGTGGCACTCTGCCGGCACCTATCGCATCACCGATGGCCGTGGCGGCGCAGGGCAGGGGCAGCAGCGTTTTGCGCCGCTCAATTCCTGGCCGGACAATGCCAGCCTAGACAAGGCACGCCGCCTGATCTGGCCGATCAAGCAGAAATACGGCAATGCGATTTCCTGGGCGGATCTGATGATCCTGACCGGCAATGTTGCGCTGGAGTCGATGGGCTTCAAGACCTTCGGTTTTGCCGGTGGCCGTGCCGACGTGTGGGAGCCCGAGGAGTTGTTCTGGGGACCGGAAGGCACCTGGCTGGGCGACGAACGCTATTCGGGCGAACGCCAGCTTTCCGAGCCGCTGGGCGCCGTACAGATGGGCCTGATTTATGTGAACCCGGAGGGCCCGAACGGCAATCCGGACCCGCTGGCCTCGGCGCGCGATATTCGCGAAACCTTCCGCCGGATGGCGATGAATGACGAAGAGACCGTGGCGCTGATTGCTGGCGGCCATACATTCGGCAAGACACATGGCCGGGGCGATCCGTCCCTGATCGCAGCCGAGCCGGAAGGCGCCGATCTCGAAGACCAGGGCCTGGGCTGGAAGAGCAGCCACGGCACGGGCATTGGTCCGGACGCCATCACCTCGGGCCTCGAAGTGACCTGGACGCAGACGCCGACGCGCTGGAGCTACTACTTCTTCTCGAACCTGTTCGATTACGAGTGGGAGCTGAGCGAAAGCCCGGCCGGCGCCAAGCAGTGGGTTGCCAAGACCGACGATCTCAACATTCCGGATCCGTTTGATCCGGCCAAGAAGCACCGTCCGACCATGCTGACCTCGGATCTGGCGCTGCGCTTTGATCCGATCTATGGCCCGATCTCGCGCCGCTTCTACGACAATCCCGATCAGTTCGCCGACGCCTTTGCCCGCGCCTGGTTCAAGCTGACCCATCGCGACATGGGTCCCAAGGTCCGCTATCTCGGCGCCGAAGTGCCGAGCGAAGACCTGATCTGGCAAGACGTCATCCCGGCCGTGGACCACGAACTGGTCACCGATGCCGATGTGGCCCAGCTCAAGGCCGCGATTGCTGCTTCGGGCCTTTCGGTTTCCGAGCTAGTTTCGACGGCTTGGGCCTCGGCCGCGACGTATCGCGGTTCGGACAAGCGTGGCGGTGCCAATGGCGCGCGCATCCGTCTTGCACCGCAGAAGGATTGGGGGGTCAACCAGCCGGCCCAGCTCGGCAATGTGCTGGCGCAGCTCGAAACCATCCGGACGCAGTTCCAGGCGGGTGGCAAGACGATCTCGCTGGCCGACCTGATCGTGCTGGCCGGTGGCGTCGGCGTCGAACAGGCGGCCAAGGCGGCGGGCGAGGATATTTCCGTGCCTTTCACCCCGGGTCGCATGGATGCCAGCGACGAGCAGACCGATGCTGTCTCGTTTGCGCCGCTGGAGCCGCGGGCCGATGGCTTCCGCAACTATTATACCAAGCGCGCCTTCATGGAGCAGGAAGAGTCGCTGATCGACAAGGCGCAGCTGTTGCGCCTGACCGGGCCGGAAATGACCGTGCTGGTGGGTGGTCTCCGCGTGCTCGGCGCCGGCGTCAACACCCATGGCGTGTTCACCGACCGTCCGGGTGCCCTGACCAATGACTTCTTCCTCAACCTGCTCGACATGGCGACTGTCTGGTCGCCCAAGGCCGGGGAAGAGGGCGTCTACGAAGGTCGCGATCGCAAGAGTGGCGAGCTGCGCTGGACTGGCACCCGCGTCGACCTGATCTTTGGCAGCCATTCGCAGTTGCGCGCGCTGTCCGAGATCTACGGCCAGTCGGATTCGGCCAGGAAGTTCACCAAGGACTTCGTCGCCGCCTGGGTGAAGGTCATGGAAGCGGATCGTTTCGACCTGCGCTAAGCGGGCTTGCCACGAACGGCGCGGCCATGCAGGCCGCGTCGTTCATATTGCCTATCCGGAGATAATGGATCACGCTCTCTTTGGGGGCATCATGATCAATTTCACACCGGAACGCGGGCAGTTGTTGCTTTGTAACTATGACATGGCACATGTCCCGCCCGAGATGCGGAAGACACGCAGAGTGGTCGTTGTTTCTCCAAGGTCTTACAATCGGGCCGGCCGCTGTATCGTAGTTCCATTCTCGGCCACGCACCCTCGTACTGTCGAAGCATCGCATGTCGCATTCGCGTCAGATGTGTATCGTGCTCTTACCGTGCCAACATGGGCCATCTGCGACGCAGTCTCACATGTCTCAGTATCGCGCCTGGACCGTGTAAAGGCCGGTCAAACGTTTCTTCGAGAGTTTCTGTCGTCCAGTGATTTGGGACGCGTCGAGCTCGGTCTACGGCATGCGCTGGGTTTCGATCTGGCTTGAAAATCAAAAAAAGCGGTCGTATATTGCAGACACCTCCCGAAAGGGACCTGCGGGGCTCGTGCGTACTGGAAACAGTACCCGGGCCCTAAACTTTTTCCGACCCCAGGAAGCCGGGGCCCTTTTCATTTTAAGAAAACTGTCTGAAACGCCCGCCAGCGCGGGCTTTTCGTGAGCACCCGCGTGTTCGCCGGTAAAGTTTCAGGCCGTTACAAGTTTAATCAAATTGCCGGAGAGGCCTTCAGATGGCCTGTAGCTGGGCTTGTTAGCGTCAGGGTCGAGATTTCCTCTGGCTTCGGGACCCAACATGTCTGAACTCGATCAAGGCGAACGCGCTTTCTCCAGCTTCCGCGTGCTGAATGGCGAACATAGCCCTACTGAGCGCGAACAGCTGTTCCGCAATATGGCGCAGCTGTTTAGCTATGTGTCGGATCGCTGTGACGACGATCAGGTGGCCCAGTATGACGAAGTACTGTGCCAGCTCGCCGAGCTGGTCGAAGTCGAAGCCCGCATCCATGTCGCACAGCTTCTGGCGCCGCTCGAACGTGCGCCGGGGACGGTGGTGGTCAAGCTGGCGCATGACGCGATTGAAGTGGCCAAGCCGCTGCTCGAATTTTCCAACGTGCTGTCCGATGATGACCTGATCGACATCGTGACCAATCTCAGCGAGGCGCATCGCGTCGCCATCGCCGGACGTCAGGTCGTGCCGGATCGTGTCGGCGAGGCGATTGTCGAACATGGTGAGAAGGCTTCGGTCGTGCGCCTCGTGCGCAATGCCAATGCCGAATTCCATCAGGCAACGCTGCACAAGCTGGTGGAGCGTGCCTCGCGCGATACCGAGATTGCCCAGGATCTGCGCAACCGTTCGGATATCGACTGGAAGTCGCTGCGTGGCGAGATCGAAGAGGCTGCGGCAAATGTGCTGGAGCATCTAGATGCCAACCAGAGTTTTGATCCGGTCGCGGCCGGCAAGGTCAATGCGGTGGTCTATAACCGCATGCGCAATCGCGCCGGTTTCTCGGCCAATGAGTGGAAGGTCGCCTATAATCAGGTGAAGGCACTCAGCGACCGCAAGCAGCTCGATGAGCGCGCGCTGGCCCGTTTTGCCCGCTTCGGTTATGGCCACCATGCGGCCGCTGCGCTGACCGTCATTCTCAGCGTTGCGCCGGAAGTGTTTGTCAAATGGCTGGCGAGCCAGGACTATGTGGCGATCACCGTGGCGCTCAAGGCGGCAGGCCTGTCCGCAGACCTGTTCGAAGCCACTTTTGCTACGCTGCCGTGGCGCGATATGCCTTCGGACGCTGACAAGAAGATGATCGTCAGCCGGTTCGAAGCGCTCGAACGTGACGAAGCGGTCGGGATTTTCGACCTGTGGCGCGCCCATTCCTTCCGCAAGCGCGCCGTCAGCGAGTTGCGCCAGAACGTGGCCTAAGGCCTGCAGTTCTCTCCTAATTCAACAAATCCCCGCGCAGGCGGGGATTTTCGTTTTGGACATCTGCATTCTAGGCACTAGACCTGTGCTCAGACTGGATATAAACATATCTTTATATCTAGTGAGGGGCCATGGCGCGTTTGGATGAATTGGTGGGGGTGCTGAAGGCGGCAGGGGAGGATACCCGGCTGCGGCTGCTTGCATTGCTGGCCGATGGCGACCATTCGGTCAAGGACCTGACTGAAATTCTCAAGCAAAGTCAGCCGCGCGTGTCGCGCCATCTCAAGCTGCTGGCCGATGCTGGCCTGATCGAACGCAATGCCGAAGGCGCCTGGGCCTATTACGGGCTGGCACAGGAGGGCGAGGCCGCAGCGCTGGCGCAGTGGCTGATCGCCCGTGTGGACGCAGGGGATATCGACCGGGCGCGCGATATCGAACGGCAGCAGAAGGTGCGCGGCGCACAGCAATCGCTGGCCAGCGAGTATTTTGCCAAAGTCGCCGGAAGCTGGGATCTGCTCAAGACCCTGCATGTGCCCGAAGAGGCGGTGGAAGCGGCGGTGGTCGCTGCGCTGGATGGGCGCAAGGTCGAGACCCTGATCGATCTG
Organism: uncultured Devosia sp.; assembly: GCF_963517015.1. NCBI lineage: Bacteria > Pseudomonadati > Pseudomonadota > Alphaproteobacteria > Hyphomicrobiales > Devosiaceae > Devosia > uncultured Devosia sp. The sequence continues at coordinate 1,701,065 of NZ_CAUQDV010000001.1, forward strand.
GGTACGGGTACCGGCCGGATGCTCGAAGTGCTCAAGGACAGCTACAAGCGCGGGATCGGCATCGATTCCAGCCGGGAGATGCTGGCGGTGGCGCGGGCACGGCTGGCCAGTGCCGGGCTCAACCATGCCCAGGTGCGGCTGGGCGATATCGGCGATGTGGAACTTTCGGCCGGGCCGGCAGACGTCATCGTCGTGCATCAGGTGCTGCATTATTTCGACGATCCGGGCCGCATGCTGGCGCAGGCGAGACGCCTGCTGAAGCCGGGCGGCGAAATGGTCATCGTCGATTTCGCCCCGCATGACCTCGAATTCCTGCGCCAGGAGCATGCCCACCGACGGCTTGGCCTGTCGCAATCGCAGATGAGCGGCTGGGCCGCGGCAGCAGACCTTGCGGTCGAGCAATGCCGCGAATTTCCCAGCCAGAGCAATGAACGTGGCCTGACGGTTTGCCTGTGGCGCCTCAGCGACAAGAAGACGGACTGACACCATGCTTGACGACAATCTCCGCGCCAGCCGCCAGACCGCCGACCAGCGTCCGGACCTGCAGATTTCCTTTGAATTCTTTCCGCCCAAGACCGACGTCATGGAGGAAAAATTCTGGGACAGCGTGCACAAGCTCGCCCCGCTCAAGCCGCGCTTCGTGTCGGTGACCTATGGGGCAGGCGGTTCGACGCGGGAGCGCACCCTGCGCATGGTTAGCCGGATCAAGCCCGAGACTGGAGTTGATGCGGCCGCGCATCTGACCTGTGTAGGCGCCACGCGCGACGAGGTGGATGCGGTGGTGCGTGACTTCCAGCAGGTGGGCGTCAATCGCATCGTCGCGCTGCGCGGTGATCCGCCGGAAGGTGTCGGCCAGCCGTTCACGCCGCATCCGGAGGGCTATCAGAATGCGGCCGACCTCGTGGTCGGGCTGCGCCGCATCGGGGATTTCGACATTTCGGTCGCGGCCTATCCGGAAAAGCATCCGCAGAGCCCGGACTGGGCATTCGAGATCGACAATCTGAAGCGCAAGATCGATGCCGGTGCTGACCGCGCCATCACGCAGATGTTCTTCAGCAATGCCGACTACCTGCGCTATGTCGAACGCGCCCGTGCAGCGGGCATCACGGCGCCGATCGTGCCAGGCATCCAGCCGATCCATAGTTTCAAGCAGATTTCGAGCTTTGCCGCGCGCTGCGGTACGTCCATTCCGGCCTGGCTGGCGGAGCGCTTCGAGGGGCTCGACGATGAGCCCGAAACCCATGCGCTGGTGGCATCGGCGGTGGCGGCCGAACAGGTCACCGAATTGCTCGACGAGGGCGTGACCGAATTCCATATCTACACGCATAACCGGTCGCCGCTGGCACTGGCACTGGCGCGCATCCTGGGTCGCCGTCCGGCGGCCTGAGCGGCCACGATGGCGTGACTTTAACCTTGCGTTCACCATGATCTGGTGCCATTTGCACGCGATCCTGCGGGCCGGGCAGCTGAATTCTGCGTCATTCAGCCTGGGTTCAGCTTGCGGGTGCATTGCTGGTAGCGTGGTCGTTTTCCATAAATCGGCCACGAAAACCGGCTCTTTCGGCCCGATGGAGGCCGGAGCAATTCGGGACGTTAGCGCATGAAAATCGATCGCCGCATCACCAATGGCCTGGCTTGGGCCGGTGTTCTTCTCGTTGTCGGCATTCCGGCTGCAGACCTGCTGTCGGCCCAGTTTTCCGGTGACAAGGCTGCGCCCGAGCAGATCGCGGTGGTTGCGCCCGTGGCGCCAACGCCCGTGTCGTCCGCGCAGCGCCCTGACGAACCGAAAGCGACAGCTGCGGTTGCGCCCAAGCCTGCAGCCACGCAGAGCGGCAATGCGGTCGACAGTTTTGTGCAGTCCGGCAAACCGCTGCCCAGCTATATCACGGGCGGTGGCGCTGCCACGCCTGCGCCGGCCCAGACCGCTGTGACGCCCAAGCCTGCCGCGACCACGCCAGTGCCCAGCCAGACTGCGACGACCCAGCCGGCCCGCACGCCGATCGTGACTGACCCGATTCAAACGGCCGCTCTGCCGCCCAAGGTGGCGCCGATGCCGATGCCACTGTCCATGCGTCCCGATCCGATCCGCGTGCCTGTGGCCACCACCACGCCGCCGGCCGATATCATCCTGCCGCCCGGCCTCGGCAATGTTGCGCCGCGCCCGCCCGCGGGCATGGTGGATTCCGCTGATCTTGAAGATTGGGAAAGCGGCCCGCTTTCGGAGTTCCTGGCGCAGCGCGAGGGCAGGGGCGGCAGCTCGGCCACGGTCACCTCGGACTACGATCCCAATGGCTTCTTTCTTGACGAGGGACCAAACCCTGTCGGCCGAGACCGGGTGATCGGTCGCGAAGTCCAGCCATTTCCATTTTTCGTCAACTAGGCTCAAGGCGGCCATGCATTTGCCGGCAGTGGACCTCATCGCCGGCAATGGCTAGTTTGCGCCTCCCCTGAGCGGACACAGCGCTGTCCGATTCCCTTGAACGAGCGGAACCGGCCCCACATGCCCGATAGCGAAAAGCAGATGGATATGTGGGAAAGGCTGAGCGACTTTGTCGGCTCCTTCAGCCAGCGCACGGGTCTTGCCGGTTCGCTGGCCAATGCGCTCGACCCCGACACCTGGCTGCCCGGCGGCCGCGACGCCGCCTTTACCCTGGCGCTGATTGCCCTGGCGGCCAAGATGGCTGTTGCCGATGGCGCGGTGACGGCCTCGGAAGAGCGCGCCTTCCGGGCGACGGTCGAGATTGCGCAGGGGCACGAGGATCAGATCATTCGCGTGTTCAACCTCGCAAAGCAGGACATTGCCGGCTACGACGCCTATGCCCGCAAAATCGGGCGGTTCTTCCACGACAGTCCACAGACGCTTGAGCATGTGCTGGACAGCCTCTTCTACATCGCGACTGCCGACGGGCTGGTGCATGAGGCCGAGCTCGAATATCTGCGCTCGGTCAGCGCCATCTTCGGCTTTGACGAGGTCCATTTCGAGCAGATGGCGAGCCAGCATGTGCAGCTCGATGTCGGGATCGATCCTTATGCGGTGCTGGGTCTGGCACGCAATGCCGATGATGCAGAGATCCGCCGCGTCTATCGTGCGCTGGTGGCTGAGCATCACCCGGACCGGCTGATCGCCAAGGGCGTGCCGGAAGACCTGATCGATATCGCCACGGATCGCATGAAGGTCATCAACCTGGCCTATCAGGCGCTGACAAAGCCGGTGCAATTGCCGTTGCTCACAGCTCCCGATGCGGCCAGCGCTTGACGGCTGCCGCCGCAAGACCCTACATCACGCCTGCCAGTTGACCGGGTGACCGCTGGCGCCGGGGTAACCTTGCGCTGGAGGAAAGTCCGGGCTCCTTCGAAACACGGTGCCGGCTAACGGCCGGCGGGGGCGACCCCAGGGAAAGTGCCACAGAAAGCAAACCGCCCCGGCATGCCGGGGTAAGGATGAAAGGGTGCGGTAAGAGCGCACCGGGCAACCAGCAATGGAAGCCGCACGGTAAACCCCACCGGGAGCAAGACCAAATAGGGATGACGCGGGATTTCGGTCCCAGCCTGTTTTGAGGCCAGATCATCCGGGTTGGTTGCAAGAGCGTCCTGGCAACAGGCGCCACAGATGAATGGTCACCACGTCGCGGCAACGCGGCCTTACAGAACCCGGCTTATAGGTCAACTGGCGTTTTCCTAAGAGGCATCCTTGAGGACCTGAGCCATCCGGCTACGCCAGTCCTCGCCCTGCAACCTGAATTTCTCAACAACTTCAGGATCGAGCCACAGCGTGATGGACCGCTTGGGAGTGTACGTTGAAAAGCTAACCTCACCTTTACGGAAGGCTTCAGCGAGTTCGGGCATGACCTCGGCTACCGGCCGGAACCTGGCAAAGTCTTCATCGGTCAAGGGCTTTTCGAGAGATGGGTCGGGGCCTATCATTTCACCCGTAGCGTCATCGAACCACCAGTAGTCTTCGTCCATGTGGACCTTGCCCTGGCCAATGAGTACCCTCATCTCGCGGTCATAGGTTTCCCAGCGACGGACCATTTCGTCATAATCTGCGTCGCTATCAGTGAGGTCTCGAGTCACGAATTCGGGCCACTTGGCCATCATGCGCTCTCCGTCCAATGGATGCGCGCTTCGCCGCGGTCATTGCCGCTGGGGCGCATCGTGGTGATGATGTTCTAGCCTAGGGCAGCGCCGAGTTTCATCAGGCGCTCGACGCTGAAACCGGCCATGCGGCCGCGTGTGATGTCGAATACTTCTGCCTCATCGACTTTCAGCATCGTGGCTTGGGCCTGTGTCAGGTCCCGCTCTGCAATCATGCGACAGATGTGGCGGGCAAGGGCAAGCTTGATGCGGTCCTCGGCGGTCAGGTCGATCCCCAGATCGGCAAAAACATCGCCAGAACCATAGGTTACCCGATCAACAGCACCTTCATCTGCGCGTTTGGACATGCTGCTGCTCCGCGACGCTTCGGACGTGCCGATGATGGCATAAAGCTGAAGCGGATGCGAGATGTCAGACCGAGAACTGCATGACCACCCGCGTGCCGCCGCCTTCGGTGCGGTAGGCGAGGGTGGCGCCTAGGCCGTGGGTCATGGAGCGGACGATGCGGCTGCCCAGGCCCGTGCCCTGGGCCTTGCCGGTGCCGTCCCAACCGATGCCATCGTCCTCGACGGTGAGGTCGATGATTTCGTCGGCATTGCGCGACATCAGGATGCGGACATCGCCGCCCGTGGTGCTGGCATAGGCATATTTGATGGCATTGGTGACCAGTTCGGTGACGATGACGCCGACCGAGGCGGCCTTTTCGGTGGGGATGAAGATGTCATCCGCCGAGACCTTGATATGGGCCGTGCTGCCGGTGGCGCGCATGGTGGTTTCGAGTTCGCTGGCCAGGCTGCGCAGATATTCACCGAGCTGGACCGAGCGGACATCGTCGCTGGTATAGAGATGGCGATGCACGCCGGCTATGGCCTGGATGCGCGCCTGCGTTTCGGCCAGGGCGCTTTTCGCGTCGTCGTTGTCGACGGCATTGGCCTGCAGGCCGACAAGGGCCGCGACCATGGCAAGGCTGTTGGCCACGCGGTGGTTCACTTCGCCCAGCAGCACTTCGGCACGTTCTCGGGCGGCGCGCATGTCATGCTCGGCCTGCACCTTGGCGCGGTTGAGGTGCTGCAACTCGATGGCATGCTCGACGGCCGACGCCAGCAGTTCGAGGAAATCGTCGTCGACAGTCTTGAGCACGTAGTCGGCGGCGCCGGCCTTGAGCGCAGCGACGGCAACGGCAGTCTCCACCGTTCCCGTGACATAGACGACGGCAGGCTTGTCTTCGAACTGGGCCAGTTGTGCGAGAACGTCGAGGCCAGTGCCGGTCGGCAGGTAGTGGTCGAGCACGACCACATCGATCCCGCCGGACTGAATGCGGGCCAGGCCCTCTTCGCCGTTGGGAGCAATTTCGACCGCATAGTCGCGCCGTTCCAGCGCCTTCTGCACGAGACGTGCAAGGCCCGGATCGTCGTCGATGTAAAGAACGCGCGGCCGGTTGGGCATGTCAGTCGGTTTCCGGAACCTGCATCACCGAGAAGAACAGGCCCAGCTGGCGGATCGCATTGGCGAAGCCATCATAGTCCACCGGCTTGGTGATGTAGACATTGGCGCCCAGGTCGTAGCAGCGCTGGATTTCGCGCTGGTCATCAGTGGTGGTGAGGACCACGACCGGCGAACGGCGCGTATGTTCGTTGCCCTTGACCTTTTCGAGGATGTCGACGCCGGTCATGTCGGGCAGGTTGAGGTCGAGCAGGACCAGAAGCTGGCGGCCCTTGTTGGCGGCGCCAGTCCCATCGGGGCCCATCAGATATTCGAGCGCCGCGGTGCCGTTGGTAAAGGGTACGATCTGGTTGGCGACGCCGGCGCGGCGGATGTTCTTTTCGATGAGGCGGGCGTGGCCCTCATCGTCTTCGATCATGATGATGGTGACTGGCTTGCCGTCATTGCTCATGCGGATTGGCTCCCGAGAAAGCTGCGCAGGTCGCGCGGCAGGGTGATGATGAATGTCGTGCCGACGCCCAGTTCGGAGCGTAGCGTAATATCGCCGCCAAGGCTTCTGACCATGGTGCGGACATGGGCGAGGCCAATACCTTCGCCCGGCTGGGTCTGGGTGCCGGCGCGACGGAAGAGTTCAAAGACGCGCTCGTGGTCATTGGCAGCAATACCGCGGCCATTGTCCTGCACCTCGATCTCGATGCGATTGCCGGCAGCGTATTCAGCGCGGATGGCAAGATGCAAGGGACGATCGGGCTGGCGGTATTTGACGGCATTGTCGAGCAGATTGCCCAGAACCTGTTCGATGGACAGCTTGTCGGTCACAAGACGCGGGACGGCTATGTCGATGCGGGTTTCACCGCCGCTCTCGACGATCTGGTGCTGCACCGAATTGACCGTCGCTTCGGCAATCTGCTTGAGATCGAGCGTCTCGGGCCTGAGCTGACGACGGCCTTCGCGGGAAATCTTGAGGATAGCATTGATCAGGCTGTCCATCTTGCGCGTCGCAGCGCGGATGAAGGTGACGGCCTCAGGCAAGTCCTCGGTGGCAGCCAGCTTGGCATTGGCAAATTTGGGGTCGCCGTCATCCGGGCGGTCGGCCATGTAGCCCGAGAGTTCGCCGACGCTGGTTTCAAGCTCGCTGGTGAATCCCATGATGTTGACCAAAGGCGCGCGCAGGTCATGCGTCACGATATAGGCGAAGCGCTGGATTTCCTCGTTGGCGCGGCCAAGTTCGGAGGTGCGCTCGCGCACGCGTTCCTCGAGGCCGGCATTGGCGGCAGCGACTTCGCGCTGGGCCGCGCTGAGCTCGCGGTTATAGGTGACCACGGTCCAGGCCGCGCCGCCGACGAAGGAGAAAATGACCAGGCCGCCGATGATGGAGACCCAGCGCAGCGCGATGAAGCTGTTGCGCTGGTTTTCGAGGCCTTCGAGCGTGCGGCTGTCGGCAGCGTCGATCACGCCGGTGAACAGGCCCCGCGCCTGGTCCATGTCGGTCTTGCCGCGGTCGGTGCGAATGATGTCTATCGCATCGGAAACACGGCCGTCGCGCACCAGATCGATGGTTTGGGCCATTTCGGCCAGCTTGTTCTCGATGATGGCGCGGAGCGTCGGAGCAATGGTGCTGGATTCCGGGTAGGGCGCCAGCACTTCATCGAGCCGGTCGATGTAGCCGGGCATCTCTGGCACAGCGGCTTCATAGGGTTCGAGATAGCGTTCGTCCTGGGTCAGCAGGAAGCCGCGCTGGCCGGTTTCGGCGTCCTGCAAGGCATTGCGCAGATTGACGGTAACGGCGCGGGCGACGCGCGCATTGGTGGTTTCGACGAACCAGTAATTGTTGTTTTCGACCAGATAGATGGTGGTTCCGACGATGGTGGCGAGGGCCAGAAAGGCCACGACCAGAAGGAATGTCGTCGAACGCACAAAAACGTTGGTCGAAATCGGCATTGACGGTTCCCGCCGCGAAGCACCCAGCGTTCATGGCCTAAAGGGGGGTGGGTAGCAATAAAGAAAAGCAGTTCTGCGCGGGTTTCGCGCCGATAGTTTTGCCCTGCTGGTTCAAGGCGCTAACGAAACATGCTGCCAAACTGCGCATGGGAAACAGAATCTTAAACGTCCTTGGTCAAAGTGCGATGATGTTTACGAACCGGCCCCAAGCGCCGGGAGTGGAGTAGCGGCATTCATGGGCAAGCGTTCCATGCCCGAGACCAGCCAGACCAATGGCCCACATGTTCCTGTCCTGCTGGGCGAGGTCCTCGCGGCCCTGTCTCCGCTTGACGGCAAGCGCGTGGTTGACGGCACCTTTGGCGCCGGTGGCTATTCACGCGCGTTGCTCGAGGCTGGCGCGATTGTCATCGCGATCGATCGTGACCCAAGCGTCAAGCCCTTTGCCGATGCGCTGATGGCTGAATTCGAAGGCCGTTTCATCTTCGTGCCAGGCACCTTCTCCGATCTCGATACGCTGGCGGCCGAACATGGGCCGATCCATGGCGTCGTGCTCGATATCGGTGTGTCCTCCATGCAGCTCGACCAGGCCGAGCGCGGCTTTTCCTTCATGCGCGAAGGGCCGCTCGACATGAGGATGAGCGGGGAAGGCGAAAGCGCCGCCGATCTGGTCAATACGCTCGATGCCGAGCCGCTGGCCAATCTGCTCTATGCCTTTGGCGAAGAACGCAAGTCGCGTCGCATCGCCCAGTTCATCGTCGCGGCCCGTGAAGAAAAGCCGATCGAGACGACGCTCGAGCTGGCCAAAATCATCGAAAAGGCCATTGGCCGGAAGCCCGGCGATGCCCATCCGGCGACGCGGAGCTTTCAGGCGTTGCGCATTGCGGTCAATGCCGAGTTCGACCAGCTGGTCGAAGCGCTGTTTGCGGCGGAGCGGCTGCTGGACGAGGGTGGCCGGCTGGCCGTCGTCACCTTCCACTCGCTGGAAGACCGCATCGTCAAGCGCTTCTTTGATCCCGACAAGGGTGGTCCGGCCCAGTCCCGGCATCTGCCGCAGGTGGCGACCGAAGCCAAGCGCTGGGTCGAGGTTGCCAAGGCCGTCAAGGCTGGCGCAGCAGAGCTCGAGGGCAATCCCCGGGCGCGTTCGGCCGTGTTGCGTGCGGCGAGCCGCTCGGATGCTGCGGCGCGTCCGCTCAGTTTTGCCGGGCTCAGCGTTCCCCAGGTGAGGGGCGCAGAATGATCCGCAATCTCAATATCATCCTGATCTTCACCAGCGTGCTGATGCTGTCGGGCGTCTATGCGCTGAAGTTCTCGATCGAAAACACCGCCAGCCAGCGCACGGCTCTGGCTACGCAGATCAACGAGCAGGAGGGGCAATTGTCCCTGCTCAAGGCCGACGAAGCGGTGCTCAGCCAGCCTGGCTATATCGAGCCGATCGTGCGGCGGCACGAGCTGGCCCTCGCCATTGCGCCGGTCAAGCAGGAACAGTTCGGCTCCTTTGCCGACCTGCCCATGCGCCCGGTGCAGCAGCAGCCCAATACATCGGCGATGGATGAATTGTTCCTGGCGCTGGAATCCGGTGTCGATCCGATCGACGCCATCCTCGAACTTGAGGGCATCGAATAATGGCTGTCATCGGCGATAATTTCGGTCCGACCATTGCGCTGGAAGGCGCCCGCAAGGCGCGTGGCAACCTCACCCAGGCCCGCATCCGCTGGATGATCCTCGCCATGGTGCTGGGCTTTGGCCTGGTCGGTGGGCGTCTCGTTCAGCTCGGCATGGTCGAGAATGACACGACGATCGAAGGCCAGGCCCGCGACGTCATTACCGCCACGCGTCCGCCGATCCTTGATCGCAACGGTCTCGAAATGGCGGTCGATATCCGTGTTCCGTCGCTGTTTGCCGAGCCGCGCCGCATCATCGATGTCGAAGAGGCCGTGCAGAAGCTGCGCACCGTGCTGCCCGATCTGGATGAGAACTGGCTGCGCAACCGCCTGACGGGCGACAAGGGTTTCGTCTGGGTGCAGCGCGAGCTGTCGCCGGCCATGCAGGACAAGATCATGGGCCTGGGCATTCCAGGCATCGACTTCATCACCGAGTCCAAGCGCTTCTACCCGGGCATGACCGAGGCCAGCCATATCCTGGGCTCGACCAATATCGACAACCAGGGCATTGCCGGCATCGAGCGGCATATGGACAACGAAAATGTCGCCCTGCTGCAGGAGCTGGGCCTGGCGCGCGGCAATGCCTTGGCGCCGGTCGAGCTCAGCGTCGACATGCGCGTGCAGCATGTGATGCACGAGCAATTGGTGGACGCGATGACGCGCTATCAGGCGATTGCTGCTGCCGGCGTCATGCTCGACATCCATACCGGCGAAGTCATTGCGCTGGCCTCGCTGCCCGATTTCAACCCGAACGATCCCAAGACCGCTCTGGTCAAGGACAGCTTCAATCGCATCACTTCGGGTATTTTCGAGCCGGGCTCGATCTTCAAGACGGTGACCATGGCCGGTGCGCTGGACAGCGGCGCAGTCAGGATTACCGATCAGTTCGATGCCCGCTTCGGCATCCGCTTCGGTCGCTTCACTATCGATGACTTCCACGGCAAGCACCGTATCCTCAGCCTGCCGGAAGTGTTCAAATTCTCGTCCAATATCGGCACGATCCGCGTGATGCAGGCCATGGGCAAGGACAATTTCCGCACATTCCTTTCGACCATGGGGTTCGATCAGCGCGTGCCGTTCGAACTGCCGGAAATGCGCGTGCCAACCGTGCCAAAGGATTTTTCGGAAGTTGGCGCGGCCACGGCCTCCTTCGGCCATGGTCTGTCGGTGTCGCCGCTGCACATGGTCACGGCCTACGCGGCCTTCGTGAATGGCGGCAACTATATTCCGCCCACGCTCTACAAGCGCAGCGTATCTGAATCCGAGCCTTTCTATCGTCAGGTCATCCAGCCGCAGACCAGCGAGGCCATTCGTTATCTGATGCGCCTCAATGCCATCGGCTCGGGCGGTTCGGGTTCGCAGATGAACAAGCTGGCGCTGGGCTTCCGCGTCGGCGGCAAGACCGGCACGGCCGAAAAGGTGGTGGACGGTCGCTATTCGTCAAGCAAGGTCACCAATTTCTTCGGATCGGCCTTCCCGCTCGACAACCCGCGTTATGCCATGGTCATCATGGTCGACGAACCCAAGTCGGAAAACCCGCAATCGGGCACGACGGCCGGCTGGAATGCCGGCCAGGTGACCGGACGCATCGTGCAGCGCGTCGCGCCGATGCTGGGCATCGCCCCCGATTTTTCGCCACTAGTCGATGATAGCCTCGTGCCTGCTGCGCTTCGCAATGGCCTGCCCGGCTCACAGTTCAATTGATCCAGAAGGATTTTCCGACGTGTCCCTGAGTGTTTCACAGCTGCTCGAAGGCTCCGGCGCCCGCCCCAAAAAGGGGCTGGGCGCGGTTTTCGGTCTCAATTCCGATAGCCGACGCATCGAGCCGGGCGATATTTTCTTCGCGCTGCCGGGCCACAATGTGCATGGCAATCAGTTCGTGCCGGACGCCGTCAAGCGCGGTGCCCTGGCGATCATCACCGACATCGCCCCGGTCGGTGATCCGGGCGTACCGGTGATCATCGTGGGTGATGTGCGCGAAGCCTACGCCCGTGCTGCATCGCGGGTTTTCGAGCCGCAGCCCGAGATCACGGTTGCCGTGACCGGCACCAATGGCAAGACGTCGGTCGCATCCTTCGTGCGCCAGATCTGGAACTACGCCGGCATTGCAGGCGCCAGCATCGGTACGCTGGGTGTGGACACCATGACGCGCCATATCGATGGCAGTCTCACGACGCCGGACTCCCGCACGCTGCATCAGTCGATGCGCGCGCTCAAGGCGCAGGGCATCGACCATGTGGCGCTCGAAGCGTCGAGCCATGGCCTCGACCAGCGCCGGCTCGACGGCATCCACTTCGAAGCGGTGGCCTTCACCAATCTCAGCCGCGATCATCTCGATTACCATGCCGACATGGACGAGTATCGCAATGCCAAGCTGCGGCTGTTCACCGACCTGCTGGTCGATGGTGGCGCTGCCGTGGTCAATGTCGACGATCCCGAGCATGAGCAGTTCATGTATGCGGCGCTGGGTTCGGGCGCGACGCTGCTGACCGTCGGCCGCGAGGGTGCCTATATCGAAGTGCTGTCGGTGACGCCGGAAGGCTACGGCCAGCGTGTCGAAATCCGCCACGTCGGCGAAAAGGTCAGTTTCCACCTGCCGCTGACCGGCGAATTCCAGGTTTCCAACGCCATCGTGGCTGCTGCCCTGGCCATGTCGAGTGGCGTGGACAAGTCCGATGCCTTCCCGGCGCTTTCGGACCTGGTGGGCGCCAAAGGGCGGCTGGAACTGGTCGGTGCACACAATGGTGGCGCGATCTTCATTGACTATTCCCACAAGCCGGTGGCGCTGGAATCCGCGCTTGCCTCGCTTCGGCCATATGCCAAGGGAAAGCTGCGTCTGGTGTTCGGCGCGGGTGGTGACCGCGACAAGGGCAAGCGGCCGATGATGGGCGAAGTCGCCCATCGCATGGCCGACGACATCATCGTGACCGACGACAATCCGCGCACGGAAGACCCGGCGACCATTCGCAAGGAAATCCTGGCCGAGGCCAAGGGCGCGCGCGAAATCGGCGATCGCAAGAAGGCGATCACCGAAGCCGTGCAGTCTCTTGAGGAAGGCGACGTCCTGCTCATTGCCGGCAAGGGTCACGAGGACTACCAGATCATCGGCACCACCAAGCACCATTTCTCCGACCATGAGGTCGTGGCGGAGGCAATCAAGGGCTAGAAGGCACATATGACACAGGCCCTGCATACGATCGGCTCCATCCTTGCCGCCACGGGAGGCACGAGCGATCTCGAGCCGTCGACACCCATCGGGTCGGTCACGATCGACTCGCGCGAAATCGGGCCTGATGCATTGTTCGTTGCCATCAAGGGCGATCGTTTCGACGGGCATGACTTTGTCGAGACGGCGCTTGGCAATGGTGCGGTCGCGGCGCTGGTCAGCCGGGGCGAGGGGCAGGGTTGGATTGTCGTTGGTGATGCGCTGGACGGCATGCGGGACATCGCTCGCGCGGCCCGTGAGCGCAGTCGGGCTATCGTCGTCGGCGTGACCGGCAGTGTGGGCAAGACCACGACCAAGGAAGCCATCCGCGTGGTGTTCGAGGCCGCCGGCCAGACCCATGCCTCGATCAAGAGCTTCAACAATCACTGGGGCGTGCCGCTGATGCTGGCGCGTTTTCCTCAAGACGCGCAGTTTGGCGTGTTCGAAATGGGCATGAGCGGGCCGGACGAAATCCGTCCGCTGTCGCAGCTTGTACGGCCGCATATCGCGGTGATCACTAATATTGCCGCAGCGCATTTCGAGGCTTTCGGTTCGCTCGATGGCATTGCCCGCGCCAAGGCCGAAATTTTCGCGGGGCTCGAGCCGGGCGGTACGACCGTGCTCAATGCGGATCATGCCCAGCTCGATGTGTTGCTCGACGAAGCGCGCGCCGCTGGTGTCGGCAATGTCGTCACCTATGGCGAAGCACGCGGCGTCGACTGGCAGATCCTCGACATCCAGACTGCGGGTGAAAGCTCATTCGCGACCATCGAGCATGAGGGCGAGCGCCATGCGCTGGTCGTCAATGTCCCCGGTCGCCACATGGTGGCCAATGCAACCGCGGCGCTGGCCGTCGCGCACCGTGCCGGCATCGAGCCCGCGGTAGCGCTGCGCGCGCTGGCCGGTTTTGGCGCACAGGCGGGCAGGGGACTGCGTAGCCGGCTTGGTCCCGAGGACAAGCCACTGCTGCTGATCGACGAAAGCTACAATGCCAATACGGCATCGATGACGGCAGCCCTCGAGACGTTTGCAAGCCAGGCTGCGCCCGATGGCGACAAGGTCATCATTTTGGGCGACATGCTGGAATTGGGCGAGCAATCGCCAGGCATGCATGCCAGCCTCGTGCCTGCCGTCAACGCCTCTGGGGCCACGCATATCTATCTCGTAGGCAAGGATATGATGGCCCTTGGTGAGGCGCTCGGCGAGGGTCGTGTGACGGCCCATGCACAGACCTCTGGGGAGATGGCGGAGATCGTGCTCAACCAGCTTGCCTATGGCGACGCAGTTATGATCAAAGGGTCCAACGGCGTGGGCCTAGCGGGCGTTGTCGAGAAAATTCGCCAGAAATTCGGCAATTCCTGATCCCACCCAACAAGGACAATTCGCTTCATGCTGTACTTCCTTGGCCAGTTGGGTGATGCGCTCACGGCCTTCAACGTCTTCCGCTACATCACCTTCCGCACGGCTGGCGCTGTCGTCACGGCGCTGTTCTTCGTCTTCATGTTCGGCCCGGGCATGATCGCGCTGCTGCGCCTCAAGCAAGGCCGCGGCCAGCCGATCCGCGAAGATGGTCCGGCGGGGCACCTTCTTACCAAGAAGGGCACGCCCACCATGGGCGGGTTGATGATCCTCTCGGGGTCGGTGATTTCCACGCTGATCTGGGCCAATCTTTCCAACGGCTATGTCTGGGTCGTGCTGTTCGTGACCGTCGGCTTTGGTGCCATCGGCTTTTACGACGACTATCTCAAGGTCAAGCGGATGAGCCATGCCGGTTTCGGCAGCAAGCAGCGCCTGCTGCTGGAGGCTCTGATCGGTGGCATCGCGGCCTTCTTCATTTCGCAGCTCGCTGCAGGCTCGTATGGCACGTCGCTGCTCTTCCCCTTCGTCAAGGATCTGGCGCTCAACCTTGGCTATTTCTACATCCTGTTCGGCGGCTTCGTCGTCGTTGCGGCCGGCAATTCGGTCAACCTGACCGACGGTCTCGATGGTCTCGCCATCGTGCCGGTCATGGTGGCTGCGGCCTGTTTCGGCCTCATCGCCTATCTCGTCGGCAGCCAGAACTATGCCGATTACCTGCTGCTAAATTCCGTGCCTGGAACGGCCGAACTGGCCGTGGTCTGCGGTGCGCTGATCGGTGCGGGCCTGGGCTTTCTGTGGTTCAACGCCCCGCCGGCGCAGATCTTCATGGGTGACACGGGTTCGCTGGCTCTGGGCGGTGCGCTGGGCACGATCGCCGTGGCCGTCAAGCATGAGCTGGTGCTGGCCATTATCGGCGGTCTCTTCGTGCTCGAAGCGGTGTCGGTCATCGTGCAGGTGGCCTCGTTCAAGCTGACCGGCAAGCGCGTGTTCCGCATGGCGCCGATCCACCACCATTTCGAGCATCTGGGCTGGACGGAATCGCAGGTCGTGATCCGCTTCTGGATCATCAGCTTCGTGCTGGCACTGATCGGGCTCTCCAGCCTCAAGCTGCGCTAGACCGGCGGTCGGGCGAAGCCCTTCACCAGGATCGGGCCGGTCGGGCGACCGGTCGGCGAGCCGGGTGACGGCTCAAGCGTGATTTCGTAGAGCTGGCCGCTGGCCGGGTCCGGCAATTCTGGTCCCGTCAGGCTGATGGTGCGCGGATCGCTGAAGGTGCCCAGGGATACCGGCCCGGTTTCGGCATCGGGCAGGGTCCAGACCTCGAGGATCTGGCCTTCGGGCACGGCGAAGTCTTCGAGCGGAACGAGGCGAATGCTGTCATCGGCAAAAGCCTCGACGATGGCGCCCGGCTGGGCATCACCCTCATTGAGCAGCACGGCGATCATCATCGGTTCGCGCGTTGTCGTGGTCATGGTGCCGGCCAGATAGCCGATTCCCAGGGCCACGACCACGCTGGCGGCGGCAGCATACCATTGTGGACGAATGGCCAGTCGGCGGGGCGTGAGTGGCACCACATTATCGACAGTTGGCTGGGTCCCGAGTTGCGCCTCGATGGCCTGCCAGAGCGCGGGATTGATTTCGGCGGGCAAAGCCGTGTCGTCGAGCCGTTGCATGTGCGCCGTAAGGCGTTCGACAGCGGCCCGCAGCGCCGGGTCGAATGCAAGCGAGCGCTCGAACGCGCTGCGTTCGGCATCGTCCATCAGCCCCAGCACGTAGAGGCCGGCATGTTCCATCTGTTCCGGGGTCATGACAGGCACTCCTGCAGCGACACCACGCTGCGGCGGATCCATGCCTTGATGGTGCCGAGCGGTGCGCTCATGGTCGCGGCAGCTTCACCATGGCTGAGACCGGTGACATAGCACAGGAGAACCGCCCGGCGGCGTGGCTCGTCCAGCCGTTCCAGGCAGACGCGAAGCGCGTCGCGATCGGCAAGGCTGTCGAAGGCCTGCTGGGCGTCGAGCGACCGGTCGCCCAGATCGGCTAGGGTTTCCCCGTCGTGATAGTCCATCCGGCTCCCGTCACGCAGCATGTTGAGAGCACGATTACGGGTCATGGTGGTGAGCCAGCCGCGCGCGGAGCCGCGCTGCGCATCGAACTGGCCAGCGCGCTGCCAGACGGCGACGAAGACTTCCTGGACAGCTTCTTCGGCCAGATCGCGGCGCCGCAGGATGCGCTGCGCGATGGAGACAAGGCGTCCCGATTCACTTTGAAACAATCCGGCCAAAGCCGAGCGATCGCCCTTGGCAATACGCGGCAATAGCATTTCTGCGTCGTGCGGGTCGGACATAAGGCGCAACATGGCTGCAAACTCTCCTGCTGTCGACTACCTGCGGCTGCGGCCATTTGGATGCAGCGCGAATTATTTCCATTTGCTGCATCCATTTGCATCTCGCCGCGGGTAACCCCCTCGTAACCAGCGCAAAAGCGCTCCATTCGAGGAGACGTCTCATGACTGCAACTTCCCTGTTCGCCCTGCGTGCCGGCCTCATCACCTCCACCTTCATCCTGGGTGCCGGCGCTGCCTTTGCCGCGCCTGCCATCGGCCTGGTCGGCGGCACAACGCTCGTGATGTTCGACACCGAAACCCGCGCCGTCAGTGGCACGATGGAGGTATCGGGCGTCGATGGTCTGGCCGGTATCGACGTGCGCCCGGCTGACAAGCTGCTCTACGGCGTGTCACTGGCGGGTGAGGTCGTGACCATCGATACGACCAGCGGCGAAGCTACGGTCAAGTCGACCCTCTCGGAAAAGCTTGGCACCTACGAAGGCGCCAGCGTCGACTTCAACCCGATGGCCGATCGCCTGCGCATCGTGGGTGCCGATGGCAGCAATCACCGCGCCAATGTCGACGATGGTTCGGTGACCGTGGACGGTTCGCTTGCCTATGACGCTGCCGACATGCATGCCGGCGAAACGCCCGCCATCGTTGCGGTCGCCTATACCAATTCGATCGGCAAGCCCGAAGCGACGGCCATGTATGATATCGACGCGACCATTGTTGCGCTGATCCAGCAGGCTCCGCCAAATGACGGTGTGCTCAAGGCTGTCGGCAAGCTGGGTGTCGAGGGCGGTTCGTCCTATGCCTTCGACATCGCGGCGACGGAAGACCTGACCAATACGGCCTATCTTGTTATCGACAACGCGCTACACACGGTTGACCTCGAAACCGGCGCGGCAGAAGCCTGGGGCGCAATCGAAGGCGTCGAAGGCTCGATCACGGACATTGCCATCCTGCAGTAAGCAGTTGGCGGCCTGGATTTTGGAGCGCGCGGACCGTCAGGTCCGCGCTTTTTGTTTGTTTTAAGGCAGGACGGCAAGACCCTCGGCATGTGCGGCGGCGATGAGTTTGTCATCGAGCGTGGCGAGGGGGAGTTTCTTGCGAAGAGCCAATTCGAGATAGGTGGCGTCATAGATGCTGAGGCCGTGCTTCACCGCTAAATCGACCGTTGCCCGCCATAGACGCCCTGCGGTCTCTTCATCGACTTCGACATCCAGCGCGGCCAGCTTCGACAGGATGGCATCGCGCTCCCGTTGCGAAATCTTACCGCGACGGTGCGTACGACGACCACAGCCGCGACTTCGATAGGCCAAAGCTGCGGTACGCAAGCGCCATGTTCGATGACACGCCGTGCAAGTTCAAGCAAAGTTGGTGTCTGCTGATCCAAAAAGCTCCAGCCCAGGCTGGCGGATGCGTCCACGACGATCAATATTTGCGACCTTCGTTGATAAGGTCCTTTATGGTCTCGCCGGGTTCCAGCTTCAGGTTTATCTTCAGCGCCAAGAGCGCTTCCATCGCCGCTCTGGCCTTAGCCACGTCGCGCTTCGGCTTGGGCGTCACTGTGGCGATCACCTCGCCGTTCTGTGTGACCTCGATGGTGCCACCGTCAGAATTTTCCAGCACAGGCAATAGTGCGTTCGCGCTATCGATTTCCCACTTTTCGTCCATCGTCCTGCTCCCGACAATAGCCACCCTATGCTAGGCTTTCCGGGCTTTTCCAGCAAGACAGACCTCATGGCTGCCTCTCGTCAGGAATTTCCAATCCCGATAACGCCTTCGTTCATAACTTGTCGAAACCTCGTTCGATCCGGATCTGTGGTTAAGACTCGCAAAACGCAACGGGCTTGAGTTTTCGGTAACCATCCACGGTTACAATTCGAAGCAATCTGTATCGAGTAACCGGCTTTCCCATGATGTTTTCCCGTGCCGAAAAGACGCCTCTGGCGGAATGGTGGTGGTCGATCGACCGGGAGTTGCTGGGGGCGCTGATCCTGTTGCTGACCTGCGGCATGGTGCTGAGCTTTGCCGCCAGCCCGCCGGTGGCCGAGCGCATCGGGCTCAATGAATGGTATTTCGTCATTCGCCATGCCCTGTTCTGCCTGCTGGCCCTGCCGGTCATGCTGGTGACCTCGCTGCTCAGCCAGCGGCAGGCGCGTCTTGCAGCGCTCGTTACCTTTGTGGTCAGCCTGCTCCTCCTTTGGGCGACCCTACGGTTCGGTACGGAAGTCAAAGGCGCGCGGCGCTGGATTTCGGCAGCCGGCCAGTCGGTTCAGCCATCCGAATTCATCAAGCCGGCCTTTGCCGTGCTGGGCGCATGGCTGTTCTCGGAGTCCATGATCCATCGCAATGTCCCCGGCCGGATTTTCGCGACGATCCTGATGGCGGCCGTCGTCGGTGCGCTGCTGCTGCAGCCCGATATCGGCCAGACGGCACTGATCCTGGGGACCTATGCGGGCCTGCTGTTCCTGTCGGGCATTTCCTGGTTTGTGATCTTTGGCCTGGGGGCCGGCGGGGTCGGGCTGCTGTTTGGCGCCTATATGTTCTTCCCGCACGTGTCGCGACGTATCGATACCTTCCTCAACCCCGAGGGCGGCGGCAACACCTACCAGATCGACCGCGCGCTGCAGTCGCTGCAGGAAGGTGGCTGGTTCGGTCGTGGTCCGGGTGAATCCATCGCCAAAAAACTCATTCCCGACGCCCACGCCGACTATGTGTTCTCGGCCGCGGCGGGCGAGTATGGCATCATTTTCTGCATGCTGCTGGTGACCCTGATCGGTTTCATCGTGGTGCGCGCCATGATGGGGGCACAAAGACAGTCGAGCCTCTTTGCGCGGCTCGCCGCTTCCACTATTGCCATTCAGTTCGCCATGCAGGCGGGGATCAACCTAGCCGTGAATCTCAATCTCATTCCGCCCAAGGGCATGACGCTGCCCTTCGTATCCTATGGTGGTACCTCGATGATCGCCGTTGCCTTTGGCATGGGCCTGATGCTGGCCTTTACCCGCACGAAGCCGGAAGAGCGCATGGCGACGGGCATTCCGAGCTACCGTAGCGCCGTCGCGCCGCTGGCGCCTGCCGAATGAGGAAATTCGTCCTTATCGCCGGCGGCACGGGCGGACATCTCTTCCCGGCCATGGCGCTCGCCCAGGAGCTGGGGCGGCGCGGCCATATGGTCGAGCTGATGACCGATCATCGCGTCGAAAGCTATGGTTCGGACTTTCCGGCCAGCGCGGTGCATATCGTGCCGTCGGCCACGCCGTCGCTGCGCAATCCGGTCAAGTTCGTGGCTGGTTGTTTCAAGATCCTGCGCGGCGTCGCCGTGGCGATCAAGCAATTGCGCGCCAGCAAGCCGCATTGCGTCGTCGGCTTTGGCGGCTATCCGACCTTTCCGCCGTTCCTTGCTGCAAACCTCCTGGGTATTCCCGGCATATTGCACGAGCAGAACGCGGTCATGGGCCGGGCCAATCGCGCGCTGGGGCGGTTTGCCGATCTGCTCGCCATGAGTTTTCGCCAGACCAAATTTGCCGATACGCTCAGCCTCGAAAAGGTCGTCACCGGCAATCCGGTGCGCGACCGCGTGCGGGCGGTGGCAACCATGCCCTATCCCGAGATCTCGCCCAATGGTCCGATCCGTCTCGTGATCTTTGGCGGCAGCCAGGGCGCCAAGGCGCTGTCCGATGTCGTGCCGGCCGCAATTGGTAGCCTGCCCGATGCGCTGCGCCAGCGCCTCCTCATCGTGCAGCAGTGCCGGGCTGACGATCTCGATCGCGTGGCCGAGGTCTATCGCCAGGCCAAGGTCAATGTGGAACTTGCCGCCTTCTTTACCGACCTGCCCGAACGCATCGCCCAGAGCCATCTGGTGATCGGCCGTTCGGGCGCCTCGACCATTGCTGAGCTTACTGTTCTTGGTCGTCCGGCCATTCTGGTGCCACTGCCCGGCGCGCTCGATGCCGACCAGAAGAACAATGCCCTGGTCATGGAGCAGGCGGGGGCAGGGTGGTTGGCCGAACAGGCCACGCTCACGCCGCAATCGCTGGGCAATCGCCTCACAAGTCTGCTATCGGACAACCAAACCCTCATCAAAGCCGCCGCCGCTGCCCGTTCGTTGGGCCAGCCGCGTGCCGTCGAGAAGCTGGCCGATATGGCCGAAATGCTCTCCGGCCGAAACTCAGAAGTGGAAACCCGTTCATGAAAATGCCGCGCAATATCGGACCCGTCCACTTCATCGGGATCGGCGGCATCGGCATGAGCGGTATCGCCGAAATCCTGCATAACCAGGGCTATACCGTGCAGGGCTCGGATGCGTCGCTCAACCCGAATGTTCAGCGCCTGCGCGACATGGGCATCAAGGTGGAGATCGGCCAGAGCGGCGACAATCTCGGCCAGGCCGAAGTGGTTGTCGTTTCTTCGGCAATCAAGAAGGACAATCCCGAGCTGGTTGCTGCGCGCGCCCGCGCGCTACCCATCGTGCGCCGCGCCGAAATGCTGGCCGAGATCATGCGCTTCAAGACCGCCATCGCCATTGGCGGTACGCATGGCAAGACGACGACCACCACGCTGGTCGCGACCCTGCTCGATGCGGGCAATCTCGATCCGACCGTCATCAATGGCGGCATCATCAATGCCTATGGCACCAATGCGCGCCTCGGTGGCGGCGAGTGGATGGTGGTCGAGGCCGACGAGAGCGATGGCACATTCGTCAAGCTGCCCGCCGATGTGGCCGTGGTCACCAATATCGATCCCGAGCATCTCGATCACTATGGTGACTTCGAAGGGGTCAAGAAGGCCTTCCACCAGTTCGTCGAAAACGTGCCCTTCTATGGCTTTGCGGTGATGTGCCTCGATCATCCCGAAGTGCAGGCGCTGGTCGGCGAGATCAAGGATCGCCGGGTCATCACCTATGGCCGCAATCCGCAGGCCGATGTGCGTCTGGTCGATCTCGAAAACATTGACGGCGTCAGCCACTTCGCCGTCGAGATCCGTGATCGCATCCGCCAGACCCAGTTGCGTATCGATGGCCTGCAGCTGCCCATGCCGGGCATTCACAATGCGCTCAATGCCACGGCGGCCATTGCCGTCGCCGATCAGTTGCATGTGCCGGCGGAAGCCATCCGCAAAGGCCTCAAGGGTTTTACCGGCGTGAAGCGCCGCTTCACCAAGACCGGCGTTGTCGGCGGCATCACCGTCATCGACGACTATGGCCACCACCCGGTGGAAATTGCCGCCGTATTGCGTGCGGCGCGGTCCTCGACCAAACGCGATGTCGTCGCCGTGGTGCAACCGCATCGCTATTCGCGCCTCAACGACCTGTTCGACGATTTCTCCGCCTGTTTCAATGATGCCGACACGGTCATCGTCGCACCGGTCTATGCGGCGGGCGAACAGCCGATCCCCGGTGTTACGCATGAAGAGTTGGTCAATCGCATCCGTGCTCGCGGCCATCGCGACGCGCGCGTCATCGATCGTCCCGAAGCCCTCGCGCCGCTGATCGCCAGCCGGGCGGAGGAGGGCGATTATGTCGTCTGCCTCGGCGCCGGCAATATCACGCAATGGGCCGCAGCCTTGCCCGCCGAACTGGGCGCTCTCCTTGGCAAGGAAGTGGAATAATCATGACCAAGCACGTCGCCGTCCTGATGGGCGGATGGAACAATGAGCGTCCCGTTTCGCTGATGACCGGCAAGGGCTGTGCGCAGGCCCTGCGCAATGCCGGCTATCAGGTGACGGAAGTCGATGTCGGTCGCGACATTGCCGAAGTACTGGCTGCGCTGAAGCCCGATGTGGCTTTCAATGCCATGCATGGCCTGTTCGGCGAAGGCGGCTATATCCAGGGCGTGCTGGAACTGCTGCAGATACCCTATACGCATTCGGGCATGCTGGCGTCGGCGCTGGCGATGAACAAGCATCAAGCCAAGATCCTGTTCAAGGCCGCGGGCATTCCGGTCACCGATCACGTCATCGTGTCCCGTGCCGAAGCGGCCCGCGAACATGTCATGGCGCCGCCCTATGTGCTGAAGCCCGTGGCCGATGGTTCGAGCTTTGGTGTCTTCATCGTCAAGAGCGATGCCAGCCATCCGCCGCAGGAAATCCTGCGCGAGGACTGGACGTCGGGCGAAGACCTGATGGTCGAGCGCTTCATTCCGGGGCGCGAGCTGACTTGTGCCGTGATGGGCGATGTGGCGCTGGGCGTCACCGAGATCGTCACCGACCTGGCCTTTTTCA
Source organism: uncultured Devosia sp. (assembly GCF_963517015.1). Taxonomy (NCBI): domain Bacteria; kingdom Pseudomonadati; phylum Pseudomonadota; class Alphaproteobacteria; order Hyphomicrobiales; family Devosiaceae; genus Devosia; species uncultured Devosia sp. Next base: position 1,723,326 of record NZ_CAUQDV010000001.1, read on the forward strand.
ACTACGAGGCCAAGTATAGCGAAGGCGGTGCCGTGCATGTGCTGCCGGCGCAGGTGAAACCGAAAATTTACGACAAAGTGCAAGAATTTAGTCTGGCTGCCCATGCAGCTCTCGGCTGTCGCGGACTGACGCGGTGCGATTTCCGCTACAATGATGCGGCAGGCGAGGATGGTGAACTTGTACTCCTCGAGATCAATACCCAGCCGGGTATGACCGCGGTTTCCCTGGCGCCAGAACAGGCTGCCCATGCCGGGCATTCCTATGAAGATCTATGTTCCTGGCTGGTGGAGGATGCGAGTTGCAACAGGTAAAAAGCGAGGCCTTTCTCGCTGGCGCCAGGATCGTGGATCCCCGCGCATTGCCTGTTCCTGTCCGCTCCCCACGGCGCAAGCTGCTCGGCAATTTCGGCCGTACCTGGGTCATCCATAGCCGCAACATCATGCGCGGCGTTGCCATTGCCGCGCTGCTGGCCACGGCTACCGCCGTCTATCAATTGCGCGAGCCGATCCTATATGGCGCGCAGGTCCTGGGCGAGGTGGCGCAGGGCCGCTTTGCCGACGCCGGCTTCGCCATTGGCGAAATCTCGTTTACCGGCCAGGCGCTGACCAGCGACCAGTCCATTTTCGATGCCCTGGGGATCGAGCCGCACACGTCCACCGTCTCCTTCGATGTCGAGGCGGCGCGCCAGCGCATTGCCGAACTGCCGGCGGTCGAGACGGTCAATGTGCGCAAGACCTATCCGGCCGACGTCATCGTCGACATCACCGAGAAAGTCCCGGTAGCGCGCTGGCGCGTCGATGGCATCACTTTCGTGATCGATGCCGCAGGGGAACAGATCGGCGAAGACCGCGGTGCCTATACCGACCTGCCGCTGGTTGTGGGCGACGGCGCCAGCGACGATGCGATGGTGATGATCCGGGCGCTCGACCAGCATCCGGCGCTCAAGGATGGGCTGATTGCCATTTCGCGCATTGCCGATCGCCGCTGGGACCTGATCTACGATACGGGCCTGCGCATCCAGCTGCCCGAGCTCGGTGTTGCGCGCGCCCTGCGCAACCTCGAAAATTACCAGGCCAGTTTCCAGCTGCTCGATCGCGACCTGACGGTGATCGACCTGCGCGTTGCCAGCCTCGTTGCCGTGCGTCCGACCAAGACCGAAGAAGAGATCGCGGCAGCCGAGGAGGCCAAGCGCCAGGCGATCATCGAGCGCGCCAAGTCGGGCCAGCCCTATCCCATGCCGCCGCGCACCCTGCCATCGCAGACTTTCTCCGAGCCTGCACCCTCCGCCACTCCAGCTTTGCCGATTTTCCCGCAATGATGACCGACGCCATGACCTCCCGGCTCCGCCCCGTTCAGCCCGGCAAGACCACGCTGGTGGCGGTGCTCGATATCGGTTCGACCAAGATCTGCTGCGTCATCGCCCGGCTCACGCCGCGGGCCGAAGGCAAGGCGCTCAGGGGGCGGTCGCATCAGGCCGAGGTGATCGGTTTTGGCTATGGCCCGTCTTCCGGCGTCAAGAGCGGCGTTGTCACCGATATCGAAAAGGCCGAGCACGCCATCCGCTCCGTCGTCGGCATGGCCGAACGCGCCGCCGGCCTGACGCTTGAATCGGTGATCGTCAATGTCACTGCCGGACGCCTGGGCTCCGAGACCTTTTCTGCCGCCGTGTCGCTCGATGGGCAGGAAGTGGAAAAATCCGACATCTATCGCGTGCTGCGTGCGGTCAACGAACGCTCGGTGCGGCCGGAGCGCTCGATCATCCATGCGCTGCCGATCGGCTATGCGATCGACGGGCAGAAGGGCATTCGCGATCCCAAGGGCATGGTCGGCGACAAGCTGGGTGTCGACGTAGCCGTGGTGTCGTCCGAAACCCTTGCCATGCGCAATCTCGAACTGGTGCTGCACCGCTGCCATCTGCAGATCGCGGCGCTGATCGCCACGCCCTATGCCTCGGGCTTGGCCACGCTGGTCGATGACGAGGCCCAGTTGGGCGTCGCCTGCATCGACTTTGGCGGCGCGACCACCACCGTGTCCGTCTTCAACGACGGCCATCTGGTCTATGCCGATGCCATTGCCATCGGCGGCCATCACCTGACGCTCGACATTGCGCGCCAGCTTTCGGTCAGCGTGGCCGATGCCGAGCGCCTCAAGACCTTCTACGGCTCGGTGCTGCCCGGCCAGGCCGACGAGCGCGACCTGATCCCGATCAATCCGGTCGGCGCACAACCCGACGAGGCACCGGGGCAGGTGGCCCGCTCGGTGCTGACCCGCATCATGCGGCCGCGCATCGAGGAAATCCTCACCGCTATCCGCGATCGCATGCAGGCCACCGGCATGATGGATGTCTGCGGCCGCCGCTTCGTCCTCACCGGCGGCGCCAGCGAAATGACCGGCCTGCCGGAAGTGGCACGGCGGACCCTGGCCCGCAATGTGCGCAACGGCCGTCCGATGGGCATTGCCGGCTTGCCGGAAATGGCCAAGGGCGCGGCCTTTGCCTCGGTTGCCGGCATGCTGATCTATCCCCAGGTCTGCGCCCAGGAGTACCAGGAGCCCCGCGGCTCGCGGAAGCTGACCGGCACCGACGGCTATTTCGCCCGCGTCGGCAACTGGCTGCGCCACAGCTTCTAGGATCGTTTGTGGCTCTAAACCGTTGCTCCGGGCATATCAGCCCTGGAGACGGTTCATGCTTCGATCCTTGCTTATCGGTATTGTCGCGGGTCAGCGCGGGATCACCCCGCTTGCCGCTATCGCCATTGCAACGCAGCGGCGCGAAATTCCTGCCGACCTGCCGTTTCAGAAACTGCTGCTCAATCCGCTGGTGGCGCTTGGCGCCAATGCGCTGGCAGCGGCCGAAATGGGCGGCGACAAGATGAAATCGGCACCTGACCGCATCGTGCCGATCGGCCTGGCGGTGCGCAGCATCACCTCGGCCTATGCCGGTGCGGCGCTGGCGCCGAAGAACGAGCGGGCGCTGGGAGCAGCCGTTGCGATGGGCGCCGCTCTGGTGTCCTCCTATTTCGGCTGGCGCCTGCGCGTTGCCGCCATGGAACGCTATGGGCAGACTAGGACAGGTCTCGTCGAAGATGCGCTGGTTGCGGGCGCAGGCCTCGCCATTGCCAACCCGCGGCTAGTCGGCAGCAAGAGCACGGCACGACGGCGATAGGGTTTCAATCCCGGTCGGACGCACCTATCTTGCCCTCATGAACAAGCACATTTTCAAGGACCGGGCCGCCCATGTGCCCGATTTCTGCCGCCCGACCGTCGATGTCATTGCCCAGTTCAGCGGCAAGTGGTTCATCTTCGTCATGGGCACGCTGGAAACGGGGTCGCGACGCTTCTCCGAGTTGGAAGAGAGTATTCCGGGCATTTCGCAGCGCATGCTGACCTTGACGCTGCGGACGCTGGAACGCGACGGCATGATTTCGCGAACTGTCACGCCCTCGATCCCGCCGCGGGTAGACTATGCCCTCACCGAGCGCGGCCGATCCTCGCTCGCGCCCCTGGCGGCGCTGCATAAATGGGCGCAGGTGCATAGCGACGGCATCGAAGCATCCCGCCGCGACTTCGACGAGCGCGCAGAATAAGAGACGCACAAATTTGTTCGTCCCGAACAAAAATCTCCCGGTCTTGAGAGGGGGATAGGGCAGGGGCCATGTCCGGGCTGTTCAATGACAGCCAGGAATTGCCTCATGACCATCAAGCCCCGTATCGGCATTATCATCAGCACCACCCGCAAGGCGCGCTTTGCCGACAAGCCAGCGCAATGGCTGCTGGACCTCGCGCGCAAGCGCGACGACGCCGATTTCGAAATCGTCGACCTGCGAGATTATCCAATGCCGTTTTTCGACGAGGACCAGTCGCCCGTCTGGGTGCCGCCGGCCAATGCGGCCGCACAGGCCTGGGGGCGCAAGATGGCCGAGCTCGATGGCTATGTGGTCATCACCGCCGAGTACAATCACTCCGTGTCCGGCGTGCTCAAGAATGCGCTCGACTACGCCTATGCCGAATATAACCGCAAGCCGGTGACCTTCGTGGGCTATGGCGGGCTGGGTGCCTCCCGTGCCGTCGAGCAATTGCGCCAGGTCTTTGCCGAGCTGCAGGTCGCCTCGCTCAAGCACACCGTCCATATCAACACGCCCGAACTGATCGGGTTGATGCGCGACGGCAAGAGCTTTGCCGATTACCCCTATCTCGCGGCTTCTGCCGAAATCATGCTCGATGATCTGGTCTGGTGGACCAATGTCCTGTCCGAGGGACGCAGGGCCGTGCCGGCCGCCGTGTTTGATCCCGCCAAGGCCCTGGCCGCTGCCGGGGCTTAAGAGACTCTGTCAAGCAACGATGTTTCCGCCAACTCGATGTCATCCCGGCCTTGAGCCGGGACCCATCTCGAGATTTTTGTTTAGCCGCAAGGTCGTGGGAGCTTCTCATCGCCACCTTGCGGCTGTGTCGCGCTCTCGGGATCGACCCCGGCTCAAGGCCGGGGTGACACCGAGAGCGGGGCGTACCCCGTAACTCTCATTCGATATCGGCCATGCTGGCCCGAACTCGCCGTGGCCAATTCGCCACAGCCGAAAACTTATGGTTACCGAAAGCTAAAACCGTAACCAAAAGGCGTCGCAAATTGCGATCACGTTAACACCGATGGGACAATTGTTAGGAGGTGGTTAACGTTTGGCAGGGTAAACCTTAACCAACAACGCCACCATGAGGCCACCCATGACCATCAACCTCACCATCCCGGATATCCAGGAACTCAAGCCGCGCATCACCGTCTTCGGTACGGGCGGCGCTGGCGGCAATGCCGTCAACAACATGATCGAGTCCGGCCTGGACGGTGTCGATTTCGTCGTGGCCAATACCGACGCTCAGGCCCTGGCTCTCAGCAAGGCCCAGCGCATCATCCAACTCGGCGTCGGCGTGACCGAGGGTCTGGGTGCTGGTTCGCATCCGGAAGTTGGTCGTGCGGCGGCTGAAGAAAGCTGGGACGAGATCAATGATCACCTCTCCGGCTCCCACATGGTGTTCATCACTGCCGGCATGGGCGGTGGCACGGGTACCGGCGCGGCGCCGGTCATTGCCCGCGCAGCACGCGAGCAGGGCATTCTGACGGTTGGCGTCGTCACCAAGCCGTTCAACTTCGAAGGCAATCGCCGTGCGCGTCTGGCCGAAGACGGCATCGACGAGCTGCATCGCCATGTCGATACGCTGATCGTCATTCCGAACCAGAACCTGTTCCGCGTGGCCAATGAAAAGACCACCTTCGCCGATGCCTTTGGCATGGCCGATCAGGTGCTGTTCTCCGGCGTTGCCTGCATCACCGACCTGATGGTCAAGGAAGGCCTGATCAACCTCGACTTCGCCGACGTGCGCGCTGTGATGCGCGGCATGGGCAAGGCGATGATGGGTACGGGCGAAGCTTCGGGTGAAGATCGTGCCCGCCACGCCGCCGAAGCTGCCATTGCCAATCCGCTGCTCGACGATGTGTCGATGCACGGGGCACGAGGCCTCCTGATCTCCATCACCGGTGGTCCGGACCTGACGCTTTATGAAGTCGATGAAGCCGCTTCGCGCATCCGCGAAGAAGTCGATCCCGATTGCAATATCATCCTTGGCGCGACCTACGATCCGAGCCTCACCGGCACGCTGCGTGTTTCGGTCGTGGCCACCGGTACCGATGCGACCATGGTGCAGGCTTTAGAGCCGGCCAAGCCGCATGCTTCGCGCACGCCGCTTGAAGTTCGCCGCCATGTGCCGGTCGAGCCGGCCCGTGTTCAGGCAGAACGCGCTGCTCTGATTGCTCAGCAGGCTCCTGTCACTCCGGCGCCCGTTCAGCAGGCGATCGAGCATGACGTCGAGACCGCCATGGCGCAGGCCTTCAACTTCGAAACGCCCGCTCCGTCCTACCAGCAGCATCAGCATGAAGACGATGGCGTCTTCGTCGAACCCTATATCCCGGAAGCCGAAAGCATCCAGGAGGCCGACGAGCCTGTCGCCGTGGATGATTCGCCGATCCCCAGCGTCTATGTGCCGTCGCACGCCGCTCGCCCCGAGGGTCAGCGTCGCATGCCGCGCACCGAGGAACTGCCGGTTGTTGCTCGCCGGACACAGGAAGTGCAGGATCGTCAGGAAGCGGAGCCGCGCAATGCACGGGCCCTGTTCAAGAAACTGGCCTCCAATGTCGGCCTGAACCTGGGTCACCAGGCGCCGGCTCCTAAGGATGAACCGAGCTATTCGCCGGCCGACGACAATGCTGCCCGCAGCGCCATTGAGGCAGGCGGCGCAAGGACTTCCCGGGTTGCTCCGCAGCTCGATGGTGCCCGTGGCAACGCCGACCAGCATGGTCGCCAGCCCGCTCCGGCACCGCAGAAGGAGAGCCTCGAGATCCCGGCCTTCCTGCGTAAACACGGTTAACACATCTGGTGTAAACATCGACATGCGAACTCGGCGCGACTTTCGCGCCGAGTTTTTTTTAGCTAACAGATGCCCTGCGTCAGGCCCTGGGGTCGGAGTAATTCGAGTATGAAGAAACTGTCCACGCGTCAGCGCACCTTGGCTGCCGCGATTAGCTTTGCCGGTTACGGCGTTCATAGCGGCCAATCGGTTACCATGACGCTCAGCCCCGGTGCGCCCGACAGTGGCCTTACGATCAACCGCATTCGTCCCGACGGCACGCCGTCCGATGCGGTTCCCGTGCATTTTTCGCGCGTCGCGCGCACCACCCTGTGCACCACGCTCGATCTGGGCGACAGCCTGTCTGTCGCCACCATCGAGCATGTGACATCGGCCCTGACCGGCATGGGCGTCGACAACGCGCTGATCACGCTCGACGGCTCCGAGTGCCCGATTCTGGATGGCAGTTCGCGCCCTTTTGCCGAAGCGATCCTGAACGTCGGGCTGGAAATCCAGCCGGCGCAGCGCAAGTTCCTCAAGGTGCTGCGCGCCGTGACCGTGCGCAACAATGACGCGTTTGCCGTACTCGAGCCCTATAATGGCCGGTGCCTCGATCTCGAGATCGACTTCGACAGCAAGGTCATCGGCCGCCAGCGCATGATCTTCGACTGGACGCCGCGCCGCTATTATGAAGACGTGTCGCGCGCCCGCACCTTCGGTTTCCAGCGCGACGCCAAGGCCCTGCGCCAGGCCGGCTATGCGCTTGGTTCCAGCCTCGACAATTCCATTACCCTGCATGACGACCGCGTGCTCAATCCGGGCGGGCTGCGCTACGAAGACGAATTCGTGCGCCACAAGCTGCTCGATGCGATTGGCGATCTCTCGCTCGGCGGTCTTCCGATCTGGGGCCGCTTCCGCTCCTACAAGGGCGGTCATGCGCTGAACGCCCATGTGCTGGGCGGTCTCTTTTCGAGCGAAGCCAACTATGAGATAGTTAGCGCGGAGAACCTGCCGCTGGAGTTCGAGGCGTTCGAAGAACAGCCTGAAGGCCTGGCGGTAAATCACTATTTGCGGTCCGTGCGCTGACCTTTGTGGTTAACGCGCGCCACAGTTTTGATCCATTTGCTCACTACGCCGCCACAAGCGGTATCGTATAAGGACGGGGCAGTTCGTGACAGTTGACGCTATTGGTGGTTTCACCAGCCGGGCAGCCCGGTTCCTCGCGGTTGCAGCTTTTGCTGCGGTTCTGGCTGGTTGCAGCCTGTTCGGGCCGCCCAAGCTCAAGGAAGATCCGGTCATCCCGGCAGCGACCCTCTACCAGAAGGCGCTGGACGACATGGATCGCCAGTATTTCGCCACGGCCATCAAGTCGCTGGAACAGCTCGATCGCCAGCATCCGCGCGACCCGATGGTCGAGAAGTCCAAGCTGATGCAGGTCTATGCCAACTATCGCAGCGGCAAGCTGCAAGAGGCAATCCTCGCGGCTGACCGCTTCATGGCGCTCTATCCCAACGGGAAAGACGCGGCCTATGTGCTCTATCTCAAGGGCAATGCCTATTTCGCCCAGATCAAGGACATCACTCGCGACCAGCAGCTTTCGGCTGATGCGATCGAGACCTATAATCTGGTGATCTCGACCTATCCGCAGTCTGAATATGCCGATGACGCGCGTGAAAAGCTGCTCGTCGCCTATGACCAGCTTGCGGGTAAGGAAATGTCGGTTGGCCGCTACTATCTCGGCCAGGGCCAGTATACCGCCGCCATCAACCGCTTCCGCGTGGTCGTGGAAACCTGGCAGACCTCGACTCACATCGAGGAAGCCCTGTTCCGCCTGACCGAAGCCTATCTGGCGCTCGGCCTGACCAATGAGGCCGCCACGGCAACTGCGGTGCTTGGCCACAACTATCCGTCGAGCAGCTGGTACAAAGAAGCCTATGCGCTTCTTGCCAAGCAAGGCCTGGCGCCTGCCGTGAACAGCGGCAGCTGGATGGCTGGCCTGCGGAACTAAGGTTTCAAACTAATCTGTTGCTAGTTTGTTCCGGGGCGCTACAATGCGCCCCGGTTTTGTTTGTGGCGATCAAACCTGTTGTCTCCCGTCATTCCTGCCTTCGCGGGAGTGGTTTGAGAGTGATAGGCTGGGGCCAGGCATCAGTCCGGGAAGTAGACGCGCATGCTGAACGCGCTTTCGGTTCGCAATATCGTCCTCATCGATCAGCTCGATCTGGCGCTCGATGGCGGCATGACCGTGCTCACCGGCGAGACCGGTGCTGGCAAGTCGATCCTGCTTGATTCCCTCACGCTGGCCCTCGGGGGCAGGGGCGATGCCTCGCTGGTGCGGAGCGGGCAGGAGAGCGGGCAGGTGGTTGCCGTGCTGCAACTGCCGGCGGACCATCCGGCGCGCACCGCGCTGCGCGACAATGCCATTCCGGATGACGAGGACGTCATTCTGCGTCGTGTGCAGTTTGCCGATGGCCGCACCCGCGCCTTTATCAACGACCAGCCGGTTTCGGCGGCTCTGCTGCAGAAGGTGGGCGGGCAGATCGTCGAAATCCACGGCCAGCATGACGATCGTGCGCTGGTCGATGTCGCCACCCATCGCGCAGCGCTCGATGCCTTTGGCGAACTGGAAAAGCAGGTCGAAAAGGTTCGTGACGCCTGGCAGGAACTCTCCGACGCTCAGGATGCCGTCGCGTCCCAGAAGGCCTTGGTCGCCGAAGCGCTGGCCGCCGAGGACTATGCCCGCCACACTGTCGAGGAGCTGAGCAAGCTCAAGCCCGTGGTTGGCGAGGAAGACGAGCTGGCCGAGCGTCGCCAGCATCTGCAGCAGGCCGAGCGATCCGCCAGCGATGTGGTCGAGATCGACGACATGCTCAATGGCTCCTCCGCGCCGTCGCCGGCGCTGGCCAGCCTGATGCGGCGGCTGATGCGCAAGATCGACGGCGGGCAGACCGTGTTCCAGCCACTGGTCGATACGATCGATGCGTCGCTGGTTGCGCTGGATCGCACCGGCGATGCACTCGAAGAGCTGAAGCGCGAACTCGACTATGACCCGGCCGAGCTCGAAGCGGTGGAGGAACGTCTGTTTGCCCTGCGCGGTGCCGCGCGCAAGCATCAGACCTCCTGCGATGGCCTCGCCGACGTGCTGGCGAAATATAGCGCCGATCTCGAAACCCTGCAGGGTGGCGAGACCAGGCTCGTGGCGCTGGAGCAGGCACAAGCCAAGGCGCTGGAGATCTACAAGAAGTCGTCAAGCCTGCTGAGCACCGGGCGGACCAAGTCGGCCGCGGCGTTGAGCAAGGCCGTTGGCGCCGAATTGCCGGACCTGAAGCTGGGCTCAGCCAAGTTCATCGTCGATCACCAGGTCGATGAAAACCGCATTGCCGCATCGGGTTACGATCAGATCCAGTTCCATGTGCAGACCAATCCGGGCACGGCGGCAGGGCCCCTGCTCAAGGTCGCAAGTGGCGGTGAGCTCAGCAGATTCCTGTTGGCGCTCAAGGTTGTGCTGGCCGATCGCGGCTCGGCACCCGTGCTGATCTTCGACGAAATCGACACCGGCGTCGGTGGTGCCGTGGCCGATGCCATCGGCCGCCGTCTCGCCCGCCTCGCCGGCAAGGTGCAGGTCCTTGCCGTCACCCACGCCCCCCAGGTTGCTGCCCGTGCCCAGCGTCATCTGCTGATCGAAAAGCAGGCCGTGAAGGAAGGCGCTTTCATGCGGACCCATGTGAAGCCGCTCGATGTCCCGGCGCGTCAGGAAGAAGTCGCCCGCATGCTTGCCGGCGCCAAGGTCACCGACGAAGCCCGCGCCGCGGCGAGCAAGCTGCTGAGCGAAGTGGGGTAGGGAAGAGTACCCCCACCTAACCTCCCCCTGAAAAGGGGGAGGGATACGCCCGCGGGTTTGGTTTGATCGTGCCTGAAACTCGATCAGTCCCTCCCCCTATCAGGGGGAGGATAGGAGGGGGTATCCTCTTCGCAACAAACAATATTGGCCATTGTCCGAGTAACGTCATGACCGACCTGTCCCAAAAGCCTGTCCCCGATCTCACTCCCGAGGAGGCCGAGGCTGAGCTGGCGCGGCTGGCCGAAGTGATCGCGCAAGCCAATATCGACTATCACCAGAAGGACGCGCCGGCGTTGACCGACGCGGATTTCGACGCGCTGCGGCAGCGGAACGATGCAATCGAGCTGGCCTTTCCCGATCTCGTTCGCACCGATAGCCCCGGCCTTTCGGTCGGCGCGCCACCGGCCGAGGGCTTTGCCAAGATCCGCCATGCCGTGCCGATGCTATCGCTGGCAAAGGCCTATACCGACGAGGATGTGGTCGATTTCATCGAGCGCGGCCGGCGCTTCTTCAAGCAGGACGAAGGGCTGGAGATCGCCTTCACCGCCGAGCCCAAGATCGACGGGCTGTCGGCCTCGCTGCTCTACGAGAATGGCGTCTTCGTGCGCGGCGCGACGCGCGGCGATGGCGCGGTGGGCGAGGATATTACGGCCAACCTGCGGACCATCAAGGATATTCCCGAAAAGCTTAAAGGCTCGGGCTGGCCACAGAGCATCGAAATTCGCGGCGAGGTCTATATGACCTATGCCGAGTTCCAGGCGCTGAAAGAACGCTCGGCAGCGGTTGGCGGGCAGGACTATGTCAATCCGCGCAACACGGCGGCCGGTTCATTGCGCCAGAAGGACGCTTCGGTCACGGCCAGCCGAAACCTCAAATTTTTCGCCTATGCCTGGGGCGCCACCTCGGAAGACCCGGCGCCGACGCAATATGAGGCGGTGCAGAAGTTCAAGGACTGGGGCTTTGCCATCAGTCCCCTGATGGAGCGCGCCAGGTCGGTCGAGGAGCTGATCGCGCAGTATCACAAGATCGAAGAGCTGCGAAGCTCGCTCGGCTATGACATCGACGGCGTGGTCTACAAGGTCGACCAGCTCGAATTGCAGCGCCGCTGGGGCTTCGTCACGGGCGAGCCGCGATGGGCCGTCGCCCACAAGTTCCCCGCCGAGCGGGCGATGACCGTGGTGCGCGACATTGAAATCCAGGTCGGCCGGACCGGCACGCTGGCGCCGGTCGCCCGGCTCGATCCGGTCAGCGTCGGCGGCGTGACCGTGGTCAATGTTACGCTGCACAACGAGGACTATATCGCCGGCAAGGACAGCACCGGCGAGCCGATCCGCGAGGGCAAGGATATCCGCATCGGCGACACGGTGGTGATCCAGCGCGCCGGCGACGTCATTCCGCAGATCGTCGACGTGGTGCTGGACAAGCGCCCGGCCGATGCCAAGCCCTATGAAATGCCGCATGAGTGCCCGGTGTGCGGGTCGCCCGCGACGCGGGAGATCAACGAGAAGACCGGCAAGGAAGATTCGCGCCGCCGCTGCACCGGCGAGATGATCTGCCCGGCGCAAGCTGTGGAAGGCCTGCGGCATTTCGTGTCGCGCGGTGCGCTCGATATCGAGGGGCTTGGCGCGGAGAACATCGACACTTTCTTTAATGCCGGGCTGATCAAGACGGCGGCCGACATCTTCACGCTCAAGGATCGCCGGCCCGAGGTGCAAAAGGCGCTGGCTGAACGCCGCGAGGAGCAGGCCAAGGCTCGTGAGGCGGCGTCCGGCAAGGCGCGCAAGAATGTGCGCAGCGTCGAGGATCGCAATTACGAAGGTCTCGACAAGCTGTTTGCTGCGATTGATGCCCGTCGCGAGCCCGAACTCGACCGTTTCATTTTCGCTCTGGGCATTCGCCACATCGGCGAGACGACCGGCGCGGTGCTGGCGCGCACGTTCGGCTCGATGGAAAAGCTGGAAGAGGCCGGCAAGGAACTGGCTGCGGCCGAAGATCCGATGGCGGTGTTTCCCTCGGTCGACGGTATCGGCGCGACGGTGGTCGAAGCGCTGGTCGATTTCTTCCGCAATGAGCGCAATGTCGAAGCGCTGGATCGTCTTTTGATCCAGGTGCGCCCCAAGCCCTATGTGCTTGAAATTTCGGCGGACAGCGTGGTTGCAGGAAAGACCGTGGTGTTTACCGGCACGCTCGAAAAAATGTCACGATCCGAAGCCAAAGCTATGGCCGAGCGGCTGGGCGCCAAGGTGGCGGGATCGGTTTCGGCCAAGACCGACATTTTGATCGCGGGGCCGGGCGCTGGGTCCAAGCTCAAGTCTGCCGAGGCGCTGGGCGTCGAGGTCATTACGGAAGACGAGTGGTTTACCCGCGTCGGCAAATAGGACGCGACAGATATTTTGAGGAGTTTCAGCATGCGCCGATGGATGATTGCAACGGGGCTGCTGACAGCTCTTGTCGTGCCCGCTTCAGCTGGAGAGATCGGCGATCAACTGGCGCAGCGGCTCTATGACGGCACGCTGGGCGAGATTGCGGAGGAGGCTCACGATCTCTGCTATCAGTTCGACACCGAAGCCTGCTTTGCGCGCGGGCTGCATGAGCTGATCACCAGCTACGAGGGCCTGTCGCAGGCCATGTACCGCCATGGCGCGACCGATCCATCGATGCCGGTCATGGGCATGCTGCTGGGCATGGGCGGGTTTGAGGATGAAGCCACGCCTGCCAATCCGGACCCGGAGCCGCTGACCTACGAAGCCTTGCGTGACATTCTCGACGCCTTTTCGCGCGGAATGAGTGGCGCCAGCATCTATTTCCAGATGGCCGACATGGAGGGCGACTTCGTCATCCCGATCGACCCCTTCAAGGTGCGGATCGACCTCGATGGCAATGGCACGGTGGGAGAAGCCGAGACGCTGGCTTTCCTGCTGACCAGCCTGCGCAATCGTGACGAGGCCATTTTCTTCGAGCAGCCGGCGTCGAGCGGCAAGGTCAAAACCAAGCCGGACGCCGCCGAACCAGACACGACCATTGGTTTTGACAATGCCGACGCCGTCTGGCTGGCCGGTTATTCCACCATTGCCGCCGTGCCGGTGGAGCTGATCCTGGCGCATGATTTTTCAGGTTTTTTCGATGCCTATCTGCATCTGGTCTTCCCCGGTGCCGACCTGCCGATGCAGGGCTACAACCCGCTTGGCGATGCTTTTCTGGGCGAGGGGAGTGACGCCTTCTTCGCCGATCTGATCGCGGGCATTCATACCACGAATTTCCCGGTCGAGGATCCCGAGCGTCTCGCGGGCGTGCTGGAAAAGCTCAAGCAGATCACTGCCCTGTCGCGCCGCAACTGGGAGTTGATCCTGGCCGAGACGGACGATGATCGCGAGCTGGTGCCATCGCCCAGCCAGACCTCGATGATACCGGGCATGGCCGTGACGCAGGAGCTGGTCGATGCCTGGCTGGCAACGCTGGACACGGTCGATCTGGTGCTCGAGGGCGAATTGCTGGTGCCGCATTGGCGCTTCGAGCAGGGTTTCGATCTCAAAGCCTATTTCACCACGGCCACGCGCACCGATCTCGTTCTGCTGATCTCCGGCTCGGCGGCGCTGCCCTACCTGGCGGATGGTCCGATCGCCGATGCAGCGAGCTTTGCGGACGCCAACGAGGCGTTGGGCGCTGACTGGCTCAACTATGCCTTCTGGTTCAACTGATGCATTTTCCGGAGCTTTCCATGCGTCTTGCTGCCCTGACTGCCGGCCTGTTCGTCGCCCTTGCGGGCGCGAGCTTTGCCCAATATGCCGAGCCTGCCGACCTGCTCGAAGCCTTTTACGAGCCCTATTTCACCGGCGAATTCCCGGACGACGAAAGTCAGTTTCGCTCGGAAGGTCTGCAGGCGCTTTATGACGCCGATGCCGAGAATACGCCCGAGGGCGAATTGGGGGCGCTGAGCTTTGACCCCTATATCGTCGGGCAGGACTACGACATCACCGACCTTACGATCGGCGAGCCCGTGCCCGAGGACGGTGCCATGCTGGTGGAGGTCACCTTCAAGAATTTCGACGAGCCGGTTAGCCTGACCTATGAGCTGGTCGAAGAGGACGGCTGGAAGATCAACGACGTGGTCTCGACCAATCCCGACAATGCCTACCGCCTGAGCGAGATTTTCGGCGACGCGTCAGCTGCCGAATAGGCCAAGCTTACCGCGAATTTAGCTGGCAGCCGCAAATCCGCCACGGCCCGATCACGATCGCGCCGTGGCTTTTCTCTAGCCATGCGCCAACACGAATTTCGAGGGCGCGATGAAGCGATTGATTTTGGGAATGGCCGTGCTGGCCGCACTGCTGACTCCGGGCTTTGCCGAGGAGTTCAGCGATCCCAAGGCCCTGGTAAACGGCATTTATGACGACTACCACGTCGGCCGCACCGTGGCCGATCCGACGGTCTATTATTCCCGACGCCTCAAGGCGATCTACGATCAGGCGATCGAGAACGAGGTGTTTGCCAGCGACGCGGCGATGAATGGATCCGAATTCACGCTCAATGCTGTGTTCAACCCCTTCCTGCCCGACCTCAATGCGCTGCTGTTCGATGTCGCCATCGGTGACCCGGTGGTGATGGGCGACCGGGCACTGGTCACGGTCAGCTACCACAATTTCGACCAGCCCCGCCTGCTCTCGATTGCCATGGTCAAGGAAGGCGAGGGCTGGAAGGTCGACGACGTCAGCTCCATGGGCAATGAGGAGCACTGGCTGCTGAGCTGGGCGCTGACCTATGATCCGTTGGGCTTCTGACAGGGTGCAGTGATCGTGGGGATGTCGGAGTACCCCCACCTAACCTCCCCCTGATAGGGGGAGGGACCGCGCGGTGTTTGGGGCGGGATCGTGCTGCATACTGGATTTGTCCCTCCCCCTTATCAGGGGGAGGTTAGGAGGGGGTACCCCAACAAACACTTCTCCCAGCCTTTACAGCTTCTCCGTCGCCTCTTTCAGCCAGTCCTTCACCTTGCCCGTCAGCTTCGGGCCGATCTCCTTCCACACGCGCTTGTGGTAGGCATCCAGCCAATCGCGCTCGGCTTCACTCAGCATGGATTTGCGGATCAGACGCTTGTCGATGGGGGCGAGGGTCAGCGTCTCGAATTCGAAGAAGCCTGGGAAATCAGCGCTTTCGACCACGGTGATGAGGTTTTCGATGCGGATGCCATATTCGCCGGCCTTGTAATAGCCAGGCTCGTTGGAGATCACATTGCCCACTTCGAGCGGCAGAGTGTAGCGCGAGGAAATGCCCACCGGACCTTCGTGGACACCGAGATAGGCGCCGACGCCGTGGCCGGTGCCGTGGTTGTAGGTGACGCCGTCGGCCCAGAGGAACTGGCGGGCCAGGATATCAAGCTGCGCACCGCTGGTGCCCTTGGGGAAGCGGGCCATGGAGATGGCGATCATGCCCTTGAGCACGCGGGTATAGCGGTCGCGCTGTTCGTCGCTTGGCTTGCCGGTCGAGAGGGTTCGGGTGATGTCGGTGGTGCCGGATAGGTATTGGGCGCCGCTGTCGACCAGCATCAGCTCGCCCGGATTGAGCTTGCGGTCGGTCTTGTCGCTGACGCGGTAGTGGACAACGGCGCCATTGGGGCCGGCGCCGGAGATGGTGTCGAAGCTGGCGTCGACGCAGGTGTCGTCTTCGCGGCGGAAGGCTTCGAGGGCGGTGACGATGCCGATTTCGGTCAGCTCGCCCCTGGGGGCGGATTCATCGAACCATGACAGGAACTTGGCCAGCGCCACGCCGTCGAGGCCATGGGCTTCGCGCATGCCGGCGAGTTCGGCGCCGTTCTTGCGCGACTTGGGGAGGAGGACCGGGTCGCGCTGTTCGATCAGAGTGGCGCCGGCGTCCCTGAGCGATGTGGCGACGGCTTCGGGGGCGGAGGTCGGGTCAATCAGCACCGACTTGCCCTGCTCGCCCAAAGCCTTGAGGGCATTGGCGAAAGTTTCGCCATTCTCGACATTGGCGACGCCGGACAGGGCTTTTGTCAGCTCGTCGGTGATCTTTGCGGGATCAAGATAGAGCGTCGGCGTGCCGTCCTGTGGCACGATGGAAAAGCCGAGGACGAAGGGCGTGTTGGGGACATCGCGGCCGCGCATATTGAACAGCCAGCAGATGGATTCGGGGAGCGTCAGCACAGCAGCATCGGCAAGCATGCTGGCAAGTTGCTGCTGGATTTCTTGTATCTTGCTGGTCGACTCCTGACCGGAGCGGTTGTGACCGAGAAATTCCACGGTCGAGACCGGGGCGGCGGGGCGGTCGGACCAGATGGTGTCGACCAGATTGGCGACCGGCACCAGGGTAGCATGACCGTCGAACAGTTTTGCCGTCTCGCGCACTTCGCCCGGCGTGTGCAGCCAGGGATCATAAGCCAGCTTGCCTCCCTGGGGGATAAGTTCTTTGGCCTCTGCATTGGGCCCGCCACGATCGGTCTGGAAGACGGTGATGAGATCGGTGTCCGTCTGGGCCGGCGCCTGCAGCGTATAGCGGCTATCGACGAAGAGGCCGGCCTTGTCCGGGCCGACCAAGGCCAGGCCGGCGGAACCGGTAAAGCCGGTGACCCAGGCCAGGCGCGCTTCGCTGGCGGGGACCGACTCGCCGCGATGGGCATCGGCGCGGGGAATCAGAAACCCTTGAACACCGGTTGCGGTCATCGCTTCGCGCAGGGCCTTGAGGCGGGGCGCGACATTGGACTTGTCGGACTTTTCCTCGAAGCTCTGGAAGACGGTGGGCGAAAAGCTCTGGGCGGTCATCGCGAAATTCCTGTTGCCGGACTGCGTTCCGGTCATATCTGTGCTGCTGAAACGGGCATGGCAAATCGCCGTCCGCTCGCTCATCTCCTTATAGAATAAAGGAGACCTGATATGGCAGGCGACAAGAATTTCCTGATCCGGGCCCTCGAGGCCGTGATTGCCGGGCGTGAGCGCGAGGCCCGTCGCTACGTGGCGCGCTACGAGCGCGACTACGGTCCGATGAATGGCAGATTAACGAAGCGGTAACGGGGCTTGCGAGTCTTGCAGGGCTGGTGTGACAGAATACCATCTGCACCAAGTCCCAAATCGGGACTACATAGACACTCGACGGCGGCAATAGACCTTCGTCACCGTGCATGGAGATTGAAATGACCGAAAGCAAGAACGACTTCCGCAAGGCTCTGGGCTCTGTCCTTGAAGCACGCGGTCGTGAATCGAGCCGCCAGGTCAGCTATCGCATGCAGCATCAGCTGATCGGCGCATTCACCAAGCGCCCATAACGGCCGCTGCATTCACTGCTGACGATCTGACGATCCCCGGAGCCCGCTTCGGGGATTTTGCTTGTCTGGGGCTTGGTAAGAGCCTTCCTGCGGATTCACACATGGCGTCGAAATGCGACGCTCGATGCTAACAGTCTGCTAGCGAATTCCGCCGAAAGGCGACTGCGGATCGAAGGTGACGTCATGGCCGCTCGAGGATCAGCGTGGTCCAGTCCTTGCGCTGCAGCTTCTGGCGCAGGACCATGCCCTGGGCGCCATAGGCGTTGATGACGCCGCGGGCCTGATGCTGAAGGATGCCCGAGAGAATGACCGTGGTGCCGCGCTGGGTCAGTCGGCCAATGGCGGGGGCGAGGGCCATCAGCGGACCGGCCAGGATATTGGCCACGATCAGGTCATAGGGGCCATTCTGCGTGATGGTGGCGTGGTTTACGCCGGTCGCTTCGAGGGCGATGATATTGTGGCCGACGCCATTCTGCTCGGCATTGTCCAGTGTGGTGGTGACCGAAATCGGGTCGATGTCGCTGGCGATGACAGTGCGATTGGTGCGCTTGGCCAAGGCAATGGCCAGAACGCCGGTGCCGGTGCCGACATCGATCATGTGCCGCGGCTTCTTGCGCTTGAGGATGATGTTGATGGCTTCGAGGCAGCCGGTGGTGGTCTGGTGATGACCGGTACCAAAGGCCTGGGCCGCATCGATTTTCATCGCCGTCATGCCGCCGGGAACGGGGCCGGTCTCGTGACTGCCATAGACGTAGAAACCACCGGCAACGACGGGGGCCAGGCCTTCGAGCGACCGGGCGACCCAGTTGATGTCCGGATCGATGGTCGCGACGGAGAAATCGACATCGAGGCCAAGGGTTTGCCTGGCCAGTTCAACGAAGGATTGAACGGCCGGTGCACCATCGCAACCGGCTTCGAAGAACCATTCGCCGGTGTCTTCATTCTCATGGGCCGAAGCGGTCATGGCCAGATCGTCGCGGTCCATCACGGCATCGACCAGTGCATAGGCCTGGTCCTTGGTGAGCGGGCTGGAGGTGATCTGGTCGACGGCCATGGCAAGAAAGTCCTTTGTTCCGGCGCCTAGTTGCGCCATCGCGCCACGGAAATCAATCGGACTTATCCCCCAGCCTTGCCGGTGGGTTATATTCAGAGCCGAACCGCTGTGCCCGAGATGGAGACCATGAGCATGGAGCCATTCTGACCGACCACTTCATAATCGAGATCGACCCCGACCACGGCATCGGCGCCCATGCGTTCGGCTTCATAGGCCAATTCGTCATAGGCCTGACGGCGGGCATCGCGCAGGGCGCCTTCATAGGCGCCGGCGCGGCCACCGACGATGTCACGAATGCCGGCAAACAGGTCCTTGAAGATATTGGCGCCGACGATGACCTCGCCGGTGACGATGCCGAGATAGTCCTTGATCGGGCGGCCTTCGAGCGTGGGGGTGGTCGAGATGATCATGTGTGTCTCCTCACTGGATAGAGAAGAGATAGGCGTGGTGTTGGGCGGACAAAAGACGGGAAAGAAAAAAGCATCGCCAAATGTCGAAGTCTGCGCAAACTGCGCGACATGGTGGTGAAACAGGCCAGAGGAGGTCCAGATGCTTGCCGTTACCAGCTATCCCGAAGTGTATGTCCAACTCACTGGTGCCAAGGTGGAGGAGCAGCTTGCCGCCTATTTGGCGCTCGCCAAGGCGGTCGCGGGCAATGCGGCGGCCGAACAGGCGCTGGCCAATTTTGCACCGGGCTATTTCGCCACGGCGCTGCTCGCGCTCGATCATCACTTCATGCACCGCATGCGCGGCGCCGAGGGCAAGGATGGCAATGCGCTCAACGAGGTGCGGATGCTGGGTGATGCGATCATGGAGAATGATGGCGTGCTGACGGAAAACAAGACGATCAAGTATCGGTCGGAAAAATCACTGGCCGGGGTGGGGATCGGGGAGACGGTGGTGCTGAATGCGGAGACGTTCGGGCGGCTGACGAAGGCTTATGTGGAGGAGATCGGGAAGCGGTTTCCGGGGTAGGGGGCAAGATGGTGCCGCGGGTATCCTCCACCGCTTGCGGGGGAGGGGAACCGCCCATAGGGCGGTGGAGGGGGGAGCCGCTTGCTCGGTCTCGTCAGGGATCAGCAAGTCCGGCGCGTGCTGCTCCCCTCTCCACCACGCTACGCGTGGTCCCCCTCTCCCGTAAACGGGAGAGGATGGGCTCCGAGTTTGTGGGAACGTCGTGCCATTCGGGCATTGCTCTCATGGCCTTAGCGCCTAAAATCGCTCCACTGGAGCGATTTTAGGCGCTAAGCCTTCTTAACAAAGCTCTCCAGCACCTTCTTGGGGCCGGCTTTTTCGAATTCGATGCTGAGCTTGTTGCCTTCGATCTGGGTGATGGCGCCGTAGCCGAACTTGAGGTGGAAGACGCGTTCGCCCAGGGCAAAGGCGGAGCGGTCGTTGCCGAGGTCGACCGAGCGGGCGACGAGGTCGCCTTCGATGGTCAGCGGGCCGCCGCCCTTGCGGGAGGATTGCTGGGCGCGGGCGCGTTGCCAGCCGGGGGTTTCATAGACGCTTTCGAACGGGTCGACCTTGTTGAAGCGGGAAGAGGCGCCGCCGCCACCGCCATAGCCGTAGCCGCCATAGGATGAGCCGGTGTCGGTGACCTCCACCGCTTCGGCGGGAAGTTCGTCGAGGAAGCGGGAGGGGATGGCGGACTGCCAGAGGCCGTGGATGCGGCGGTTCTGGGCGGCAGAGATGCGAACCTGCTTGCGGCCACGGGTAATGCCGACATAGGCAAGGCGCCGCTCTTCCTCGAGACCGGCGCGGCCGCTTTCGTCCATGCTGCGCTGGCTGGGGAAGGTGCCTTCTTCCCAGCCAGGGAGGAAGACCGTGTTGAATTCCAGACCCTTGGCGCCGTGCAGCGTCATGATGGTGACGGCATCGCTGGCTTCGGTGCTGTCGCGGTCCATGACCAGGGAAATGTGTTCGAGAAAGCCGCCGAGCGTGTCGAACTCCTCCATGGAACGGCTGAGTTCCTTGAGGTTTTCCTTGCGGCCTTCGGATTCCGCCGATTTGTCGGCAGTGAGCATGTCGGTGTAGCCGCTCTCTTCAAGGATGCGCTCGACCAGTTCGAAGGGCTTCATCGACTGCGCGTGGAAGGCCCAGTCGTCAAACTGGGAAACCAGGCTCAGCAGTGTGCTGCGCTGCTTAGGCTTGAGTTCCTCGGTCTCGACCAGCATCCTGATGGCAGAGAGCAGGGGGACGTTGGCGGCGCGAGCGGCGCTGTTCAGCAGCTGGACGGTTGAGTCTCCAAGGCCACGCTTGGGGGTATTGATGATGCGGCCAAGGGCCAGATCATCGGCTGGCTGAGCAACAAGGCGCAGATAGGCGATGGCGTCGCGGATTTCCTTGCGCTCATAAAAGCGCGGGCCGCCGATGACGCGATAGTTCAGCCCGAGCGTGATAAAGCGCTCTTCGAATTCGCGCATCTGGAAGGAGGCGCGCACCAGGATGGCCATGGAGTTTAAGCTGTCACCAGCGCGCTGGAACTGCTCGATCTCTTCGCCGACAGTGCGGGCTTCTTCCTCGGAATCCCAGACCTGGGTGACGGAAACCGGATCGCCCTTCTCGCCGACATCGGTCTGCAGGGTCTTGCCGAGCCGGCCCTCGTTGAAGGCGATCAGGGTCGAGGCGGCCTTGAGGATATTGGAAGTCGAGCGGTAGTTGCGCTCGAGCTTGATGACCTTGGCGCCCGGAAAATCCTTTTCGAAGCGCAGGATGTTGTCGACCTCGGCGCCGCGCCAGCCATAGATGGACTGGTCGTCATCGCCCACCACGCAGATATTGGCTTCGCTGGCGGGTTTGCCCGCTGCCAGCAGGCGCAGCCAGAGATATTGCGCGATGTTGCTGTCCTGATACTCGTCGACCAGCATGTATTTGAACTTGCGGTGATACTCCGCCAGCACATCCGGATGTTCCTTGAACAGGCGGATGCATTCGAGGAGCAGGTCGCCGAAATCGGCGGCGTTGAGTGTCTTGAGGCGGGCCTGGTAGGCGGCATAGAGCTTGGCGCCACGACCGTTCGCATAAGAGCCACTATCGGCCGGCGAGACGTCCTTGGGCAACAGGCCCTTGTTCTTCCAGCCATCCATCATCGAGGCGAACAGTTTCGCCGGCCAACGCTTCTCGTCGATGCCGTCGGCGTCCAGAAGCTGCTTGATCAGCCGGATCTGGTCGTCGGAATCGAGAATGGTGAAGGCGCTGGTCAGGCCAACCAGGCCGGCATGCTGGCGCAGGATGCGCGCGCCGATGGAGTGAAACGTGCCCGACCACGGCATGGCTTCGAGCCGCGGCACCAGCTTTTCGATGCGCTCCTTCATTTCCCGCGCAGCCTTGTTGGTGAAGGTCACGGAAAGGATCTGGGAGGGCCAGGCTCGATTGGTGTTGATGATATGGGCAATGCGGGTGGTCAGCACGCGCGTCTTGCCCGTGCCGGCGCCGGCCAGGACGAGCAGGGGGCCGTCAATGCTTTCCACCGCGTCGCGCTGTTCCTCGTTCAGGCCGCTCAGATAATCGGGCGCCTGGTTGCGCTTGAACTGGCTGGTGATCGCACCGGCTCTGGGGCGGTCAAAATGGGGGGCTTCACCGGGCATTGAGGGCCTTTTCATCGCATTGGCGCCAGTTTAGCGCATGCGGCGCGCAATTGCAGAATCTTATTTTGTTCTCATCGGCAATATAGGCACGCAGGACGGCAATGTATAGGCAAAGGGCCTGTCATCTGTCCGTCATGAATCCGTCATCGGAGAGTCGCGCCCCGAGCCTATCGGAGGCGCCATTCATTCCAGGGGGACTTCAATGAATTCGCCAAAACTGCTGACGGCGCTGACCGCCGCTCTGCTGGCCACGACTGTTTCGGCCAATGCTGCCGAATATTTCAACCGCGTCGCCAGCTTCCCGGTTGGCCAGAACAATCCGGAAGCCGAAGCCAGCTCGTCGGAAATCATCACCGCCACCGATGACGGCATGACGCTGATCTATTCGGACAGCCCGGCCGGCGGCGTCGGCTTTGTCGACATTTCGGACATCAAGGCGCCCAAGGCTGCCGGTTTCATCCAGCTCGAAGGCGAGCCGACCTCGGTCACCGTGATCGGCGAAAAGGCCTATGTGGCTGCCGATACGTCGGAAAGCTTCACCGAGCCATCCGGCAAGCTCTATGTCATCGACATTGCCAGCAAGGCCGTGGACGGCGAATTCGAACTGGGCGGCCAGCCCGACTCGATCGCGCATAACAAGGACAACACGATCCTTGCCATCGCCATCGAGAACCAGCGCGACGAAGACGTCAATGACGGCGCGATCCCGCAGGCTCCGGCCGGTTTCCTGACTGTGATCACGCTGGATAATGGCGCCGTCACCGAAGCGGGCATCAAGAAGGTCGAGCTGACCGGCCAGTCGATCGCTCCCGATGATGCCGAAGCCGAATTTGTCGACTTCAACGACAATGACGAAATCGCCGTCACCCTTCAGGAAAACAACTACGTCGCCATCATCGACGCCAAGACGGCTACGGTTGTCGGCGGCTTTGAAGCCGGCGAGACCGGCGTTTCGGGCGTCGACACCAAGAATGACGGCAAGATCGATTTTTCTGCCGACAAGGACGCCGTTCCGCGCGAGCCAGACGCCGTCAAGTGGCTCGACAATGAGCGTCTCGCCATCGCCAATGAAGGCGACTGGAATGGCGGTTCGCGTGGCTGGACCATCTTCAGCCGCGAGGGTGAAGTGCTGTTCGACTCGGGTAATACGCTCGACGTCAATGCGGCCCAGCTCGGCCACTATCCCGACTATCGCAACAAGAAGGGCGTCGAGCCCGAAGGGATGGAAGTCGCCACCTTCGGTGACGCCCAGTATATCTTCATCGCCGAGGAACGCTCCTCGCTGATCGCGGTCTACAAGGACAATGGCGCCGAGCCGGAATTCATCCAGACCCTGCCGTCGGGCATTTCGCCGGAAGGCGTGGTTGCCATCCCGTCGCGCAACCTGATCGCAACGGCCAATGAAGTCGACCTGCGCGAAGATGGCGGCGTTGGCAGCCATGTCATGATCTATGAGCTCAGCGAAGGCGATGCACCGGCCTATCCGACCATCATGAGCGACCTCGATGCCGATGGTCACCCGATCGGCTGGTCAGCGATTTCGGGCGCCGTGGGCGATGCCGAAAAGCCGGCGACGCTTTATGCCGTGTCGGACAATGCGCTCTATGCCGCCCCGGCGATCTATACGATCGACGCTTCGGCCGTGCCGGCCAAGATCACGGGCAAGACCATCATCACCCGCAATGGTGAAGTGGCCCAGCTGATCGACATGGAAGGCATCACGCTGGATGGCGAAGGCGGCTTCTGGCTGGCCAATGAAGGCGACAGCGACAAGCTGACCCCGCATGCGCTGATCCATGTGAATGGCGATGGCGAAATCCAGGACGAGATCGGTTTCCCGGTTGCGCTGCTGGCTGGCCAGAAGCGCTTTGGCGCCGAGGGCATTGCCAAGGTTGGCGATACGCTCTGGGTCGCGATGCAGCGCGAATGGGGTGATGACGAGAAGGGCTTCGTGAAGCTCCTCGCTTACAACCTTGAAACCGAAGAATGGGGCGCTGTCAGCTATCCGCTGGAAGCGGCACCGGAAGGCGGCTGGGTTGGTCTCAGCGAAATCACCGTGCATGGCGACTACGCCTATATCGTCGAGCGCGACAACCAGATCGCCGACAAGGCTGGCCTCAAGGCCATCTACCGTGTCTCCCTGAGCGGGATGGTGCCGGCTGCCCTCGACGGCGAACTGCCGGTCGTCAGCAAGGAACTGGTGCGTGACCTGATCCCCGATCTCAAGACCCAGAACGGCTATGTGGTCGACAAGGTGGAGAGCTTTGCCATCGACTCGGACGGCAATGGCTTCGTCATCACCGACAATGACGGCGTGGATGACAGCTCGGGCGAGACCCATTTCTGGTCGATCGGCGCTCTCTGAGCCGTGACCTGATGCAATTTGAACGGCCGGGCATCGCGCCCGGCCGTTTCTTTTTGCCGCGATGAAGCGAGTTTGATCGGAAGGGCCAAATCTGGTCGTGTATTCAAGGTGGTGGCGGGGTTGCGCCAAAGGCGCTCTTGCCTACTATTCTCCATGCTCACAGGGGTGAATAACGGGCCGTGCTCAATCGCATCTACATCGTCGTCGGGCTGCTGGCGATCATCGTGCTGGGCGGCGCATTCATTGCGCCCCATTTCATCCGCTGGAGCGACTATCGCCTGCGGATGGAAGAGCTTGCGACGGCCATGCTGGGCACGCCGGTGACGGTGCGCGGCAATATCGAGTTCACGCTGCTGCCGCAGCCGCGGCTGCATTTCGATGACGTTCTGGTCGGCTCGACCGAGGCGCCGGCCGCGACGGTGGACAGTGTCGAAGCCGATTTTTCGCTGATGGATTTCCTGCGCGACAATTACAATATCACGCGCCTGGTGCTGAGCCGGCCGGTGATCGACTTCACGGTGGACGAGAACGGCTTTTTCGGCAGCGGTGTATCGCTTGAAACCGGCAATGGCGGGGTGGGACTGAGCCAGGCCACGGTGATTGGCGGGACGGTGCGGCTGATCGAAGAGCGAAGCGGCGAACAGTTCGCGGCCGAAAACGTCAGCGGAGAATTGCGGCTTTCCAACTTCAGCGGACCGATCGCCTTCACCGGCTCCGGTGACTATCGCGGCGAGACCTTCAGCGTCCGGCTCAATTCCGGCGCTGTGGATGGTAACGGAAGGTCACGGCTTTCCGCTTTCGTGCAGCCTCAGTCCACGGGATTTTCGCTCTCGGCTGACGGGCTGTTCGAGCCGGGCATGGCACCAAAATTCGACGGCAACCTGATCTACCGACAGAAGCCGGCGACCGGCGAGAGTGCCGAGCAGATCCGCGGCGACCTGGTGTTCGAGAGCAAGTTGACGGCATCGACCGATCGCGTGGTGCTTTCGGGCTATACGTTGCGGCCCGACGAGAACCGGGCCGGCACACGCCTGACCGGCGCCGCCAGCATCCAGCTTGGCGACGAACGCAGTTTCGATGCGGTGATCTCGGGTGGGGTGTTTTCGCTGCCGCCGCGCGACGCCAAGGAAGAGGGCGGCCAGCCCTATGAGCTGGTGCGACTGCTCGCCGAATTGCCGGCCCTGCCGATGCCGCCGTTGGCGGGGCGTATTGGCGTCGATCTGGCCGAAATGGGACTGCGCGGGTTTTCGCTGCGCAATGTGCGGGTGGATGCCACGACGGACGGCTCAAGCTGGACGGTGGAGGACTTCACGGGCCAGCTACCGGGCGACACGCGGTTGCGGGTCGCGGGCCAGCTCGGATCAGACGGTGCCCATGCCGTGTTCCGGGGCGATGTGTCGATCGACACGACGCGGCTCGATGGGCTGGCGGCGCTCTGGCGCAAGCCGGATGAGGACAATGTCCTGTTCAACGTGCCCGCCTCGCTCAGCGGGCGGGTCATTCTGGGCGGCGACGCGCTGGGTTTGAGCGATGGCGCGCTCAGGATCGAGGATACGACACATCGCGCGGAGATGCGCATGGGCTTTGGCGAAGAAAAGCGGCTCGACCTGGTCGGCCATTTCGACACGCTCAATGCCAATGACAGCGCCGTACTTGCAGCGCTGCTGCCCAATGCCTCGGCCGACCCGACATTTGGCGTCAGCTTTCCGGCGGGAAGTTTCTCGCTGACAGCCAATTCTGCGCGGGTGATGGGACTGGATGGCACGACGCTGGTTGCCGAAGGGCAATGGCGGCAGGGGCAGATCAGCCTGTCGCGACTGTCTGCCGCGGACTGGGGCGGGGTGGGGCTCGACACGACGCTCAACGCGTCCGGTACGCTTGCCGAGCCGGTCCTCTCCGGCTCGGGGCTGCTGCGCGTCGTCGGCGGCGATGCTCCGGCGATGAACCTGATCTACGACCTATTCGATACGCCTCGGGCCTGGCGGGATTTTCTGGCGCGATCCGCCCCGGCGGACCTGATGATCGATGTCGGCGAGCCGAGCGAGGGCGCCCAAACGGTGGCCATGAGCGGTGCGCTGGGAGCGGGCCAGCTCAATCTGCGTGCTGACCTCAGCAGTGGTCTGCAGGCGCTGGCGAGCGCGCCCTTGCAGGTGACGGGTGCCTTGGAGGCCAGCGATGTGGCTGGATTGACGCGCCAGATCGGGCTCGGCGATGCCGATCTGTTCGACGGCGAAGGGTCGATGCTGGTCAGCTTTGGCCTTGAAGGTACGCCAAGCGAAAGTCTGGTGAGCACGATCACGGCCAGTCTCGGCGAGGAGAACCTGAGCTTTTCCGGGAACTTGTCGGCAAAGGATGGCGGAGAGATTCAAGGTACGGGTGAGCTCGATGCGCGGTTGAGCGATGCTGGTGCGCTGGCGCGCATCGTGGGCGCCCGTGGGCTCAGCCTGCCGCTGGTAAGCGGAAATGCGCAGGTGCACTTCGAAGGCGAGCGGCTTGCCCGCCTGACCGATATTGCCGGCACCTCTGGCGATATCGGCTTTTCGGGGGAACTGGCCCTGTCACGCACGGGCACGACCACCGCCGTGAGCGGCGATATTTCCGTGGACCTGGTCTCGGCCGAGGGCCTTGCCGCGGCCATGTTCGGCCCGGCGGCGCTCGTGGCGGGCGATGGCGTCTGGCCCGAGGGTCCGCTGGCGACCGACAGCGAGACGCGGCATACGCGGGGCACGGTAACGGTCAGCGCCGGTGCGCTGGCGGTGGGCGGTGCCGAGCGCTTCGGGGCAACGACGTTCGAGCTCAGCTGGGATGAGACCCGCATCCGTCTCGCCCGCTTCGAGGCCAATGCCGGTGAGGGGCGCCTGGGACTGGACATTGCAGTCTGCTGTTCGGGGCCGTTGACCGATCGTACGGTGAGTGGCCGGCTGACACTGACAGGATTGTCAATGGACCAGGTGACGACGCCCCCTATCGCCGAAGGGCTGGATGGCATGGTCGATGGCGGCCTGCGCTTCGAGGGCACAGGCGCGAGCCTTGCCGAGGTGCTGGGCGCAGCGTCGGGCGAAGGCAATTTCACCATAGCGGATTTTTCGGCGCAGCGGCTTTCGCCCAATGTCTTTCTGACCGTCGCCAGCCTCGATGATGTCCTCAACATGGAGCCGGACGCGCTCAGCATGGTCATGGATATGGCGCTGGGGCAGGGGCAGTTCATGGCGGCATCCGCGACGGGTGCATTCACCATTGCCGGCGGCGTGGTGAGGCTGGCCAACCTGATCGTCGAAGGCGAGGGAGCCGGGCTTGCCGGCAGCGTCAATCTTGGTCTCGATGACCTTGCTCTTGATGGCAGCTTTGCCCTGACGCCGCGCGACCTCGCCAATGAGAACGGGCTGGTCAGCGCGGATACAGCGCGGATCATCACCCGGATCGCAGGGACGCTGGTGGTGCCGCGGGTCACGGTGGATCTGGAGGAAATGATTGCCGCCGTGATGGTGCGGGCCAACGAGATGGAGGTCGATCGGCTTGAGCAATTGCAGGCCGAAGACGCCGAGCGCCAGCGCGTCGCGGCCGAAGAGCGCAATCGGCTGATCGAGGAGCAGCGCCGGCGGGCGGCTGAAGAGGCTGCGCGTGTGGCAGCGGAGGAAGCGGCAAGGCTTGCAGAGGAAGAGGCGGCGCGTCAGGCGCAGGAGGCCGAAGCAGAACGTATCCGTCAGGAAAACCTGCAACAGCAACAGCAGCAGTCGCCGATCTCAACCACGCCATCCATCCAGACGCTGCCACCGCTCACAGCGCCACTCGATCTCACGTTCCCGCGCCCGCCCGGCAATCAAGTCGTCCAGCCGAACGTCAACCCGTCCTTCTAGTCGAGCTTGGACTGATACCAGCGCAGCACCGCGAGCCTTGCGGCCGAGGACAGGTTTGCGGTGGAGCGGTTTTCGTCGATGTCGCGGATGAGTGCGGCCATGGGCTGGTCGCGTTCAGCCGCCATGGATTCAAGAGCGCTCCAGAACTCGGGCTCAAGCGCTATGGATGTGCGGTGACCGGCAATGGACAGGGATCGCTTGTCCATGGGCAGGCAGGCTCCAGCCGATCAGGGCTTCTTGCGGAAGGCATCGAGGCTGACGACCTTTTCGCCGGGCTGCTCATCTGCAGACGGCGTGGTTGCCTCGGTGCTTTCGACATCCTCATCGGCTTCCGCCTCTATTGCAGCGGCGCCGGGCGCGGTGGCCGGGTCGAACTGCAGGCCGAACTGCACCGAAGGGTCGAAGAAGCCCTTGATGGCCGCAAAGGGGATGACAAGGGTTTCGGGAATGCCGTCAAAGGACAGGCCAACCTCGAAACCGGTCTCGGTGACCTTGAGGTCCCAATACTGGTTCTGGATGACGATGGTCATTTCCTTGTCGTACTGGCCGAGCAATTTTTCGCTCAAGCGCACGCCAGGGGCACGGGTCAGGAAGGAAATGAAGAAGTGATGCTCGCCCGGCAGGCCGGTGCGGGCGACTTCGGAGAGCACTTTACGCACGACCCCGCGCAGAGCTTCCTGGGCGAGAATGTCGTATCGCATGTGGTCTTCGGCCATTTTTACCTTCCAGGGTCGCCGCGTCAGACGCGCGGCAAGAGTTCGTCGAATCCAGTATGGTCCATATCAGCCTCACGTTCCCGGAGAATTCAAGGCAAAAGGGGCGCGATGGTCGGAAAGTGGGAAGGTGCAGGCTTCTGTTGCCAGGTGCCTGCGGACCCCGCCTGTCACCCGGCTAGGGGTGGAGGACTTAATTTCCCAATGCTAGCACTGCTTACGCAGCGAGAGCGACTGGAGCCTTATTGTTGTCATTTGCAACTATAAGTTTCGGACCGATAACGGTGGTACCTCACCGAGCAAAAGCACACCTTTTACGCCCTCGTCGATCCTGTTTCGCCCCCATTGGCTGCCCTCGAAGAGGGTAGATGGTGGAGGCGCCGGGTACTGCCCCCGGGTCCGAAAGGTTTATTACGATGACAGTTTATCGCCATAGCTCTTGCGAGCAGCTTCTATATAGGCGCGGGTGACGGCGGATGCAATGCGGAGAGGACAATGACGCGGAGACGCCTGGGGATGGTTGTTGCGGCGTGGGGCCTTGTTTGCCTTGTCGTGACAGGGGCTGGAGCGCAACAGGTCGCGGTAAACCGGGCCGATGGGAGCGTGATTGACTACCGGCTCGATGTGCCGGCAAGCGAGACAGAATTGCCTCTGGTCATCGTTGCGCAGGGATCGGGCTGCGACGGCGCGCGGCAAGGCGCATCGATGCAAGCCGCGGTGAGTGCCTTTGCGTTGCTGCCAGTCCTGACCGTCGAAAAATACGGCGTCGCATCCGACGATGATGGGGCCGAGTGTACGGCCGAATTCCTTGCAAACAGCACGATGAGCCAAAGGGTGGCAGACTATCGGGCTGTCCTGGCCAGACTGGATACAGTTTCCTGGTGGGATGGGCGTGTCATCCTGTTCGGCGGTTCGGAAGGTGGGCTCGTGATGGCGCGCTTGGCCAGGGAGGTGAAGGCCGATGCGGCCGTGCTGCTGTCGACGGCGCCGGGCGTCACATTTGATCGGATCGTACTGGCGAATGTACCGGATGAGGGGCAGCAGACCATGGCAGCGCTGTTCGAGCGGGCGCTGGCCGAACCGGACAGTCTGGAGATGTTCAGCGGCTATCCCTTTCGATTTTGGGCAGATGCGATGCAAATGCGTCCGCTGGATGACATGCTGGCAACTGACACGAAGTTTCTTGTTATTCACGGGGGGCAGGATGGGGTGCCGGTAGACTATTCCCGCCTCGCAGCCGACCGCTATGCCGCCGAACAACGATGCGAACTCACCTATTGGGAGTTTCCGGCGCTGGATCACAGCATGCGTGATCCGACTGGAGTGTCGCAGATGTCGGCCACCATAGGTGCGGCAGCCGACTGGGCGCTGGTGGCGGCGTCAGCGCCCGGTTGCTGAAGGCGTCAGTCCGTTGCAGGCAGATGCTCCAGCGTCAGGCCACGGGCAGCGCGTTCGTCGAAGCCGGGCCAAGGCTGGCCATCTGTGATGGTGAGGTAGCTGGCGCTGTCGGCCTTGCCCTTGAGGTGGAGGTCGAGGAAGGCGGTGGCGAAATGCTGGGCCACATTGTTCATCTTCTCGTTAGACCAGACGAAATCGGCGTAATGCTCGAAGGCGCTGCTATCCGGGAGGCCATAGCTTTCGGCAGGCGCCGGGATGGGCGCGGCGGCATTGTGGCCGGCTTCGGCAAAGGTCAGCAGGTAGCGGTCGGAATTGACCGCCTCCTCGAACAACGGGCGGATGCCAGCTTCGTAGTCGGAGACTTCGTCGCGACTGCCGGCCATGAAGAGGGTGGGAATATGGATGCCCGCGACGCCGTCGGCATCCCAGAGCCCGTTCTGGCGGCCCCAGGGACCGATGGCGATAACGGCCTTGAGGCGCGGATCGGCCAGTTCGGCATAGACATCGCTGCCAGCGGCGATGCCGGCAAAGGCTTCGGCCGGGGCGAAGCCGGCTTCTCCTGCCGCTGCTGAAATCCCGGCACCAGCACTGACCAGGGCGCCGTAGCCGCCCATGGAATAGCCGATGATGGCACTATGGTCGGCGTCGATCAGGCCGGCAAGGTCGCCTTCAACCGCGCTCAGCGCGTCGAGCACGAAGAGCTGGTCCGGCGCGCGATTGGCGAGCGTCGAGGCAAACCCGAGCTGGTTGTCATAGGTGCTCTCAAAATGGTCGATCGAAGCGACCACGTAACCCTTGCTGGCAAGGTTTTCGCCCAAGTGGCTGAGCAGGAATCGGTTTCCAGGGAAGCCATGGGATATGACGACGAGCGGGTAGGGACCGCTCTCGGCATCTGGAGCCGCGTCGCGCGTGGCGGTGCCCTTGAGGTCGAACAGAGTTGTGCCATCGCGCAGCACGACGTCCTGATAGGTGGTTTCGGCCTTGGGATCGGCGTCGGCGGGATACCAGAGTTCGACGGTCAGGGCGCGGTCCTGGGTGGCGTCGCCGCCGGCGAGAATGTCGGGGCGACCGGCATCAACGAGTTCCAGGGTGCGGACGCCGACGGCGTGGCCGCCGCGCTGGGCCAGTTCCGGCGCGTCGGGGCGCAGCGAATCGATGCGGTTGTGCTGCGCCATCGCCAGAGTTCCCGTCACAGCCCAAACCATTGCCACCAACAAATATCTCATGCCGCTCTCCTGTTGCGACCGCAAGATTGGCACATCCGGACGACAGTTTTGCAAGCGCGGGTGGGATCAGCCGTTCCACGCCATGCCCATATAGACGCCGCCGGCTTCAAGTTCGTCCAGCATCTGGGCGAGGTGTTTTTGCCTTGTGTCGTCGCGTTTCACCTTGTTGATCCAGAGCAGGTAGTCGTTGCGCTGATAGGGTGGGCGGGCGTCGTATTTCTCGCGCAAGCTGTGCTGTTCGAGGGCCTCGCGGACAAACTCGGGCATGTCTTCGCGCTTGCGGAGCGGGCGCAGGGCCGGGCTCACGGCAGCACGACCTGGGCTTCGATCTCGATCAGATAGTCGGGATGGGCGAGGCCGGCGACCATCAGCGCGGTGACGGTGGGTGGGTTGGAGCGGGTGCCCCAGACGTTCATCCAGGCGGCAAAGCCGGGGTGGAGGTCGACGCCGTGCTGGATGATGAGGGTAATCTTGACCAGATTGTCGAGCGAGCCGCCGGCCGCATGGATGACCTTGAGCATGTTGGCGAGCGCCTGCTCGGTCTGCTTGCCGATGTCGCCCTTGCCGACAATATTGCCATCGGCGTCGACGGCGTTCTGGCCGCCGACCAGCAGCATGCGGGCGCCGGCGGGGATGACGATGCCCTGGGAAAAGGCTGGATTGTGGTGCATGCCTTCGGGTTTGATGTAGTCGATGGTCATGGTGCTGCTCCTCTGAAGTACACAATGGATTGCGGCGTTCAGGGTTTCTAGTGCGAGTTGCTGACAGCTGATGTCGGGATTGGCGGTGGTATTAGGATACCGTTGCACAAGACGACACGCATGAGGCCGTGCCGAGGCGAATCGCGTAAACAGAAGCCATGCAGCCTTACCTGAAGCTTCTCGCCGATATTCTTGAACATGGCACCGACAAGTCGGACCGGACCGGTACCGGCACGCGGAGCCTGTTTGGCTATCAGATGCGGTTCGATCTTAGTGCGGGTTTTCCGCTGGTGACGACCAAGAAACTGCATCTCAAGTCGATCATCAATGAGCTGCTGTGGTTCATTCGCGGCGAGACCAATGTGCGCTGGCTGCAGGACCGCGGCGTGACAATCTGGGACGAATGGGCCGACGAGAATGGCGATCTGGGGCCGGTCTATGGTTCGCAGTGGCGCAGCTGGCCGGCGCCGGATGGACGGCATATCGACCAGCTCAACAATGTCATCGCGCAGATCAAGGCCAAGCCGGATAGCCGGCGCCATATCGTCTCGGCCTGGAATCCGGCGGAAGTGGACAATATGGCGCTGCCGCCGTGCCATGCGCTGTTCCAGTTCTATGTGGCGGATGGCAAGCTCAGTTGCCAGTTGTATCAGCGGTCGGCGGACTCGTTTCTGGGTGTGCCGTTCAACATAGCGTCCTATGCGCTGCTGACGCATATGGTGGCGCAGGTTTGCGAGCTGGGCGTGGGCGATTTCGTCCATACGCTGGGAGACGCCCATATCTACAACAATCATTTCGAGCAGACGAAACTGCAGCTCAGCCGTGAACCGCGCCCCTTGCCGAAGCTGGTGATGAATCCGGAGCGCAAGCGGATCGAGGATTTCGTCTTCGAGGATTTTGCCTTTGAAGGTTATGATCCGCATCCGGGCATCAAGGCGCCGATTGCCGTTTAAGTCATTGACCGGCACGGGGTTCGGCTATCTTCCGCCTGACGCATAGATCGGGCTAGATAGGCTCATGCTGTGCCGCAGATTCAGCGGCTGCTACCAAGTGATTGCCAAGTCTGTGATTTCGGGAGGGTTCGATGCGGTTACAACTTGCCTTGGGCGCGCTGTTGCTGGGCGCTGTGCCGGTGCTGGCCAATGACACGACGGCGGTGGTGACCACTGGCGGCCTCGAATTCGTGACGAACCCCGATATCGTGATGGAGAGCGAAGAGCTGTTCATCTCGGCCGAGGAAATTCGGGTCGTTTATCAGTTTCGCAACACGGGCGATGTCGACCAGAGTATTCTGGTCGCGTTTCCCATGCCGGAGATCGTGCCCAATTTTTACTCCGACGTCTCCTATCCGATGGGGCTGGAGGGGGATGGCTTCGGCTTCGAGACCACGTTCAACGGCGAGCCGGTGGCCGTCGAATTGCATGAATATGCCTATGCCTTCGGTGTCGATCGCACGAAAATGCTGAAGCAGCTTGGCCTGCCGCTGCTGCCGATCAACCAGGCGGCGAGTGAGGCGACCGACGCCCTCGATGCCGAGACGCGTGCCGAGCTGCTGCATCTGGGGATGTTGACGCCGGACGAGTATGACGCCGGCGAAGGCTGGGAGAAGCACTACTATCCCGCATGGACCTATCGCGCGACCTACACATGGGAAGGGAATTTTCCGGCTGGCGAGGTTGTGACGGTCGAGCACAAATATGCGCCTAGCGTTGGCGGGACGGTGGGCGTGAGCTTTCTGGGCGAGGCCTATGAGGATTACGATCCGGGCAAGGAATATGCCGAGAAATACTGCACGGATGCCTCCTTCGTCGCGGCGGTCGAGAAGACGCTGACCAACAAGGATGAACCTTGGTCGGCGCCGTTTACCGAAAGCTGGATCTCCTACATCCTCACCACGGGCGGCAATTGGGGCGGCGGGTCGATCGGCAGGTTCCGTCTCGTCGTGGACAAGGGAAGCCCGGATAATCTCGTGTCGTTCTGCGGCGATGGCGTCAAGAAGATCGGGCCGACGACGTTCGAAATGGTGGCCGAGGACTTCTGGCCGGATCGCGAACTGGATGTGCTGATCCTCAACCGCTACTCTGCGGAGTGACACCATGAGCGTGCGGATCGCGATGATTGCCGGCGTGGCCGAAAATGGTGTCATCGGCAGCGAGCAGACCATTCCCTGGCGCGTGCCGTCCGACATGGCCTATTTCAAGGCCACGACCATGGGCAAGCCGGTGGTGATGGGTCGCAAGCAGTATGAGACGGTTGGCCGTCCGCTGCCGGGGCGCACCAATATCGTCATCACGCGGCAAGAGGGCTACCAGCCCGAGGGTGTGCTGGTTTTCCACACCATAGAGGCGGCGCTGGACAAGGCGCGGGCGGTGGCTGCCGATGATGGCGTCGACGAGGTGATGATCATCGGCGGCGGCGAGCTTTATGCGCAGCTTATGGCGCAGGCCGACCGGCTTTACATCAGCCATATCGATCTTTCGCCACCGGGCGATGTCGTGTTTCCGGCCATAACGCCGGAAGACTGGACGGTTATAGACTTGCCCGAAGTGGTGCCCAATCCAAAAGACCAAGCTTCCTACCGCGTCAAAGTGTACGCGCGTCGTAAGGCTTCTGCGCATTGATCGCGTGAGACGCTTGCCTATATAAAGTCCCACGAACACATATTGGGCGAAAGGAACGCAATGCCTTGGGAGAATAACGGAGGCGGGGGTGGCCGCGGAAATAATGGCGGCCCCTGGGGGCAAGCGCCCGGTGGTGGTGGCGGCGGTGGTCCGCGCCGGCCTGGTGGCGGCAATACGCCCAACCTCGAGGATATTCTCAATCGCGGTCGCGATCAGTTCAAGGGCGGCGTTCCGGGTGGCCGCTGGGCCATTGTCGGCGGCCTGCTGGCGCTGATTGCCTTCTGGGGCGTCAATTCGGTCTATACGATCAATTCGAGTGAAGTGGGCGTTGAATCCCGCTTCGGCGCGCCCAAGCCGGAGCTGTCCGGCGAAGGCCTGCACTTCCTGATCTGGCCGATCGAGAGCGTCGAGCGCGTACCGCTGACCCTCAATCAGACCCAGATCGGTACGGCTGGCGCGGCGACGCAGAGCCGCAACACTGCCGGTGGCGCCAGCGACGGCATGATGCTGTCGGGCGACCAGAATATCGTTTCCGTGCAGTTCTCGGTGTTCTGGGCGATCAACGAGCCGATCGACTATCTGTTCAACGTCCGCGACCAGGAAGCCATGATCCGCTATGCAGCGGAAAGCGCGATGCGCGAAGTGGTTGGCCGCCGTCCGGCGCAGGAAGTCTATTCGGACGACCGTGCCGGCATCCAGACCGAAGTGCTGGGCATTATCCGTGGCGTGCTCGAAAGCTATGGCCTGGGCGTCAATGTAACCCAGGTGCTGATCGAAAATGCCGGTCCGCCGGCCGAAGTCATCGATGCCTTCAACGAAGTGCAGCGTGCCCGCCAGGACGAAACGCGCCTGCAGGAAGAAGCCCGTTCCTACGCCAATACCCTTCTGGGTGATGCGCGTGGCCGTGCGGCAGCCCTGCGCGAAGACGCGGCTGCCTACACCAACCGCGTGGTGCAGGAAGCAACCGGTGAGGCCGAGCGCTTCAACGCCATCTACGCCGAATATGTCAACGCTCCCGAAGTGACCCGCAAGCGTCTGTTCCTTGAAACCATGGAAGAAGTGCTGGGCGGTTCCGAGAAGGTGCTGGTCGAGACCGGTGCCGGTGGCCAGGGGGTCGTGCCCTATCTGCCGCTGCCCGAGCTGCGCTCGCGCGCCACGACCACTACGCCGGCGGGGAACTAAGCCATGAACAATCGTCTCGTTATCATTGGCGTCGTCGTTCTCGCCGCTCTCTACGTGTTCTTCTCGTCGATCTATATCGTCAACGAGCGCGAGCAGGGCATTGTCACGCGCTTCGGCCAGATCACCGATATTCGCACCGAGCCGGGCGTCTATTTCAAGATCCCGACCGACTTCATCGACCGCGTGCAGCTGATCGAAGATCGCCTGCTGCGCTATGACATTGCCAATATGCGCGTGCAGGTTTCGGGCAATGCCTTCTATCAGGTTGATGCCTTCCTGACCTACAAGATCGCCGATGCTCGCCTGTTCCGTCAGTTGGCTACCGGTCAGCTTTCGGTGGCCGAGGATCGTATCGGCGCCAGCCTCGACTCGGCCCTGCGTCAGGTCTATGCGGCTCGCGAGTTCAACGCAGCCCTGAGCGACCAGCGCGCCCAGATGATGCAGGAAACCCGCGACCTGATCCGTCCGGATCTGGCCCAGATCGGTATCGACATTGTCGACGTCCGTATCCTGCGCACCGATCTCGACCAGGATGTTTCGGCCACGACCTTCGAGCGCATGCGCGCCGAACGTCTTGCCGAAGCCGCGCTGCTGCGTGCCCGTGGTCAGGAACAGGCTCAGTCGCTTCGCGCTATCGCCGACCGTCAGGCCGTCGAAATCGTGGCTGCGGCAACCCGTGACTCGGAAATCATCCGTGGTACGGGCGATGCCGAGCGCAACCGTCTGTTTGCGGCAGCCTATGGCCAGGACCAGGAATTCTTCGAGTTCTTCCGTTCGATGGAAGCCTATCGTGCGTCGCTGGCCAATAGCGGCACGACGATGGTTCTGTCGCCGGAGAGCGAATTCTTCCGCTACTTTGGTTCCAATGGCAGCCTGCCGCCGCGTAACGAGAACCTGGCAGCGCCGGTCCAGCCCACTGCTGCGCCGATCACGACACCTGCAACCGACGAGCCGGCGCTCGATGGCTTGGGCATCGAGGATTCGGCTGCCCCGACCATGACGCTGGAAGACGGTTCGGAACTGTCGCCGACCGTGGGGACCGAGATTCCCACGCCGGCTGAAGCTCCGGCTCCTGCCGAGGCACCGGCTCCGTAAGCTGTTGCAATGACCATGAAAAAGCCGGCGCTCTGCGCCGGCTTTTTTGTTTTGAAGTGTGCATCGAGCTCTCAACATACTCGATGTCATCCCGGCCTTGAGCCGGGATCCATCTCGAGATGGCTGTTCTGCCGCGAGGTATTCGCGTTCGTCACAACGACCTTGCGGCCGTGACACGATCTCGGGATGGGCCCCGGCTCAAGGCCGGGGTGACACCGTGGTTGGGGCGCTAGAAGTGGCCAGTTCAGGCATTCATCTCTGTGCGCGACGCGACCGATCCTAGCGCACGATTTCTTCGTCGCTGTAGCCCTGGAGATAGAGCAGGGCGGTGAGGTCGCCGTGGTCGATGCGGATGCCGGCTTCCGCCGCCACGGCGGGCTTGGCGTGGAGCGCGACGCCGAAGCCGGCGATGCGGATCATGTCGAGATCATTGGCGCCATCTCCGACGGCGATGGTCTGGCTGAGAGGGACGTTGCGCTCGGCGGCGAGGGCGATGAGGCGCTCGCGCTTGGTGTTCTTGTCGACGATGGGCTTGGTGACGGTGCCGGTCAGCGCATCGCCGTCAAATTCGAGAACATTGGCAATGGCTTCGTGGAAGCCGATGCGCTTGCCGAAATGGTCGGCGAAGAAGGTGAAGCCGCCCGAGACCAGCGACGTATAGGCGCCATATTCCTTCATGGTCTGGACCAGAGCGCGGCCACCCGAGGCCAGGGTGATGTTTTCGCGGCGGATTTCCTCGATGACCTTGCGCTTGAGGCCTTTCAGCAGGGCGACGCGGGTATCGAGGGCCTCTTCGAAATCGAGTTCGCCGCGCATGGCGCGGTCGGTGATGTCGGCGACCTGGTCCTTGATGCCGAGGGCGGCGGCGAGTTCGTCGATACATTCCTCGTTGATCATGGTGGAGTCCATGTCAGCGATCAGGATCTGCTTGCGGCGATTTTCCTGAGGCACGACAGCTGCATCGACCTTGCGATTGCCGATCACCTGACGCGCAAGTCCGAGCGTGTCGGTTGACTTCGGCTCGATGATCTCGCAGGCAATGGCGTGGTTCAGCCAGTTGAGTTCGCCGCCGGTTTCCTTGACGACGGCAGCGGCCAGGGCCGGGTCGAGTTCGGAATCGGTCGGATTGGCAATGAGGCAAAGGACTGACATGACGACTTATTTTCCGGGGAGAGCTGGGTGACGGTCCGTGGTCGTGCGGTGCTGATAGCGGGTCCGACTGCGAGCGGCAAGTCGGCGCTGGCGCTGGAGATGGCGCGGGCGCGGGGTGGCGTGGTCATCAATGCTGACTCGATGCAGATCTACGATACGCTGCAAGTGGTTACGGCGCGGCCGAGCGACGGGGAGATGGGGCAGGCGGAGCATCGGCTGTATGGCACGGTGCTGGCCGCGACGCGGTTCTCGACCGGCCAGTGGCTGACGGCGGTTGGCGAGGTCATGGATGCGGCCGAGCCTGGGCGGGAGCTGATTTTCGTTGGCGGGACAGGGCTTTACTTCGATGCCTTGCTGAATGGATTCGCCGATGTGCCAGAGGTGCCGGCGGAGGTCGTATTGCAAGTGCAGGAAGAGGTCGCACAACTTTCGGGCGACGAGCGGCTGGAATTGCTGCGCCGGGAAGACCCGGAAACGGCCGAAAGGCTGAAAGTTGCGGACCCTCAACGGGTTACGCGGGCGCTCGCGGTGAAGCGGGCGACGGGGCAGAAACTGTCCAGTTTTCAGGGCCAGCATGCTGGACGACTTCTTGCGGACCTGACGGTGGAGCGGCTGGTGCTCGACCCGGAGCGGGATGTGCTGCGCGATCGGATCACGCGACGCTTTGCAAAGATGTTTGAATCGGGGGCGGTGGAAGAGGTCGAGGCGCTGCTGGCGATGGGGATCGATCCATCGCTGCCGGTGATGAAGGCGATCGGGGTGCGGGAGATCGGCGACTGGCTCGAAGGCAAGATCAGCCAGGACGAGGCGATCAGCATGGCGACCATCGCGACCCATCAGTACGCGAAGCGGCAGCGGACGTGGTTCCGCAACCGCTTCAGTGATTGGCCTCGGTCGATACCCGACTACTGACGCGGCCGGAGCAGACCCAGGCGTTCACGCATGGCGAAGCGGGTCACGAGGACCACGGCGACAAAGGCCAGACCGACGGCGAGGCCGATCCAGATGCCGAGGCCGCGCCAGCCGAGGACAATGCCCAGAATGTAGGATGTGGGCATGCCGACGGCCCAATAGCCCAGGATGGCGAGCATCATGGGAACCTTGGTGTCGCCCAGGCCACGCAGCGCGTTGGCGGCGACGACCTGCGCGCCGTCGACGAGCTGGAACACGCCTGCGACGATAAGGAAAGTCGCGGCCAGCGCCAGCGGCGTGGCATTGGCCGGCACGCCGGGATCGAGGAAGAGCGCGGCGATGAAGGGGCCGGCGGTGAGGAATAGGATGCAGGACAGCGCCATGAAGCCGGTGCCCAGGGCAAAGGCGGTCCAGCCGGCGCGGCGGATGGCCTCTGGATCGCTGCGCCCATAGGCCATGCCGACGCGCACGCTGGCGGCGACGCCCAGGCCCATGGGCACCATGAAGGCCATGGAAGCGCATTGCAGGGCGATGGCATGGGCGGCCATTTCATTGGTGCCCAGCTTCATCATCATCATGCCGGCGGCGGTGAAGAGACCGACCTCGGCCACGACGGTGAGGCCGATCGGGGTGCCGATGCGGAAAATCTCGCGGAAGCGCGGCCAGTCGGGTTTCCAGAAGCGCAGCAGGACGTGGAAGCGCTTGAGGCGGCGGTGGCGCAGCACATAGCCGACAAACATGGCGAACATGACAATGTTGGTGGTGAGCGTTGCGATGGCCGCGCCTCGGAGTTCCAGTCGCGGGAAGCCAAAGTGGCCGAAGATCAGCACCCAGGCGATGGCGGCATTGATGATCACGCCGAGCACGGTGATGACCAGAATGGCGCGCGTGGCATCGAAGGCCGAGAGCAGCGAGCGGAAGGCGATGATGCCAAGGGCGGGAAACATCGACCAGGCGAGGATCTGGATGAAGGGTTCGGCCATGTCGACGGCGGCGGCATCCTGACCCATGAGGGCCATGATGGGGCGCATCTGCAAGACGATGGGTACGAGGATGATCCCCAGGAGGATGGCGGCCCAGCAGCCCTGGCGGACGATGCGACGGACGGCCTTGATGTCGCGTGCGCCACGGGCCTGGGCAACCAGTGGGGCAACGGCGCCGACGAGGCCGATGCCGCCGACGAGAAAGGGCATCATGAATGTGGTGCCCAGGGTCCCGGCCGCGAGATAGGTGGAGCCAAGCCAGCCGAGCAGGATGACGTCGGTGGTGTGGAGTGCGTTTTGGGCCAGCTGCGCGATGACCAGCGGCCAGGCCAGGGCAAAGGTAGCGCGCAACTCGGCGGTCCAGCTCGCGGCGTCGGTGATACGTGCGGCGGCGCCGGGCGCAGCCGTGATGTGGTCAGTCATTTCAGTGTCCTACTCGCGACGCTTGGTCTAGAGGAAAGCCGTCATGTGCGGAAGAGGGCTGGGTGAATGGACGAAAGACGCGGGATGGATCGGGGTGTGCTGCTGGCTCTGGCCGGGCTGATCGGGGCCGTGGGCGTAGCGAGTGCGGCAGCAGCGTCGCATGGCGAGTCGCGCAATCTGGGATCGATCGCCATGATCGGGCTGGCGCATGGGCCGGTGCTTGTCGCCCTGGCGCTGGCGGGGCAGGGGCGGCTATTGGGCGTGGCCAGCTGGCTGATTGCCGCGGGCACTGTGCTGTTCGCCGGCGATCTGGGCGTGCGCGAATGGCTGGGACACGGGCTTTTTCCCGGCGCCGCACCGATCGGTGGAATGGGCATGATCGTGGGCTGGCTGGCCTTAATTCCGGCCTCTTTCAAACTAGTGATGCGCTAGAGCCAGCAGCGTTCTTCGAAGCGCTGACGGCTCTCGTTTCTTGTCTGTCGCATTTTCGAACCGAGAAAGTGGAAGCCACTTTCTCTGAAAATGCTCCGGGGTTGCGTTTTATTAATATTTCCCCGGATTCAGCCGGAACCAAAGTCGCAACCACG
Source organism: uncultured Devosia sp. (assembly GCF_963517015.1). Lineage (NCBI taxonomy): Bacteria > Pseudomonadati > Pseudomonadota > Alphaproteobacteria > Hyphomicrobiales > Devosiaceae > Devosia > uncultured Devosia sp. The sequence goes on from NZ_CAUQDV010000001.1 coordinate 1,764,689, forward strand.
CATTTTTGATTTCGATAGTCCTGGAGGGTTTCCAATGCATAAAATTTTGATCATCGCCGCCACTTGCCTGTCCCTGGCCGCCTGCACCACCACCCAGCAGGGTGCTACCGTCGGCGCCGTTGGTGGCGGCCTGATTGGTGCTGCCGCTGGTGGCAGCGTGCTGAGCACCGCTGTTGGTGCTGGTGTTGGTGCCGTTGTCGGCGCTGCAGCCGGTGAAGTCGTCGGCCGCTCGAGCTCGGGCTCGAACATCTGTATCTACCAGCGCCCCGATGGCAGCCGCTACCGCGACACCTGCCCGCGCGGCTAAAGAAGTTGCAGCATCGCCCCATGCTGCACGCGCCCCTTGCGGCGCCAGAGCACCCGGCCAGGAAGTCCTGGACGGGTGTTTCTTATTCTGACGAAACGCCTTGAACTTCTGACGGGGCGACGTCATATTCCAGCATTACGAAACACACTGTCGCGCCTTATCTAACGACCGGCCTGCCGGACATTGGCTAAATCCTGATCGGTGAATCGTAAGCCGGGTGCTGTTTTAGGTGCCCGTTTTCAAGCTAACCGCTGCGGCGGTACGTTCTACGAGGGACATCTTTCTATGGCTGCCATTACCGGTACCGTCAAATTCTTCAACACCACCAAGGGCTTCGGCTTTATTTCGCCGGAAAATGGTGAAAAGGACGCATTCGTGCACATCTCGGCCGTTCAGCGTTCGGGCCTGCAGGGCCTTTATGAAGGCGACAAGGTTACCTATGAGCTGGAAACCGGCCGTGACGGCAAGGTCTCCGCGACCAACATCACGCTGCTCAGCTAAGCGCGACAGCAAGACGACTGAAGGGCCCCGCGTGGGCCCTTTTTAGTTTGCGCTCGCCGATGCCAGCTGGAAGTCGGTCAACGGCTCGGACTGGTTCATCAGGTTGAGCAGCGTTGCGGCGAGGTGAGCATTGGGGAAGGGCTTGCTCAGCATGACGCTGTCCTTGACGCCTTCGGTCGCCCATTGCGCCGCAGCATTGCCTGACATGTAAACCACGGCGATGCGTGCGTTTTTGGCCCGAGCATGGCGGGCGACCGACCAGCCATCGACCTCGCCGCCGAGACGGATATCGGTAACAAGGCAGGCGAAGCGATGCGGATCGCTGTCGATTTCAGCAAGTGCCGCAGTCGGATTCAGCGCCGAGAATACTTCGAAGCCCGCTTCCATCAACGCGTCTTCAACGCCGATCACGAGAATGGCCTCGTCCTCCACCAGGAGAACAACGGGCTTTTTGAGCATTAGGATGCGCCTCCAGCGCAAAGACTTGGCAGCAAGTGTATAGATAGACCGCAAAGGCCGAATACTACAACAAGTTCAGTCTTACCAAATTTGCAACCGTGTGCACACGATTGCGAGTGCCAAATTTTGCAGCAACATTGTCAGTATGCTGATTGACTGTTCTTTCGGACATGCCAAGCAGCATGGCAATCTCTGGCGTCGTGTGGCCCTGGGCGGCCTTTTCCATCACCTGCATTTCGCGCGGTGTGAGATGGGCCTGACCCTTCTCGGCCTTGCGCGTCGACTGGAGCGCGGCAAACATCAGATAGGCTGCGGTATGGAGGCCGGCGATCTGCATGTGATGGAGTTCGGGCGTCCCAGCAAACTTGACGACGCCGGACAGGCCCGATTGCTGCATGATCGGGACCGCAACGCCCTCGAGCATGCCGAGCGATCTGGCTGCCTCGATGCAGATTTCGTCGCCGCCGAAGAATGTCGCATCAAAGCGACTGACTGCCGACATCTGCGCGAGGGTCTTGGTCAGTTCCACGCAGCGGGACACGAGATATCGATCGATCTCCGCCGGCCAACGGCTGCGGCGGCCCGGGTCGCTATCGAGGACATCCGAAAAGGTCTTGAGGCCTGGGCCATATTCGATGGCGATGGCCGAATTGAAGCCGTACTGGTCGCAGATGTCTTCCAGCGCGATTTCGGCCGCATTGCGTGACGATGGCCGCTGCGCGTTATCCACCAGGCCTCGGACGAGTTCCAGCATACTACCCCCTGTCGATCTGTCCCGCGTCCATCAGGATGATCACGATAGCTATGTCTGCCTTATTTGTGGTTAATTTTGTGTAAGGATCGGCACTTAATACGCTGCGGCCAAGCTCTTTTTCCTGCCCGGCGTCCCCGCTTCCGCGACAGTTTGGGCAATGTTTTCCGAGCGCGGACACGCGTAGCCTCGATTGTGCAAGAGGTCGTTGCCGGGTCGACTCTGGTTAACCATTGGTGCATTGTCCGGCACAAGTCAGATGGAGGCGGGATCCATGCTGCTGGATTTTTTCAGACATTTGGGTGGACATGCGACACCGGCGCCGCAGCTGCGGCAGTCGGGTGCCTTGCCCTATACCGTGCTCAAGGGACGTGTCGTCTTCCTTCTGGTCACATCGCGCAAGACGGGGCGCTGGATCTTTCCCAAGGGTTCGATCAGTTCCGGCATGACGGCATGGGACAGTGCTGCCAAGGAAGCCATGGAAGAGGCCGGCGTCACCGGCGAGATCAGTTCGACGCCAATCGGCAGCTATCAGAACAATGACAGGGGCGTGCCGATCGAGATCGATCTCTATCCCCTGCGCGTCGAGCATCAGATGGACAGCTGGGACGAGATGGACCAGCGGTTGCGCCATTGGGCGCTGTTGAGCGAGACGCGGCGCTTGCTGGCGGACCGGACGCTATCGCGCCTGGCGGATCAATTGCACCGGCAGGTCAGCGAAAAGCTGGTCACGCAATAGCAAGGCGCAAAAGCTGGTAGGCGAGGGCCGACAGCAGCGCGGAAGCGGGCAGGGTGACCAGCCAGGCCGCGCCGATACGGGCAACCTTGAGACGGCGAACAAGGAAGCGGCGCTCGGAGCGGCGTTCACGCATCAGGGCCTGTTCGGGGCGATCGTTGAGCATGGACGCGTCAAGGAGGTGGGTATCCACCGGGACGGCGGCGCCGTGCATATTGCGGATGGCCAGGTATTCACGCAGGAAGCCCACGCCGAAAACAGCACCAACGGCAACATGGGTGGTCGAGATGGGCAGGCCAAACGTGGCCGCAGTGAGCACGGTAGTGCCGGTGGCGAGCGCGACGCAGAAGGCGCGGATCTCATTGAGCTTGGTGATCTGCTCGCCGACCGTGTGAATGACGCGCGGGCCGAACAGCAGAATACCCAGGCCGATGCCGAGCGCGCCGACGAGCAGAGCCCAGAAGGGCAGGTTGGCGCCGGGACCTGGCAGGATATGCAGCGAGCCAAGGATGGCGGCCAGCGGGCCTATGGTGTTGGACACGTCATTGGCGCCATGGGCGAAAGAGAGCAAGGCAGCGGCGACGATGAGCGGCGGCCTGAAGAGCGTCGCCACCTGTTTCTTGCGGTTGGCAATCGTCTGGGACCGCAGCTCGACCCAGGGCTTGGATACCAGCCAGCCGACCAGCGAAAAGCCGAAGCCGAGAAGAAGGGTCTGGCCGGGGTTGGGCTGCCACCATTGGCCGAGGGCCTTGTTGACGAGGTACATGGCGAAAATGCCGGCCATGGCGCCCACCAGCATCGGCACCCAGTGACGGGCAGCGGCCACCTTGTCGGTGCGGCGGGTGATGAGACGGCGAATGATGGAATGAAGGGCTGCGGCGAAGACTGCGCCCAGCAGCGGCGACAGGGTCCAGCTGACGCCGATGATGCCGACGGTCGGCCAATTGACGGCGCGCGTGCCCCAGGCGGCGACGGCGGCGCCGACGATGGCGCCGATGATGGCGTGTGTTGTTGAAACCGGCGTGCCGACAAAGGTCGAGGCATTGATCCAGAGCGCGGCGGCCAGCAGGGCGGCGATCATCACCATGGCCATGGTGACGGGCTGGATACTGGCTGTCGGCACGAAGAGATCGGTGGAAACAGTGCGGACCACGTCGCCGCCGGCGATCAGCGCGCCGGCGATATCGAAGCAGGCGGCAATGGCCAGGGCTGCGCCCATGGTCAAGGCCTTGGCGCCGACGGCCGGGCCCATGTTGTTGGCCACGTCATTGGCGCCGATATTGAGCGCCATATAGCCTGCGGCTGCCGCGGCCAGCACGACAAGATAGTGGATGGATGTGCCGGCCATCACCTGGCTGGCATAGAAAGACACTGCCATCAGGAACAGCACGGCTATGCCAAGCGGCAGAACGATCCGTTGCATTGTTGCGGCAGGGTCCATCGAAAAACGAACGTTCCTTGGACAATGCTTTGAACGCGTTGTCGATAGAAATGGCTGATCTGTGCACTCACTTCCGCGGTGTTTGCCGCAGGACGGCGATCATCACCTGATTTTGCGACAGGGGCAGACCGGGCAGGGCAGGCGTGGGCTTGACACATTCGTCACGATGAACCTATCAATGCTCCGGTAATTTCATGGAGAGGTCCCGTGCGGGCACTCATTCTCGTAGTAGGCAGGCGCATCGGCAACGTGGGATAAAATCCCGCGCGATAGCTGGTGCGCCGAAAACAGGTCCCGAACGGGGCCTTTTTTATTGTCCGGTTTTTGCCGCTACGAGACTGGGCTGGAATTTTGAGTGGTCGCGTTTCCGAACCGCAAAACCGGAAACCACTTTTGCTGGAAACGCTCCAAGTGAGGAAGGAATACGACGATGGCCGAAAGAATGACCGGCGCGGAAATGGTGATACAGGCGCTGACCGATCAGGGCGTCGAGCATATTTTCGGCTATCCGGGGGGCGCAGCCCTGCCGATCTATGATGCGATGTTCCAGCAGGATTTCGTCCAGCATATCCTGGTGCGGCACGAGCAGGGCGCGACGCATATGGCCGAAGGCTATGCGCGTTCGACCGGCAAATGTGGCGTGGTTCTCGTCACTTCCGGCCCCGGCGCGACCAATGCGGTGACGGGCCTGACCGATGCGCTGATGGATTCCATCCCCATGGTCTGCATCACGGCGCAGGTGCCGACGACGCTGATCGGCTCGGACGCGTTCCAGGAATGCGACACGGTTGGCATTACCCGCAGTTGCACCAAGTACAATTACCTCGTGAAGCGCGTGGAAGACCTGCCGCGCATCATGCATGAGGCGTTCCTGATTGCCACGACCGGCCGGCCTGGCCCGGTGGTGGTCGATATTCCCAAGGACGTGCAATTCGCGCTTGGCGACTATTACAAGCCCGATCTCGATACGTTGCGCCACCAGAGCTACAAGCCGCAGGTTGATGGCGATGCGGCCGCCATTGAGGCGGCGGTCGACATGATGCTTAGGGCCGAGCGGCCGATCTTTTACACCGGCGGCGGCGTGATCAATGCCGGACCCAAGGCCAGCGAACACCTGCGCGAACTGGCCGAGCTGACCGGTTTCCCGGTGACATCCACGCTGATGGGGCTGGGCTCGTTCCCGGCGAGCAATCCGCAGTGGATGGGCATGCTGGGCATGCACGGCACCTACGAAGCCAATTGGGCGATGCATGACTGCGACGTCATGATCAATATCGGTGCGCGTTTCGACGACCGTATCACGGGCCGGATCGACGCCTTCTCACCGAATTCGCGCAAGATCCATGTCGATATCGACCCGTCTTCGATCAACAAGGTCGTGCGCGTCGATGTGCCGATCATCGGCGATTGCGAGCGGGTGCTGGCGGAAATGGTGCGCGTGTGGCGCAGCAAGACCAATCAGCCGCGCACCGAGGCGATTGCGCCGTGGTGGAAGCAGATCGAGAAGTGGCGCGCGGTGGACTCGCTCGGATATAAAAACTCCGACACGACCATTAAACCGCAGTATGCGATCGAGCGGCTCTACGAGATGAGCAAGAAGCAGGGCAAGGAGGTGTTCATCACCACCGAAGTTGGCCAGCACCAGATGTGGGCCGCCCAGCATTTCCATTTCGACAAGCCCAACCACTGGATGACCTCGGGTGGTCTCGGCACCATGGGCTATGGCCTGCCGGCTGCGGTGGGTGTGCAGGTGGCGCATCCCGATGCGCTGGTGATCGACATTGCCGGCGAAGCCTCGGTGCAGATGACCATGCAGGAAATTTCCACTGCGGTGCAGTATCGCCTGCCGATCAAGATCTTCATCCTCAACAATGAGCGCATGGGCATGGTTCGTCAGTGGCAGGACCTGCTGCATGGCTCGCGCTATGCCCATTCCTACTCGGAATCGTTGCCCGATTTCGTCAAGCTGGCAGAGGCTTATGGCGGCAAGGGCATTCGTTGCGAGAACCCGGCCGAGCTCGATGCCGCGATCAAGGACATGTTCGACTATGACGGCCCGGTGCTGTTCGACGTCATTGTCGAGAAGGACGAGAACTGCCTGCCGATGATCCCGTCGGGCAAGCCGCATAACGAGATCATCCTGCCCGACACCGCGAACATTGGTGACATCATCGACGAGAAGGGACGGCAGCTCGTCTAGGGCGCTGCAGGGGAATAGAGACATGAACGCACATCTGCAGCCGACCGGATCGGCCTATTTCATCACCAAGGAAACCCAGGAGATCGAGCGGCATACGCTGTCGGTGCTGGTGGACAACGAGCCGGGCATTCTGGCGCGTGTCGTGGGCCTGTTTTCGGCGCGCGGCTATAATATCGAAAGCCTGACCGTCAGCGAGACGGAACATGGGCGGCGACTTAGTCGCATCACCGTTGTCGTCATCGCCACGCCCAAGGTGCTGGTGCAGATCAAGCTGCAGCTCGAGCGCCTCGTGCCGGTGCACAAGGTGCATGATCTGACGAGCGAAGGCGCGTCGCTGGAGCGCGAGCTGGCGCTGATCAAGGTGGCGGGTTCTGGTGATCATCGCGCCGAGACGCTGCGGCTGGCCGATGCCTTCCGCGCGCAGATCGTCGATGCGACGGTGGAAAGCTTCGTCTTCGAGGTGACCGGCAAGCCTGCCAAGATCGACAGCTTCATCGCCTTGATGCAGCCGCTGGGACTGGTCGAAGTGGTGCGGACGGGGCTGGCCGCGATTTCGCGTGGTCCGCAGAGCATGTGATCTGCCCGGCTGATACTCTCTATCAAAAGGTACGATTGGGCGGATCGCCCAGTCTGGTGTAGAGCAGGGGCGGTCCCAAACGAGTCCCTGCCATGACCCTGCTTTCCGTGAATCTCAATGCTGTTGCCCAGTTGCGGAACCGGCGCAATCTGCCGTGGCCGAGCGTGGTCGGGCTGGCGCGGGTGGTGCTGGATGCGGGAGCGAGCGGGGTGACCGTGCATCCGCGGCCCGATGAGCGGCATATCCGGCGCACCGATGTGTTCGACCTGGCGGAATTGCTGCGGGACGAATATCCGGCGGCCGAGTTCAATATCGAAGGCTATCCCAGCGCGGATTTTTTTGATCTGGTGGACGCGGTCAATCCGGCGCAGGTGACGCTGGTGCCCGATGATCCGGCGCAGGCGACCTCGGACCATGGCTGGGATTTCCTGGGCAAGAGTAATTTCCTTGCCGATGTGGTGGGGCGCCTCAAGGCGCCGGGACGGCGGATTTCGCTGTTCTGCGATCCCGATGCGGGTGTCGAGGGCGTCGCGGCGGCCAAGGCTACCGGTGCCGACCGGATCGAGCTTTACACTGGCCCCTATGGCGGGTGTTATGACGAACCGGAGCGGGCGGTGCGCGAATTGGCGGCGCTGGCGCATACGGCGCAGGCGGCGCATGCTGCCGGCATGGGCGTCAATGCGGGGCACGACCTGACGCTGGAAAACCTCGTGGCCTTCCAGGCGGCGGTACCACATGTCGACGAAGCTTCAATCGGTCATGGCATTACGGCGGATGCGCTGCTGATGGGTTTTGCCGAGGCGGTCCGGCAATATCGTGCCGTACTGGGCAGCTAGTCCCGCTCCATTGGCATATCTGCATTGAACAGTTCGTCAGCCGGCTGCCTACAGTGCCTGCGAGATGGGGCAGTTTTGTTGACTAAAGGCCAAAAATCTCAGGTTCGACCGATACTTACAACCGTGTAACCTAGGGTGCTTGATGACCCTGCGTCACACAGAGGTGCCCCCTTGTGACAATCGTCCTTAGGCACATATATCGCCTCAGTTACGATTTGTTACCAAGGAGGGCAACGAAATGTCCAAACTCAAGATCGCCGTCATCATCTCCTCGACCCGCCCGACCCGCTTTGGCGACAAGCCGGCACAGTGGATCCTCGAAAAGGCCAATGAGCGTCCCGAGATCCAGGCCGAGATCGTCGACCTGCGCGACTTTGACCTGCCGTTCTTCGACGAAATGGCGTCCAATGCATGGATGCCTTCGGCCAATGAGAATGCCGTCAAGTGGCAGAACAAGATCAGCGAATTCGACGGCTATATCTTTGTGACCGCTGAATACAACCGCTCGATCACTGGCGCCCTCAAGAACGCTCTCGACCAGGCCTATGTGAACTGGAACAAGAAGGCCTTCACCGCCGTCGGTTATGGCACCCTTGGTGGCGCTCGCGCCGTCGAGCACCTGCGCACGATCGGTGTCGAGCTGCAGATGGTCCCGACCCGTTCGGCCGTCCACATTGCCGGCGCTGACTTTGCAGCCGTTCACCCCGGTTTCGGCGGCACCAAGTCGCTGAACGACCTGGAAGCCTCGATCGGTAATTCCACCAAGGACAGCCTCGACCAGCTGATCTGGTGGGCCCAGGCCACCAAGGCCGCCCGCGAAAACGAAGTTGTCGCACAGGCAGCTGAATAAGACTTACGAAGACCTCCAAAATCTTCGTTTACCGGCGGAGGCCACCCAGCGACGGGTGGCCTCCGTTGTTTTTACCCTCGTTCATCGTGGGTTAGCTGTTCCCGGTTTGAACCATTGTAAGCCAGTGGCATTGTGTGTGACGATCGGCGGGTGTATAGCGGCGCGCCTTCGACCAAGAGAGCAACAGCTTCATGACGCAGACGAGTGCTACCGGCGACAAGACTGCCGGTGTCGATGCGGGCCACACTTCCAGCCATTCCCACACTGCCAATCACCTGCCCATGCTAATGCTGGGTGCGCTTGGCGTCGTGTTCGGCGATATCGGCACCAGCCCGATCTATGCGTTTCGCGAGGCCATGCACATCCGGCCGGGCGTATCGACCACGGATAGCGAAATCTTCGGTCTGCTGTCCCTGATCGTCTGGGCGCTGACGCTGACCGTCTCGGTCAAATATGTGTTCTTCGTCACCCGCGCCGACAATAATGGCGAGGGCGGCACGCTGTCGCTGATGGCGTTGGCGCGCAAGACCTTCACCAAGCCGCCGATCTGGATCACGGTGCTGGGCGTGATGGGCGCGGCGATGTTCTTTGGCGACGCGATCATTACCCCCGCCATGTCGGTGCTATCGGCGGTCGAGGGCGTCAAGCTCGTGGCGCCGGGCATGGAGCGCTGGATCGTGCCGATCACGCTGGTGATCATCGTCGGCATCTTTGCCGTGCAGCGGTTCGGCACGGCAAAGGTCTCGATCATCTTCGGGCCAGTGACGGGACTATGGTTCCTGGTGCTCGGCTTTTCGGGACTGGTGCATATCGTTCAGTATCCCGCCGTCCTGCTGGCGCTGAACCCCCTTCTGGGGCTCGAATTCCTGGTGACCCATCTGGGCCTTGCCTTTGTGGTGGTTGGCGCGATCTTCCTCGCGGTAACCGGTGCCGAGGCGCTTTATGTCGATCTCGGCCATTTCGGGCGCAAGCCGATCGTCATCGTCTGGTTCGCGCTGGTCTTCCCGTGCTTGCTGCTGAACTATTTCGGGCAGGGCGCCTTCGTGCTGCAGGTGGGGCCGGAAAATGTCGAAAGCCCGTTCTTCGAAATGCAGCCCGAATGGGCGTTGCTGCCCTTCGTCGGGCTTGCCACGCTGGCGACGATCATCGCCAGCCAGGCGGTGATTTCGGGCACCTATAGCCTGACGCAGCAGGCGATCGCGCTCAACATGCTGCCGCGCATGGTGGTGACGCATACGTCGGAAACCCAGAGCGGGCAGATCTACATGCCGCAGATCAACACCATGCTGATGGTGGGTGTTCTGATCCTCGTGCTGATGTTCCGCAGCTCGAGCGCGCTGAGCCATGCCTATGGCATTGCGGTGAGCGGCGTGATGATCATGACGCTGACGCTGCTGGTCGTGGTGATGTGGCGCAACTGGAAGTGGCATCCGGCAGCGGTGATCGGCTTCGGTATCGTCTTTGCCATCATCGATGGCGGCTTTTTTGCCGCCAATGCGGCCAAGCTGTTCCAGGGCGGCTGGGTGCCGGCGGCCGTGGCGATCCTGGTTGCCGTAATCATGTGGAGCTGGATGGCGGGCCGCAAGCGGCTGGCGGAAAAGACCCGTCGGGACGAGGTGCCGCTGCAGTTCCTGGTCGACAATCTGGCCAAGAAGAAGCCGACGTTGGTGCCGGGCACGGCGGTGTTTCTGACCAGCGATATCGAAGGCGCGCCGACGGCGCTGCTGCATAGTCTCAAGCACTACAAGGTGCTGCACGAGCAGAATGTGATCCTGACCGTGCGCACATCCGTCTCGCCGCGCGTGCCCGACGACGAGAAGGTGACGATCGACGCCTATAACGAGCTGTTCAGCCGCGTGGTCGTGACCTTTGGCTATATCGAGACGCCCAACATCCCCAAGGCGCTGGTGCTGGCGCGCAAGCTGGGCTGGAAGTTCGACATCATGTCGACGTCGTTCTTCCTGTCGCGACGGTCGCTGAAGGCAGGGCCCAAGACCGGCAATCCGCTGCGCTACTGGCAGGACAAGCTGTTCACGCGGCTGGCCAAGAACGCCAGCGACGCGACGGAATATTTCCATATTCCGACGGGGCGTGTGGTGGAGATCGGCACGCAGGTGGTGCTTTAGGGTAGCCGATGGATCGGAGTACCCCCACCTAACCTCCCCCTGATAGGGGGAGGGACTGATCGAGCTTGAGGCAGGTTCTCGTCAAATCCACCGGACGAATCCCTCCCCCTATCAGGGGGAGGTTAGGTGGGGGTATCCCCTTACTTAACCATATCCGGGCACAGATACGGCACGGTGGCCGTCGTGAAGCGCTGCTCCTGCACGTCGCTGCCGAGCTTCAGATTCAGCACCAGGTCGGTTTCGGTGAGTTCGGCGATGTCGGCGTTGATGGTCATGCCGTCTTCGTCCCAGGAAATTTCGGTGTCGGAGACCTGCTGCCATTTGGACAGGCGATAGGTTTCCCAGCAGCTGTCAGTGACCAGCGTGCCGTCGCCAAGGAAAATCTGCATCGGGCCGGGCAGGCTTTCGTCCGCATCGGCGCGGACCCAGACCTTGTTGAGCAGGGGATTGGAGGTGTCGCCGGCCTCGTCGGTGGCGTCTTCCGCGGGGTCAGCAGCGTCCTGCGCATTGGCGGGCATGGCACAGATACCGACGCCCCAGACAGACATGAGGGCGAGAATTGCGGCTTTGGTATCCATGGTCGGTCTCCCTGTTTGGCTTGATCTGGTGATCGCGCCGGATCAGGGCAAGAGTTGGCCGACCAATCGCGGCAAATTTGCGTTGCCGCGAAGGTCGTTTGGCGGATTTAATTCAATGGCAATCCAGGCCAGCAGTCAGGCCCAGGCGCGCTTGCCGAGCGAGCGGTCATATTCGCGGACGCGCTTGGTCTGATTGGGCCAGAGATCGTAGTCGCCGGCACCCAGTTCGTGGCGAGCGTGCAGCGGCCAGTTGGGATTGTCGAGGGCGCCGCGGGCCAAGGCGATGAAGTCGGCTTCGCCATTGGCGATGATGGCTTCGGCACGCTGTACGTCACCCAGGAGGCCGACGGCCATGGCCGGGAGGCCGCCCTGGTTGCGGACGGCGGTGGCGAAGGGCACCTGGTAGTCGGCGCCGACCTGCATCTGGGCACCCTCGAAGCCGCCGCTCGAAGCGTCGATGGCGTCGACGCCCAGTGCCTTGAGTTCTTTGGTCAGCGCCACGCTGTCTTCGACCTGCCAGCCGTCGGGATGCCAGTCGCTGACCGAGAGGCGGACGAGAAGCGGCTTGTGGGCGGGCCAGACGGCGCGAACGGCTTCGGTGACTTCGAGCAGCAGGCGCATGCGGTTTTCGCGCGAGCCGCCATAGCGGTCGGTGCGCTTGTTGGCGAGTGGCGAGAGGAACTGGTCGAGCAGATAGCCGTGGGCGGCGTGGATTTCGACGGTGTCGAAGCCGGCCTGTTCGGCGCGCTTGGCAGCGGCGACGAAACTCTCGATGACGTGGCGGATGCCGGCGTCGTCCAGCGCCTCGGGCGTGGTGAAATTCTTGTTCTCGGCGTGGATTTCGGCGCTGGGCGCGACGGGTGTCCAGCTTTCGAAATGCAGTTGCTGCTTTTCCTCGGCGGTTTCGTCGAAACCATTGCGCCAGGGCAGGGGCGTCGAAGCCTTGCGGCCGGCATGGGCGAGCTGGATGCCGGCAGCGGCGCCCTGGCTGTGGAGGAAGTCGACGATGCGGGCGAGAGGGGCGATCTGCTCGTCCTTCCAGAGGCCGAGGTCGGCATAGGTGATGCGGCCTTCGGGCACGACGCCAGTGGCTTCCACGATCACGAGGCCAAAACCGCCGATGGCGAAGCGCCCGAGATGGGCGAAATGCCAGTCATTGGCAAAGCCATCCTGCGCCGAATATTGGCACATGGGGGCCACGACCGTGCGATTGCGCAGGGTCAGGTCTCGCAGGGTGATGGGAGAAAAGAGTTCGGACATGGAGGCACCTTGGTTCGTCGTGGGGCATAGATGGACCCTGTGGTGTCCATCGGCAAGTGCCGATGAAGGAAACTTTGCCCTGCGGAGCCTGCATGGACGACATTGTTATTCCTCACGGTCTTTCGTCACCGGGCGCAAGCGGCTAGGATTCCGGCGGGATGGAGAGGCTTCATGAAGATTACGCTCGACCTCGATGCACTGGTGGCCGAGGGCAAGATCAGCCCGGCAGAGGCGGAACGGCTGAAGGGCTTTGCCGCGGCCGATACGGGGCAATTGGGCATCAATGTGCTGTTCGGGCTGGGCGCAGCGGCGGTGGCGGTGGGCGTCGGCATCTTGGTGCCGAGCATCGAGACGGCGATCGCGCTGGGTGCGGTCCTGTTCATCGCGGGCTATCTGCTGCGCATGCTGCGGGTGGAGCGGTGGTCGGTGTTTGCGCAGATTATCATGGTGATCGGCGCGCTGGCGCTGGCGGGCGGGCTGTTTGCGCTGTTCGGGGAGTATCTGTGGGTGCGGGTGGCGCTGACGCTGGGGCTGACGGTTGCGGGGGTGGCGGCGCTGTCGGGCCTGCTGGTGGCGCTGGCGGTGATCGCCTTTGCGGCGACGATCACCATCAGCACCGATCTCTGGGCGCCGATGCAATATCTGGCGGTGGCGATCGGGTCGCTGTCGCTGCTGACGCTGGTGTTGTTTCCGATCTCGCTGCGCCTGCCGCCGCGCTATGAGCGGTTGGCGATCATTGCGATGCGGACGGCGATCCTCCTGGTCAACGCTGCGTTTTTTGTCGGTTCGGTGTTCGGCGACACGCTGCTGGGGTGGCCGGGCTGGTCGTTCTCGGTCGCCTGGGCGTTGGCGTTGCTGGTCTTTGGGACGTGGGCGGTGTTTGCCAACAGGCGCTGGGTGGTCAATACGGTGGCGGTGTTTGGCGCCATCCACTTCTTCACGCAGTGGTTCATGGCGCTGGGAGCCCAGCCGTTTTCGATCCTCGGGGGCGGTCTGCTGCTGATCGGGTTCGGGCTGGCGCTAGCCTGGTTCAACCGCTGGGTCGGCGGGCGAAAGGCAGCGCTCAGTGGGCGTCAGCCGTAGCGCCGGCGCGCTGCTCGGCCTGCTTGTGGGGGAAGACGAGGGCGAAGACGGAGCCCTTGCCTTCGGTGCTGCGGATGTCGAGCCGCCCGCCGTGCAATTGCATGATCTGCAGCACGAAATTGAGCCCGATGCCGGTGCCGGCAATGCCTTCGGCAGTGCGGGCGCGGAAGAAGCGTTCGGTGATGAAGCCGATCTCGTCGGCGGGGATGCCGACGCCGAAATCTTCCACCTCGATGACGACGTCGCTGCCCCGCGTGCTGCCGCGCACGATGATCGAGGTTTCGCCCGGCGAATATTTGAGCGCATTGGAAATCAGGTTCTGCACCGCCTGTTCGAGCAGGGTGATATCGACCAGGGCCTGCCGGGGCAGGGCGTCGAGCAGGCGAACCATGCGGATTTGGTCTTCCTCGGGCTGGCCGTCGCAGACCGACGCCACCAGCTCATGAAGATTGGCCGGGCGGATGGTGAAGCCGATTTCACCCTGGTCGAGACGGGCAGCATTGAGCGTGCTTTCCATCAAGCGGGTCAGGCGCTGGCAGGCATTGCGAATCTTGCCGATGCGGTCGGTCAGTTCGTCGACTGTCATGGCGGCGCCACGCCGCAGCATGCGCTGGGCGCTGGAATCGATGATCGACAGCGGCGTGCGGAACTGGTGGGAAACCACTGAGGTGAAGGCGCGGTGGAGCCGCGAGATTTCGCGCTCGTGCTGCAGCGCGGCTTCGGCACGGACCGTGGTGCGCAGGCCGCGGACCAGGATGATGGCGACGAGAATGCCGGTCGCCAGGGTCGCGATCAGATAGCCCAGCACCTCAAAGAGAATGCGGCGGCGGGCGTCGCGCACGGAGTCCTGCCGCTGGCGCCCGTCCAGCATGCCGGCATTGGCAAGGTCGCGCATGGTCTGGGCGGCGGCCTGCGCCATGTCATGCAGTTCGACGATGGCCGGCTCGTCGGTGCGTTGCAGATTGGCCAGTGTCGCGCGGTGTGATTCCAGTTCGGTCCGCAGGGCCGCGACCTCATCGTCATAGCCCATGTGGGCCACGCGATTGGTGAGCTGGCCGGCTTCGAAGAGGCCAAGGCGGCTATCGAGCAGGTCATAGCGCAGGACGAGTTCGGCGCGCGGGACACGCCCGTTCTCATAGAGAAGCGCGGTGTCTGCCAGGCGCATGGCCTCGTACTGGCCCTGGCTGGAGAACCAGATCACGCCTTCAGCCGGCTCGCCGCTCAGCCGGTTCTCGTTGACGGCGAGGCGAAACACGGCCGTCAGCAACAGCAGGAAGAGGACGGTCAAGGCGATGGTCGCGACGAGGAAGGGCCGCGAATTCCAGGGACGAAGCGTCACTTGAACTGCAGCGACTTGAGCTGCCAGACCCAGCGATCGTGCAATTTGCGGTTCTGCAGTTCGGGGACCTGGTCGCGCGGATAAACGATCCAGACCGGGCCCTTGTCGCTCACCTGCATCTGCTGGCCATTCATGGTGGTGGCCAGCAACACGTCATAGTCGAGGAAGTCGCTGATCGGGACTTCGACCATGTAATCATTAAGCGCCGTGGCCATGACCGTTTCGCCCTTGGCTTCGACGCGCTCGATGACGGTGCGGGCCAGGACGCCCTCGAAGGTCTGGACGCCATCGGTCCAGGGCGTGCTGGTTTCCAGCGTGGCGAGGCCGAGATCGGCCAGCATGTCGCGGTCGAATGCCGCGCCTTCCGGCGTGTTGGTGACGCCGAGATTGCCGCTGACCAGGAGGATCACGTCGCCCTGCGGCGCAGGCAGGGGTTCTGCTGCCTGGATGCCCGAAGCAGCAAACAGGCAGGCAGCGGCCAAGGCACAAGAGGCAAAGGCATTGCGCGCGATCTTTTGGGGTGCGCGCGGACGAGACATCCCTTCTGGAAAATACATGGTTCGCCCCAATTAACTTAGAAAGCGACTGTTTACGCCTTCATGTGCGGGATCGCACGTGGAATCTGTATTCGCCGGGAGAAAGTTTTTGCCTGACGGTTTGGTGCAGAATAGATTCCTGTTTTTGCAATAAATACCGGGCTGCTGTTAGAATATTCGCTGGCTGGCCTGGCTGGATATTGTTCTGAATTTATGCTCTCTGGAGGCGGTCTCCCTGGCGTCCCCTCCAAATGAGTGGGGAAGTCGGCTCTCTGCTTCTCTATCAGGCTCCGCGACGCGCTGCCCAGGTGGCGATGTTGATGGAGCTGAAGAGATGAATGTGCATGTACGGGGCGCGGCCCCCAAGACTATGCCGGTCCAAATGCAAGAGGTCGAGGCGTTGGCCTCGCGGTTGAGCGGCCGTCTGGTCGTTGCCAAGCACCCGGACTATGACAGCTTGCGCAGCCTCGCGCATGGCAATTGGGATCATCATCCGCTGTTTGTAGCGCGCGTGGCCAATGCAGCCGACGTGGCCGATGTGATCGACTTTGCCCGCCACAAGCGCCTGCCGGTTGCCGTCAGGAGCGGTGGTCATTCGGTCTGTGGTCACAGCGGCACCGACGGTGGCGTGGTGATCGACCTGCGCGACCTGCAGGGGATCGAGGTCGATCTCGACGCCATGACGGTCTGGGCCGGTAGCGGCCTCACGACGGGTCAGCTGACCGAGGTGCTGGATCGCGACAAGGTGGTCGTGGGGTTCGGTGATACCGGGAGCGTCGGGATCGGTGGCATCACGCTGGGTGGTGGCCTGGGCTATATGACGCGCAAGCTGGGCCTGACCATGGACGCGCTGATCGGCGCCGAGCTGGTGACGGCCATGGGCGACATCCTGACCGTGACCGAGGCGAGCTATCCGGACCTGTTCTGGGCCCTGCGGGGCGGTGGTGGCAATTTCGGCGTGGTGACGCGCTTCTGCTATCGGCTGCATGATCTGCCCGAATTCACGGGCGGTCCGCTGGTGCTGCCCGCGACGGCGGAAGCGCTGGCCGGCTTCGTCAAGGCGGCCAAGGCAGCGCCGGACGAGCTGTCGACCATCCTGCTCGCCATGCCCGCTCCGCCCATGCCGTTCCTGCCGCCGGAGATTGTGGGGCAGACGGTGCTGATCGGCATGATGGCCTATGCCGGTCCGAGCGAGGAGGCACAGCTGGCCCTGGCGCCGTTCCGGGCGCTGGCAGAACCGATTGCCGACCTGGTGCGACCGGGACCCTATGGCATGATGTATCTGCCCGAAGATCCGATGATGAAGGCCAGTGTTTCGATACGGACCTTGTTCAAGAACGACCTCGATGTCGCCGAGGCAGGCGAAATCCTCCGGCGGCTGGAGGATTGCGATGCGCCCATGTGCATGGCGCAGGTCCGGGTGCTGGGCGGTGCGGCGGGGCGGATTCCGGCGGAGGCGACGGCCTATGCGCATCGCGACGCCAAGATGCTGGTCGGCTTTCTGGCCATGGATGGGAACGCCGCGGATGCGGTTCGCCACGATGGCTGGGCCGAGGGATGTGTCGCGGCAATTGGCGGCGCAAAACGCGGAACCTATGTCAATTTCCTCGCCGATGAAGGCGAGGACATGATCCGGGCCTGCTATCCCGACAAGACCTGGCAGCGCCTGGGGCGGGTCAAGCGCTTCTATGACCCCGGCAACCTGTTTCGGCTCAATCACAATGTGCCGCCGACCACTGCATAAGTCCGGACCCCACCCAAACGGGTGGGGCTATCGGGGGTGGTCGCTGGTTACTTCCGACGCGCTGTCGCTGACAGCACCGACCTTCCAACTTCAGGCCGCCCCGAACCTCCAGGGGCGGCTTTTTCTTGGCGATGTCTCTTGGTGCAAAAGCCACAGGGATTCTGCATCCGCAGCAAAATAGGGGCTTGCCTGGAACCGTACCGTACGGTACGCCTGACGAAAATTGCCGAAACCGTTCGGCGCGTCAGTTGAGGACAAGCCCGTGCCCGTGACCATCAAGGTCAATGAAGAGACGTTTACGCCGCGCCAGCAGGCTGTGCTGACCGCGGCGCTGGACCTGCTCGTCGAAAATGGCGATGGGTTGACCATGACCGCCGTGGCGCGCCGCGCCTCGTGCAGCAAGGAAACGCTCTACAAGTGGTTCGGTGATCGCGATGGCCTGCTGACGGCGACCGTGCAGTGGCAGGCGGCCAAGGTGCGCATGCCGGTGGTGGATCGCAGCCACCTCGACGCCAAGGCGCTGCGCACGAGCATCGAGCAGTTTGCACGGGACCTGCTGACCGTCATCGTGGGCGATGTGTCGATCACGCTCAATCGGACCGCTGTGACCCATGCGGCGCAGGAAAAGGACGACCTGGGCAAGATCGTGCTGGAGAACGGGCCGCTGGCCATTCGGCGGCGCCTGAAACCGATCCTGGAAGCGGGGCGCGATGCGCGCCTGCTGCGGTTCGACGCCAGCGAAGACGCCTATCGCACCTTTTTCGGGCTCGTGGTCCGCGACGTACAGATCCGGCTGCTGCTGGGCGACAAGGCGCTGACCCAGAGCAATGTGGAAGCCAATATCGAGGCCGATGTGAAGGCCGCGACCGACCAGTTTTTCGCCCTCTACGGGACGAAAGCCTTCAACGCATAAACACAGCATCTTCAAGGGAGATACCCATGCGCGTCTATTACGATCGGGATGCCGATCTGAACATCATCAAGTCCAAGAAGGTCGCGATCGTCGGCTATGGTTCGCAGGGTCATGCCCATGTGCTGAACCTGCGCGACTCGGGCGTGACCGATGTCGTGGTCGCGCTGCGTCCGGGTTCCCCGTCGGCCAAGAAGGCCGAAGGCGAAGGCCTCAAGGTCATGTCGGTTGCCGATGCCTCCGCATGGGCCGACGTCATCATGATGCTGACCCCCGACGAGCTGCAGGCCGATATCTACAAGCAGCATATCGAGCCCAACATCCGTGACGGCGCAGCGCTGGCATTCGCCCATGGCCTCAACGTCCACTTCAACCTGATCGAGCCCAAGTCGACCGTCGACGTGATCATGATCGCGCCGAAGGGCCCGGGCCACACCGTGCGTGGCGAATACCAGAAGGGTGGCGGCGTGCCGTGCCTGATCGCCGTGCACCAGGACGCTTCGGGCAATGCCCATGACATCGCGCTGGCCTATGCCTCGGGCGTTGGCGGCGGCCGTTCGGGCGTCATCGAGACCAATTTCCGCGAAGAATGCGAAACCGACCTGTTCGGCGAGCAGGCCGTGCTCTGCGGTGGTCTCGTCGAGCTGATCCGCGCTGGTTTCGAAACGCTGGTGGAAGCCGGCTATGCGCCTGAAATGGCCTATTTCGAGTGCCTGCATGAAGTGAAGCTGATCGTCGACCTGATCTACCAGGGCGGCATTGCCAACATGAACTACTCGATCTCCAACACGGCCGAGTGGGGCGAGTATGTCACCGGTCCGCGCATCATCACCTCGGAAACCAAGGCCGAGATGAAGCGCGTGCTGCACGACATCCAGTCGGGCAAGTTCACCTCGGACTGGATGCAGGAAATCAAGGCCGGCGGCTCGCGCTTCAAGGCCACCCGTCGCCTGCATGACGAGCACCAGATCGAAGAAGTCGGCTCCAAGCTGCGCGACATGATGCCCTGGATCAAGGCCGGCGCCCTGGTCGACAAGGCGAAGAACTAAGCGAATTGAAACGGGGGCTTCGGCCCCCGTTTCTGTACGCAGTTACTCGTCCTCGTTCCAGCGCCTGGGCGCGCCACCTCTTGCGATGTAGCGGTCGAGGATGGGCAGGGCTTCCTCGAAAAACTTCACAGGATTACGTGGAACCACGCGGGCGCCGCTGTGCCACAAGACATCGATCAGAAAACTCTTCGCGTAGCGTCTGTCTGCCAGTTCAGCAAAGACAATGCGCAGTTCTCTCAGTGACTGGAGGCGATTGTCAGAGGCCAAGTTATCCAGGGCGACAAGGACAATTTCTTCGTTTGTTGAGTCATAGTCGCGCGTCAGGTCGACCATGCCACGGGCAAATTTGTAGAATACGGCAGGAAATGTGGGATTTGACATTCTACAGCTCCGTCATGCAGATCGCTTTTCCAACTGTTTCGTCGGGCGTTTCATTCATCGGATAGGCTGTGACAACCCGATATCCGGGTCCTCCTGGCCGCGGGTTGTAAGTAATATAGACTTCCACCCAATACGTTGTCCTGATCACCGGTGGTGTTGAAAGGGCCGGTGTTGTGCAGCGGCCATCGGCCGATTTTCTTGTTTCAGCTTACGGGAATTCGCTAGCAGACTGTTAGCGTTGCGTGCAGCATTCCGGCGCGTTGAGTGAGATTCGGAGGAGTCTGGAATGAGCACCGAAAGCGATATTGCGCTGGTCAAGCGGCAGGAGCAGGAGCTCGTGCTGGAGGCGTTTGACGAGGCGACGGCTTTTGCGCTGGGCAGTGCCATCTATCAACGTGCCGTGGCCGAGGGGCTGGGGCTGGTGGTCGACATCCGGACCTGGGATCGGCAGATGTTTTTTGCGGCGACGCCGGGCACGAGCGCGGACAATGCCGAATGGGTGCGGCGCAAGATCAATACGGTAAAGCGTTTCCACCGCGCCAGCTATCGCATGGTGCTGGAGCGGGGCGAGGTGGCGTTTACCCCACAGTCGGGCTGCGATCCGGCCGACTATGTGATCGCTGGCGGTGGATTTCCGCTGCGGGTCAAGGGGGCTGGCGTCATAGGTTGCCTGACCATTTCAGGCTTGCCGGGGCGCAAGGATCATGGCGTCGTGGTGGACGCACTTTGCGATCATCTCGGTCGTGACCGCGCCATGTATTCATTGCCGACGGAATAGATAATGAAGCTCAATTACCTCCTGCTCGATGTTTTCACCAAGGAACGGTTGGCCGGCAATCAGTTGGCCGTGGTCTGCAAGGGCGACGGGCTGCTCGATGACGAGATGCAGGCGATCGCCCGCGAGTTCAATCTCAGCGAGACGGTGTTCATCATGAAGCCGCAGACGGAGCGGAACACGGCCTGCGTGCGGATTTTCACGCCGCATCAGGAATTGCCCTTTGCCGGGCATCCGACCGTCGGTGCGGCGGTGGTGCTGGGCTTGCAGAACAAGGTCAGCGCGGTCCGGCTCGAGGAAAAGATCGGGCTGATCACGGCGCTGTTCGAGCGCAATGACAAGCGTTCCGGCGAGGCGCGCTTTGCGCTGCCGCGGCTGCCGTCGCGGATTGCCGCGCTTACCGATACGCTGGGCATGGCGCAGGCGCTGGGCATCGAGGTCGAGGACCTCGGCTGCGACGTCTATCAGCCGGCGGTGTTTTCGGCGGGCGTGACCTTTCATCTGGTGCCGGTGCGCAATGCCAAGGTGCTGGCGAAAATCCGGGTTAACCAGGCCAAGTTCAACGACGTTTTTACCCATGAGCACAATTCTGCCTATGTATTCACGCTGACGCCGGAAGAGCCAGGCAATGACATTGCTGCGCGCATGTTCGGCATGGATATCGGGGAAGACCCCGGCACCGGTTCGGCCGCGGCGGCGCTGATCGGCCTCTTGGCCGAGCATGAGAACCTGGGCACGGGGCAGAAGGATTTCGTGTTGCGGCAGGGTGTCGAAATGGGGCGGCCATGTCAGATCCGCATCCAGCTGCGCAAGGAAAACGACGTGCTGGTGCATGGCGGGATTGGTGGCGATGCGGTGATCGTTGCCGAGGGCGTTCTCGACCTCGGGGACTAGCCGAACCGATTTTGCGCAAAGTGGCCTTGCAGCCTTTGCAAGATTCGCGCATTGTCCACTCAACACACGGGACTAAACGCATGCAGCGCAAGCGCGCCATTGCCATCGCAATCTCCAAGACTCAGGAACGCAACCGCGTCCTGACGATTGCTGCTGGCCTGCTGCTGCTTCCTGCTGCCCTGCTTCTCCTTCTTATCAGCCCCTGATCACCGGCAGCTCGAAACGAGCGGGTCGTCAGGGGATAGTGCCATAAGCCGAACAGAAAATGTCCGGCCTGCAGAGCTGCATGACTCTGGGCCGATCGATAGGGTTTGAGAAATGTCCGTTACCGATACCAATACAGACCGCGTCTTCATCTTCGACACCACGCTGCGCGACGGCGAGCAGAGCCCCGGCGCGACGATGACGCTGGAAGAAAAGCTGCAGGTCGCCGAGACGCTGGACGAGATGGGCGTCGACATTATCGAGGCTGGCTTTCCGATCGCGTCGAATGGCGACTTCGAGGCGGTGGTGGCCGTGGCCAAGCAGGTCAAGCGCGCGACCGTCGCTGGTTTGGCCCGTGCGATTACCGCCGATATCGATCGGGCAGGGGAGGCGGTGCGCCATGCCCAGCGCGGCCGCATCCATACATTCGTTTCGACCTCGCCGATCCACCTGGCGCATCAGATGAAAAAGACCGAGGACGAGGTCATCGAGATCATCGCCCGCACGGTGGCGCAGGCGCGCAACCTGATCGACGATGTGGAATGGTCGGCGATGGACGCGACCCGTACGCCGCTGGAGTTCCTCAAGCGCTGCGTCGAGACCGCGATCAAAGCCGGCGCGACGACGATCAACCTGCCCGATACGGTCGGCTATGCTGTTCCGGACGAGCACGAGAAGATGTTCCGCGATATCATCACGCAGGTGCCGGGCGCCGACAAGGCGATCTTCTCGGCCCATTGCCACAATGACCTGGGCCTGGCCGTGGCCAATTCGCTGGCGGCGGTGCGCGGTGGCGCGCGGCAGGTGGAATGCACGATCAACGGATTGGGCGAACGCGCCGGCAATGCGGCGCTGGAAGAGATCGTGATGGCGCTGCGCACGCGCGGCGATGCCATGCCCTATCACACCGAAATCGAGAGCACGCATCTGGCCCGCGCCAGCAGGGTCGTAGCGGCGGCGGCGAATTTCCCGGTGCAGTATAACAAGGCCATCGTGGGCAAGAATGCCTTCGCGCATGAAAGCGGCATCCACCAGGATGGCATGCTCAAGAATGCCGAGACCTATGAGATCATGACGCCGGCCAGTGTCGGCATCAAGGAAACCACGCTGGTCATGGGCAAGCATTCCGGCCGCGCCGCCTTCAAGGACAAGCTGCGCGAGCTGGGCTACGAGCTGGGCGACAATGCGTTCCAGGAGGCCTTCCAGCGCTTCAAGGACCTGGCCGACCGCAAGAAGCATGTCTATGACGCCGATATCGTCGCGCTGGTCGATGACGAAGTCGGCTCGGTCGGCGACCGCATCAAGCTGGTTGACATGGAAGTGGTCAGCAAGACCGGTGGCGTGCACAAGGCGACGATGACGCTTTCCATCGACGGCGAGGAAACCTCGGTGACCTTCGAGGGCACGGGTTCTGTCGACGCGATCTTCAACGCGATCAAGCAGGGTGTCGGCCAGGAGCCGCATCTGGTGCTCTATGCGGTGGATGGCGTGACCGGCGGCACCGACGCGCAGGCCTCGGCCCATGTGCGCCTCGAATTGAATGGCAGGATCGTCTCGGGCAATGCGGCCGAGCCCGATACGCTGGTGGCCTCGGCCCGCGCCTATCTCAACGCCTATAACCGCCTGCTGATCGACCGCGGCGCGGCTGCGCAAGGCGCGATGGCGGGGTAAGTCAGACTTCCCCACATTCGATGTTATTCCGGCCCGAGCCGGGGTGACATCGTGGAATGTGGGCGAGCCTTGATGCCCTGCGAGTTTTTTGCCTCCCATTTCCCCGAATAGCTGATGCTCGCGTTGGGGCCTTGTCTATGACGGCTGGCTGGGCCACCACTGCGCTTCCAGCCTAGGGGGCCCAAGCTGAACCTGTTGTCCGAGATTCGCGGTCTGCTGACCGGCGTGGCGGTGTTCGCTGCGCTGGCGCTCTTGGCCGTCAGCGTGGATTTTGGCGTGCCGGGGCAGGAATTGCTGGGCACGCTGCGCTTCCATATCGGCTTTGCGGCGCTGAGCCTGCCGGTGCTGATGCTGATTTTCGGCGCGCGCCTGCGGGCGGGCTGCATGTTGCTGGTGACCCTCGCGAGCCTTGGCCAGAGCATCGGCATCGTGCTGGCGCAGCAGGAGATGCGCGCTCCCTATGCCGGAACGACTGTCGAGGCCAGTATCACGCTGCTCAGTTTCAACGTGTTGGGCAGCAATGAGCGCGGGCAGGATGCGGCGCGGTATATTGCTGGGAGCGGCGCCGATGTCGTCGTGCTGATGGAGGCCGCCGGCGTGCAGCCCTTCATGGACGAACTCGATGCCGTCTATCCCTATCGCGTGGGTTGCGAGACGTCCGCCTGCGACATGGCCATCCTGTCCAAATTGCCGATCCTCGACAGCGCGCGGGAAACCTTCCGGGTCATTCCGCGTCAGCGCCTGGCGCGCGTGACGCTGGATGTTGGCAATGGACGGCGGGTAACGCTGGTGGGGGCGCATGTCTCCAAGCCCTATTTCGACGACATTGCGGAAACCGAGCTGCTGGCGGCCGCGCGCTTCCTGAGGGATATCGACGGTCCACTGGTGCTGGCGGGAGATTTCAACGCCGCGGCCTGGTCTGACCGCATGGCGGTGTTTGCCGATGTGCTTGAGCTGGTGCCGCCGCCGCATTACCCCGGGACGTGGCCGGTGGAACTGGGGGCGCTTGCGGCGCCGATCGACAATGTCTTCACGCGCGGCGATGCCCTGGTGGACTATATCCAGGCGACGCGGGAAGCCTATGGCTCCAATCACCTCGGCCTGTTCGCCAAAATCAGCTTTTACTAGTCCGCGAGGCCGGCCAGAACCTGGCCCAGCGCTTCCTCGAGCAGGGAGCGATCTTCTGCCGTGCCGGCGCTGACGCGGATGCAGCGGTTGAGCGGGGCCACGCCGGGCATGCGGATGAAGACGCCGTGCTGGGCCAGGCCATCGACAATGGCACGGGCGTAGGTGCCATCACGGCCGCAATCGAGAGCGATGAAGTTGGTGGCGGTCGGCAGAGGCACCAAGCCGTGGCGGCGGCCGATCTCGGCGGTATCGGCCAGTGAGGCCTGCACTTCGGCGATGGACCAGCGCAGATGCGCCTGATCGGCCAGGGCGGCGATGGCGCCGGTCTGGGCGATGTTGCTGATGCCGAAGTGATTGCGGATGCGGTTGAAGGCAGAAATGCTGGCCGCCTCGCCGATGACATAGCCGACGCGGGCGCCCGCCAGGCCATAGGCCTTGGAGAAGGTGCGCATGCGCAAAAGGTTTGGTCGGGCGATGTCGATGGGCGGCAGCGTGCCTTCGGGAGCGAATTCGCCATAGGCCTCGTCGAGCACGATCATGGTGGTTTCGGGCACGGCAGCAATGAAGCGTTCGACGGATGCGGCGTCCCACCACGATCCCATCGGGTTGTCGGGATTGGCGAGATAGACCATGGCGGCACCGGTTTCACGCGCGGCGTGGGCCAGGGCATCGATGTCTTCCCGGTCCTCGATATAGGGCACGGTGTGCACCAGCGTGCCATAGCCGGCGAGATGGTAGTTGAAGGTGGGGTAGCCGCCCAATGAAGTCACGACCGTGCTGCCGGGCGCGGCGTAGAGGCGGACGGCCATGCCAAGGATGGCATCGACGCCTTCGCCGGGCATGACATTGGCGAATGCAATGCCGAGGTGGTCGGCGATGGCCTGGCGCAGATCGTGGTTTTCCGGATCGCCATAATGCCAGCTGTCGCGGGCGGCGCGGGCCATGGCTTCGAGCACGGAGGGCGCCGGCCCGAAAGGGCTTTCATTGGCGCCGATGCGGGCACGCAGCGCAATGCCGGTGCGGCGGGATATGGCTTCGGGACCGACAAAGGGCACGGTCTCGGGCAGGCTGGCGGCAATGGGGGAGAAGCTGGGAAGGGGCACGGGCGACTCGCTTGGTTGCCCGATCTTAGTTTGAATAATCGCGGACTAGCCAGCCGTGCTCAGGGCAAGCTGGTACAGGGCATAGATGCCCAGCCAGGGCAGGACGGTGATGGCAAGATAGGTCAGTTCACGGCGAAAGCACATTTGATACTCCATTCGCCGCAAGCAACGGGCGGTTGCGGGGGGAAGTTTCAACGGCATAACATATGAGAAAAAGGGCTAGGACTTGATCGATATCAATGCTTTAGCTGTTCGCGGCGACTATGTTGCGTTTGACCGAATTGCCAGCGATGCTGGTAAGGCCGTGGAAAGCATAAGGCGCCATATTCCGGACCGGCCTGTCCCATGGCATTTTTCCAGACAAGCCATTTTGAAGGATCCAGAGATGAAGCCCAGCTATGTTCTCGCCAGAGACCACCTGCAGCGTGCAGCTTCCATTTTACAGGGTTCGGACAGCCGGACGCGCCAATTGCGCTATATCATCGAGCGGACGATGGTCCTGATCGATGAAGCCAATCAGGACGTGCCGGTGCTCAGCACCAGCAATGTCCTGGATTTTTCAGATTTCCGCAGCGGGCGCGCAGGGCTGGACTAAGCCTGATCAGGCGCTGGCTGGGCAAAGCCGCCGGCGTCGTCGATGATCTTGCGCAGGCGTTCCTGCAGGTCCGACCGGGCCTGATTCCATTCCTGGCTGCGCACCGGCACGCGGGCCGCCAGGGTGATGTTGCTGTCGCCCAGCGTATCCACCAGCACTTCGGGCTTGCCGTTGACCGGAAGGTCCTGCGCGGCAAGGCCTTCGCCAACCGCTGATCGCACGCGGTTGAGATCGGCATTGCGCGGCACGGTGAACTTCATCTCGACGATGCGCGAAGGCTCGCGGGTGTAGTTGATGATGCGGGCGTTGGACAGTTTGGAATTTGGCGCGAAGAGGAAGACGCCATCCTGGGTGCGGAGCAGGGTGGCAAAGAGGCCGACTTCGACCACAGTGCCGACCGTGCCTTCAGCATCGATATAGTCGCCGACGTTGAAGGGGCGCAGGAAGAGCAGCATGATGCCCGCAGCAATGTTGGACAGCGTGCCCTGCAGCGCCAGGGCGACGGCCAGACCGGCGGCACCCAGCACGGCTAGAATCGATGCGGTCTCGACGCCGAACTGGCCGAGCACGACGATGATGGTGACGAACAGAATGGCGTAGCGGACCACCTGGCCGACCAGCGGCCCGACGGTGACGTCGCGCTTGAGGCGCTGGCTAAGCAGGGCGGCGATATAGCCGGACACGAACTTGGCGATCATCCAGCCAGCGGCCAGCACGATGAGCGCGACCAGCACAGACCAGACGTTGGAAATGATCCAGGCGGTGGATATGCCGAAGATGGCAGCGTCGTTCATGGCGGGCTCCTGACGTTTCTCGTGCAGGGGAAAAGACAGCAGGCGCAAAAGGTTGCCTCAAGAGTTTTCCACAGAGCGAGAAGATGCGGCAAATTTCGCGCGGAAAGCGGCGGGAATCCGGGCCTGTGACGAAATGGCAAAGCTGATATGAAAGAAAAGTGTCATGAGGCGCTAGACAGGGCCAAATCGGCTGGCTATAGAGGCGCCACTTTGGAAGCCCAAGCAGATGGGCGAGTAGCTCAGCTGGTAGAGCAGATGACTCTTAATCATCGGGTCCACGGTTCGAACCCGTGCTCGCCCACCAAAGTCCTTCAAAAGGCGACCTTCGGGTCGCCTTTGTTGTTTCTGGCATTTGCCGACATATGCCCCAAGAAAAAGCCCCGCCGAAGCGGGGCTGTTGTGTTCTGGATTTGGCTTTAGTTGGTCACGTTCTCGAACCGCAAAACCGGCGTCCACTTTTGCTGAGAACGCTCCACGCGCTTAGCTGCGGCCGGCGGTGTGCTGGCCGCACCAGTCGTCGGTCTTGACCAGCGGCCAGATGGCGGCGGGCTTGTTGGATTCAACCGAAGAGGGGACCGGCGGATGGGCGCGGCAGACGCCGGCAGAGGCGTCGGAATGGTCTTCAAAGAATACGCAGGAATTGCAGGTCGAAGCGGTGGATGCGGCCATGTCGTTCACTCCAAATGGTGATATTTGAATTCAGGAAATCTTGCGATCTCAATCAGTTAGAGTTTGTAGTCTGGAATGAATCCAAACTGCAAGCGAATAGTTTGGAATGAATCTAAACTGCGGCTGTCAGCTTTTCCGAGTGCGGCCTCTTGCGGGCCAACCTGTCGTGAGCCTGTCGGGATGAGCGCCAAACCCCAACAAATCTAACACTTTTGTCGATAACGGCGCTGTGAGCGCTTTCCAGCGGAGGATCGGAGGCGTATAGCGCCTGCGACATTCTGTTCGCATTTCCCGCCAAGGACCCCCTCATGTTCGGTATTGATCCGAGTTTCATCACCTCGCTGGTTCAGGTCATTCTCATTGACCTGGTGCTGGCGGGCGACAATGCCGTGGTTATCGGCCTGGCTGCTGCCGGCCTGGCCAGCGACGTGCGCCGCAAGGCCATCCTGATCGGCATTCTCGCGGCGACCGTGCTGCGCATCTTCTTTGCGCTGATCACCACGCAGCTGCTGTCGCTGGGCGGCGGGCTGCTGATCGCGGGCGGCATCCTGCTGCTCTATGTCTGCTGGAAGATGTATCGCGAGCTGACCACCAGCCAGGACGACGAGCACGAGGCGCAGGAAGCGCTGGAAAACAGCGACACCAATGCTGACGGCACGGTCGCCGGTCGCGCGCCCAAGAAGACGCTGCGCCAGGCCGTCATCCAGATCATCATTGCCGACGTCTCGATGTCGCTCGACAATGTGCTGGCGGTGGCCGGTGCGGCGGCGCATCACTTCGAGGCGCTGATTATCGGCCTGGCCCTGTCGGTCGTCATGATGGGCGTGGCTGCGACCTTCATCGCGGGCCTGCTGCATAAGCACCGCTGGATCGCCTGGATCGGCCTGCTGATCATCCTCTTCGTCGCGCTGCGCATGACGCTGGAAGGCGTTGGCGCCTTTGTCGACATCCCGGCCATCCCCTTCGTCTATACGCCGCATGAAGTCGGCACTGCTGCCGCGGCCGCAGCGCATTGATTGCACGATAGAATTCGGTAACCAGAGGCTGCGAGCCTTTGGTAACCAAAGGTCCCGATTTGCGGCATTTGCCGTGACGGAATAGGGATTTGCTCACTTTGAGCCTCTAGCTTCCCGCTCAACTCACGAGTGGGAAGCTTTTTCATGTCCGCCATCGCCAATCGCGTCGCGCCTGCCGACATCGCCGTAGCTCCGATACGGGCCAGGGGCGGCGTCGCGGCACGGCTGGAGACGAAGATCGTTTCGGGCGCGGAATGGGACCACACGATCGCCGGGTTCGACGAGGTCTGCCAGGAGCAGATGCACACATTCGCGGCCACGCGCTGGCCATCGGTGGTGCAGGAGCCGATGCTGTTCCTCGCCAATGGCGAGGTGGTCGGTGGCGCGCTGGTGATGGTGCAGGGCCTGCCGCTGGGGCTGGGCAAGATTGCCGTGGCCAAGTGGGCGCCGATGCTGCGTGATGCCGGCCGTGCCGATGCCGATGCGGTTCGCGCCGGCATGGTGGAGGCAATGATCGCCGACTATGCCGACAGCCGGGGCCAGATGCTCTCCGTGCTGCCGCGGGCGTCGATCGGCGAGACCAATCACGCCTATGAAAGCCTGATCGCGCGTGGCTTCAAGCGCGGCTCGGTGCTGGGCTTTCCCAATCGCTATATCGTCAACCTGCGGCTCAGCGACGAGGAGCAGCGCAAGAGCTTCAGCCAGACCTGGCGGCGCCAGCTCAACAAGTCGGAGAAGGTGGGCCTGACGTTCGAGCATGTGCCGGCCGAGCAGGTCGGGGATTTCGAAGCGCTCTACAATGCGATGACCGATCGCAAGCAGTTTTCCGACCATTCGGCCTATGAGACCGTGCCGGCGCTGATGGCGATCGAGGTCGAGGCGCTGCGGCCGGAAGTGTTCTATGTGCGGCACGAGGGCGTGCTGGTGGGCGGGGCGCTGATCTTCAAGGCCGGCGATCGTGCGGTCTATCTTTATGGGGCGACGACCGACCAGGCGCTACCGCTGCGCGCCGGCTATTTCATGCATTGGCACATCATCCGCTGGCTGCGCGATAACACCAAGGCCACCTGGTATGACCTGGGCGGCACGGACGGGTTCCAAGGGCTGCATCAGTTCAAGAAGGGCATGGTTGGCGATCGCGGCGTGATCCAGCCGGTGCCACCGGTCGCCAATTATGCCAGCAAGCCGCTGGCCTATGCGATGGGCGCCGGTGCCTTCTGGGCCCGTGACACTGTCCACGCGCTCAAGCGCAAGATCGATGGCTGGCGCAATCCCAAGACCCTGCCGACGCAGAAGCGCGATGGGGAAGAGAGCGCAGAATGAGCATGCACCGGCGCCTTGCCTCGCAATCCACCATCATTTTCGGGGCGCGACTGGGCGGCGCCGGGCTGGTTTTCCTCACTCAGGCGCTGATTGCCCGTTTGTGGGGGGCAGAGCTGCTTGGCGAGTATCTCGTCATCATCGCCACGGTGAACCTGATCGCGGTGGCCATGCCGCTGGGTTTTCACACGGTGGGGACGTATTTCGCGGCGGAATATCGCGCGCGTGGGGACCGGCAACAGTTTGTGGTCTTCCTCATGCGCAGTTATGGGCATGTGATTGGCTCGCTGCTGCTGGTGCTGCTGGCGGGGCCGTTCGTGCTGGATCTGCTGGAGCAGGGCGATAGCGTTCTTGCGCATCACTTCGTGCCGGCGGCACTGCTCGCCTTCAGCACGGCCATGGTCTATGTCAACGGCGCGCTGCTGGTGGGGCTGAAACGGCCGTTTGCCGGCTTCTTCGCCGATACGATGTTCCGGCCGATGATCGTCATCGGCTCCTTCCTTGTCTGCCTCGGCTTTGCGGTGCCGGCGGAGGGTTTTTCCTTCATGCTGTGGCTGATCGCCTTTGGCTATCTCGCCATTTCGCTGGTGCATTTCGCCTTCGTGATCACCTCGATCAAGCGGCTGCCCGACATGCGCGAGGCACGCAGCGACGAGGCCCGGCGCTGGTGGCGCTTTGCGCTGCCCTGGGTGCTGATTTCGCTGGCGACCGACTTCTTCTTCGACATTGACCTGCTGCTGCTCAGCCATTCGCTGACGCGCGAGGAGCTGGCGATTTTCGGCGTCTGTACGCGGCTGTTCTCGCTGATCTCCTTTGGTGTGGCGGCGGTCTATGCGGTGACCATGCCGGACATGTTCGAGAGCGAGGCCAATGCCGATCGCGAG
Source organism: uncultured Devosia sp. (assembly GCF_963517015.1). Classification (NCBI taxonomy): domain Bacteria; kingdom Pseudomonadati; phylum Pseudomonadota; class Alphaproteobacteria; order Hyphomicrobiales; family Devosiaceae; genus Devosia; species uncultured Devosia sp. Next base: position 1,795,406 of record NZ_CAUQDV010000001.1, read on the forward strand.
GCGTTCAAGCGCAAGGTGGGGGACGCCAATTTCGTCGCCAGCGCGATTTCGGTGGCGCTGTTCGTCGCCATGCTGCTGGCGGCGCCGATCCTGATGATGATCTTCGGGCCGAGCTTTGCCGCCGGGGCCGCGCCGCTGGCGGTGCTGAGCCTGGCGCTGGTGATCCGCTCGATGATGGGGCCGGCCTCGCTGGTGCTGTCGATCCACGACCGGCCCTATGCCAGCCTGCCGTTCGTGGCGCTGGGCATCGGGACGCTGGTGGTGGCCAATGCTGTGCTGGTGCCGGCCTATGGGCTGATGGGCGCCGCGCTGGCCGCGATCATTGCGATCACCGTCTGGTCGGTGGGGCAATGGTGGGTGGCGCTGCGCACGGCGCATATGGATGTTTCCATCATGCAGTGGGTGCGCAATCGCAAGACGGTCGTGATCGCTGCGGAATAGGGCTGCGCCCTACCTGACAAACGCTAGCTTCAGAATCCGCACCAGGCGATGCTTGAGCCCGCCCTTGGTGCCACGGTCGTAGCCGGGCATGGTCTTGTTCAGCGGACGCTCAAAGAGCAGGTAGTCCTCGCCGAAGATGTGCTGCCTGAGCGTGGCGACATGGGCAAAGCCCATGCGTCCCATGATGGCTTCGGCGGCCTCGTTGCCCGTCTTGGTGTAGGTGGCGATCTTGTGGAATCGCCCATCGTCCCAATGGCTGATGAAGGCGCGCATGGCCGACAGGGCTAAGGGCGAGCGGCGGTTCTCGGGAAAGACATAGCTCCAGTAGAGCCAGAGTGTCCCCAGTTCCGGCCCCGAAATCATGAAGCCCCCGGGCTTGCCGTCGCGCTGCATCACCATGACATGGTGCGGATCGGCGTCGATCAGGCCAGCCAGATAGGACTTGGTCAGGCGGGCCTTTTCATAGACCTTGAACTCGGTGCTGTAGAAGGGGGAGGTCTCGATGGCCTCCATCAGCTTTTCGTGGATCAGCGCGATATCGGCATAGGTGCCCGGGCGCATCGGCGAACGGGGTGCGGCGGCTGGTGCCTCGCTGGTGGTGGCGGCAATCTCGCTCATTCCCGGTTCTCCCGATCCGATGAAGCCACAATATACCACTGCGCATAAATCCGCCGAACACCCTAGCAACAGGGCAGTTAATGGCGAGTAGCGTAGCTCCTGCCGGTACTTAGTTGCCGAACCGGATGGCCAAGCCCTTGCCCGGATCAGGACGGGTCTTTAGAACCGTTCCTGGGAGAGACTAGGGAGGACCAGTATGAGCGAGCCGCTCGTATTTCAGCCAGGTGCGGCTGCGATCGCACGCACCCACACCACTGCCGAGCAGTATGACGCGCTCTATGCGCAATCGGTGAACGATCCGGATGGCTTCTGGGCCGAACAGGCCAAGCGTCTGGACTGGGTTCGCTTTCCCACGAAAATCAAGAACACCACATTCGACTATCCCAATGTCTCGATCAAATGGTTCGAGGATGGCGTGCTCAATGTGGCGGCCAATTGCATCGACCGGCATCTGCTCGATCATGGCGACGACATTGCCATCATCTGGGAGCCGGATGATCCGAACGCCCCATCCGAGCACATCACCTACCGTACGCTGCACGAGAAGGTCTGCCGCTGCGCCAATGTGCTGAAGTCGCTGGGCGTGCGGAAGGGCGATCGCGTCACCATCTACCTGCCGATGATCCCGCAGGCGGCCTATGCCATGCTGGCCTGTGCGCGGATCGGGGCGGTGCATTCGGTGGTGTTCGGCGGCTTCTCTCCCGATGCCCTGGCCGGCCGCATCAATGACTGCGACTCGGCCGTGGTGATCACGGCCGACGAAGGCCGTCGCGGCGGCAAGACCATTCCGCTCAAGGCCAATGTGGACAAAGCGCTGGATGATTGTCCGGGCGTTTCCAAGGTGCTGGTGGTGCACAATACCGGCGCCGACGTTAAGATGAAGGGCAGCCGCGACGTGTGGTGGCACGAGGCCGCCGCGGGCGTCGAGCCATTCAATGATCCCGAGCCGATGGGTGCGGAAGACCCGCTGTTCATCCTCTACACCTCGGGCTCGACCGGCAAGCCCAAGGGCGTGCTGCATACGAGTGGCGGGTACCTCACCTATGCGGCGATGACGCAGGAGCTGAGCTTTGACTACAAGCGCGGCGAAATCTTCTGGTGCACGGCTGACGTCGGCTGGGTGACGGGCCACAGCTATATCGTCTATGGGCCGCTGGCCAATGGCGCGACGACGGTGATGTTCGAGGGCATTCCGACCTATCCCGATCCGAGCCGTTTCTGGCAGGTGGTGGAAAAGCACAAGGTCAATGTGTTCCACACCGCGCCGACCGCCATTCGTTCGCTGATGGGCGCGGGCAGCGACTATGCCGACAAATACGACATGCCGAGCCTGCGGCTCTTGGGAACCGTGGGCGAGCCGATCAATCCGGAAGCCTGGCTTTGGTATCACAAGCATGTCGGCAAGGAGCGTTGCGGCATTGTCGATGCCTGGTGGCAGACCGAGACGGGCGGTCACATGATCGCGCCATTCCCCGGTGCCATTCCGACCAAGCCGGGTTCGGCGACCAAGCCATTCTATGGAGTGCAGCCGGTGATGCTGTCGCCGGAGGGCCGGTTGCAGGAGCAGACCAAGGCCGAGGGCGTGCTGGCGATCAAGGACAGCTGGCCGGGGCAGGCGCGCACCATCTGGGGCGATCATGGCCGGTTCGTTTCGACCTATTTCGAGACCTACAAGGGCTATTATTTCACCGGTGACGGCGCCCGCCGCGACGAGGATGGCTATTACTGGATCACCGGCCGCGTCGACGACGTGCTCAACGTCTCCGGCCATCGCCTGGGGACAGCGGAAGTCGAAAGCGCGCTGGTGGCGCATCCCAAGGTTTCGGAAGCGGCGGTGGTGGGCTATCCGCATAACCTCAAGGGTCAGGGCATCTATTGCTATGTGACCCTGATGGCGGGCGAGAGCGGCGACGATGCGCTCAAGACCGAGCTCAAGAACTGGGTGCGCAAGGAAATCGGGCCTATTGCCTCGCCGGACCTGATTCAGTGGGCGCCGGGCCTGCCCAAGACCCGTTCGGGCAAGATCATGCGCCGCATTTTGCGCAAGGTTGCCGAGAATGACTTCGGCTCACTGGGGGATACGTCAACGCTTGCCGACCCGGCGGTGGTCACGGACCTGATCGAGAACCGGCAGAACAGGTAGGGGGCGCCGCCATAGCCTCCACAATCACGGTGTCATCCCGGCCTTGAGCCGGGATCCATCCTGAGATGTGTGGCTTGCCGCGAGGTGGCAGTGCCAGTCGCTGCAATCTTGCGGCAGTGGCTCGATCTCGGGATGGGCCCCGGCTCAAGGCCGGGGTGACACCGAGTGTGGGGTGAGTTTCGGAAGCGGAATTGAAGTTGCTACCCCCTTCAATTTTCCGCTTCGACATTGTTTCGGCGGCTTTACCCGGTCAGTCTCGGGCGGTGATTCCCCTTGCCGGACCTGCTCGTGACCTTTCACCGCTCCCTCGCCCTCCTGCCGTTGCTTTTGCTGACCGGAGGCGCGCATGCCCAGTCGCTCGAACAGATGGCGGGGCAGATGATCGTCATGGGATTCCAGGGCGATGACGTGGATGATGCCTCGGTCATTGCGCTGCGTGATCAGCTGGCGGCCGGCAAGATCGGCGGCGTCATGTATCTCAAGACCAATGTCAAAACGCTCGACGATGTGCGTGAGATGAACGCCATGTTCCGCGCGGCGTCGCCGGAGTTGTTACCCTTCATCACGCTGGACCAGGAAGGCGGGTCGGTGGAGCGGCTGACGCAGGATGTCGGCTTCGCGGAAATCCCCAATGCCGCGACGATCGCCGCCAGCAATACGCCCGAGCAGGCCAAGGCCATTTATGGCACGATGGCCAAATCGATTGCCGAGCTGGGTTTCAGCGTCAATTTCGGGCCGGTGGCGGACGTTAATCTCAATCCGGACAACCAGGTCATCGCCAAATTCGGGCGCGCCTATAGCGAGAATCCGGAGACCGTTGCCGCCTATGACGAGGCCTTCGTCAAAGCGCATCATGCGGCGGGCCTGCTGACGGCGCCCAAGCATTTTCCGGGGCATGGCTCGTCGACCGCCGACAGCCACGAGGGCTTTGTCGACATTACCCAGTCGTGGAAGCCGGCAGAGCTCGTGCCCTACAAGACGCTGATGGCCGATGGGCTGATCGACATGGTGATGGTGGGGCATCTCTATCACGCAGCCCATTCGGAATCGGACGCACAGAATCCGGCATCGCTGTCGCGACGCTGGATCACCGGCATCCTGCGCGAGAATATGGGCTATGATGGCGTGGTGATCAGCGACGACCTCGAAATGGGCGCCATCCGCGACCATTTCACGCTGGAAGAGACGGTCACCAAGGCGGTGCGGGCCGGGATGGATGTGCTGCTGTTCTCCAATACGGCCAGTTATCGTGCTGGCCTTGGCCAGGAAATCCTCGATATCCTGCTCAAGGAAGCCGAGGCCGACCCGGAGTTTGCGGCGCTGATTGCGGCGAGCTATCAGCGTATCGTGACGCTCAAGGCGCGGATCGGCTGATCGCGGTCTGGGTATCCCCACCAAAAACCGGCAAAAACTTGGCGGGAGCGCCAAGCATGGATAAAGTGCGCGACAGGAAGCAGGAGTCGTTGCTTTATGGCGGATGACCGCGAGGTCCGGCATGTCCGGGCCATATTCATCTCGGACGTTCACCTGGGCATGAAGCCCATCCGGGTGGGACAGCTGATCGAGTTCCTGCGTTCGCATGACGCCGAGACCATCTATCTGGTCGGCGACATTCTGGACGGCTGGCGCCTGGCCAAGGCCTGGCACTGGCCCAGCGAATACAATGTGCTGGTGCAGATCCTGCTCGACAAGGCCAATGCGGGCACGCGCGTGGTCTATCTGCCGGGCAATCACGACGAATTCCTGCGCGAATATCTGGGCACTTATTTCGGCGAAGTCGAATTCGTCGACCGCACGGTGCATACTTCGGCCACCGGCAAGACTTATCTGGTCATCCATGGCGACCAGTTCGACGTGGTGGTGATGAATGCCAAGTGGCTCGCCCATGTGGGTGACTGGGCCTATAACGCCGCGCTGCGCATCAATCTGGCGCTGAACTGGGTGCGCCGGCGTCTCGGCCTGCAATATTGGTCGCTGTCGGCCTGGGCCAAGCAGAAGGTCAAGAATGCGGTTTCGGTGATCGGGCGCTTCGAGGAAGCGCTGGTGCATGAGGCTAAGGAAACGGGCGTTGATGGCGTGATCTGCGGCCATATCCATTTCGCCGACATGCATGACCGGCTGGGTATCCACTACATCAATACCGGCGACTGGGTGGAAAGCTGCACCGCTGTGGTCGAAACGCCGGAAGGCGAATTCGAGCTGGTGAAATGGACGGAAATGGTGGCCGGCGAGCCGCGCAAGTTCCGGCTGCGCCGCGCAGGCTAGGTTTCACAAGCGCTTAACCCGTCACGTTTTCGTCACCAGCCATTCACGGCAGTGACGCGGACTCGCGCGAGACTTTGGGGACACACGAACCCACGGTGTCGCCATGCAGACCGAAGCGTTCAACTCGTCCTCGCCCCGCCGCATCCTGATCGTCACCGATGCGTGGCGACCGCAGATCAACGGCGTCGTCCGCACGCTGGAAAGTGTCGGCAAGACGCTGACGGCGGCCGGGCACGATGTGCATTACCTGACGCCGGAAAAGTTCTGGACCCTGCCGGTGCCGACCTATCCCGAGATCAGGTTGTCGCTGGCGACGGGCAGCGCGGTAGCGCGCCATATCCGTGCCGTCGAGGCCGATCATATCCATATCGCCACCGAGGGGCCGCTGGGTCTTCTCGCGCGGCAATATTGCCTTGATCGGCATCTGGGCTTCACCACGAGTTTTCACACGCGCTTTGCCGAATATCTGGCCATGCGCATGCCCGTTCCACAGGACTGGACCTATGGCTATCTGCGCTGGTTCCACAGTGCCGCCGCCCGCACCATGGTCCCCACGCCTTCCCTGCGCGACGACCTCCAGGCGCGGGGCTTTTCAAACCTGGTGTTGTGGAGCCGCGGCGTCGATGGCCGGCGCTTCCGACCCGGCCCCAAGACGCAATTCGCCGATCTCCCCGGTCCCCATCTGCTGCATGTGGGGCGGGTGGCCGCCGAGAAGAATATCGAGGCCTTCCTTAGGCTCGAGGTTCCCGGCACCAAGATCGTGGTTGGCGATGGACCCGATCGCCAGCGGCTGATGCGCGAATATCCCGAGGCGGTGTTCCTGGGCTATCGCCATGGCGAAGACCTGGGCGAATGCTATCGCAGCGCCGATGTCATGGTGTTTCCGAGCCTCACCGATACGTTCGGCAATGTCATCACCGAAGCTCTGGCTTCGGGCACGCCGGTTGCAGCCTATCCGGTGACCGGGCCGCTGGATGTGTTGAGCGACGCGCGGGCAGGGGCGCTGGATACGGACCTCAACCTTGCGGTGACGCGCGCCTTGACCCTGCGGCGCGAGGATGCGCGGGTGCATGGCGAGAAGTTCACCTGGCAGGCCAGCGCCGGGCAATTTTTCAACGCACTGGAGCCGCTGCTGGGACAGGTGCAAAAGCTGGCCGCGACGGCGTGATGGCGGGTGGGTGCCACCATTTGGCAACCACTTCCATACAACTGCGATAACGTTGCAAGAACGGTCTTGAATTGACCGGCGATTCGATTCACGAAGGAAACCGGGCCGTTTTCTGGCCCGGAGTTGACCTTCCATGCCACCGGCACTTTCGCGCTTGGACACACCCGAGCTGCGGGCTTCCATCTATCAATTCATGGTCTATGTCCCCGGCGGCGTGGCCTCGGTATTTCTGGGCATCTGGCTGAGCGAACATGGTTTGCCGGCCGACCAGATCGGCATGATCAATGCGCTGCCGACCTTTTGCCTGCTGCTGCTCAACCTGATCGTGGGGCGCATTGCCGACAAGGCGGACGACTGGCGGACGGCGCTGATCGCTCTCTCCATCGCCTCGGCCCTGGCGCCGCTGCCGCTGTATTTCGTCTCCGAATTCTGGGGCATCCTCCTGGTCTGGGCGCTGTGTGCGACCAGCAATGGGCTGATTGCGCCAGTGATCGACGCGGCGACGGTGCGCATGACGCGGCGCAATGGCACGGACTTTGGCGCGGTGCGCGCCTGGGCGACGGTGGGCTATGTGTTTGCTGCAGCAGGACTTGGGCTGCTGCTCAATGTGCTGGGCTCGGGCGCCTTCATCACGCTCTATGTCGCGACGGTCGTGGTGCGCGCCTTCATCGCCTATATCCTGCCGCGGTTCCGGGCGCCCAGCGCCAAGCCGACGCTGGCCAATGTGCCGGGCAGCACCGCGCCGGCCAGCCGGCTCAAGGATTCGCTGAAGCTCTGGTTCGTGCTGCCGCTGGTGGCCTTTGCGCTGGTCAATTCGAGCAACGCAGTGCTGGGTGGCTTCGCGGCCCTGCTGTGGCACGAGAACGGAATTCCTGGCTACTACCTGGGACCGCTGCTGGGCATTGCCGCTGTGGGCGAGGCAGCGCTGATGTTTGCCTGGCGACGTTTTGGCGGACGCGTCACCGCGCGCAACATGATCCTGGTCTGTGCGGTGGCGGGGCTGGTGCGCTTCACCATCATGGCCTTCAATCCGCCGGTGGAAGTGTTGTTCTTCACCCAGCTGCTGCATGCCTTCAGCTTCGGCATGGGCTATTTCGGCGTCGTCCACTTCATCGCCAACTGGACCAACGAGGCCAATGCTGCCGAGGCCCAGGGCTTTGCCAATATGCTCAACATGGGCTGCTCCATGCTGGCGCTGATAGTCTTTGGCGTGCTGGTGGAGCATTTCGGCACGCATGCGTTTTTCATGTCGACGGTGACCACATCGCTGGCTATCGGCTGCGTGCTGCTGTCGCTGAAGCTGCGACCGCCCAAGGATGCGTCGTGATGGTCAGGCGCCGGCATGGATGACTTGCTGGCAGTGCTGCCGCGTGCCTTTCGCGACGTGCGCTATGACGCGACGCGCATTCCGGATGGCGACCACGATCTGAGCCGTGGCGCCAATTGCCAGCGTTTTGCCTATGCGGTGCTGGCGCAGTTCGGTATCGCGCTGCCGCCGTTCCGGTCGAGCGAACTCTGGGCTGACAGTGCCTATAGCCGGGTGGTCAGTGCGCTACAGCCGCTTGATCTGATGCTGTTCGGGCGGCGTCGCGAATCCCATGGCGCCCATGTCGGGGTCTATGCTGGGGCAGGGCAGGTGCTGCACCTGTCGGCACTGGTTGGCCATCCGGCGAGCTGGTTTCTCTCGGAATTTCCCCTGCATGAGCAATATGTCTGCTGCATCGGGGCGAAACGGGTGCTGCCGGGGTAGGGAAACCCACTCCGTGCCTCATCAACCTTCATGCGAAGCAAGAATACCCCCACCTAACCTCCCCCTGAAAAGGGGGAGGGACGGCGCTGTGATTGCGGCTGGATCGTGCCACGGAGTGGAGGGTATCCCTCCCCCTATCAGGGGGAGGTTAGGTGGGGGTACCCAACAGGGGCTCTCCTTCGCCATTTCCCCCCAAAACAAAACGGCCCCGGTTTCCCGGGGCCGTTTTCATTTCAGTTCCGATCAGTTCAACCGGCCGCTGGCGTGGGCGAGGGTGGTGTAGACCTTGCCGCGGTCGCTCAGCAGGTATTCGCGGGTTTCGGCTGCCGGGTTGGCGCCGGCGGCGGCGCGCTTCAGGAGCTGTTCGAATTCGCCCATATAGGCCTGGGCGGTGCGGGCGAAGTCGGGCTCGCGCTGCAGCTTCTTGCGGACGTCGTCATAGGTGCCCTGGCCGCTCAGCGTGTAGATGCGGCGCGAGAAGACGTTGGATTCGCCGGCCTGATAGCGGCCCCAGGCATCGGCCAAGGCGCGATCGTCGATCGAACGGGCGATTTCTTCGGTAAGGCCGGAGAGGCCAGCCTGCTGCGGCTGGGCGCCTTGCTGCTGGGCCGTGGCATTGCGCAGCACGTCGCGCAGCCAGCCGCCATTGGCGCCCTGGGCGGGCTCAGTTTCGGGGACGGGTGCGGGTTCCGGCTGGCGAGCTGGCTCCGGCTGGCGAACGGGCGCGGCCTGACGGACAGGCTCGGGCGGGCGTTCCATGGTGCGGATCGGATCGACCAGGGTTTGGCGGGCCGGTTCGCGATAGGTTTCACGGGCGGGTTCGGCCTGACGCGGTTGCTCGATACGGGCTTCCGGCTGACGGCTTTCGATTCTTGGGGCAGGGCGGGCCGGCGGGCGACGATCGTTGAGATCGTTGGTGGCCGGCTGGCTGCGCACGATGGCATTGAGTTCGCTGAGGGCTTCGATCTGCTCGGCCACGACGCGACGCATGGCGGCGGCGCTGGCACGGGTTTCCTCGGGCAGCTCGTTGACGCCACGGGCCAGTTCGGCGCGGGTGGCTTCGAGTTCTGTGCCCACTTCACGGGCCGTCTCGCGCATGGCGCGGGCGGTGTCGTTGAAGCGCTGGGTTGCTTCCTCGATTGCGCGCTGCATTTCGGCGGCCATGAGCTGCTGGGCCTGCTGCAGGGCTGCGGCGGCACGGCGGCTTTCGGCATCGGCGGCGGTGCGGAAGTCGCCCATCTTCTCGCCGACTTCGCCGGTGGCCTCTTCCATGGCGCGGCGGAAGGTGCCGGCATTGGAGGAGATTGCGTTGCGCACCGAAGAGGTGCTGTCGTTGATCGAATCCGCCAGCGTGCTGGTGGTCGAGGTGAGCACGTCGGTGACGCTGCCGGCGGTCGAGGCGAGGATGTCGCTGACGCGGTTGGCGTTGTCTTCCAGAGCCGAATTGACCTGGTTGACCTGATCGCCAAGGGCGAGGCGGGCCGAAGAGGCGGTCTGGCTGAGGGCGGCGGCAGCCGCATCGGCAGCACGCTGGACGGCATTGTCGACCTGGTCGGCATTGCCCTGGATGGCGCTGGTGACGGTGGCGGTCGAGGCCTCGATGGTCTCGACGATCGAGCCGGTGGTGGCCGTCAATGCCTCGTCCATGGCGCGGCGAGCGCCGATCAGGCGGCGTTCGGTATCGTTGACGGTATCGGCGATCGACTGGGCAAACATCCGCATGCGACCGTCGATGTCATCGGCGCGGCTGGCAAAGCTCTGGGCCAGGGCATCCATAGCGCCGCGGCGATCTTCCAGCGTCTGCATGGCATCGTCGCTGGTGATGGTGAGCGCGTTGGTGGCCTGGGACATGTTGGCCGCTTCGGCGTCGAGCTTGCCGAGAACGGTCGAGAATTCGTCGACCATGCCGCGGATGGTGGACTGCAGGGCCTGGACGTGCTGGCTGACCATGGTGCCGGCCTGTTCGGTCTGGCCGATGGCGTCGCGCACCGTGGTCGAATAGTTGGCGGTCTGCTGGGCGACGCTGGTTTCCAGGTTCGCCAGATTTGCCGTCGAGGCATCGAGCACGCGCTGCAGCAGCAGGTTGCTGTCATTGAGCTTGCCGAGCGCCGAGGTGACGTCGGTGAGGATGCGCGAGGTGGAGACGGCCATGATGGCCTCGGCCTCGCGGGCATTGTCGCCCAGGGCGTCGCGCAGCAGGTTGCCGTGGCTGTTGAGGGCCGACTGCAGCTGCTCGGACTTTTCGGTGACGAGCTGGGAGAAGGCGTTGGTGTGCTGTTCGACCGACTGGTTGATGTCGGTGAGGCGGGTCTCGATATTGTCGACCGCGGTGACGGCCTTGACCGTCAGCAGGTGATCGACTTCGCCGGCGGCGACACGGATCTGTTCCAGCGCCGTGCGCACAGCGCCATCCATGCGGTTGGCCGTTGTGGTGATGTCGGAGACGATGTTCTGGCTGGCCGCCGTGATGCGGGTCGCAATGGTTTCTTCGATACGGTCGGCGCCGGCTTCGAGGTCGGTCATCGACTGGGTGATCGAGGTGTTGATGGTGGCGTTGAGCGCTGCCAGGCGCTCGGCCGTGATGTCGGCGCGGGCGGTGATGGCCTCGGGCAGGGTGCCCAGGCGGCTGTCGACCATGTCGGTGATGGCATTGCGCGCCGAATTGACGCCGGTCTCGATGAGTTCTGCAGCCTGGCGGGCGCTTTCGCTGACCGTCGAGGAAACCGAGTCGATACGGGCGGTGATGCCGGTTTCGGCATCGTTGAGGCGGCTGATGGCGTCGTCGAGGCCGGTGCCCAGATTGCCATTGAGCTCGGCGACCTTCTCGGCGATCAGCGTCGACATGGAGTTGACGCGGTTGCCCATGTTGTCGGTGGCTTCGCGCAGCGCGCCGTCGATCTTGGAGCGGGCATCCTCGCCCTGCTGGGCGATGGTATCGGCCAGTTCGGCGGTGCGCAGGCCGATGGTATTGCCGATCGAGGATGTGTGCGTTTCGAGCGTGTCGCTGAGCGACTGGGTGCGCTGGTTGAGGGCGTCGGTGAGCTGCTGGGTGCGGGTGTTGACCGCCTGAGCCAGCTGAGCCGTGCCACCATCGAGGGCCGAGCGGAATTCGCTGGTGCGGACTTCGAGTTCGCCGGTCAGCGTGCCGGCACGGTCGTCGAGCTGCGAAACCAGGGCGCCGATGCGATCATCGAGGCCGGTGGTCAGCGCGCCGGTGCGGTCATCGAGCTGGGACACGAAGTTGGTGGTGCGATCCTCGAGCTGGGCCGACAAGGTGCCGGTGCGATCGTCGAGCTTGGTGACGAGGATATCGGTACGCTCGTCGAGCTGGCTGGAGAGCGAGCCGGTACGGGTTTCGATTTCGAGCGACAGGGCAGCGGTCTTTTCCGACAGGGTGTCGGCCAGACGCTGGGTGCGGCCGGAAATGGCCTGGTCGAAAGCCGAGGTCGAGCCGGTCAGCGTATCGCCCAGTTCCTGGCTGCGGACGCGGATCGCTTCGCTCATGTCGCGGCTGCGATTGCCCAGGGTCTCGTCGAGTTCGAGGGCGCGGGTTTCGATGGCGCTGGACAGCTCGCTCGTGCGTGCGGCGAGGGCTTCCTCGATGGCCTTGGTGCGGGCGCCCAGGGTCTCGTCGATGATGCCGGCATGGCCGTCGAGCGAGTCCGAGATTTCGCGGCTGCGGTTGGTGAGGCTTTCGTTGATCGCCTTGGTGCGGGCGCCGAGTACTTCGCCCAGTTCGCGGGTGCGCTCCGTGACGACGTCGTTGAAACGGCCGGATTCTTCGTTTAGCGCCATTTCGAGCACATTGGCACGGGCAGCAAAGCTGGTGCCCTGCGCTTCGAGGCGTTCGATCAGGCTGTCGCCCTTGTCGCCGATGACGCCATCGAGAGTGTGCAGGCGAGAATCGAGGATCGAGGCGATTTCGGTCAGACGAGCGTCGAACTGGCCCAGCGAATCCTGGCCGGCAGAGGCCAGCGTGATGCGGGCGCGCTCGGACGTGTCGTCGAGGGCGCCATTGATCTCGATCATGGCCGACTGCAGGCGGCTGTCCATGGCGTTGAGCTGGATGGAAACGGATTCATCGAGCTGGCGGGTGAGGGCGTTGAGCATCACCTCGGCTTCGTGCGAACGGGCCGAAATATCTTCCACGATGCGGTGGCCGATCATGTCGAGGCCGCCGGTGACTTCATGGCCGCGGTTGCGCAGCTGTTCGAGCAGCGAAGCGCCGCCGTCGGTGAGCAGGTTCGAGATGGTCTGCGTGCGTTCATCGAGCGCCGAAGTCAGGTCGCTGGTGCGCTGTTCGAGCAGGCCGGTAATGGCCGACGTGCGTTCCTCAAAGCTGCCGGTGAGGGCGGAGGTGCGCTGTTCGATGCCCTGGGTACGCGAGTCGATGGCCTGGGCGATCTGGATGGAATGCTGGTCGAGCGCGTCGGTCAGCGAGGAAATGCGGTTCTCGACGCCAGCATTGAGTTCGGCGGCGCGTTCGTCCAGCGCGCTGGACATGGTGGCGGTCTTGTCGTCGAAGGTGATCGACAGGCGGCTGGCGCTTTCGTCGAGCGCGCCGATGAAGTCATTGGTGCGGTTGTCGACCAGGGACACAAAGCTGTCGGTGCGTTCGCCGAAGCCGGTGGTCAGCGTATTGCCGGCGGTTTCGAGCGCGCGGGTCAGGTTGCCGCCGCTTTCGACGATGGTGCCGGCGATGCGCTGGCTGATCATGTCGAGATCGAAGACGAGGCCGGTGTGGCTCTCGGTGATGGCTTCGCGGACGCGTTCGGTATTGGTCAGGACGCTTTCGCGCTGGCTGGCCAGTTCGGCGATCAGCGCGCGCATGCGCGATTCATTGTCCGAATAGGTGCGTTCGAGGGCAGTGACCTCGTTGTGGATCATCACTTCGAGTTCGCCGGCGCGGGAGAGGGCGCGTTCGAGGCCATCGCCCAGGGCGTTGACTTCGCGGCGCACGGCCTGGCCTACGGATGCAACCTTGTCGGCAGCAGTGACTTCGGGCTCGGCCAGACGCATGGCAGCCTGGGTAATGGACGAAGCGGCATTGCGCAGGTCCTGCGCGCGACGGAAGAGGGTTGCGACAGCGAAGAAGCCGACCACGGGCAGGAAGAGAATGGCCAGCAGGCCGACGAAGTCGATCGTGCCGGCAAACTGGCCGAAATTGCTCAACTGAGGGCCATAGCGCAGCCAGGCGACGGCACCGGCCACGCACAGCCAGACGGCCGACAGCACCAATGCGATCCAGGTCGGGGCAGAGGAGGAGCGGCTATTGAGGTTGTAGAGGATCTTGGCCGGGAAACGGTCATCATTGGCGACCGGGCCCGCCTGCTGGGCGATCTTGTCAGCGGCGCGCAGGCGCTCGGAACGGGCGGTGTCGCTGGTGCGGCGCTCCGGGGTCTTTTCCGGCGTGGAATCCAGATTGAATACCGAATCCTTGAGTGCGTCTTCGACGGCCGAGAAGGCCAGCGCCGCAGGATCGTTATTGGGGGTCAGGTTCTTCGCCATACTCTATACAACTCTCGCGTCGGCTTCACAGCACACAAGGCGGACAATAGGCGTTGTCATGACTCCGCAGCCGTTTCCGGTCGCATCGTCAAATGGGAACAATTCGATGCAATAGCCCCGCATCATATTCCCCAACCCTCGCCGCCGCGCGCAGGCACAAAGCCCATTAATACATTCAATTTTACGCAATTGGAGCGCTATCTTACCCAAAGGTTAATTTTTTGGGGAAGGTGGCGCCACTCCAACCGCCCAACCAAGGCGAAGATGTGGCTTAATCAGCTGTTCACCCTGCCCATCTAGGCTCAGGGTGTGGCATTGTCGGTTTATCCCCTGACGCGTCGCCACGCGAGTAGTGTGGAGTATCTCATGGCGACGTCTGCAGCAGCAGCGCAGCAATCGGCTGAACTGGCCTCCCCGGCGCGGTCGGCGCGCCCGATCGACCTGGTCCACCTGGCCAAGCAGTGCCTGGGCGACGAGAACCTCGAACTGGAAATCCTGCGGCTGTTCGACACGACCGTTGCGACCTATTTTTCCCGCCTGCAGCAGGCAGAGATGTTCGACGATCTCGCCATCAACCTGCACTCCATCAAAGGCGCAGCCTCGGGCGTCGGCGCCTGGACCATCGCCGATCTTGCCAAGGCTTGTGAAACGGACCTGCAGGCTGGGCGCCCGCTGAGCATGGAACAGGTGTCCGATCTTGGCGTGGCCATCGAAGAAGTCCGTGGCTTCATCGCCCGGATGCTGAGCAAGGCGGCGGCTTAGCTTCTCGGTCAGGTTTGACCCTCTCCCCGCCTTCACCTATATAGCGGCCAACCTTGCCGCGCTGGTGTTGCGGCCGCAGAGTTCAGCTTTATCCATGTCCATGATCAGTACCGCCGAGGCTTCGCCCCGGCTTTCTGCCGAGCCGTTCCGTACCCGTCGTACCTTTGCGATCATTTCGCATCCGGACGCCGGCAAGACCACGCTGACCGAGAGGCTGCTGGCGGCTGCCGGCGCCATCCAGTCGGCGGGTGCGGTGCGCGGCAAGTCGGGCACGCGCTCGACCCGGTCTGACTGGATGGAAATGGAGCAGCAGCGCGGTATTTCCATCACCTCGTCGGTGATGACCTTCGACTATGACGGATTGACGCTGAACCTGCTCGATACGCCGGGCCACTCGGACTTTTCGGAAGACACCTATCGCACGCTGACTGCCGTGGACGCGGCCATCATGGTGATCGACGCGGCCAAGGGTATCGAGAGCCAGACGCTGAAGCTGTTCGAAGTCTGCCGGTTGCGCGACATCCCCATCATCACCTTCATCAACAAGGTGGACCGCGAGGGCCTGAGCCCGCTCGACCTGATCGACGAAATCCAGGGCAAGCTGGCGCTGGACCTGACGCCTGTGCTGTGGCCGATCGGGCAGGGCGTGGACTTCCACGGCTATCTCGACCTGCAGGAAAAGCGCGTGGTCTCGCCGCAGGGCAAGCCGATTGCCGAATACGAGGCGATCGAAGACCTGCTCGACAACGAGACGCTGGTGGAAGACGCGGTGTTCATGGGCGCGCTGGAAACGCTGGAAATGGCGACGTCCATGCTGCCGCCCTTCGATCTCGAAACCTTCCATGCCGGCCATCTCAGCCCGGTGCTGTTCGGTTCGGCGCTCAAGGGCATTGGTGTGGCCGAGTTGCTGCGCACGCTGGGCGAATGGGGCCCCGAGCCACGGCCGCAGCCAGCCATTCCGGCGCCGATCTCGCCCGACGAGAAGAAGGTCACCGGCTTCGTGTTCAAGGTGCAGGCCAATATGGACGCCAATCACCGCGACCGCATCGCCTTCGTTCGCCTGTGTTCGGGCACGTTCAGCCGCGGCATGCGGCTCAAGAATGTGCGCTCGGGCAAGGATATGGCTGTTTCCAATCCGATGTTCTTCTTTGGCAATGATCGCGAGCTGGCCGAGCAGGCCGTGGCGGGCGATATCGTCGGTATTCCCAATCATGGAACGCTGTCGGTGGGCGATACGCTGACCGAAGGCGCCAATATCAATGTGACTGGCATTCCCAACTTCGCGCCGGAAATCATCCGCCGCGTGCGGCTGACCGATCACATGAAGACCAAGCAGATGGCCAAGGCGCTGTCGGACCTGTCGGAAGAGGGCGTGACGCAGGTGTTCCGCCGCATGGTCGGTGCCGACTGGATCGTGGGCGTGGTAGGTCAGTTGCAGCTTGAAGTGCTATCGGCCCGCGTCGCTAAGGAATATGGCGTGCCGATCACCTTCGAGAGCCTCAATTATGAAGTGGCGCGCTGGGTGGAAAGCGATGATCCCAAGGAGCTGGATCGTTTCATCACCGCGCAGAAGATGAACATGGCCGAGGATCGCACCGGCGCGCCGGTGTTTCTGGCGCAGAATGCCTGGTGGGCCGATCGCGCCAAGCAGGATTTCCCGAAGATTTCCTTCCTCACGACGAAGGAACGGCATTGAGCACCGAGCGCATCGAAGAGTTCCTGACGGCCATCAAGGTTGCCTTTGTCGGCAACAGCCTGATCCGGCTGCGGCTCGCCGGCTATCATGGCGCCGAAGCCGAGCTCAAGAATGTGGATGTGAAGAAGATCGTCGCTAAGGGGGGCGAGAAGTTCAGCTTCACCTTCCACTACAAGACGCGCGACATCATCAAGAATTTCATCCAGCCCGAAGCGCTTGGTCATCTGCGGACCGCGCTCAAGGACGAGTTTCGTTCGGCGCAACTGTCGACCACAGCATTCGACATGAGCTTCGAGCGCAATGGCGACAAGGTGCGACTCAAGCGGAGCGACGTCTCGGGCCGCGAGGCGCCAGCTACCGGGCATGATCGCGCCAAGAACCGGCCGCTGACCGAGACGCAAAAGCCGTGGCTGCATGCACTGGGCCTCACCGGCAAGGACGGTCAGCTCCGCAATGATGCGCAGGACAAGTTCCGCCAGATCAACAAGATGGTCGAGATCTTTGCGCCTCTGATTCAGGCGATCAAGGCGGAGAAACCGCGGATCCTGGATATGGGCGCAGGCAAGGGCTATCTCGATTTTGCGCTCTATGATCACCTCTCCGGCCAGCGGCCGATGGAAGTGATCGGTGTCGAGCTGCGCGACGCTCTGGTCAAGGATGGCAATGCGACGGCGGCAGCTTCGGGTTTTACCGACCTGCGCTTCGAGGCGGGCACGATCATCGACTATGATGCGACTGGCGCCGATGCGGTGATCGCGCTGCATGCCTGCGACACGGCGACGGACGATGCGATTTTTCAGGGCATCAAGGCTGGAGCGTCGCTGATCGCCGTTGCGCCGTGCTGCCACAAGCAGGTGCGGCGTCAGATGGAGGCGGGCAAGCCGGCGGGCGAGCTGGAGGTGATGCTGCGGCACGGCATCTTCCTCGAACGGCAGGCCGAAATGGTCACAGACACGCTGCGGGCGCTGCTGCTGGAACTCAATGGCTACAAGACGAAAGTCTTCGAATTCGTCTCGGATGCGCATACGCCCAAGAACAACCTGATCGTTGCCGAAAAAGACGGTCGGGCGGGACGGGATCGCGACGCGATGCTCAAGCAGATCGCTGATGTGAAGGCGATGTTTGGGGTGGAACAGCATTATCTGGAAGGGTTGCTGGGGTTGTAACCCGGCGCCGCCCCAAACTTGATGTCACCCCGGCCTTGAGCCGGGGCCCATCCCTAGATTAAATCACGGCCGCCAGGTCGAACGTTCGGACCAGCTTGCGGCTGTTGCGCCATCTCAAGATGGATCCCGGCTCAAGGCCGGGATGACACCGGGGGTGTGACAGCTTGGTGGTTTCAAAAATGACCGCCGGCCCCTATATCCGTCTCACACAGCAAGCCCACCGAGACCCATGACCAAGATCACTTTCGTCCAGCAGGACGGCGAACGCATCGAGACCGAGGCCCAGAACGGTGCGACCGTGATGGAAACCGCCATCATGAACGCCATTCCCGGCATCATCGGGGAATGCGGCGGCGCCTGCACCTGTGCCACCTGCCATGTCTATGTCGATGACGCCTGGACCGAGACGGTCGGTGGTCCTTCCAACATGGAAGAGGACATGCTGGACTTCGCCTTCGACGTTACTGCCAAGAGCCGGCTAAGCTGCCAGATCAAGGTGCGCGATGCGCTGGACGGCCTTGTGGTCCACGTCCCGGGCCGCCAGGGCTAAGTTCGCTTCAAAGCAAAATTTTCTCGTCACGGGCCGCCGAAAGATTCTTTTGGCGGCTTTGTTGTCCCGTGATGTCGTGCGTTCCAAGCGCCGCCCCGCCAGGGAAATATAAAAGCGATTGAATTTCAACGCCTTGTTCCACGGGGCCGGTTTGGATTATTTTGCCCAGGTCCACCAACAGGGTTCCTATGGGTTACCTCAACACATTTCCGTTGAGCTACAAGGTACAGGGTCTGCGCATCGTCATCATCGGCGGTGGTGAAGAAGCCCTCAACAAGGTCCGGTTGGTCACTAAGACTACTGCTTCAGTAGTGATTATCTCCCAGCTTATCGAGCCGATCTTTTCAGGCTTTGCGGTCGAGCTGGTCGAGCGTGCCTTTGCTGTTTCCGATCTCGATGGTGCCGCGCTGGTCTTCGTTGCCGAAGAGAGCGACGACGCTGAACGGGCCAAGACCGAGGCACGGCGCCGGGGCATTCCGCTCAATGTCGTCGACGTGCCGGCAGAGTGCGATTTCTACACACCCTCGATCGTTGATCGTGCGCCGCTGACCATTGCCATTTCCACGGAAGGCGATGCGCCGGTGCTGGCCCGGCTGGTGCGGGCGCGAATCGAGGCGATGCTGTCGCCGGGTCTGGGCAAAATCGCCTATCTGGCTGGTCGGTTACGGAAGTCTACTGAGGCGTTGATTCATGACGGCGCCCGCCGCCGGCGCTTCTATGAGGCGCTGGTGACCTCGCCGGAAATCGAGGCGGCCGAAGCAAAAGGGCAGGGCCTTGAAGCTGCAACAGCCCTGCTGGCGCAGCATGCCAATGCCGAGACCAAGGGCGTGGTCTGGCTGATCGGCGCGGGGCCGGGGTCTGAGGACCTGCTCACGCTTCGCGCCCAGCGCCTGCTGCAGGAAGCCGATGTCATCGTGCATGACCAACTCGTGCCGTCGGTCGTGGTCGACATGGGTCGCCGCGATGCCGAGCGGATCGATGTCGGCAAGGCCAAGGGCCATCACAGTTTTTCGCAGGCGCAGATCAATACGCTGATCGTGCGGCTCGCCAGGGAGGGCAAGCGCGTGGCGCGGCTCAAGTCTGGCGATCCGATGATCTTCGGCCGGGCGGGCGAAGAGATATCCTCGCTGCGCAAGGCGGGTGTAGACTATCGCATCGTGCCCGGCATCAGCGCAGCGCTGGCCGCCGCCGCCGATACCGCCACGCCTGTGACGCTGCGGAAGGTGTCGAGCGGCTTCATCATGGCGACCGCGCATGGTGCCGATGACAGCGAGCTCGGCCATTGGGCGCAGCTCGCCCAGTCGGGCCTGACACTGGCGCTCTATATGGGCAAATCCATTGCATCGGATGTGGCGGCGCGGCTGATCGGGCATGGCGCCCGGTCTGACCTTCCCGTCGGGATCGTGGTCAATGCGGGCCTCGCCGACAAATCCACCTATTCGGGAACGCTGTCGGCCCTGGCCGCCAACACCATTGTTTTCAACGATGGTCCCGCAATCATCTTCGTAGGCGAAGCCGTTGAGGCCGGTGACTGGGCAAATGCCGCCCAGCTCGCCGGCATGAGCTTCAAGGTAGCGTAGCAGCATGGAAATTCTGACGGGCAATGAGTTGATATCGGGCGGGACGGTTTATCTCGACGCCCAGAACCAGTGGGTGGAGGACATCCAGACCGCCCGCGTGTTTTCCAAGGAGGAGGCAGCCGAGCGCGATGCTGCCATCGCCGCGACCAAGGCGACGGGCCGGATCGTCAGCGTCGAGATCGAGGAGGTCACGGCCGAGGCCGGGGTGTTGACGCCCAAGCGGTTGCGCGAACGCATCCGTGCCGCGGGCCCGACGGCGCCGCTCATGCTCAATGGTCAGGCCTATGACCGCCAGCGTCTTGGGGAGGACGGTCATGTATCGATATGACGAATTCGACGCGGCCTTCGTCGCCGGTCGCACCGCGCAGTTTTCCGACCAGGTGAAGCGCCGCCTTTCGGGGGAATTGAGCGAGGACCAGTTCCGTCCGCTCCGCCTGATGAACGGGCTCTACCTGCAGCTGCACGCCTATATGCTGCGCATCGCGGTGCCCTACGGCACGCTGTCAGCCAGGCAGATGCGGATGTTTGCCCATATCGCGCGGACCTATGACCGCGGTTATGGCCATTTCACCACGCGGCAGAACATCCAGTTCAACTGGCCGCGGCTCAAGGATATTCCGGCGATCCTCGAAGAGCTGGCATCGGTCGAAATGCATGCCATCCAGACCTCGGGCAATTGCATCCGCAATGTCACGGCCGACCATTTCGCCGGCGCTGCTGCCGATGAGATCATCGACCCGCGCCCGATCGCCGAGATCCTGCGGCAATGGTCGAGCCTGCATCCCGAGTTCTCCTATCTGCCGCGCAAGTTCAAGATTGCCGTCACCGGCGCGCCGAACGATCGTGCGGCCATCCGCTTCCACGATATCGGGCTGCAGGCCGCGACCAATGCCGCTGGCGATATCGGCTGGGAAGTCTGGGTTGGCGGTGGTCTCGGCCGTACGCCGATGATCGGCAAGCTGATCAACAGCTTCGTGCCCAATGAGCACCTGCTGGCCTATCTCGAATCCATCATGCGCGTTTACAACCGCTATGGCCGCCGGGACAACAAGTACAAGGCGCGCATCAAGATCCTGGTGCATGAAGAGGGTCTCGAGACCATCAAGGGTCAGGTCGAGGCCGAGTTTGCCGAAGTGCGCGGTGGCGTGCTGACGCTGCCGGAAGAGGAAGTCGACCGCATCACCGCCTATTTCGCGCCGCCGCAGTTCAAGGCGCAGGCGGGTGCAAAAATTGACGTGGCCTATGAATCGATCATCGACCCGGCCTATGGCCGCTGGCTCGACAACAACATCAATTCGCATCGCGAACCCGGTTATGCCTCGGTCACCATTTCGCTAAAGCCCGTCGGTGGCGCGCCGGGCGATGCGACCGACAAGCAAATGGACGATATTGCCGACATTGCCGAGCGCTATGGCCATGATGAGCTGCGCGTGACGCATGAGCAGAACCTGGTGCTGCCCCATGTCGCCATTGCCGATCTTCGCGCTGTCTATGATGGGCTGGTCGCAACGGGCGTGGCCGATGGCAATAATGGGCTGATCACCGACATGATCTGCTGCCCGGGCCTCGATTTCTGCGCCTTGGCCAATGCGCGGTCGATCCCGATCGCGCAGGAAATCTCGCGCAAGTTCGCCGAGCCCACCCGTCAGGCAGAAATCGGCGATCTCAAGATCAAGATTTCGGGCTGCATCAATGCCTGCGGGCATCACCACGTCGGCCATATCGGCATTCTGGGCGTCGAGAAGAAGGGCGGCGAGCTCTATCAGATCACGCTGGGCGGTGACGCCACCGAGCAGGCTTCGGTCGGCAAGATCATCGGCCCAGGCTTCGAGGCCGAGAATGTGCCCGGCGCTATCGAGACGCTGGTGGATACCTATATCGCCCAGCGCACCAGCAAGGACGAAAGCTTCATCGAGGCCTATCGGCGTCTTGGCGAAGCCCCGTTCAAGGAGGCCCTCTATGGCAATGCCTAAACTGGCGCCCGTTCCCGCTGCGCAGGACAAGCTGCGCGCGCTGGGCATTTTGGCCCTCAATGGCATGTTCGACGAAATGGATGCAGTCGGCGTGCTGCGCTATGCGGTGAGCGATGTCTTGCCGGGTGACCTGGCGATCGTCTCGTCCTTTGGTGCGGATTCCGCCGTGCTGCTGCATATCGTGGCGCAGGTCGATCCGAGCATGCCGGTGTATTTCCTCGAAACCGGCAAGCATTTCGCCGAGACGCTGGCCTATGTCGAGACGCTGAAGAAGCATCTCGGCCTGATCAATGTCCACGCCGTCCATCCCAATCCGGATGACGTGCAGCGCTTCGATCCCAATGGTAATCTCTGGGAGACAGACCCGGACAGCTGCTGCCATATCCGCAAGACCGAGCCGCTGGAGCCGGTTACCGAGCTCTATGGCGGCTGGGTCACGGGGCGGAAGCGCTTCCAGACCAAGGAACGCGGCGTGCTGCCGCATTTCGAGCTGACGAGCGATGATCGGATCAAGGTCAACCCGCTGGCCTATTTCAACGATGCCGATGTCAATCAGTACAAGATCGACCACGGCTTGCCCGAGCACCCGCTGTTCGCTAAGGGCTACAAGTCGATCGGCTGCGCGCCCTGCACCTCGGTGGTTGCCGAGGGCGAGGATCCGCGTGCCGGACGGTGGCGCGGCCTCAACAAGAAAGAGTGCGGCATCCATTACGATTTCAGCGGAGCGATCGCCTCGCCTATGCAAGCTGCAAACAGACACAAGCTCTGGAAGGATGGCGCTTTCATCGCCGATCCGTTCCACGAATGGACCGACGAGAGCACGGTGGACACGGCTGCATACAAGCATGTGCCGTTTGCCGTCTTCCTCGAACATCGCGACGCGTTCCTCGCCAGCCAGCATCCGCTGGGCCTGCTGGTCGTGCCGGGCGACAATATCGAGCAGGTCGAGGGCGATCTCGCCCGCTTCGCCTCCATTGCCATCAAGTTCCCGGCCTTCTCGGATGGGCGCGGCTATTCCACGGCGCGCCTGCTCGGTGAGCGGTACAAATATGCCGGTGAAATCAGGGCGGTAGGCGATGTTCTGCAGGACCAGATTCCGCTGATGCGGCGCTGCGGCTTCAACGCATTCGTCGTGACGCATGAGCCGACCCGCGAAGCGCTGATCGAAAACCGCCTGCCGGAAGTGGCGCTGTTCTACCAGCCGGTCGGGGTGACCGAGGTGCCCGTGGGGACGCGGCCCTTTCTTCGCCGCGTTCACTGATGTAAGTGGACCGGACTGGTCAGGATTTTTGATCCACCTATCTTGATCTGTGTCATGTCCGCTGCGGCGGGGATGGCGCAGGGAGACGCAATGGCCGTGTCGGCCCAAAACAGAGTCTGAAATGAGCACTGAGATCACCACCGATGTTGTCGTTATTGGCGCGGGCCCCTGCGGGCTGTTTGCCGCCTTCGAACTCGGGCTGCTCGACGTCAAATGTCATTTCATCGACATCCTCGATCGTCCTGGTGGCCAGTGTGCCGAGCTCTACCCGGAAAAGCCGATCTACGACATTCCGGGCTTTCCCATCGTTACCGGCCAGCAGCTGACCGACAACCTGATGGCGCAGATCGCGCCATTCGCTCCCGAGTTCCACTTCAACCGCATGGTCAATTCCATCGAGAAGCAGGAAGACGGCTCGTTCAAGCTGTCGACCGACGCCGATGAGATCTTCCACACCAAGGTGGTGGTGATCGCGGCCGGTGGTGGCTCGTTCCAGCCCAAGCGCCCGCCGGTCGATGCGATCGAGCAGTATGAGAACAAGTCGGTGTTCTATGCCGTGCGCAAGATGGACGATTTCCGCGACCAGGACGTGGTGATTGTCGGCGGCGGCGACTCGGCGCTCGACTGGACGCTGAACCTGCAGCCGATCGTGCGGACGCTGACGCTGGTGCACCGTCGCGATGCCTTCAAGGCGGCGCCGGCTTCGGTCAACAAGATGAAGGAGCTGGTGGGCGAGGGGAAAATCAACTTCCAGCTCGGCCAGATCGCCAAGCTCGACGGCGAGAATGGCCAGATCAACCATGTGCATCTGACGACCGATGCCGGCGATCTGTCGATCCCGGCTACGCGGTTGCTGCCCTTCTTCGGCCTGACCATGAAGCTCGGCCCGGTGGCCGACTGGGGCCTCGAGCTCAACGACAATACGATCGTGGTCGATACCGAAAAGTTCGAGACCTCGGTGCCCGGCATCTTCGCTATCGGCGACATCAACTCCTATCCGGGCAAGCTCAAGCTGATCCTTTCGGGCTTCCACGAAGCCGCGTTGATGGCGCAGGCTGCCAAGGCGATCGTTTCGCCCGGTGAGCGCGTCGTGTTCCAGTACACGACCAGCTCGACCAAGTTGCAGAAGAAGCTGGGCGTCGCCTGATCGAATGGACTAGGGCTCTTCCCTTGCGGGAAGGGCCTTTCGCGCGGTAGGACAGCCGCGTTGTTGAGGAATACTGCCCATGATGATCCACGTCACCGACCAGACCGGCCAGGAGCACGCTCTCGAAGGCCTCGAAGGCTGGCGCGTGATGGAAGTGATCCGCGACTGGGGCCTCGACATCAAGGCCGAATGCGGTGGCGCCATGAGCTGCGCCACCTGCCACGTCTATGTCGATCCGGCATGGCTCGACGCCGTCGGCGCGCCGAGTGACGAGGAAGAGGACATGCTGGACAGCGTCGGCGACGTGAAGAGCAATTCTCGCCTCTCCTGCCAGATCCTTTGCAGCGATGAACTCGATGGTCTCAAGCTGACTTTGGCAGCAAGCGCCTCCAAAGACGCCTGATCTTGTTGCTGTTTCCCAGATTTATTCGGGCTTCGCATAAATCCTGATGCGAGCCCTGCAGTGCTTTGCTATTGTCATGAAGTATTTCACTTCATGACTACTGGCCTGTGACGCCGGTTTGCGCGCCCCCAGGCTCTGGGAGGCGGCACATGGACTGGTACGCATTGTTCAAATTTCTGCATATTCTGACGGCGGTTGCCTGGGTTGGCGGCGCGTTTGTTTTCCTCATCGCATCGGAAATTGCGCAGCGCGCGCCGGGGCCGGTCTATGCCGGCTTTTCGGCGGTCATGGCCAAGCTGGGTGGGGCGGTCTTCGTGCCGGCTTCGATGCTCACACTGGTGTTTGGCATCGTTCTTACGGTGCTGGGCTGGAGCTTTGTCGACCTCTGGATCATCCTGGCGCTGGTCGGCATTGCGGTGAGCGTGGGGCTGGGCAAGATGCTGATCGGACCGGCCAGCGACCGCATTGCCGAACTGGCGCGGATCGAGGGACCGGACAGTCCAAAGGTGCGGGCGATCAGCGCCGGCATTCTGCGGATCGTCCGCTTCGATCTCGTGCTGATGGTGGTGATCATCGCCGACATGGTGTTCAAGCCGGGGCCTGGCGATCTGCTGATCCTGTCCCTGATGGGGGCGGCCCTGGCGCTGGGGGCGCTCATGTTCCTGACGCCGCGACCGGTCCGTACAGGCGTGCCGGCCTAGCTGTTCTTGCCGGCGTTTGCCGTGACATTGACCAGTTCGGGAATGTAGTCCCGGACCGTGGGCTGGTTGAGCACGGCGAAGGGCAGGGGACGGACCACGCGCATGGCGGCGATGCCGACGCGTACCGTCATCAAGCCGTTGACCACGCCTTCGCCCAGCCGTGCAGACAGTTTTGCGGCAAGGCCCTGGCCGACGAGTTGTTCGACGATGCCATCGGTCAGCACCAGGCCGCCGGTGACGGCGAGATGGGCCAGCACGGCGCCAGTGAGCCGGAAGAAGCCGAACAGGCCTGGACGGGCGCCGTAGAGGGCGGCAATCGCGCCAGCGAGGCGAATGCTCTCGTAGATGACGAAGGCGACATCGACCAGGGCCCGCGGCGAGACGGCGGTGACCAGGGCCACGCGCCGGGCCGATGCGGCCGTCAGTGCCTTGGCGCGCGCATCGAGCGGGGCCATCAGATTGCGTTCGGACAGCGCAATGATTTCATTGCCGTCAAACAGGTGCGGCAGGTTCTCCGTCATCTGCTGCCGCGCACGGGCGAGGTCGGGACGGGCGCCGTAGATGCCGGCGAGGCTGTCGGCAACCTTGCGGGCGCGGTGGGCGTCATTATCGGCATGGGCGAGTTCGGCATCGTGGCGTAGAGCATCGAGCACCCGCAACCGGCGTAGGGCAAAGGCTTCGCGGGCAGCGATGGCCACGATGGCGAGGACAAAGAGCGCCAGCACGCCGAGGCCCAGATAGCCCAGCCACTCGTTGGTTGCGAAGAGATCGCGGATCAGCCGGTCGGCGGCAAGGCCGAGGCCCGCCGAGACCAGAATGCCGCCCGTGGTCCAGGCGAGGCGCGACACCCAGCCCATGCGGCGTAGGGGCGGGGCGACGAGCGTGTCGTCCATGGCGGCGTCGAACTGGGCTTCCTGGACCTCGACACGCGCCGGCGCGAAGGCGCGTGGTGCGCGGAAGGCGTCTTCGGCTTCCCTGATCTGTGCGGTCGGGCGGGCGACGGGGCGTTTCATGCGAGCCAGTCTCCGATCAGATAGTCGAGCGCGCGGTCGAAGCGGATATGGGGCAGGACCACGTCACCATTGCGGTCAAGCTTTTGCGGCGGGGTGAAGCGCAGGAAGTTGAGCGCAACGGGATTGCCGTCCTCGAAGAGTGAATCCGGCCGCTCCGGCAAGTCACCGGGAAACAAGGCAATTTCCGTCTTGCCGTCATAGGTGACCTTGTCGAGCACTTCGCCGGCGATGGGTGTGCCGATGAGGGTTGGCAGAGCTTCGCCATCCTCTGTGATGCTGCCCTCGCGCGTGGCGCGGATGCCGGCTATGGCCATGGAACGCGTTTCGGCCCCGGCAAAGCGGGCGCGCTTGCTGGCATTGGCGACGAGGCGATTGAGAATGGCTTCCAGCCGGTCGTGGCTGGTGTGGTGGACGTGGTCGGCCTTGGTCGCGGCGAAGAGGATGCGATCGATCTTGCGCACGAAGGGGCGGAGGAGGGGATTGGTCTCGCCCTGGCGGAAGCAGCCGAGCACGGCGGTCAGCGCGGTTTCAAGATCGGCCACGGCTGCGGGGCCGGCATTGAGCGCGCGCAGCGTGTCGACCAGCACGATCTGGCGGTCAAGGCGGGCGAAGTGGTCGCGGAAGAAGGGACGCACCACCTGATCCTTGTAGGCTTCGTAGCGGCCTTCCAGCATGGCGTGGAGGCTGGTGTTGCGCACGGCCTGTCGCGGGATGGGCAGCGGCGCGAAAGTCAGTGCAGGCGAGCCTTCAAGGTCGCCGGGGAGGAGGAAGCGTCCGGGTGGAAGCGTCGACATGGCGCCGTGCTCGCGCGACTGGCGGAGATAATCGGTGAAGCTGGCGGCCAGCCGTTCGGCATCGGTGTCGCGTGCGTCCTTGAGCGGATCGATTTCTTCGAGCAGTTTCAGGAATGCGTCGGCTTCGCCACTCGCGCGGTCGGCGCGATCCAGCGCCTCGGCGCTCCATTCGGCAAAGCTCATGCCGAGCAGGGGCAGGTCGAGCAGCCATTCGCCGGGATAGTCGACGATATCGAGATTGACCGTGGATGGGCCGGTCATGCCGGAATACCAGTGTTTGGACTGGAATTTCAGCACGACGCGGAGCTGGGATATGCGGCGCGTGCTTTCGGGCCAGACGGGCGTCTTGCCCGTCAGCGCCGCCAGATGCTGCTCATAGGCAAAGCGGGGAATGGTGGCATCCGGATATTCGGCGAGCCTCGCGCCGATGAACCGTCCTTCGGCCAGCGGCGCAAAGCCGGGCATGCGGCCGCCTGTCAGAAGGTTATGCACCAGGGCGGTGATGAAAATGGTCTTGCCGGCGCGGCTGAGGCCGGTGACGCCGAGCCGCAGCGTCGGCGTGAAGGCGCCAGTGGCGGCATCGGCCAGATTGGACAGGGCTATGCCCAGTTCGTCGACGATGGTCGTGGGAGGATTGGGCACGCGCGGGTCTCTCTATCACCGGCAAGATAGGGATTTGCGGGGAGGGTTCAATGGTCAAGCGGCTTGATCTGAACCAGAGCATCCACACCCACGGTGTCATCCCGGCCTTGAGCCGGGATCCATCCTGAGATCATGGAACAGCCGCAAGGTGGTTCGTTCGAGCGACCTTGCGGTTGTGGCGTCATCTCGGGATGGGCCCCGGCTCAAGGCCGGGGTGACACCGAGTGTGTGGGGACGTGGCGCAAACCCAGGGAGCGGAGGGTTGCTATTCCTCGCCCATCCCGATCTTGCCCATGTCATAGGGCGTCGTCTGGTAAATCTCGTTGATCCAGTTCTGGAACAGGAGGTGGGCGTGGCTGCGCCAGCGGTTTTCCGGGGTGGCGCTGGTATCGCCATTGGGAAAGAGATTGGCCGGCGGCTCGGTGCCGAGCCCTGCCTTGACGTCGCGCTCATATTCATCGGCCAGCGAGCGGTTGTCGTATTCCAGATGGTTGAGGAAATGCACGGCGCGGTGCTTGGCGTCGCCCAGCATGGAGACGCCAATCTCCGCGTTGTCGATCAGCACTTCGAGGTCACCGCCGAGCGTGGTGCGATCGATGTCGTTATAGCGCGAGACCGGGATCATCGGGCTGTCGGAAAAGCCGCGGAGATAGGGCGAGCGCGGATTGACCACATTGTGCCGGAACACGCCGAAGGCCTTTTCGGCCATGCGATAGCGCTGCGCGCCATGGAAGTGGTGCAGGGCCGCCTGCGCACCCCAGCAGATGAACATGGTGTGGTGGACGTTGGTCTGCGTCCAATCCATGATTTCGAGCATTTCGGGCCAGTAGCGCACCTCCTCGAAGGGGATGTGGGCAATCGGCGCGCCGGTGACGATGAAGCCGTCGAACTTCTGGGCCCGGACCTCTTCCCAAGTCTTGTAGAAGGTCTTCAGGTAGTCTTCCGAGGTGTTCTTGCTTTGATGCTCGGTGACGCGCACCAGCGTCAGTTCGACCTGCAGCGGTGTCGAGCCGATCAGGCGGGTAAACTGGGTCTCGGTGCGCTCCTTGTTGGGCATCAGGTTCAGGAGGCCAATGGAGAGCGGGCGGATGTCCTGGCGCGCGGCACGCGAGGAATCCATTACATAGACGCCCTCGTCTTCGAGCGTCTTGCGGGCAGGTAGGTTGTCGGGAATTCGGATAGGCATATCAGCCTCTTGAGAGGATTGGATCGGAAAGCGATTCAGGCTGCGCGTCTCCCGCAGGAGCGCGCTAGCGCATTCGCTTCTCGATCGCAGCTGCCATCAGGTCGATGAATTCATCGCCGTCGCGCACGGTGGCGAGGTCCGATGCCTCGACCACATAGCCGAAATTGTCGGCCAGGGTCTGGTAGCGTGGAATGCGGTCATGCAACAGGGCCTCGAAGCCCCAGGCGCCAAAGCCGGCCGGATCGACATCCTTGTCGTCCAGAATGCCCTGCATCAGCTTGTACTCGGCCCATTTCTCCACGAGGAAAGGCGGGCGGTAATACATGGGCTTGGGTTGCTTTTTGAACCGCTTGACCAGTTCCACGGCGTCCTTTTCGGTGCCGCGGATATAGAGCAGCATGGTCGAGGCGGCGAGCGTCCTGACAACCGGATCCTCGGGATCGGTCGGATCGATCACTTCGATCAGCGAACCGCCGGTATCGGCGATGAAATCGTCATAGCCATAGAGCGCCTTGGCGCGCTCGATGAAATGGGGCACGTCCTTCAGCGCCTCGATCTCGGCGACCCGATGCTGTTCCTGGCGGCGCTGGTATTCGACCAGCGGCAGGCCGCCCCTGTCGGGATTGCCGGGTGTGCCAAGATAGGTCGAGAGCGGATCGAGATTGTCGAAGGTGATGTTGGACGAGAGATAGATCGAGTCCGAGCGCAACAGTTCGGCGAGGAAGGGGACCTTCATCGCTTCGCGCTTGAAATTGTCGACGATGGCTTCGCCCATGTAGCGCGTGCCGATGCGGTAGTCGGCCGAATAGTGAAACCACTTGCTGGCGCGCAGCATGTTGGAAAGCCGCGTCTTGCCGACGCCGGCCATGCCGAACACGGTCACGGCGCGGCGTGGCGCTTTCACGAATTCATCGGCACTCGAAAACAGCATGGAAAGCCCCGGTCTTGCGGCTCCTGCATTACCGGAACCGCCCCCCGATCACAAGCGCCCGGCAGAATCTGCCGTGGGCTCGGACTCAATTGCCGATTTGCCGCCTTATTTGGCGGGTCGGCGGCCAGATAATTCAATGGATTCAAGGCCAAAGCGAGTTGGCACCGCGCTTGCATTACTTCTGGCGAACGCGTCGAGGACGCAAGTGAGTTTTACGGAGTAACAGATGGGCATTTATGGTGCGCTCTCCAGTGCGGTGACCGGTCTTCGGGCCCAGTCTCATGCGCTTCAGAACATTTCGGGCAATATCGCGAATTCCCAGACCACGGGCTACAAGCGCATCGATACCGATTTCCTTGATCTCATCCCCGATGCTCCGGTTCGTCGCCAGGTTCCGGGCGCCGTGCTCGCGCAGTCGCGCGGCACCAATGGTGAAGCCGGCGATATCAAGACGGTTTCGACCGAGACCTATATCGCGCTGAACTCGAATGGCTTTTTCGTGGTCGAGCCCAAGGCTGGCCAGTCGGACGGCAACTCGGTGTTTGCCGGCACCAATTTCTATACCCGCCGCGGCGATTTCGAAATCGACAAGGATGGCTATCTGGCCAATGGCGCCGGCTACTACCTCAAGGGCCTGCCGATCGATCCGTCCACGGGCAATATCTCCGGCTCGGTTCCTGAAGTGATCAAGCTGTCCAATGCCTTCCTGCCGGCCCAGCAGACCAATCGCATCAACTACCAGGCCAACCTGCCGCAGTTGCCCAAGCCGAGTGCCTATCGCGCCACTGTGCCGAATAGCGAGCTGTTCCGCGCGGCTGACTATGATCCGACCGCGACCTTCACGCCGGCAAATTCGACCTCGAATGCTGCCTGGGCCGCCGACGTCCCTGCTCTGGCTGGCGATACGCTGACCGTCACCATCGGCGGTGCGCCGTTCACCTATCACTTCGTCAACGGCGGCACGATCCCGACGGACAATGCGACCAACCAATACATCAATATCGGCACGACCCCGGCGCCGACCATGGCGTCCATCGTCAGCAATCTGCAGACGCATATGAACACCCGCACCAATGGCAGCGGGTCGACCGTAGCCTGGGATTCCGCGACCGGTCGCCTGACGGTGACCATGCCCCCGGGTTCGGGCGTGTCGCTGGGCGTCAGTGCCAATGATGGCGCGACCTCGACGCCGATCGCCTTCACGACGTCCCCGCCGGTCAGCTCCGTGCCTTACGGCACGGCCATCGATTCCATTCCGGCGAACCAGAACACGCAGTTCCTGTCGAACTCGATTTCGGGTGGCGCCATCACGGTCTATGCCGAAAACGGTGCGCCGGCCAACGTACAGATGCGCTGGGCCAAGGTGTCCAGCACGGCAACCGGCGGCGCCGACGTCTGGCACCTATATTACATGTCGGACAGCAATGCGGCCGGCGCCGAGACGATGTGGACGCGGGTTCCCGAGAGCTTCCAGTTCTCGCCCAACGGCTCGCTGGCTTCGCCGACCGATGGCGCGACGGTTCTGCCCAACCTCACGGTCAATGGCGTGCAGATCGGCGATGTCGAATTCCGTTACGACACCAACGGCCTCAGCCAGTTCGCAGACGTCAACGGCACGGCCAATGTTTCGACGCTCAACCAGAATGGTTATGGCGCAGGCGAGTTCGTGTCGGTCGCCATCAATGACAATGGCCGCGTGGTCGCCACCTATTCCAACGGTGAGCGTATCGATATGGCCCAGGTGGTGACGGCCGAGTTCAACGCCATCAACCAGCTCAAGCGTCTCGATGGCGGTGTGTTCGCATCAACTTCGGAGTCGGGCGAAGCGATCCTCGATCTGACCGGCACGGGCATTCTGGGCGGTTCGCTCGAAGCGTCCAACACCGACATTTCCGATGAGTTCACCAAGCTCATCGTCACCCAGCAGGCCTATTCGGCCGGCACCCGCATCGTGACCACCGCCGACGAGATGCTGCAGGAAGCTCTCAACATGATCCGCTGAGGTCTGAAGCAAGTCAGTAGGCTCGGCGCCGAGGGCGCCGGGCAGAGTGTGAAAGGGCGTATCAAATGGGTTTGACGTCTTCGCTGAACAACGCAGTGAGCGGTTTGCGCATCAACCAGGATGGTCTGTCCATTCTGTCGCGCAACGTCGCCAATGCCGGTACGCCCGGCTACCACAAACAGTCGCTCAACGTTGTCGACTACAACTCGCAGACCGGCAGCTATGCCCGCACCATGGGCGCCAACCGCGCCTTCAACGCGAGCCTGCAGGCCTATTACAATCGCCAGATTTCCGACACGTCGAGTTCGGCGGTTCAGGCGAGCTTCCTCGACCGCCTGCAGGGCTTCATGGGCAAGCCGGGCTCGGCCGGTTCGCTCGATACGCTCTATGGCGACCTGAAGAATTCCATGCAGTCGCTGGCCACCAGCCCGGATGACTATTCGGTCCGTGCGACGGCACTCGAATCCGCGCAGACCATGGCGCAGACGCTCAATCGCCTGTCGACCAATATCCAGACCATGCGTCAGGAAACCGAAGGGCAGATGGCGTCCAGCGTCAACGAGCTCAACGGCATGCTGACGTCGCTGAGCGAGGTTAATGCCCGCATGCTCGATCTGGGCATGACCGACAGCGCGCGTGCCGCCCTGCAGGACCAGCGCGATCGCCTCGTTGCCGGCATTGGCGAAAAGATCGACATCCAGGCTGACTATCGCGCCAATGGTACCGTCTCGCTGATGACGCGTTCGGGCGTCGGCATTCTCGACAATGGCGCCTCCCAGTTCCGCTTCGAAAGCGCTGGCACGCTGGACGCGACATCGACCTTTGATCCCAATTCGGATGCCAGCCGTGTCGGCAAGCTGATCCTGACGACGCCCTCGGGTCTTACCATCGACCTGATCTCGCAGGGCGTGCTGCAGGGCGGGGAACTGGCCGGGCTGGTGACGCTGCGTGACAAGACGCTGGTCGAAGCACAGGAGCAGCTCGACGAGATCGCTTCGGGACTGGCCCTGGCTTTTTCGACCGTGCAGACGCCGGGGACCGAAATCACCGGCGGCTATGAAGCCAATGCCGGCGGCATGTCTCCGGGCAATTCCATGGTGCTCAAGGTCAAGGTCAACGGCGTCGAGCAGACGATCAAGCTCGTCAACACGACCCAGACCGATCTCGACTATCGTGATACCAGCGGCGCGCGCGTCCTCGGCATCAACTTCAACAATGGCGCCACCGATGCCGATCGGGCTGCCAATGCCTCGGCCCAGCTCCAGACCCTGTTCGCCACCTCGACCAGCACCGAGCCGGCGCTCAACGTCTCGGTCAATTCGGTTGGTGCTAACCTGCAGTTCACCGGCAATGGCACCACCGACGTCTCGGGCCTGACCAAGCTGGCTTCGGCCACTGGTACCCAGGGCGAACTGGCTCTGCCGCTGTTTGTGGACAGCGGCAACCAGAACTATACCAACAATCTTGATGGCGACCCGCCGCAGAAGCTGGGCTTTGCATCGCGCATCAGTATCAATGGCGCCGTTCTGGCCGACAACAAGCTGCTGGTGCAATATCAGCCGGGCGGCACGCTTGGCGACTCGAAGCGCGCCGACTATCTGATCAAGCAGCTCGACAGCATGCAGTTCGTCTCGGGTGATGGCCCGGTGGGCGCCAGCAGCAAGTTTCCGCTGAGCGGCAACCTGGGCAATGTCATCTCGCAGGTGATCAACTTCCAGGGCAGCACCGTCAATGCGGCGATGACCAAGCTCGAGGATCGGCAGCTGACTCTGGATACGCTCACCGACCAGATGCAGAGCGAATATGGCGTCAATGTCGACGAGGAAATGGCCCGCCTTCTCGAGTTGCAGAATGCCTATGCCGCCAATGCCCGTGTCGTGTCGATCGTCAAGGAATTGCTCGACACCCTGTTTGCCGCAACTTGAGGGAGTGAACTGAAATGATCGTCAACAAGTCCATGTTCCCCCTGCAGACCAGCTTCGGCGTCATCTCCAAGATGCAGGACAAGTTTGCCACGCTGCAGATGCAGCTGGGCACAGGCGAAAAGGCGTCCAAACTGTCCGAAATGGGCCGCGACCTGCCCATTTCCCTGTCGGTGCGCGACCGCCTGAGCAAGATCGACGGCTATTCCAGCAACATCGACACGGTCAACCTGCGCCTGAGCTTTCTCGACAAGTCGCTGACCCGCTTCGACAAGATCGAGGGCGAGGCCCGCAATGCGGCGGTGCAGGGCCAGTATGGCACGGGCGGCATCAACATGGCGACGCTGCCGGGCCTGTCGCATGCGCGGTTCGACGAAGTCGTCACCATGCTCAATGAAGAGGTCGCAGGCCGCTATCTGTTTGGTGGCAAGATCACCGACCAGGCGCCGCTGCCGACCACCGACGTGCTGCTCAAGGGCGCCAGCGGCCAGTCTGGCTTCGAGGGTGCCGTCGAGGTGCGTCGCGATGCCGATGGTGTCAATGACGCCTATGATGCGACGACCGGCGAGGCGCCCGGCCGACTGACCCTGACCGG
Organism: uncultured Devosia sp.; assembly: GCF_963517015.1. NCBI lineage: Bacteria > Pseudomonadati > Pseudomonadota > Alphaproteobacteria > Hyphomicrobiales > Devosiaceae > Devosia > uncultured Devosia sp. The sequence continues at coordinate 1,829,623 of NZ_CAUQDV010000001.1, forward strand.
TGCGACCGATACGGTGACGCTGGGCGAAGATGGCGCCGGGGCCCATCCCTTCGGCTTCAAGATTTCGACGTCCTCGACGACGGCTGCCAATACGGCCGTGGTCATCACTCCGTCACCGGCGACCGATCCCACCAAGTCGCTCAGTGTGCAGTTTGCGGGGCAGCCTGCGGTTGGCAACAGCATCAGCCTCGGCCTGACCATGCCGGATGGCACAGAGACCCAGATCAAGCTGACGGCAACCGCCGAGAGCCCGGCGCCGCATGGCTCGTTCACCATTGGCGCGACGCCCGAAGAAACGGCTGCCAATTTCCAGGCCGCGCTGGGCAGCCAGCTCGAGCGCACGTCCAAGACGGAACTGCGCGCTGCCTCGGTGTTTTCCGCCGCCAATGACTTTTTCCACGAGAGTGGCAAGCCGTTCATGCCTGCCGCCGGCGCCAAGCCCGAGACGCTTGTGTCGGCCGATGGCACCTATGTTCAATGGTATAATGGCACGGTCACGCCCGCCAACGAGAACCCCCGCAGCACCGTATCGACCTCGATCGACGACGCGGCTCGCGTCAACTACGGCATGGAAGCCACGGAAAGCGGCTTTCTCCGCATGATCCGTTCGCAGGCTGCGCTCGCGGTGTCGTCCTACACGTCGGAAGAAGATGTGCGTTCGGGCCTTGAATCGGTGCGGACGGCGGCCATGGCACAGCCCGAGGGTCCGTTGCGGACCGCAGCTTTGGCCGACTACGAAAAGCAGGTTCAGGACGGCTATCGTCTGCAGACCGGTTTCTTCGATGGCATGGCCACGCGGCAGCAGGCCGAGCTTTCTGAATCGCACAATTCGGAAAAGGGCTCGATCGAGATCATCACCATGGATCTCGGCATTGCCCGCAAGTCGCTGGAAAATGCCACCGAGCGCCACACGGCCTATCAGTCGCAGTTGCTGGACCTGTTGAGCGATGTCGAGACGGTGAGCAAGGAAGACGTGGCCATGGAAATCATGGCGCTGCAGACCCGCCTGACCGCCAGTTACCAGACCACCTCGATGGTCAGCCAGCTGAGCCTCGTGAACTTCCTGCGCTAGTCGACACACTTACCTTCCAAGCAATTGCCCGGCCTTGGACCTGATCCGAGCGCCGGGCAAATTGTTTGCAGAAGCAGGACCCAAAAAAGCGAAAGGCCCCTTCTGGGGCCCGTTGCGTTCTATGTCATCAATGTCAGGCTGCGCTTCGGAGGCCGACTGCCAATTGGCGATTGATGTTGATCAGCGTGTCCAGACGCGTGGGGGCGTTGGGCATGTCGAGGATTTCGCGGGTCTCGTTGAGAATGAACATGCCGAGATTGGCAATGTTCTGGCGAAGGGGGGCTGGCATCGGGTTCTCTTCGCGGGTCGCGGAGGTCACGAAGACAGTCCAGAGCTTGCGATTGAAAGTCAGGGTGTCGCGGAGAAGGTCGAAATCGACCGGCCAGGTGTCGCGAACCGCCTGAAGCGACGCCGCCGATTTCATCAGAAGAGCCGCTTCACGCTCCCGCGGGGATTCAACCGTCTTGGTGGTCCGCTGGTAGGCTGCTGCGCCGTGTTGATGCATGTTCAAACAGGTCCTGCTCGTACTGGATCAGCTCTTTTGCTGACTTGAGAGCTTTATAGAGATCGCCTGTTAAGATGTGGTTATTGATCCGGTCAGCAATTGATAAAGTGCTGGGGGCAGCCGCGACGAAGTCATTGACAAGGCTAAAATATTCTTCCTGCAGCGTGGAAATGTCGTTGTCGATGTACATCAGTTGCACGGCCAGGTAGACGCGCTTGCCCGGCGTGTCCGCGGTCTCGGGTGTCAGGATGTCTTTTTCGCGCAGCACGGGTGCCGTGCCCTCGATGAAAAGACGCGAGCGCTGGTCCGAATTGGTGATGATGCATTGGCCCACCAGCAGTTTTTCGCCGGGCTTGAGTTCAACCTTCAGCGCCAATCGCATCTCCTCGAATCTATGAGGTAAACAGAATAGCGCCTTTTGTGGCGCTTTGTCGTCGGGGCAGGGACAAAGAAAAAGGCGGGCCCGGGAGCCCGCCTTCCTGTTCGATGTAACCGATCCGATTAACGGAGCAGCTGGAGCACGTTCTGGTCGGCCTGGTTGGCCATCGACAGGGTCGAGGAGGCCAGCGACTGACGGGTCTGGAGAGCCATCATGTTGGCAGCTTCCTGGTTCATGTCGGCCAGGGTGAGGTTGCCAGCACCGGTTTCGAGCGTGTTGATCATCTTCTGCGTGAAGTCCTGACGGTTCTGCACGACCGACAGGTTCGAACCGAAAGCAGACGACTGCGAACGGACCGTGTTCAGTGCGGTCTTGAGACCCGACAGCAGGTTGTCGATGTTGCCATCGCTGTCGAGATCCTGTGCTTCGACGTCGAAGACGTTGAGCTTGGCGGCATTGAGCTGGTCTTCATCCTTGGCCTGAACGTCGATCGAGGACGTGCCGGTTTCGTTGAAGGTGATGGTCAGCTTGTCGCCACGCAGCAGGTTAATACCATTGAACGACGCGTCATCCGACAGCTTGTCGAGCTGGTCGCGCAGTTCATTGAACTGGGTGGCCAGGTCGGCGCGAACGGTGTTGCCACCGATCTTGGAGGCAGTGCCCGTGCCGTTGACGATACCGCCGGAGGTGATGCCATCGATGTTCAGTTCCTGAGTGGACTGGTTCTCGATGCGCAGCTTGCCGTCGTCGTTGGAAGCGCGGATCTTGCCGGCCAGAGCCGGGTTGTCGTTGATGGTCTTGACCAGTTCGTCAGCGGCAAAGGCAGTGCCGGTAACGGTGGCTGCGCCAACGGCAACCGACGAGGTCGTGCCGGTCGTGGCCGAAGTCACGGTGATGGCGTTGCCGGTGGCCGATGCCGAACCCGACGTGCCGAGCTTGGCGGTCAGGATGGAAGCGAACTCGGTCGCATCATTGATGGTGCCGTCGCCGTTACCGGCGCGCATCACGTCGGCGCGGCTGATTTCGATTTCCTGGGCATTGCCGTCGATCGTTGCGGTGAAGCTGATCTTGGCGTTCTTGTTCACGTCGATCGGGTTGCCACCCCAGGTGATAGCCTGGGTACCAGCGGTTGCCGGCGGGCCAGCAGTACCGGCAGTGCCGGCAGCAGGAGCCGTGCCGAGACCGAAGGCTGCGGCGGTCAGGTCGGTATTTTCGAGGGCGATCGAGGTCGCTGCGGTGCCGATGGCGCCGCCGCTGAACGAGATATTGCCGGTAGCGGTCGGGGACAGTTCGAAAGACTTGGTCTGGAACGTCTTGTCCTGGCGAGCCTGGCGCAGGGTAGACTGCATGGATTCCAGGGTCTTGGTGATGGACGTCAGGCCGTTGTCGGCAGCTTCAATGGTCTTGATGCCGTTTGCCATCGAGTCCATCAGCTGGTTCAGGTCGCCGGCGCGGCTGTTGAGCGAGCTGGCGGTGAAGAAGTTGGTGGGGTTGTCGAGGGCAGAGTTGACCTTGTTACCGGTCGAGAGACGATCCGAGGTCTTGTTCATCAGCGATGCAGTGCTCTGCAGCGAAGAGAGGTTCGAACGGACCGACTTGGAGAGATTGATATCTACCATTTGCAAGTTCCCTTTCTAGGATACTCGTTGCTTGACGCCTCTTTCTGAGACTGGCTGGAAGATGCCTGAGCGCTTATAAAAGTTCTTAAATCCGACACCGACGTTTATCGGAAAATTCGATCTACTTTGTATTTTCATATACAGATCAAGAGTTCATCGAATTTGCGGAAACAAAGACGCCCGCAACAATTGTTGCGGGCGCTAGTAAGAGGTGATCATGGGGCAATCACACCTGAAGATCTTTTAGACGCATCTGCATCGACTCTGGGATGTCACTCGCGCCAATGCGGGCGTAGAGTTCACCAAGCGATTGTGGCGTTGGCGTCAGTGCTCCCGACAGAACAGCTGCAGCAAAGGTTGTGCCGCTGGTCGGGGCTTCATATTCGGTTGGCGCCTGCTCCTTGACCTCTGGCTGGGTCTGAGGCTGGGGCGCACGTTGATACTGGATGTTGGCAGCAGCGGCTTCGACCGGCTTCGGCGGGGCGACGGGGGCGGCTTCCACGGGGCGGCTATTCGGCCGCGCCGATTCATTCAGACTGGTTGACCCGATCGGGTTCGGCATCATTGCTGTCAACATGGTGGTCGTGTCCTTCTGTACACGCTTTGACCATCGACAATACAGTAACGAACCTTGTTGACCGATTTCTTCTTTGAGTTGCAGTTAATTCAAAATAATCGCAAATGATTACAAAGCTCTATTAACCGCCAGACCACGGGCGGAAGCCGCCGGATCGCTCACCATGGCGCCGGAACGCCCATAGGCCTTGGCCTTGTTCGCCTGGCCGACAGTCTTGGCGACATCTGTAAGTAGATCTTCGGTGACCAAGCGGGCTGTGGCTAAAACGCGCAGGTTCTCGGCCATCTGGGTTGCCAGCCGGTCATGACCGCGGCGAAGGCGCTCAACCGCCTGTGGAGCCTGGGTTTTCAAGCGGTCACTCTGGCGCTGGACAGAGCGGGCGAAGCCTACGTAGTCCTGCGCAAGTCTTGCCTTGTCCGGCGTCAAAATACTTGCCTGCCGAAGATGACCGGCGCGCAATAGTGTTGTTTCCTCGTTCATCACGTTGACCAGTGCGGCCAGCGCGATTTCGGCCATCTGGCACAGCTCGTCGGCTGGCAGGCTGTCGAGGGCGGCGAGGCGGGCTGCGGCGGTCATTTGAAGGCTCCCGGGAGTTTGTTCTGGTTGTTGGCTGCTTCCTGCATGGCCAGGAGGTCGGGCAGCAATTGTTCGGCAAGGCCGAGGCCGCCGTTCTGGGCCATGTTGGCGGCCATCTGTTCGGACTGCATCGAGCGCCAGGTCTCTTCGCCGAAGCCGCCGCCCATGACGCTCTCATCGGTCTTGATCGAGGAGAACAGTTCCTTGGTCAGCGTGTTGAGGAAGACGCCTTCAAGTTCCTCGGCCTGGGCACGCACCTTTTCATATTGTGCGGGCGTCAGGGTCGAGCCGGGCTGGCGGGTCGGGGTGCGGATATCCATCACAGCACCTCGATCTCGGCCTGGAGGGCGCCGGTAGCCTTGATGGCCTGGAGAATGGAGATCAGGTCGCGCGGCGAGATACCAAGGGCGTTCAAACCGTCGACCAGTTCCTGCAACGTCACGGTCTCGTTGACGACGGCCAGCGCGGTTTCCGACAGATTGGCATTGAGTTGGGTATTGGGTTCGGCTGCGGTGACGCCATTGCTGAGAGGGGCCGGCTGCACGATGGTGGGGTCTTCGGCGATGGTAACGGTCAGGTTGGACTGCGCCACGGCGACGCTCGACACGCGCACATCCTTGCCCATGACGATGATGCCGGAGTTTTCGTCGATGACGATCTTGGCGGGCTGGTCGGTCTCGACCATCAGCTGTTCGATGTCGGTCAGCAGGTCGACAATATTGCCGTTAAAGCCCGGGGGCAGGGTGACACGCACCGTGGCCGGGTCTTCCGGGGTCGCTGTGGGGGCGCCGATGAAGTCGTTCACGGCCAGCGCAATGCGACGGGAGGTGGTGAGGTCCGGATTGCGCAGGGCCAGGCGCAGCGAGGTCTGCGCGCCAAGATGGAATTCGATTTCGCGTTCGATCAGCGCGCCCGAAGAAATGCGGCCGGTGGTCGGTACGCCGGAAATGATGCTGGCAGCGTCACCCTCGGCCTTGAAGCCGTTGATGTTCACCGGACCCTGGGCGATGGCATAGACTTCGCCATCGGCGCCGAGCAGGGGCGTTACCAGCAGCGTGCCGCCCTGCAGGCTGTCGCTGTCACCCATGGCGGCAACGGACACGTCGATGCGCGAGCCTTGGGTGCCAAACGGCGGCAGGTTGGCAGTGACCATGACGGCGGCAACATTTGCCGTGCGGACATTCTCGCCGGCGGTGTTGACGCCAAGACGTTCCAGCATCGACTGCAGCGACTGGCGGGTGAAGGGGGAATTGTTGAGGCTGTCGCCGGTGCCATTGAGGCCGACCACCAGGCCATAACCGACCAGCTGGTTTTCACGGATGCCTTCGAAGTCGACGATGTCCTTGATGCGGGCAGCGGCTGCATTGGCCTCGATGCTCGGCAGCGCAAGCATGGCAATGGCAAAGGCGGCCATCAGCTTGCGCAAAGGTGTTCTGGTCATCGTTATCCCCGTCGTCACGTCCCGCCATCCCCATGGCGCGACAATCGTGAAGGGCATTGCGAAAAGCGTGCCAGTTCGCTCGATTGGTTATATGCGCTTGTTTCTGTTAGATAAATTCAGGGTGCTGCAAGCGCTTCCGCGGTTGTCGTTTCGCCGCTAAGCAATTCTTGCCGGGCATGTTAAGCTCCTGTTAACGGCTGGCGGCAGATTTTGCCGGTCAGAGCTTGCAAATGATTTGAGTCTCAGCTTTGCGCATCGACACCACAAATCGTACCTCCGGCACCGGGCGCAGCAATGCGGCCAAGGGCTCTGGCTCGGGCGTGGATTTCGTGCCGGCCGGCGGTTCTGGTCCGGCGCGAATGGCGTCTGCGATGCCGATGCAGGCCATGACCGGGATCGACTCGATCCTTGCGCTGCAGGCGGTAGAAGAGCCGCTGACCGCCAAGAAGAAGGCCTTCAAGCGCGGCATCAGCCTCCTCGACATGCTCGAAGACATGCGTGCCGATCTGCTGCTGGGCACCGTCAGTACGGCCCGGCTTGATGGCATGGTGGCGGTTCTCAGCCAGTTGCGCGAAAGCTCTCAACCGGGTCTCGACAGCCTTCTCGATGACATCGAGCTGCGTGTCAGAGTTGAACTGGCGAAATTCGGGCGTTATCCAGCCATCTGACTGCTGGTCATCAAATTGTTGTCAAACATCGGCTATGCGCCTGACGCACTGGCGCTTTTCCACATTAAGCAGGCCGTATCTGTTTGCTTGCGGGCTTCTCGCCAGACGATTATATAGGCGCCCTTAGGGGCGCATGGGAGATGAGTCTGCTGATGTCATCGGTTGCAGAAGTGATTGAATACCGGCCCAGTGACGACGAGCCGTTCATGAATCCGCGGCAGCGGGAATATTTCCGCGGCAAGCTCAACGCCTGGAAGGATGACATCCTCCGCGAGAGCCGCGAAACACTCGAGAACCTTCAGGAAGAGTCGCAGAACCATCCGGACATGGCCGACCGTGCCAGCTCGGAAAGCGATCGCTCGCTTGAGCTGCGGACACGTGACCGCCAGCGCAAGCTGATCTCCAAGATCGACGCGGCGCTGAAGCGGATCGACGACGGCACCTATGGCTATTGCGAGGAAACCGGCGACCCGATCGGCCTGGCGCGGCTCGATGCCCGCCCGATCGCAACGCTGAGCCTGGAAGCCCAGGAAATGCACGAGCGCCGCGAGAAGGTGTATCGGGACGAATAATCCCGCAGAGAATTAGAGGCCCGCAGCAATGCGGGCCTTTTTGTTTTGGGGGGAGGGGCATGAGGCTATTGAGCAAGGCGGCGCGCAACGAACGCCGCAAGATCACTGCGACCTACTTTAACACCTTGGCGTCGGCTACGATTGCCGTGGGAGGTTTGGCTCCGCTTGCTGCACTTATCTATGGGAGCGGCGGCGCGGGCGTTCGGGTTGGACCACTGACATTCGGTGTCGTCATTTGTTTTCTTGGCAGTTTCGTCCTACATTTGGTGGCCCGCTGGTTTCTCGAAGGGATAGAGGAATGACCGATCTCAGCTATATTCTGGCCGTCAGCGTTCTGCCCATCGGCTCCCTGCTTGTTGCGGTTGTGGTGTATTTCGTGACCCGCGGCGACGAAGCGCAGGCCAAGGCCGAGCGGCTCCGGCAAAAACATTCCTGATCGAACCGGCATTTGTTTCTTCTGGCCCCCAATGATGCGGGCCTTTGCTTTTAATATTCCGGTAACCCCAAGACTTCTGTCTTGCTTCCGTCAAAGTCGCTGACCCATATGGTGCCCGGGCATTATTGGGAGGGCATCATGAAGCTGGTGGTCGCGACGCTGCGCCGGGTAGGTCTGGCGCTGGTTCTTGCTGCGGGCGTTACAGGCGCCATGGCGCAGGATCACAAGATCACCATTCTCGACAATGTCGATCTGCCGGGGGCGGATTATTCCATCCTCAAGGATGTCGACCTCGACGCCTGCACGGCCGCTTGTGTCGATGACAATATCTGCCGCGCCTTCACCTTCAATCCGCAGGCCAACTGGTGTTTCCTCAAGGGTGCGGCCGGCGAGGAGGCCCAGTTCGATGGTGCCACCTCGGGCCGCGTCAGCCGCGCGCCATCGCCAGCGGTGATTGATGCCACGCGCCAGGCAGAACTGCCGTTCCCGGCGCAGGACATCATCGACACGGCCAAGCGCTTTGCCAGCGACCTGCCGCTGACAGATGCTCCGCCGCCCAAGGTAACTTATGCGGGTCTGGTGGAATCGGCCGACGAGGCCATGGCCGAGGACAATGTCGTGTCCGCCATGGTCGCCTGGCGCCAGGCGCTGGCCATCAATCCCAATGATCGTGCCGTCTGGCAGGCGCTGGCCCAGGCCGCGCTCAGCCGCGCCGAAGTTGTGCAGGGCCAGTCGGAAGGCGACAATAGCTACGACCTGTCGATGACCGCCCGGTCGGCGGCGATGAATGCCTTCCTGCGCTCCACGGAGCGTGCGGACCGTGCCGATTCCCTGGCGGCGCTGGCCAATGCGCTGGAATTCCGCGAAATGTGGCGCGAGTCGATCGCGACCTATCGCCTGAGCCTGGACCTCTCGCCCAATGACGCGGTGGCACAGCATCTCGACGATGTCGTCGCCCAGCATGGCTTCCGCGTCACCGAGCATGTCGTGGATGCCGATGCGGCCTCGCCGCGCATCTGTGCCGTGTTCTCCGATCCGCTGCCGCTGGGCAGCAATGATATTTCGGCCTTTGTCGTGGTCGCCGACACGCCGCAGGCCTCGGTCGAGGCCGAGCAGCAGCAGATTTGCGTCGAGGGTCTGTCGCATGGCAGCCGCTATGACATCCGCTTCCGCGCCGGCCTCAAGTCGGCCGATGGCGAGAGCCTGTCCAAGGATGTGGTGCTCGACGTTTATGTGCCCGATCGCGCGCCCTTCGTCGGCTTTGCCAACACTGCCTATGTGATGCCGGCTGGGCTCGGCGGCGGGTTGCCGATCACTTCGGTCAATGCCGAGACAGCGGACGTGATGATCTACCGTATCGGCGATCGCTCGATTGCGACCGCGGTGCGCGACGGGATTTTCCAGGGCAATCTCTCCCAATATGGCGCCGAGGATATTGCCGATCGCGTCGGCGAAGAGGTATGGACCGGCGAGGTCGACTTGGCCCGTGGCGATGCCAATGCGCTGACCACCACGGCCATTCCGGTCGCCGACGCCATCGGCCAATTGCAGCCGGGCGCCTATGTCATCACCGCCCGCATCAGCGAAAGCGACGACGAATATTGGTCCGATCTGGCCACGCAATGGTTCATCGTCACCGATCTGGGCCTGACCACGGTCGAGGGCGACGATGGTGTCCATGCCTTCGTGCGCAGCCTCACCGATGCGCAGCCGATTGCCGATACGACCGTGCGCCTCGTTGCCAAGAACAATGAAATCCTCGGTGAAGCCACGAGTGATGCCGATGGCCGCGCCGTGTTTGCGCCGGGGCTGGCCCGTGGCACCGGGGGCAGGGCGCCGCAATTGCTGGTGGCCGAGACCGCGGATGGCGACTATGCCTTCCTCGATCTTTCCCGCCCGGCTTTCGATCTGACCGATCGCGGCGTCGAGGGCCGGCCGTCGCCGGGTCCGCTCGATGTCTTTGCGACCACCGAGCGCGGCGTCTATCGTCCGGGCGAGACGGTCTATCTCACCGCCATGCTGCGCGACGAGCGCGCCAATGCGGTCAAGGGGCTCAAGCTGACCCTTGAGGTTGAGCGGCCCGATGGCGTGGTGGCCACCCGCGAAGTGCTGGATGACCAGGGCGCTGGCGGCTATTTCGCCGCGCTACCCATGGTCAGTGAAGCGATGCGCGGCTCGTGGACGGCGCGGCTCTATGCCGATCCCAAGGCGGAAGCGCTGTCGAGCACGTCGTTCCTTGTGGAAGATTTCGAACCCGAACGGCTGGCCTTCGAGGTCAGTGCCGCCGATGGCCCAATCGAGACCGGTGTCGCCACCGAGGTCGATGTCGCAGCGAAATATCTCTATGGCGCAACGGCACCGGGTCTCGCCATTGAGGCCGATGCGATCGTTCGCCCTTCTTCGAGCCTTGCCGATTTTCCCGGCTATACGTTCGGCCGGCTGGATGACTCGGTGGAAACCACCCGTGAGCCGCTGGGCGTGGTCGGCACGACCGATGATGCGGGCAATGCCGTGGCCGAAGTCGTGGTGCCCGAACCCTATGTGACGACCAAGCCGCTTGAAGCGCAGCTTCTGTTGCGTCTTGTCGACAGCAATGGTCGCAGCATCGAGCGCAGCATCAGCCGCCCGGTTCTGGCCAGCACCGACCGCCTCGGCATCAAGCCGGTGTTTGCCGATGCCATGGGCCTCGGCGAAGGCAGCGAGGCGCAGTTCGATATCCTGGCCGTCTCGCCCGAGGGCGAAGCCGTGGCCAAGTCCGGCATCGACTGGACCATTTCCCGCGTCGAGACCAATTACCAGTGGTATCGCAGCGGCTCCACCTGGCAGTGGGAAGGCATCACCACCACCCGCGAAGTCGCGACCGGCACGGCCGAGACGCCCGATGGCGGTCCGGTGACGATCGGCGCCAATGTCGATTGGGGCCTTTATCGCGTCGAGGTGTCGAGCGGCGATACATCATCGAGCTATGAATTCTACGCCGGCTATTACTATGCCGACGCCGGGTCGGACACGCCCGATACATTGCAGGTCGCGCTGGACAAGCCGGCCTACAAGGTCGGCGATACGGCAAATCTCAAGCTCGACCCGCAGTTTGCCGGCACGGCTCTGGTCATGGTGATCGACAATCGCGTCATCGCCATGCAGGCGGTTGACGTGCCCGAGGGTGGCACCACCGTGCCGCTGGAAGTCACCGAGGAATGGGGTCCCGGCGCCTATGTGACGGCGGTGCTCTATCGTCCGTCCGATGTCGGCGAAAAGCGCATGCCATCGCGTGCATTGGGCCTGGCCTTTGCCGATGTCGATCCGGGCGATCGCCAGCTCGATGTGAAACTTGACCTGCCCAAGGAAACGCTGCCGCGCCAGAGCTTCACCACCACGGTGGACCTGGGCAATGTAGCCGCCGGCGAGACGGCCTATGTGGCTGTTGCCGCGGTGGACCTGGGCATTCTCAATCTCACCAATTTCAAGGTGCCGGATCCGGATGGCTGGTATTTCGGCCAGCGCCAGCTCGGCATGGATATCCGCGACCTCTATGGCTCGCTGATCGATCCGACCCAGGGCATGGCCGGCGCCATGCGTTCGGGCGGCGACGGTGGTTCGTCGCGCACCGGCACGCCGCCGGCGACTTCGGTCCTCGTGGCGCTCCATTCCGGCATCGTTGAAGTCGACGAAAACGGCAAGGCAACGGTCACTTTCGACATGCCCGATTTCTCCGGCACGGTGCGCGTCATGGCCATGGCCTGGACGGAATCCGCCGTGGGTCATGCTTCGGCCGATGTGATCGTGCGCGATCCGGTAGTGGTGACGCTCAGCCCGCCACGCTTCCTGCGTGTCGGCGACGAGTCGCGCCTGCTGGTCGAGATCAACAACGTGGCCGGTGCTGCCGGCTCCTATGGGATCACGCTCAATACCGGCGAAGGCATTGCCACGCCCGAAGAAAGCGGCGACATCGAGCTGGGCGAGGGCGATCGAACATCGCTCAACCTTGCGCTCAATGGCATGCAGATCGGCGACTGGCCGGCGGTGCTGACCATTACCGCGCCCGATGGCACGGAACAGAAGAAGGAACTGCTGCTCGGCGTCCGGCCGATCAGCGCGCCCGTTACCACGGCGCGACTGCTGCCCATTCCGGCCGGCGAACGCGTCACCGTGGGCGACGACTTCTTCGACAGCTATATGGCCAATACCGGCCAGATGACGCTGGCCATTGGTCCTCTGGCGCGCCTCGACGTGCCGGGCCTGCTGCTCTCGCTCGATCGCTACCCCTATGGTTGTGCCGAGCAGACCTCCAGCCGTGCGCTGCCGCTGCTCTATCTCAACGATGTGGCCAAGATGATTGGCTTGGGCGGCGATGAAGAGCTCAATGACACGGTCACCAAGGCAATCGCGACGACGCTGTCCAAGCAGACGTCGGGCGGTGGCTTCGGGCTCTGGGGCCCATTCGATGGCGGCGATTTGTGGCTCGATGGCTTCGTCACCGACTTCCTGCTGCGCGCCAAGGCGGCGGGCTATACGGTGCCGGAACAGGCCATGACCATGGCGCTCGACAACCTCTCCAACCAGCTGTCCTATGCTTCGGATTTCGACAATGGCGGGGAAGACGTGGCTTATGCGCTCTATGATCTGGCGCGCGCTGGCCGGGTCTCCATGGGCGACCTGCGCTACTATCACGAGGCCCGCCTGTCTGCCTTCGGCTCGCCGCTGGCCCAGGCCCAGCTTGGTGCTGCGCTGGCGCTCTATGGCGATCCGGGTCGTGCCAAATCGGCCTTCGAGGCGGCTATTGCCGGTCTCTCCGAGCCCGAGAAGCGCAATCGTAGCGACTATGGGACGAAGCTGCGCGACACGGCTGGCGTGCTGGCCCTGGCCGCCGAGTTCAAGCCGGCAGGCGTGGACCTGACTGGCCTGACCACGCAGCTTGCCAAGCTGCGCGATCGGAAGTCCTACACCTCGACGCAGGAAGATAGCTGGACGCTGCTGGCTGCGGCAGCGCTGGGTCAGGCGTCCACGGACGGCTCGATAACGCTGGATGGCGAGGCCCTGACGGGTCAGGTCTACCAGAGCTACGAGCAGATGGATTTTGCCCCCGTGGAGATCGCCAATACCGGCGACAATGCCACCGAGGCCAAAGTGACTGTCACCGGCTATCCATCCGTGGCGCCGGAGGAAACCAGCAATGGCTTCACCGTGATCCGTGAATACTTCAAGCCCGATGGCACGCCGGTCGATATCGAAATCGATCCGATTGCGCAGAACGACCGCTTCGTGGTCGTGCTGACCGTGCGGCCGGAACAGATGGGCTCGGGTCAATATGTGGTGGCCGATCCGCTGCCGGCGGGTTTCGAGATCGAGAATCCCGATCTTTCGGCCGGCGGTGGCGTGGCGGATTTCAGCTGGCTGCAGCTCGATAGCGCCAACCATGTGGAATCGCGCACCGATCAGTATGTGGCGGCCTTCCGCTACTATTCGGACGAAGGCAGTTTCCAGACCGCCTATCTGGTCCGCGCCGTCTCGCCAGGCACGTTCGTGTTGCCCGGTACAACGGTGGAAGACATGTATCGTCCCGAATACCGGGCCAATACGGCGGCAGGCACGATCGTGGTCTCTTCGACTGGACCATGAGTGCAGCGCAGAACTGCCCGCAAACTCGGTGTCACCCCGGCCTTGAGCCGGGGTCCATCCCGAGATCTCAGGATGGATCCCGGCTCAAGGCCGGGATGACATCATGGGTGGGGCGACATGCAGGCTAGAGAGCTGCGAGGGGAGGAGACCACCCCACGGCCATGGCAGCGCTGGTTGGCCCTTAGCGGCCTCAGCCTCTTCGTCCTTGTGGTCGCTGGGGGTATCCAGCTCAATTCCATGCTGATCGGCATGGCGCAGACTCTGCCGCCGACGCCCGATGTCGCGACGCTGCCGGTTTCGGTTGCCGTCTCGGATCGCAATGGGCAATTGCTGCGGCCGTTCACAACCATTGACGGGCGCTGGCGCTTGCCGGTCGAACGCAGCCAGGTTGATCCCAAATTCATCGCCATGCTGGTGGCTTATGAAGATCAGGAATTCCAGAACCACGCTGGCATCAACTGGCGCAGCATGGCGCGGGCCGCCGGGCAGTTCGTCGGGGCAGGGGGACGCGTTGTCTCGGGCGGCTCCACCCTCACCATGCAGGTGGCGCGGCTGATCGAGGGCGAGCCGACCCGCAATCTCTGGGGCAAGGTTCGGCAGATGGTTCATGCTGACCGGCTCGAACATGAGCTCAGCAAGGCGCAGATCCTCGACCTGTACCTGACGCTGGCGCCCTATGGCGGCAATATCGAAGGCGTCCGTGCGGCGAGCCTGGCCTATTTCGGCAAGGAGCCGGCGCGGCTGACCACGGCCGAAGCGGCGCTGCTGGTCGCCCTGCCGCAGAGCCCCGAGGCCCGTCGCCCCGACCGTGATCCGCAGGCGGCGCAGCGTAGTCGCGACATGGTGCTCGATCGGCTCGTCGCTATGGGCGCCTTGCCCGACGAAGAGGCGGCTGCCGCCAAGCATGAGCCGGTGCCGCAGGCGCGTCGCGCCTTCCCGATGCTCGCCCCGCATATGGCGCAACAGGCGGTCAAGGCGCAGCCTGAGGCGCGCAGTGTTGAACTGACGATCGACAAGCGGTTGCAGGAAGCGCTGGAGCGTCTCGCCACCGGCCGGGCGCGCATTCTTGATCCCAAGGTTTCGGTCGCCATCGTCGCTGCCGACATCCACACCGGCGAAGTGCTGGCCTCCATCGGTTCGGCTGGTCTTTTCGCCACGCAGAGCGCGGGCTTTGTCGATATGACCTCGGCTATCCGCTCTCCGGGCTCCACCCTCAAGCCGCTGATCTATGGCCTTGCCTTCGAACAGGGCCTTGCCCATCCGCAGAGCCTGATCGAGGATCGTCCGACTGCCTTCGGGGCCTATGTGCCGGTCAATTTCGACGGCTTCAATCGCGGCACGGTGACCATCCACGACGCGCTGACGGAGTCGCTCAACATTCCCGCCGTGGTCGTGCTCGACGCCGTCGGTCCGGCCAAGCTGGTGTCGCGCATCCGGCGTGCCCATGCCGATCCGCGCCTGCCGGTGAATACGGCGCCAAGTCTGGCGGTCGGATTGGGTGGCGTCGGCATCACTCTGCGCGATCTGGTTTCGGTCTATGCCGCCATTGGCAATGGCGGCGTGCCGGTGACGCTGCATGACGGGATCAGACCACAAGAAGTCGCCCAGCATGCTGCGCCGGTGCTGGACCCGGTGGCGGCCTGGTATGTGTCTGACATCCTGGCCGACGTGCCGCCGCCCTTGAACGGTTCGCCCGGCCGGATCGCCTACAAGACCGGCACGTCCTATGGCTATCGGGATGCCTGGGCTATCGGTTTCGATGGCAATACGGTGATCGGCGTCTGGGTCGGCCGACCTGATGGAGCCCCGGTTCCGGGCCTGGCCGGTATCACCGGCGCTGCACCGATCCTGTTCGAAGCCTTTGACAGGCTTGGAAATCGCAAGGCGCCGCTGCCGCGTGCGCCACAAGGCGTGGCGTTTGCCTCCAACAGCGAATTGCCCGCTCCGCTCAAGCGTTTCCGCCATCCTGACGAAGACCTCGTCGCGCGCGATGCGGCGCCGGAGATAGCCTTTCCCGGCGATGGCGTCGATGTCGACCTGGGGTTGAGCACCGGCTCGCTGTCGCCGCTGATGGTCAAAGTTCGCAACGGCGTGCCGCCCTTCACCTATTTCGCCAATGGCGCGCCGATCGGTCGTCCCGAGTTTGCCCGTCAGAGCAGCTGGAATCCTGACGGGCCGGGCTATGTGACGCTGTCGGTAGTCGATGCGGCGGGACGGGGTGACACGGTCACGGTGTTCTTGAACTAGAAGCCGAAGACCGTGGTGATGCTGGACTGGCCGTTGCCATATTGGGCACATTGGCCCTGGCTGTTCTTGCCGAACTGGAACAGGCCGCAATTGTTGCCATTGCCATATTGCTGGACCTGGCCCTGGTGACCATTGCCCTCCTGGACGATCAACCCATTGTTGCCATAGCCGTTCTGGTTGAAGCCGGCAGCATTGTTGTTGCCGTTCTGGCTGACATTGGCGCCCTTGGACGAGAGGCCCTTGACCAGCGAATAGATCTGCAGGCCTGCGCCGAGTGCCTGCTGGTGTTCGGCCTTGCTGGGCGAATAGCTGAAGCTGAACTGACCACCGGCCATGGCCGGAGCGGCGAGGCTGGCCGAAAGGATCAGGACTGCGGCGATGGTCTTGGTGAGTTTCATGACGGTTCTCCCTTGGGACATTGATTCAAAGCTGGCGGACAAGGTCCTGGCTGCAATCGAGTTTCTTGCCGTTGGCGGTAACGTCGAAGGTCACAGTGGTCCTGGCACCGGCGTTGACGGTGACGCTGCCGAGCGTGGTGTGCTCATTGGCGCGGGCAACATATTCGCCGCCCTGGCTGATGTTGGACGAGCCGCCATTGGAGGCGCTCTGGATCACGAGGCGGTATTCGCCGCTCAGTGACTTGGGGCTGACGATCCTGGCTTCGAGCTGCTGCATGCCGTTGTGCTGGCTACGGGCGATGCCGCATTGAATGCCGTCGGCGGAAGGACCCGGATTGGCCATGCCGGTGCCGGCAGCGATGGCGGCGATGACGAGGCCGAGGGCGATGGTGCTGCCGGTCTTGATGGAAATGCTCATGTGACCCTCCTGTCGGTCAGCGCTCAGGGGCAGGCCTGGACGAAGGCGGTGACATTGCCCGAACCGCCCTGGATGACGTTGGCGCTGCAGCCATTGCCGGTCTGGACGCCGGCGGTGATGTTGCCATTGCCGTCCTGGGTGACGATGGCATTGTGGTTGTTGCCGAACTGACCGATGCCGGCGGCATTGTTCCAGCCGGTCTGGTTGGTCTGGGCGTTGTTCCACTTGCCCTGCTGGCCGACGGCGCCAACATTGTTGCCGCCATTCTGCTTGCCGGTCGCGCTGTTCCACTTGCCGGTCTGATGCACGCCGAACTTGTTGTACCAGCCGTTCTGCTGGCCACCGGCCTGGTTGCCCCAGCCATACTGGTTGACGAAGACGTCGTTGGACAGAACGGGCGCAGCCATTGCGGTGATGGCGAGAGCGGTGACGGCGGTGATGATGAGCGGGCGGATCATTTCTTGTCTCTCCTGTCTCGGCGGCGCTTCCCTCTGGAGCGCTTGTTGCCGATGACACGAGAATTAGCGCCGTGATTTGGAACGGCGCCTGAAATGGCGGTTCAGACTCCGTTCATCGGGAGAGATATTTTCCGGGTAATGCCGATGGCTTCGAGAAAGTCCGGATCGTGGCTCACCACCAGCAGCGCGCCGTCATAGCCGCGCAGGCCTGCCTCGACCTGCTCGATGGCATGGATATCGAGGTGATTGGTCGGTTCGTCGAGGATCAGCAGTTGCGGCGGGTGGTTGCCGCCGATGGTGCAGGCGAGGCCTGCGCGCAGCATTTCCCCGCCGCTCAGCGTGCCGGTCCGTTGCAGCGCCGCGTCAGCGCGAAACATGAAGCGGGCCAGCGCCGCGCGACCGGTATTCTCGTCGGCGTCGGGGTTGAGCGCGCGGAAATTGTCGCGGATGGACAGGGCTGGATCGAGCAGGCTCACCGTCTGGTCGAGGACGGCATGCGGCACGAGGATGCGCGCCGTGCCGTCGAGGGGTTGCAGGGCCCCAGTCAGCAGGCGGAGCAGGGTGGTCTTGCCCGAGCCATTGGGGCCGGTGATGGCGACGCGTTCGGGACCGATCATCTGCAGCGACAGGTTGCGGATGATAGGGCTGCTCTCGTCCGGTCCGCCAGTCAGGTTGTCCGCCTGCAGTACGGTGCGGCCGGCCGGGAGGCTGGTTGAGGTCAGCGTTACGCTGAGCGGCGTCAGGATTTCGATCCTGGCCCGCGCTTCACCGGCGGCTTCTGCGGCATCGCTGCGCAGGCGATTGGCGAGGCGGGTGTTGCCGCCGCTGGTGTTTTCCGAATTTTCCTTCATGCCGCCGAGCATGATCTTGGGTATGTCGCCCCTGGCCGCCTTGCGCTTGCCGGCGCCGTCCTTGCGGGCCTTCTTTTCGGCCACGGCCTGAATCTTGCGGTCGATCTCGGCCACCTTGCGGGTGACGGTGTCGAGCTCGTGCTCGGCCGAGGCGAGTTCGAGCGCCTTGCGCTCGGCATAGACATCCCAATTGCCGCCATAGGTCTTGGCGCCCAATGTGGTCAATTCGACAATGGCGTCCATTTCGCGCAGCAGGGCACGGTCGTGGCTGACCACAATGGCCGCACCGCGCCAGCCGTGCAGCAGGTCGACCACGGCCTGCCGGCCATCCATGTCGAGATTGTTGGTCGGCTCGTCGAGCAGGATGATGTCGGGTTCGGCCAGGATCAGCCGTGCCAGCGCGAGACGCGTCCGCTGGCCGCCGCTGAGCGCGGTCAGGGGGCGATTGGTGTCATAGGCGGGCAGGCCGACCTGTTTCAACGCCGTTTCGATGCGGCCGGGCAGGGTCCAGTCGGCCTCGCCGGCATCGTCGAGCGTGCCAGTGCCCTGTTCGAGCCGGTCGAGGCGGGCGAGGTCGGCGCTGACGCCGAGATGGTCGCCCACGGTTTGACTATTCACCTGCACGGTTTGCTCCAGGCGCCCGATCGAGCCCTGGATGGTAACCGAGCCCGAGGCAGGGGGGATAAGTCCGGCGATGATACTGAGCAGGGTGGATTTGCCCGTGCCGTTGCGGCCGATCAGTCCCGTTCGGCCGGGGCCGAAGGAGAGGTCGAGATTGGCAAAGAGCGGGTGATTGTCAGGTGTGGCTTGGGAAAGCTGGTGCAGCGTGATGGAGGCAGGCATGGGCGGATTCCAGGTGATCGATGCGGGTGATTGCGTCGTCCACGTTGAAATCCATTGGGTACCGTCCGGTCTGTGCTGCGGATGCGCCTGAAAATAGGCGCATCCGCAGATGTGTCAACCCGGCTAGGCCAGGTAGCGGTTTTTGAGATGGCTCTTGAAGAAGTCGGCGTTGAGGGGTTCGCCGGTGGCGCGGGTGATGAGGTCAGGCGTCGACCAGCGTGAGCCCTGGCTCCAGATATTGTCGGCCCGCCACTGATTGACGCCGGTGAAGTCGCCCTTGCGGATATCGTCGCGAACGTCCGGCTGAGCCTTTTCCAGCGCAGCCCACTGTTGGGCGGCGATCATGGCGCCAAGGGTATAGCTGGGGAAATAGCCGAAGGCGCCGCCGGGCCAATGCACGTCCTGCATCGGCCCGTCCTTGGGGTCGTTGATGGTGGAAATGCCCAGATATTCGGTCATCTTGGCGTCCCAGGCCTCGGGGATCTGCGACGCTTCGAGCTTGCCATTGACAAGGTCCTGTTCCAGTTCGTAGCGCAGGATGACGTGGAGCGGGTAGGTGACCTCGTCGGCATCGACGCGGATATAGCCGCGCTGGACGAAGTTCACTTCGTTGAGAATGTCGCCGATGTCCCAGCCGGGAATGGCGTCCTCGCCCAGATGCTGATGCACCAGCGGCAAGGCAAATTCCCAGAATTCGGGGCTGCGCGAGAGCTGCATTTCGACAAACAGCGACTGCGACTCGTGGATGCCCATGCCGCGTGCCTTGCCCAGCGGCCAATGTGACCAATCCTTTGGCAGGCCCTGCTCGTAGAGCGCGTGGCCGGTTTCATGCAGCACGCCCATCAGCGAGGACAGAAATTCATCGGTGCGGTAGCGCGTGGTCATGCGGACGTCGGTGGGCACGCCACCGCAGAAGGGGTGATGCGAGACGGCGAGCGAGCCATGGGTGAAATCGAAGCCCACGGCGCGCATGGCGGCAAGGCCCAGTTCGCGCTGCCTTTCGATCGGATAGGGCGCGTTCAGCGTCTTGCGTGGGCGCTTCGCCAGACGGCGCTCCTGGGCATCCAGCGCCTCGGGCACGAAGCCCTTGAGGAACGTCTTGAGGTCGTCAAAGACCAGGTCGAGGTCGGCGGTGCGATTGCCTGGATCATATTGATCCATCAGGGCATCATAGGGCGCGAGCTTGAGCGCGTCGGCGCGGAGCTGGGCTTCCTCGCGGACGAGGGCCACGACGCCTTCAAGGGCCGGCAGGAAGCTGTCCCAGTCGCCCTTGGCGCGCAGGTCGCGCCAGAGCTGTTCGCTGCGCATGGTAGCCGCCGTGCGGCGCTCGACGAATTCGGTCGGCAGGCAGGTGGCGTTGACATATTGGCGCTTGAACTCGGCCAGCGCCAGTTTCTGGTCCTCGCTCTCGGGACGGGCAGCCTCGATCCAGTCCGCAATTTCGGGGGCGGTTGCCTGTTCGTGATACATGCCCGCCAGGTTGGACATGGCCTCGGCGCGCTTGTCGCCGCCGCCCAATGCCATATGGGTCGCTTCGTCAGCTCCGAGAATGGAGAGCGCATGTTCCAGCGCTTCGAGTTTGCGGCCGAGGGCGTCGAGTTTTTCGAAAGACATGCGTGGCTCCGATTTGAGTGGGGAGATGTGTTCCACAGCGGGGCGGCGGGAGCAAGGCGGGTGGTACACATGCCTGGGTTGGCTTCCTCTCCCGCTCGCGGGAGAGGGGGACCGCGCGTAGCGTGGTGGAGAGGGGGCGGCACGCATCAATCGGTGGGGTCATCCTCTTCTCCGGCCAAGCGGCTCCCCCCTCCACCGCCCTTTGGGCGGTTCCCCTCCCCCGTGAACGGGGGAGGATGGCATCGAGCTTGAGGACGAAAAGGGAAGAGGCGCAGCCGGGGGGACTGCGCCTCTGGGATGGGCCGTTGTCTTTCTGGAGCCGGCCGGGCGAAAGCCTTCTGGCTTGCCGGGCCTCGCCGCACCATTGGGGGAATGTGCGACGAGGAAACTGGGTATCTCCGCCTCTTAGAAGGGCAGGATGGCGTCCATGGCCTGCTGGCCGTAGCGGGGCTGCTGGACGTCGGTGATCTGGCCACGGCCGCCGTAGGAGATGCGGGCTTCGGCGATCTTGGAGGAGAGGATCGTGTTGTTGGCCTGGATGTCGGATGGGCGGACGATACCGGCCACGATCATGTCGCGGACTTCGAAGTTCACGCGCACTTCCTGGCGGCCCTCGATGACCAGATTGCCATTGGGCAGGACCTGGGTGACGACGGCGGCGATCGAGGTTTCGAGGCTTTCCGAGCGGTTGACCGAGCCATTGCCGCGATTGTTGGACGAGGATTCGATCTCGAGCGCGGTGGCCGGATCGATGGCACCGCCGCTGACACCTTCGACGACCGTGCCGAAGATGCCGCCGAGGCCACCGGCATTGGACGAGCTGCGGCCCGACTGGGTGGTGTTGGCGATCTTGGCGCTGTCATTAATGGTGACGAGGATGGTGACGATGTCGCCGATGCGGTGAGCGCGTTCGTCCTTGAAGAAGCCGCGCGCAGATGTCCGATAAAGAGAGTTCGGCTGGTAGGTGTCGGCAATGGCCTCGGGCATGGGCATGTGCACCGGCTGGTAGCCTGCCGTGGTGGTCGGGTCGGCAATGGCGGTCAGCGGCGGGGTCGTGCCGATGGCGGCGAGCTTGTCGGTGGTGGCGCAGCCGGTCAGTGCTGCGGCCAGGGTCAGGAGGGTGGCGATCTTGACGAGGTTCATTTGGGGTCTCCTGAAAATTACAAGCCGGCCAGAGCGAGCGGGTCGGTGCCGACCTCGACTGCGCCAGGGGCGATTACGGTGGCGCTGATGACGCGCTTGGACATGAGGTTGAGCACCTGGACTGGAGCGCCCTTGGCGCCGCTGGTCACGGCCTGGCCCTTGACGCTGAGGGTCATCAGGCCCTTGCGGAAATAGATGGTGACGGCATCGTTCTTGGCGATCAGGGCCGGGGTGGTGATGTCACTGGGACGCAGCATCATTCCCTGGCGGCTCTGGCGCGTCAGCGTCTTGCCGACCACGTCCTCGATGCGGACCATGCCCTGGCTTTCAACAAACTTGAGGGGCACGGGGCGCATCTCGATATTGTCGGCGGCCAGCAGGGCACCGGCGGGAAGGGTGGTGGTGATATGGGGCGCCTCGACCATCAGCTCGATCGTGCCGGTGACATCGACAGGCTCGGCCTTGCCGGCAATGGCGAGACGGGCGGTGAAGGCGCCGCTGCCGGGCAGGTAGCGCAGGCTGATGATGCTGGCTGGATTGGCGACGTCTTCGGCCTCGATGGGGGTGAAGGCGGGGGTGAAGAGCGTATCGAGGCTCATATCGCCTGTGATGATGCCGCGGGTGGTCAGGTCCTGGGTCAGCAGCGCGTCCAGCATGGTCTCGTCGACGAGGGCCGAGGAGCGGGTCACGCGGATGGCCGTCAGACCGGCAGGGTCGAACTGGGTGACGCCGATACGGGTCATGGCGGCGGTGACATCGGCCAGCGGTACGTGACCGCTGGTGCCGGGGGCGGGGGCGCGGAAGAGGGCGGTTTCGGCCTGGGCGCCGGCATCCTCGAACATGTCGCCGACGGTGACCAGTGAATTGGCGACGATGATGTCGCCACGCAGCACGGGGGCAGCCGAGGCCGTATTGGCCAGGAGCAGGGTGGTCAGGGTGGCGAGGGCGGAACGGAGTTTCATCTACCTGGCTCCTATCAGCGCAGCTGGCTCGTGGCCTGCATCATCTCGTCGGCGCCGGAGATGACGCGAGCGTTCATCTCGTAGGCGCGCTGAGCGGCGATGAGGTCGGCGATTTCGGTGACCGAATTGACGTTGGAGAGTTCGAGATAGCCCTGGAGCAGGTTGCCGATGCCGTCGCCATTGGGGACGCCGACCTGGGCAGGACCGGAGGCTGCGGTTTCGAGGAAGAGGTTGTCGCCGAGCGATTCAAGGCCCGACTTGTTGACGAAGCGGGCCATCTGCAACTGGCCCAGATTGGTGGAGACGGCGTCGCCATCGAGAACGGCGCTGACCGTGCCGTCGGGGCCGATCGCCACGTCCGAAGCGGTGCCTGGAATGGTGATGCCCGGATCGATCGCATAGCCGGTCGAGGTGACGATCTCGCCTTCAGCCGAGCGTTCAAACGAACCGTCACGGGTATAGGCGGTGCGGCCGTCGGGCAGCTGCACCATGAAGAAGCCTTCGCCGCGGATGGCCACGTCGAGATCGCGCTCGGTCATGTTGACGCCGCCCTGGCTCATCACGCGCGGGGTGGAGACGGTGCGCACACCGGCGCCGATCTCGAGGCCAGCAGGAACCATGGTGCCCTGGTCGGAGGTCGAGGCGCCAGCGCGGGTCACCTGCTGGTAGAGCAGGTCTTCGAACTCGGCGCGCTGGCGCTTGAAGCCAGTGGTGCGCATGTTGGCGATATTGTTGGAGATGACTTCGACGTTGCGTTCCTGCGCGCTCATGCCGGTCGATGCGATATAAAGGGCTTTCATGGCATCTACTCCGGATTACGCGTTGGCCTGGCCAAGGGCCTGGATGGCATTGCGGCGCAGTTCATCCTGCTTCTGGGCAAGGTTGGCTGCGGATTCATAGGCGCGGGTCACGCGGATCATTTCGGCCATTTCGGCCACGCCCGAGACATTGGACTTTTCGATGAAGCCCTGCATGGCGCGGGTGTTGGTGGCGACCAGTGGTTCGCCGCCAGCCCAGAGATTGCTGCCCTCGCGGGTCAGTTCCTGCGGATTGGCGAATTCGACGAGTCGCAGGCGGCCCTTGGGGCCGGCGCTGGAGCTGACCGAACCGTCGGTGCCGATCAGGATGCCGGTTTCTTCGGGACCGAACTGGATCGGGCCGCCATCGCCGAGCACGGGGTTGCCGCTGGCATCGACCAGGGTACCGCCGGCGCTGAGCTGGAAATTGCCGGCCTTGCTCCAGCGTTCGCCGGCCGGGGTCTGGATGGCAAAGAAGCCTTCGCCATTGAGGCCGACGTCGAGCTCGCTGCCGGTCTGCACCATGGCGCCGCCGGAGAGGTCGTGGATCGTGGCCCAATCCTGCACATAGGAGAGCGGCTGGTCCATGCGGGGGAAGTCCTGGTCGCGGGCGACCGGCATGACATATTCTTCAAACAGGATCTGCTCGCTCTTGAAGCCGGACGTGTTGATGTTGGCCATGTTGTTGGCCAGAACATCCATCTGCCTCTGGAGTCCCATCTGACGGCTCAGGCCGATCAGTTGTGCATTTTCGATCATTGCTGATCCCCGGAATGTTAACGTCCCAAGGTCACTGGCGTCCCCACGCTGTGGCCTCATGCTTAACATTGCGAAAACCATGCCAAATCGGATTTTTTAATTAAATCAACGAGATGGGGTTTTTCGGTGGTTAGCCTTGCCGGGTTAGACTTTCCGCATTGGGCAAGATCTGCCCGGCAAAAATTGCCGGTTGAAGTGATTTTGTAACCAATCGTTAACCATCCGGCGCTTAGCTGGAGCCACAGCCGGAATCGTCCGGAAAAGCCCGAATTTGGCAGGTTACCATGGCCGCGGAAGCAGAAGTCGAAGAGGGCGCGCCCGCCAAGAAGGGCATTCCCAAGCTCTTCATCATCATCGGTGCTGCCGCTGTGGTCGTGCTGCTGGGCGGGGCAGGGCTGTTCTTCTTCCTGTCTTCGGGCTCGTCGTCGTCTTCCGACGCGGCTGGTGAACATGGCGCGGCTGCGGCCGATGGTCATGGCGCCGAGGGTGGTGCTGCCGCTCACACCTTTATCTTCAACCTGCCCCCGATGATCGTGAACCTCAGCGGCGAGAATGCCGATGGCGCCTTCATGAAGCTGTCGGTTGCGCTCGAAGTCGCCAATGAAGAGGTGATGACCTCGATCCAGCCGAGCATGGCCAAGGTCGTCGATGCTTTCCAGGTCTATCTGCGCGAGCTGCGCCGCTCCGATCTCGAAGGTTCGGCCGGTGTCTATCGCCTCAAGGAAGAGCTGCTGCGGCGCGTCAATGTCGCGATCTATCCCCAGAAGGTGGAATCCATCCTCTTCAAGGAAATCCTGGTGCAGTGATGGCTGGCCCAACCGATCAGGACAAGCTTTCGGAAGATTGGGGCCTCGACGATGTCGGGGCGCCCGATGACGGGCTGACGGAAGAGCAGCGCGCCGCCGCGGCTGCCGCCGAATGGGCCGCCATGATCGAAAGCGCCGCCGATACCGAAGGCGGTCCCGATCGCGTGCTCAACCAGGACGAGATCGACAGCCTGCTCGGCTTTGACGCCAGCATCGGCAGCAATGTCGAGCTGACGGGTGTGCAGGCGCTGATCAATTCGGCGCTGGTGAGCTACGAGCGTCTGCCGATGCTCGAAATCGTCTTCGACCGCCTGGTGCGGCTGGCGACGACCTCGCTGCGCAACTTCACGTCGGACAATGTCGAAGTCACCATGGACTCGATCTCCTCGGTGCGTTTCGGCGACTATCTCAATTCCATTCCGCTGCCGGCCATCCTTTCGGTCATCAAGGCCGAGGAATGGGAGAATTACGGCCTCCTCACCGTCGACTCGAGCCTGATCTATTCGATGATCGACGTACTGCTCGGCGGCCGTCGCGTCGGCGGCAATATCCGCGTCGAGGGACGGCCCTATACGACGATCGAAATGGCGCTGGCGCGGCGGATGATCGAGGTGATCCTCGAGGATACCCATCGCGCCTTCGAGCCGGTGACCGATGTCAATTTCCGCCTTGAGCGCATGGAAACCAATCCGCGCTTTGCCGCGATTTCCCGCCCGGGCAATGCGGCGATCCTGATCGAGCTGCGCATCGAAATGGACGATCGCGGTGGCAAGATCGAGATCCTGCTGCCCTATGCGACCATTGAACCCATCCGTGAGCAACTCCTGCAGATGTTCATGGGCGAAAAGTTTGGCCGCGACCCGATCTGGGAAGGCCATCTCGCCACGGAAATCTATGCCGCCAATGTCGAGATCGAGGCCGTGCTGCACGAGCAGGATCTGCCTCTGTCCAAGGTCTGGGACATGAAGCCGGGCGATCTCATCATGTTCGAGCGCACGCCGACCGATCCGGTGCGACTGCGCTGCGGCCATGTCGAGCTGACCGAGGCGATCATGGGTCACATCGGCAATCATATTTCGGTGCGCGTCGCGCGCCCACTCAATCCGCCCAAGGTCACCATGGCGGCCTTTGAAGCAATCGACGAGAAAATGGAGGGACGATGATGTTCGGTTTGCCCCTGGGCTTTTTGGTGGAAGGTGCGGTCGCCGTTCTTCTCGCCCTGACAATCGGTTACTGCGTGGTGCTCAATGGGCGCCTGAAGCGCCTGCATGCCGACAAGGACGTGCTGCGCCAGATGGTGGCAGACCTGGTCGGTGCGACAAATCTGGCCAACCAGGCCATTCGCGAACTCAAGCAGACGGCTGTGGAGGCCGATCTGGCGCTCAATTCCCGCCTTGAAGAGGCCGAGCGTTTCGGCATCGAACTGGCCAATCACGTCAATGCCGGCACGGTGCTGATGGACCGGATCATCAAGATTACCAGCGTTGCCCGCCACAGCCAGGCCATCGAGCCGGTCGAGGCACCCAACAGGATGCAGTCGGCACTCGAACAATTGTCGACCCGCGTCCGTACCCGTGGAGTTGCCGCGTGAACAAGATCCGCCTCCTGCCCGTCGTCGTGATGGCCGTGGCTGCGCTGCTGGTGCTCAAGACCCTCGGTCTTGTCACCAATGGCGGCTATGTGCTGACGGGCGTCACCGCGGCTCGCGCCGCGGGCGGTGGTGGGGAAGGCGGAGAAGGTGGCGCTGCGGTTGGTGGCGATGGCACGGCCACGCCTGCCGATGCACCGACACTTGAGGATTCGAGTCCGACGCTGGACGATGGCGCGCCAACCATTGGCGCCCCGGCCGCTGCGGAAGGTGGTGGCCACGGCGCGCCAGCTGCCGAAGGTGGCGAGGCTGCCGCCGCAGGCGATCATGGTGCTGCGCCTGCTGAAGGGGCTGCGCCTGTTGCGGCGTCGACGCCGGGTCTCAATTGCGTCGAGCCCAACGCGACCATCACCGATAGCGGCGAAATCATCATGAACGAAACCGGCGGGGCTGGCGGCCATGGCGAGACGCCATCGACCGGTCAGCCGGAAAGCGCAGCGGATGCGCCGACGACGCAGGCCGAGGGTGTCGAGGTTCCCGAGGGTAGCTTTGCCGCCTCGGTCATCGACTGCCTGCCTTCGGGCGACGCCATCCCGATGGAACTTGGCCCCGACGGCAAGGCTGTGCCGCTGGGCACGGCCTCCGATGTCGCTTCGGGCACGGATCAGCAATTGCTGGAGCGCCTGACCGCACGTCGCACCGAACTGCAGCAGTATGAGGAAGACCTCACGCTTCGTGCGTCCATCGTCGATGCTGCCGAAAAGCGCATCGAAGAGCGTACGGCGACGCTGCAGGCGCTGGAGGGGCAGATTTCGACCCTGGTCGATCAGCGTCAGCAGATGGAGACCGGCCAGTTTGCCAGCATCGTCTCGATGTATGAGAACATGCGGCCCAAGGATGCGGCGAACATCTTCAATAACCTTGACATGGCCGTGCTGCTTCAGGTGTCCAAGACGATGAATCCGCGCAAGATGGCGCCCATTCTGGCAGCCATGGACCCGGCCCGGGCGCAGGAGTTGACGGTCAAGATGGCCGACATGTCGGAACAGCCGGTGGACCAGATCACGCCTGCCGGCCTCGCCGAATTGCCCCAAATCGTTGGTCAGTAAGACTTTCCGGGCAAATGTAAGGCGACGTTAAGTACAGGGCGCTAGGGTCGCGATATTGAGTATCGTGTAACCCTTGCGTGCGTGATCCCGGAGCCGAAAGCTTCGACCCGTTCGCAATAGAGTGCGTCGGGCGGGCAGAAGCCGGTGAAGACCGCGTTCAAGTCAGGTGTATGGCGGGCCCCATGGGCTGCCCTGATCGGCATTGTCATGCTGGTCGTGAGCCTTGCTGCGCCTGCCCATGCGCAGGAGCAGGGGCAATTGTTTGCCACCCAGGAAGACGGGTTTGGCCGGCTGATCCTGAGCTTTCCGGGCCTCGACGATCTTCCCCAATACAATATGCGGATCGAGAACGGGGTGATTTCGATCACCTTCGACGAACCGGTTTCGCTGGTCCTGCCTGATGTCGGCGTGACCATGCCCGACTACCTGTCGGTGGCGCGCGTCGACCCGGACGGACGCGGCCTGCGTATCGGACTGCGGGCGGCGTTTAACTACAACAGCACCCCGGCCGGCGAGAAGCTGTTCATCGACCTGATGCCTTCTACCTGGCAGGGCCTGCCTCCGGCTTTGCCGCAGGAGATTGTCGACGAGCTGGCTGAACGCGCGCGCCTTGCCGCCATTGAGGCAGAGCGTCAGCGCAAGGCTGATCAGGTTGAGGAACTCGATCCGCAAGCGACGCTGCGCATTGGCCGTAACCCGACCTTTCTGCGCCTGCAGTTCGATTGGAACGTTCCCACCACGGGCGAATATGTGCAGGAAGACAAGACTTCCCACATTGCGTTCGAATGGCCCGTGGGCGTCGATCTGCGCGATCTGAGCCTCGACCTGCCGCCCGAAGTGGCGTCGGTGGAGAATGTGGTGAGCCCGGACGGTTCGCTGGTCACGCTGGAACTGGCTGAAGGCATTACGCCACGTTTCTACGAGAACGGACCGCAGCAATATGTGCTCGATATCGACATTGCGGGGCAGGGCCTGCCCAGCCTGACGCCCGCCAGCCTGTCCGAGGGCGTTGCGGCGGAGGCCGAGCCGGCCGTCGATCCGACGGAAGGACTGGAACCGCCGCGCGTCGAAAATCTCCTGTCGCAGGCGGCGTCGGAATCAGTGACGCCTTTCGTCAGCGTGCTGGGCTCCACCGTGCGCGTGGTCTTTCCCTTCGAGCAGGATACACCGGCTGCCGTGTTCCGCCGCGGCGATACGGTCTGGCTGATCTTCGATACCGTCTCTGGCATACAATCGCCGGCCCAATCGGCCGAACTCAGTGCGCTGGCCAGCGAGTTTTCCGTCGTCGCCTCAAGTGACACGCAAGTGGTCCGGGTGGAGTTGAGCAAGGATCGGCTCGCGACGCTTGGTTCGGAGGGCATGGCCTGGGTGCTGTCGCTGGGCGACATCATGCTGACGCCGACCGAGCCGATCAATCTCAGCCGCCGTCGCGACTTCGAAGGCGCGTTCGAGGTGACCGCCGATGTGGCGCGGCCCGGTCGCATTCATGACTTCCGCGATCCGCTGATCGGCGATCAGCTCAAGGTGGTGACGGCCTATCCGCCGGCGCGTGGTGTCACGCGTACGCTGGACTATGTGGAATTTTCGGCCCTGCGCAGCGTGCATGGACTGGTGGTCAAGCCAAAGTCGCCGGATCTGCAGGTCTCCATCGACAATACGCTGGCGGTGCTGTCGACGCCGGGCGGTTTGACCGTTTCGGCCACGGACACGCCGCGCGCGCTTGGCACGGCGATGGCCGAAAGCCTGCGTGGCAGTTTCGTCGATCTGGGCGCCCTCGAAGAGCGCGATTTCGGCGTGTTGACCAGTCATGTCGACGAGTTGTCGAACGAGGCTGCCGATGCCGAGGGCAAGGAGCGCGATGCGGCGCGTCTGGAGCTGGCGCAGTATTACGTCGCCAATCGCCTCGCCTACGAAGCGCTTGGCGTGCTCTCGGTGATGGACGCGGACAAGAAGTCCGAGGACCTGACGCGCAAGATGCGTCTGACACGCGCCATCGCCAATACGCTGGCGGCGCGGCCCAAGGATGCCCTGGCGATCCTCAATGGCGATGCCATGGGGCAGGAGGTCGATGCGCTGATCTGGCGGACGATCGCCCGCGCGGACAATTACGATTTCCGTGGCGCCCACACCGATGCGCTGGGCGCCAATAGCGTTGTCGAATCCTATCCGATCTGGGTGCGCAACACGTTCTACTTCGCCGCCATTCGCGCAGCCGTCGAGACCGACGATCCGGGCATGGCCGAACGCTTCCTCGACCTGATCGACTTTGCAAGCCTTTCTCCCGAAGAGGCGAGCCTGTACCATCTGCTCAATGGCCGTGTGGACGAGGCGCGCGGGCGCTTGCAGGAAGCCATCGATACCTATGGTCAGGTGATCGCAGCCGATATCCGCCCGACCCGGGCAGAAGCCATTTATCGTACGCTCAAGCTGCTCGATCAGCAGGGGACCCTGGATCTGACCAAGGCCGCCGAGACGCTGTCGGCAGAGGCCTTGCTATGGCGCGGCAATCCGCTTGAGGCCAATATGCAGGCTATGCTGGCGGACTTCTATTTCCGTGACGGCAGCTATCGTCTGGGCTTCGAGACCGTACGGCAGGCCGTGGGCAGTTATCCCGAAAGCCCACCGATCAACTCCCTGCGTGACGAGGCGCAGGCCAAGTTCAGCGAGCTGTTCCTCGATGGCGCCGCGGATACACTTGGGCCGGTCGAGGCGCTGAGCCTTTATTATGATTTCAACCAGTTGACCCCGCCGGGTGCGCGCGGCGACGAGATGATCCGCAATCTGGCGCGGCGGCTGGTGCGTGTCGACCTGCTCGACCAGGCCGCAGACCTGCTCGAATACCAGATGGACAATCGTCTGCGCGGCGTGGCCAAGACGCAGGTTGCGGCCGATCTGGCGGTGATCTACCTGGCCAATCGCCGGCCGCAAGATGCCATTCGCGTGCTCAATGCCACGCGATTGCCGGACCTGCCGGAGTCGCTGGCGCGCCAGCGACGCGTGCTTGAAGCGCGGGCGATGATCGACGGTGGCCGCGACCAGTTGGCACTCGACCTGTTGCGCGATGTGGATGGCGAGGACGCGGCGCTGTTGCGCATCGACGCGCATTGGAAAGCCCGCCGCTATTCGGAAGCCAGTGGCGATATCGAGGCGCTCTATGCCAATGCACCGACGCCGCTGAGCCAGACGACGCGCATGGGGCTGATCAAGGCGGGCGTCGGCTATGTGCTGGCCGAGGATCAGTTCGGTCTATCGCGGCTGCGCGCCAAATTCGGCGATGCCATGGTGACGACCCCAGAATGGCCGATGTTCGATCTGGTGACGGGACAGATTTCGGTCGACAGCCTGGAGTTCAAGGCCGTGGCGGCGCAGGTTTCGGGCGTCGACGGCATCAATGCCTTCCTCGCCTCCTATCGCGATACCTACTCGGGACAGGGCGCTTTGGCGCCCGCCGAGGCGAGCCAGCCAAGCGCTGGAATCGCGTCGAACTAGCCGCTGACGAAACTTCGGACCAGCGAGCCTGCGACGAGATACCAGCCGTCGACCAGCACGAAAAAGATCAGCTTGAAGGGCAGCGAGATCACCACCGGCGGCAGCATCATCATGCCCATGCTCATCAGCACCGAGGCCACGACCATGTCGATGACCACAAAGGGCAGGAAGAGCAGAAAGCCGATCTCGAAGGCGCGGCGCAGTTCGGAAATCATGAAGGCTGGAATCAGCAGCTGCAGCGGAATGGCTTCGGGGTCTTCGGGAATGGGCGCGTCGGTCAGGTCGTAGAACAGGCTCAAATCCTGCTCGCGGACATTGGCGCGCATGAATTCATGCAGCGGCGCCGAGCCCAGTTCGAAAGCTTCGGTGATCTCGATTTCGCCAGCGAGCAGGGGGGCAATGCCCTGGTCGTAGCTCTGCTGCAGCGTGGGCTGCATGACGAAAATCGTCAGGAACAGCGCCAGCGAGACCATTACCGAGTTTGGCGGGGCGGTCTGCAGGCCAATGGCTGTGCGGAGCAGGGAGAGCACGACGACGATACGCGTGAAGCTCGTGACCATGACCAGCATGGACGGCGCCAGCGAGAGCAGGGTGATGAGCCCGATGATCTGGACGGCGCGTTCGGTGATGGTGGTGTCATCGCCGAAGTCGATCGACACGTCCTGGCCAAAAGCCAGGCTCGGCGTCAGCGCCAGCAGGACCAGCGCTGCGATACCGGCAAAGGGTGCGAGCCGCCGCAGGCGCGACGGCGTTGCATCACTTCCGGTTTGCCTCGCTGTCATTGTCGACAAAGTCGCTGCCTTCCACGTCGCGCCGTGCCCTGTCCTCTTTAGCTGAGTCGGTGACGGAGACGACGGGTGGTGCGGAGTTTTCGGGGGAAACCGAACCATCTGCGTCCTTTACGGGGCGGAGCAGGCCGGTATGGCGCAGCGACAGGTGCTGTTTCTTGCCGGTGTTTTGACCAAGCTGCTGAAGTTGCTCGATGGCGGTGGCCGGCGGGGCCTTGGGCTGGACGGGCGCGACGGGAGCCGACGGTGCGACTGGCTTGCGACCCGGAACGACAGGGATCGGCCGGCGGCTAGGCTGGGCGGGGGGTGCGGCCTCGACTGGAATGTCGGCCTCGACCACAAGGTCATTGGCGCCACCGACCAGAATGAGATGTTCGACATTGTCGCGGCGCACGATCAGCAGCTGACGCTTGGGATCGAGGGCGAGCGAATCCACCACCGAGAGGCGGCGGTTGCGGCCGCGGGCGACATTGCCGGTAGCGTTGAACAGGAACTTGAGGAGCCAGAGCACCAGCAGGATGGCAATGATGACCACCGCGAGGGCGAAGATAGCGGTCAGCACGGAATTGTTCGAACCGCCAAAAAGGCTGGTCAGGAAGTTCATATCGGCTCCAAACAGTCGTCGGCCCGAATCCGGGCGGCAGATACTGCCTACCACATCCGCAGAAATGTGCAGAATGCGAGGCAAAGAGGGCCTAAGTCGCTTCGGTTAACGCTTGATTAACCATAGGGCGGCAAGAATTGCCTATCGCAGTCATTTTCGAGACTCGCGGGAGGCGTTGCCCGATGGGCCTACTCAATATGCCGGTTTTCTCGGCACTGACAGACAAGATGCGCTGGCACCAGACCCGCCAGGGGCTGTTGGCCGAGAATGTGGCCAATGCCGAGACACCCGGGTTCAAGGGTCGCGATCTGGCGCAATATGACTTTGCCGACCGCCGGAGCGCGATGGCGTCTTCGGCCACGGTCACCACGACGGCAACGCAGCCCATGCATTTTTCCGTCGGCAGCAGCGAAGGCACCGCCTTTGGGGCGCAACGCATGGCCAATTTCGAAATCACGCCGGAAGGCAATGGCGTGACGCTCGAAGACGAGATGATGAAGGTCACCACCAATATGATGGACTACCAGGCCGCGACCGGCCTCTACCAGAAGTCCATCAGCATCATCAAAACCGCCCTCGGGCGCCAGGCATAGGCGGTAGCAAGGCATGGACTTTAATTCGTCGATGAAGATTGCTGCCACGGGCCTGCATGCGCAGACCGCACGCATGCGCGTGCTGGCAGAAAACCTGGCCAATGCCGACTCGGCCGGCAAGGCGCCGGGCGAGGAGCCCTATCGCCGCCGCATCCCCACTTTCCAGACCGTCTATGACGCCGAGGTGGGTGGCAAGATCGTCGAAGTGGGCAAGCTGGCCTATGACATGAGTGACTTCACCACGCGCTACGAGCCGGGCCATCCGGCCGCCGACGAGCGCGGCTATGTCCAGTATCCCAATGTGAACTCACTCGTTGAATCGATGGACATGCGCGAGGCCCAGCGCACCTACGAGGCCAATCTCAACGTCGTCACCGTAACGCGGCAGATGCTCGGGCGCACGCTCGACATCCTGCGCGGCTAATCCTCCGGGGCTTTCCTGAATGGCTATTTCCACCCCTTTCAACGCCGCGACCGCCGCCTATGGCAATGCCAGCCGGCTGATCAACCAGGCCGCGAAGCCCAGCACGGACCTGACGGCGCTCGCCAATCCACAGGCTGGCAACAATTTCGCCGACATGCTGGCCCAGCAGGTGCAGGGCGTCGTCGAGCAGGGCAACTCGACCAACCAGATGTCGCTCGACATGGTCAACGGCAAGGCCAATGTGGTTGATATGGTCACCGCGCTCAGCGAGACCGAAATCGCCATCCAGAGCATGGTGACCGTGCGCGACCGCGTGATTTCCGCCTATGAAGAAATCATGCGGATGCCGATCTAGTCGCGAAACCGGCTCGTTAGGACTATCTTAACCCTCGCGCGATTCGGCGCGGCGAGACCCAAATGACCGGCGCGGAAGTTCTCGACATTGCCAGTGACGGCATCTGGACGCTGATCATCGTATCGGCGCCGATGATGATCGTCGGCCTGGTGGTCGGCGTGATCATTGCGCTGTTCCAGGCGCTGACGCAGATCCAGGAACAGACCCTGGTGTTCGTGCCCAAGATCATCGCCATCTTCGTCACCATGCTGCTGACCCTGCCGTTCCTGGGCGCCACGATGGGTGCCTATATGAACCGGGTGGTCGACATGATCATCGTGGGCTTCTGAGGTGACGATCGGGCTCGACTGGCTGCCCAGTACGGCCTTCATCTACCTGCTGCTGTTCGCGCGGATCGGCGCGATCCTGATGCTGATGCCGGCACTGGGCGAGGACATGATCCCGGCGCGGATGCGGCTGAGCTTTGCGCTGGCCTTTACGCTGGTGGTGTATCCGCTGCTGTCGGACAGTATGCCGGCCATGCCGGAAAACTTCATGGCGATCCTGGCGCTGATGTTTCACGAAATCGCCGTCGGCCTGATCCTGGGCGCCATCGTGCGGCTGACCGTTTCTGCAACGCAGGTGGCCGGGGCGATCATTGCCTTCCAGACCGGACTTTCGGCTGCCATGGCGGCCGATCCTACACAGGTCGGCGTGCAGGGCGCGGTGTTTGGCAGCTTCCTCAGCTTTTTGGGCATGGTGCTGATCTTTGCCACCGACCTCCATCACGTGGCGCTGGCCGCGACCTATGACAGCTACATGGTGTTTCCGCTCGACGCGCCGCTGATGTTCGACGACGCGGCGCAGCTGGCGATCAAGACGGTCGCCAGCGCCTTTTCCATCGGCGTGCAGATTTCGGCGCCGTTCATCGTCTTCGGGCTGGTCTTCAACCTGGGTGCCGGGATCCTTGCCAAGCTGATGCCGGCGCTGCAGGTCTATTTCGTTTTGATGCCGGCCAATATTGCGCTCGGGCTGATCCTCTTCGCGCTGCTGCTGACCTCGATGATGGGCTGGTATCTGACGGCGTTTGAGAACCACCTCGCGATGTGGAGGGGCTAGATGTCCGACGAAGCCCCCGAGAACGACTCAAAAACAGAAGACCCTTCCCAAAAGAAGCTGCAGGACGCGCGCGAGAAGGGCGATGTGGCCAAGAGCCAGGAGGTCGTGACCTGGTTCATGCTGCTCGGTTCGGCGGCGATCTTTGCCGGCATGGGGCCGGGGGCGGCGGCGAGCCTTGCCGATGCGCTCAAAGTGCTGATGATGAATGCTGACCGGTTCGATCTGAGCGGCGCCGGCTTTTCCGCCTTCATCAACAACCTGACCTATACTTTGCTCGGCATTACGCTGATCCCGCTGGTGGTGCTGTCGGTCTGCGCAATCCTGGCCAATCTGATCCAGCATCAGCCGCTGTTCTCGGCCGAACCGGTCAAGCCGAAATTCTCTAAAGTCTCGCCATTCTCGGGCGCCAAGCGCCTGTTTTCCGGCGAATCCCTGGTCAATTTCGGCAAGGGTCTGCTGAAGATCTGCGTCGTGGGTGCCGTCGTGGTGGCTGTCGTCTGGCCCGAGCGTGACCGGCTGGATACCATGATGACGGCCGATCCGCTGGTCATCCTGGCCGATTTCCAAGAACTCGGCGTCAAGATCTTCATGTCCGTGCTGATCGTCGTCACCGCCATTGCCGCGGCCGACTATTTCTACGTCCGCCAGAAATGGTGGAAGAAGCAGATGATGACGCTGCAGGAGACGCGCGACGAATACAAGCAGATGGAAGGCGACCCCCATATCAAGGGCAAGCTGCGCCAGTTGCGTCACGAGAAGTCGCGCAAGCGCATGATGGCCGCCGTGCCTGACGCGACTGTGGTCATTACCAACCCGACCCACTTTGCCGTGGCGCTCAAATACGAAAAGGGCATGAAGGCGCCGCTGTGCGTGGCCAAGGGTGCCGATGCCGTGGCCTTCCGCATTCGCGAGCTGGCCAAGGAACATGACGTGCCGATCGTCGAAAACCCGCCGCTGGCCCGCGCGCTGTTCGCGACGGTCGAGATCGAGGATTCGATTCCCAACGAGCATTTCCAGGCGGTGGCCGAAGTCATCGGCTTCGTGATGCGACTCAAGCGCGGTGCGGGCTGGAAAGCCGGCTAGTTCACGGTCGTATCCGCTCGTTTCGTCACATGTCTGCAACTCAAAAGTCGCACCATCTGCTGCGGCGATGTGAATAAGCTGGTTACGTCTCCCGCAGAGTCGGACCATTTGCTAGACCTGTCTGAAGGGCCTGATTCGGGCCGACTCATCGGTTACGGAGCATCCAGGACCCATGGCAGCACGGCCGCTCGGCGAGGACACATATCCCGATCCCCTGATCGCAACGGGACGCGGCAGCGCCGGCCTGTGGCGCGTGGTCCTGCTCGGTCTGGCGCTGGTGGCCATTGCCGTGGCTTTCACCCTGTTCAGCGACCGCATTCCGGCCGATCTGGTGCTGACCTTTGTCGGTATTCTCGCCGTCATTGGTGTGTTCTGCCTGTTCGGCCTCGCTGCGGGTCTGTTCCGCTTTTCGAGCAGCGAAGAACGCCGGACCGTGGCCAGTTCCGTCGTTGATAGCTTACCGTTTGGCGCCGTGGTGGCCGATCGGGACGGCAAGATTTCCTATGTGAACTCCCACTATGGCAGCTTCACCGGCGCCATGAACAATGGCCTGCCGGTCAGCGTGCCGCGGCTGTTTGCCGGGCAGTCCGATGCCAGCGAAGCGATCTACCGCCTCTCGCGCGCCGGCAAGGATGGTCGTGCGGCTGTGGAAGACATCCGCATCGTGGGTGGCCTTGGTGGTTCGGTGACCGAGGTCAACAAGGCCTTCTGGTATCGCGTTTCGGTGCGGCCGCTGCCGGCCTCGGACGAGGCCAGCAAGCCGCTAGTGATCTGGTCGGTCGAAGACATCACCCGCGACAAGGATAGCAACGAGAGCGCCTTCCGCGATCTGCAGCGCGCCATCGACTATCTCGATCACTCGCCCGCCGGCTTCTTCTCGGCCGACGCGCATGGCGCCATCCAGTATCTCAATTCGACGCTGACCGACTGGCTCGGCTATGATCTGGCTGAGTTCAACGCTGGCCATCTGCGCCTCAGCGACCTCGTGCGCGGCGATGGCGCGACGCTGTTGATGCGCGGGCGCGGCGATGGCGAAATTCGTACCGAAATCATCGACATCGATCTGGTGCGCCGCAATGGCACCTCGTTCCCGGTGCGGCTGCTGCATCGTGCGGCGCGGCTGGCCGATGGCGAGCTGGGCGAAACGCGGACCCTGGTGCTGGACAAGTCCAATGCGCCGGAAAACGAGGAAGAGCTGCGCGCCGCCGAAGTGCGTTTCTCGCGCTTCTTCAACGACACGCCTTTCGCCATTGCCACGCTCGACCGGCAGGGGCGGATCATCCGCACCAATGCGCCGTTCGGGCGGATTTTTCACTGGTCGGGTGAAGAGAAGAGCCTCGAATTGCAGCCGCTGACCGAGCTGATCGGCGAGCAGAGCCGCGAAAAGTTTGGCCGGGCCATTGCCGATGCGCTGGCCCTGCGTTCGGAAGTCGAACCGGTGGATGCACTGCTGAGCGCCGAGGGCGATCATGCGGTGCGGCTCTATCTCTCCTCGTCCGAAATCAGCGCCGGTTCGCCCGAGCAGGTCAATGTCTATGCGCTGGACATGACGGACCAGCGCAAGCTCGAAGCGCAGTTTGCCCAGAGCCAGAAAATGCAGGCCGTGGGCCAGCTGGCTGGTGGCGTGGCGCATGACTTCAACAATCTGCTGACGGCCATCATCGGCTTCTCCGACCTGCTGCTGCTCAAGCACAAGCCGGGCGATCCTTCGTTCAGCGAGCTCATGCAGATCAAGCAGAATGCCAATCGCGCTGCGGGCCTCACCCGGCAGCTCCTGGCCTTCTCGCGCCGGCAGACCCTGCGGCCTCAGGTGCTGGAGCTGCCGCTGATCGTCGATGATCTGACCGTGCTGCTCAAGCGCATGATCGGGGAGAAGAACAACCTGGGTGTCGAGCATGGCCGCAATATCTGGCCGGTTCGCGCCGACGTGGTGCAGCTCGAACAGGTGATCATCAATCTGGTGGTCAATGCGCGTGACGCCATGCCCAATGGCGGCTCGATCACCATTCGCACCGCCAATGTCGAGAAGTCCGAAGCGGAGCGTATGAGCTTCGAGGGCATGGTCCCGGCCGATTATGTGCTGATCGACGTGCAGGACACCGGCACCGGCATGAGCCAGGAAGTCATCGCCAAGATTTTCGAACCCTTCTTCACCACCAAGGAACTGGGCAAGGGCACGGGCCTGGGACTTTCGACGGTCTATGGCATCGTCAAGCAGACCGAGGGCTATATCTATCCGGTCTCGACGGTGGGCGTCGGTACGACCTTCAAGATATTCCTGCCGCGTCACGTTCCTGCGGCGGCGGAGCTGGAGGCCAAGGCGGTCGCTGCTGCGGCGCCGGTCCGCGACCTTACCGGGCACGAACGCATCCTTCTGGTCGATGACGAGGAAAGCGTAAGGGCCTTCTCGGCCCAGGCGCTTCGCGCCACCGGCTATGAAGTGTTCGAGGCCGATGGCGGCGAAGAGGCGCTTGAGATCCTGGAAGACGAAGATTTCAGAATCGACCTGATGATTTCCGACGTCGCCATGCCGGAGATGGACGGGCCAACCCTGCTCAAGCATGTCCGTGAGACCATGCCCAATCTCAAGGTCATCTTCGTTTCCGGCTATGCCGAGGAAAGCGTGCGCCGGGACATCGAGGACGACCAGAGCGTCGAATTCCTGCCCAAGCCCTATTCGCTCGACCAGATCAATACCAAGGTCAAGGAAGTGCTGCAGATGCTGGGCAAGGATGAGCTCAATTGAACGAGCAGGGGCGCTTCGAGGGAGCCAATGAGCTCAATGTCCTCGGTGAAGCGCTCCAGCCTTGTTCCAGCAGTCCGCTGACCGGCTTCTATCGCAGCGGCTATTGCGCTGCTGGACCCGAGAGTGCGGCGGTGCATCTGGTCTGCATCCAGGCGAGCGACGAATTCCTGGCCTATTCCAGATCGGTCGGCAACGACCTGTCGACCGCCATGCCGCAGTTTGCCTTTCCGGGGCTTTTGGCCGGCGATCGCTGGTGCCTCGTCGCCCAGCGCTGGGCGCAGGCCCATGTGGCCGGCAAGGCGCCGCGGGTCTATCTGCGGTCGACGAACGAGGCGGTTCTGGGCTTCATTCCGCTTGAAATCCTAAGGACTTATGCGCTGGACCTGAACTGACGGTCCACTGGAAATGCCTTGGGCGATACGCCGGTGAGCGGAGCTCACTGCCCCTTGACGATGCGGGCCAGCGACACCGCCAAGCCCGCGGTGGCCACGAGGAAAAACGTCCATTGCAATACCAGCAGGAATACACTGGTGGCCTCGGTGGCGGTCACCACCGAATAGCCCAGCCAGAGAACGACAATAGCGCAGACGAGGGCGGACAGGCGGGGATTGGTCATGGCAGGCCTCAAGCTGTTCCGCCGGGGATTGGCGTGCCCGCTGCCAAAAGGCCCTTGCCGGCAAGCGTGGTCCAGAGTTCGGCGGGAATGTTCACGTCCCACCATTCCAGAATCCCATCGAGTTCCTTCGGCGAGCGCGGGCCGGGCAGCACGTTGCAAACCGCCGGGTGGGTTAGCGGGAATTGCAGGGCGGCCGCAGGCAAGGGTATGCCGAACTCCCGACAGACAGATTCGATGGCGCGCACCTTGGCGACCACGGCGTCGGGCGCCTTTTCATAGTTGAACTTGTCGCCGCCCACGAGGATGCCCGAGTTGAACGGGCCACCCACGACCACCGAAGCGCCACGGTCCACGCAGGTCGCCATGAAAGGCGTGAGGGAGGTCTGTTCCAGCAGCGTATAGCGGCCGGCGAGCAGGAAGACGTCCCAGTCGCCCAGCGCAAAGGCGTCCATCAGCACTTCCCACTCGTTGACGCCAAGGCCGATGGCCTTGACCGCGCCAGCGTCGCGCAATTCGCGCAGAGCCTTGTAGCCGCCATCGGCGAGCTGGGCCCAGAGTGGCTTGTTGCCTTCGACGCCATGCGTGGCTGCGCCGATGTCGTGGACGTAAAGGATGTCGATCTGGCCGAGGCCCAGGCGTTGCTGGCTGTCCTCATAGGAGCGCATCACGCCGTCGTAGGAATAGTCATAGACCTGCGCAAAGGGCAGGGGATCAATCCAGGCGCCCTTGTTCTGCATGGCCGGATCGACCGGGCGGAGCAGGCGGCCGACCTTGCTCGACAGGACGACACCCTCGCGCCGCTCGCGCAGCACGTCGCCGACCAGATGCTCGGACCGGCCGAAGCCATACTGCGGAGCGGTATCGACATAGGTCAGGCCCTTGTCGAGGGCATGGTGCACGGTGGCGCGGCCCTGGTCGGCTGGCACGGCGCTGAAGATGCCGGCGAGGGAGGCGGCGCCCAGGCCGAGCGTCGTGACTTCGAGTTCGGTGCGGCCGATGCGGCGTTTTTCGAAGGCGCGAGCTGTCATGTTATCCCTCCCAAAGGCGGAGGGATAACTGACATGTCAGTCGAGCAAGCTCAATAGAGATTGCCGATTTCAAGCTTTCCTTCGGTCTCGCTCTGCACCGGATTGCGCAGTGCGGCACCAAACTGGGCTTCCTCGATCTCGAAGATATCGCCGTCCTGGGTCTTGATGCCGTCGGCAAAGCTCAGGGTGGCGGTGCCGAACATATGGACATGGACGTCGCCGGGCTGGCGGAACAGGTCATACTTGAAGTGGTGATACTCGAGGTTGGCGATGGTGTGGCTCATATTGTCCTCGCCGCTGAGAAATGGCTTTTCCCAAAGCACCTTGCCATCGCGCCAGATACGCGACTTGCCTTCGATATGGGCGGGGAGATCACCGACGCGCAGTTCCGGGCCGAAGGCGCAGGCGCGCAGCTTGGAATGGGCCAGATAGAGATAGTTGACGCGTTCGGTGACGTGGTCGGAAAATTCATTGGCGAGGGTGAAGCCGAGTCGGCGCGGCTGGCCTTCATGGTCGATCAGATAGATGCCCGCCATTTCCGGCTCTTCGCCGGCGTCGAGGGCAAAGCCCGGGGAGGGGATGGCCTGGCCGGGATTGATCACCGAATAGCCATTGCCCTTGTAGAACCATTCGGGCTGCACGCCCTTCTGGCCCTCGGCCGGCTTGCCACCCTCAAGGCCCATGCGGAACATCTTCATCGTGTCGGTCAGGCCGACTTCGCTCTGGCCGCTATTGGCCGTGTGCATGGCGTCGCGGGTGGCGGCCGAGCCGAGATGGGTCAGGCCGGTGCCGGTGACATAGAGATGGGCCGGATCGGGGTGGTCGATCGGGGCGAGCAAGCGGCCGTCGGCGATGATGGCCTGCCGGTCGACGGTTTCGCCCAGACCCAGTTCGGCCACCAGCGCAGCGAGGCCTTTGCCGCTTTCCAGCGCGACCATGGCCAGCGCATAGACGCTGGCGGCGCCATTGACGACACGGGTCACGCCATTGTCGACGGCGCCGACGGCGCGCTCACCATTGGCGTCGATAAACTGGATCAGATTCATGGGACCTTGGCTCCTCAACTGCGCCCTAAGCGCCTGCGAGGCATAAAGCGCAAGAGGCCAGCCGCTGGCAAGTCAAAAATCATACTTATTGTCTGGAGCGCGATTCTCAATGTGTGAGTGTCAATGCTAACAGTCCGCTAGCAGTTTGACGCGAAATGTCGCTTCCGATCGAATCTCAT
The DNA here is from genome assembly GCF_963517015.1 of uncultured Devosia sp. NCBI lineage: Bacteria > Pseudomonadati > Pseudomonadota > Alphaproteobacteria > Hyphomicrobiales > Devosiaceae > Devosia > uncultured Devosia sp. The sequence continues at coordinate 1,871,129 of NZ_CAUQDV010000001.1, forward strand.
GTGACTGGCTTTGTTCTCATTTTGTCCCTTGACAATTTGAGAACAATTTGCGAACAAATGAAGCACATTCAATGCATGGCCACCGACGGCAACAGCGCGTTGCGCAGCCCTCCCGAGCGTGGAATAAGGAGAGACAAAATGGCAAATGCGCCGCTTCGTGTAGTTGAAGGTGGATCGATGGATAAAGACAAAGCACTTGCTGCGGCGCTCAGCCAGATCGAGCGCAATTTCGGCAAGGGCTCGATCATGCGCCTTGGCGAGGCGTCGGCGATCGAGGTCGAATCGATCTCCACCGGCTCGCTGGGCCTTGATATCGCCCTGGGTATCGGCGGCCTGCCAAAGGGCCGTATCGTCGAGATTTTCGGCCCGGAATCCTCGGGCAAGACCACCCTGGCGCTGCATGTCATTGCCGAAGCCCAGAAATCTGGCGGTATCTGCGCCTTCGTCGATGCCGAGCATGCGCTGGACCCGGTCTATGCCCGCAAGCTGGGCGTCAATGTCGACGACCTGCTGATCTCGCAGCCCGACGCCGGCGAACAGGCGCTCGAAATCACCGATACGCTGGTGCGCTCGGGCGCGATCGACGTGCTGGTGGTCGATTCGGTGGCGGCGCTGACGCCCAAGGCCGAGCTTGAGGGCGAAATGGGCGACAGCCTGCCAGGCCTGCAGGCGCGCCTGATGAGCCAGGCCATGCGCAAGCTGACCTCCTCGATCTCCAAGTCCAAGTGCCTGGTGATCTTCATCAACCAGATCCGCATGAAGATCGGCGTGATGTATGGCTCGCCCGAGACCACGACAGGCGGCAATGCGCTGAAATTCTACGCTTCGGTCCGCCTCGACATTCGTCGTATCGGCGCGCTCAAAGATCGCGAAGAGGTCGTGGGCAACCAGACCCGCGTGAAGGTGGTCAAGAACAAGCTGGCCCCGCCGTTCCGCCAGGTCGAATTCGACATCATGTATGGCGAGGGCATTTCCAAGACCGGTGAATTGCTTGACCTGGGCGTCAAGTCGGGCATCGTGGAAAAGTCCGGAGCCTGGTTCTCCTGGGACAGCCAGCGCCTGGGGCAGGGCCGCGAGAATTCGCGCCAGTTCCTCAAGGACAATCCGCAGATCGCCAATACGATCGAGCAGGGCGTGCGCGAGAGTTCGGGCCTCTTGGGTGAAGTCCTGCTGGTGGCCGGCAGCGATGACGATGCCGGTAGTGACGACGACTGAGGCTTTTGGTCCTAGCGGTGGTTTTCGCCGATGGACCTGGCGGCCAGTTGCCTCTGGTTTTGATGACCGGAGTGCGGACCGTTCCGCGACGAAATATTCGACCTCCCCATGCAGGGAATTTTGGAGGCATTGCGCAAGCAGTGCCTCTTTTCTTTTCACAAAGGCCTCTGTGCCGCCGCAATGCTGGACATTGGCGGGGGCTGCACGATAGAAAGCCTGCCAAACTCGTCTCGTGGCGCTGCGCGCCGAATCCCCTACGAAAGCCTCTTTATGACCAGCGTAAACGACCTTCGTTCGAGCTTTGTCGACTACTTTGCCCGCAATGGTCACGAGGCCGTCGCGTCCAGCCCGCTCGTGCCGCGCAATGATCCGACGCTGATGTTCACCAATTCGGGCATGGTGCAGTTCAAGAACACCTTCACCGGTGTCGAGAAGCGCCCCTATTCACGTGCGACCACGGCGCAGAAATGCGTGCGCGCCGGCGGCAAGCACAATGACCTCGACAATGTCGGTTTCACCGCGCGCCACCACACCTTCTTCGAGATGCTGGGCAATTTCTCCTTCGGCGACTATTTCAAGCCCGATGCGATCGAGCTGGCCTGGAATCTACTGACCAAGGACTGGGCGCTGCCCAAGGACAAGCTGATGGTCACCGTCTATCAGGACGATGACGAGGCGCTCGAACTCTGGAAGAAGATTGCCGGCATTGGCGAAGACCGCATCGTGCGGCTCGGCGCCAAGTCCAATTTCTGGCAGATGGGCGACACCGGCCCCTGCGGTCCGTGCTCGGAAGTCTTCTACGACCATGGCGAGCACATCTGGGGCGGCCCCCCGGGATCGCCGGAAGAGGATGGCGATCGCTGGATCGAGATCTGGAACTTGGTCTTCATGCAGTACGAGCAGCATGGCGATGGTTCGCGCACCGGCCTGCCACGCCCGTCGATCGATACCGGCATGGGTCTGGAACGCGTCGCCGCCGTCATGCAGGGCGTGCACGACAATTACGACATCGACCTGTTCAAGGCGCTGATCGGCGCCGCAGCAAACGCCACCAATTCGGACGTCCATGGCGAAGGCAACCGGAGCCTTCGCGTCATCGCCGACCATCTGCGTTCGATGAGCTTCCTCATTGCAGAGGGCGTGCTGCCCTCCAATGAAGGCCGTGGCTATGTGCTGCGTCGCATCATGCGCCGCGCCATGCGCCATGCAACGCTTTTGGGCAGCAACGAGCCGGTGATCTACAAGCTGGTGCCGACGCTGGTGCGTGAAATGGGCCAGGCCTATCCGGAACTCGTGCGCGGCGAAGCGCTGATCGCCGAAACAGTTCGTCTCGAAGAAGGTCGCTTCCTCAAGACGCTGGGCCGTGGCTTGCAGATTCTGGCTGACGAGACCCGCGACATGGGTGAGGGGGCAGTGCTCAATGGTGCCAGCGCCTTCAAGCTTTATGACACCTATGGTTTCCCGCTCGATCTGACCGAAGATGCCCTGCGCATGCGCGGCATCACTGTCGATCAGCCCGGTTTCGATGCCGCCATGGCGGCGCAGAAGGCCGAAGCCCGCAAGAGCTGGTCCGGTTCGGGCGAAGCAGCGCAGGATACGGTCTGGTACGGATTGCTGGACAAGGCCGGCCCGACCGAATTCCTCGGCTATGAAACCGAGACCGCCGAGGGCGAGGTCAAGGCCCTGCTCAAGGACGGCAAGGAAGTCGAGAGCCTGAGCAAGGGCGACGAAGGCTTCGTCATCATGAACCAGACGCCCTTCTACGGCGAAAGTGGCGGCCAGGTCGGCGATACGGGCGCGATCACCGGTGAAGGCGTTGCGGCAACCGTGACCGAGACGCAAAAGCACCATGGTGTGTTTGCGCACAAGGTTTCCGTGACCGAAGGTTCGCTGAAGGTTGGCATGCCGCTGACGCTGGTGGTCGATCACGAGCGCCGTTCCGCGATCCGTTCGAACCACTCGGCAACGCATTTGCTGCATGAGGCGCTTCGCATCGTGCTGGGCGACCATGTCGCGCAGAAGGGGTCGATGGTGTCGCCTGATCGCCTGCGCTTTGACTTCGTGCATACCAAGCCCGTAAGCGACCAGGAAATGGCGCAGGTCGAGGATCTGGCCAATGCCATCGTGCTGCAGAATACGCCCGTCGAGACGCGCCTGATGGGCGTAGAAGAGGCCAAGGAATCCGGTGCCCGTGCGCTATTCGGCGAGAAGTACGGCGATGAAGTTCGTGTTGTCGCCATGGGTGAGCCTACTGGCAATGGCCTGGGTTGGTCTGTGGAGCTTTGCGGCGGCACCCATGTGCGCCGCACCGGTGACATCGGACTGGTTTCGATCGTCGCGGAAAGCGCGGTTGGTGCCGGGGTGCGACGCATCGAGGCGCTGACCGGCAAGGCGGCGCGTCATCGCGGCAATACCAATGTGGCGATCGTCGATGCGGCGGCGGGCCTGTTGCGTTCGGGCGGTCATGAAGTGCTCGATCGCATAACGGCGCTGCAGGACAATCTCAAGAAGATCGAGCGCGAGCTGACCGATGCCCGCAAGAAGCTGGCGCTGGGTGGCGGCGCAGGTGCGGGCGCGTCGCCTGCCGCGGACGAGACGGTCAATGGCGTGGTCTATGTCGGCCGGCTGGTCGAAGGCATTCCGGCCAAGGACGTCAAGGGCTTGGTCGATAGCGAAAAGAAGCGCATCGGCTCGGGCGTGGTGACCGTCGTGCTCAAGGGTGATGACGGAAAGGGCACGGTGGCGATCGGCGTTACCGAAGACCTGACCGCGCGATATGCCGCGGGCAATCTGATCAAGCTGGCGACGGCGGCTCTCGGTGGCCAGGGCGGCGGTGGCCGGCCTGACATGGCGCAGGGCGGTGGGCCGGACGGGACCAAGGGCGAAGAGGCCATTGCCGCAGTCCGCGCGGCGCTCCAGTAAATGAAAAGCCCCGCGAAAGCGGGGCTTTTTTGTGCTTTAAGCTGGTCGCGTTCTCGAACCGCAAAACCGGAACCACTTTTGCTGAGAACGCTCCCTAGAGTCCGGTGCGCCAGAAGAAGAGGCGGGGCTTCCACACGATGCGGACCTTCTCGGTCATGACGTTGGCGAGGCCAGCCGCCAGTACGATGACAAGGCCGATGACGGCCACATAGTCCGGATACTCGCCGAAAAAAGAAGCGCCGAAGACGATGGCCCAGATCAACTGGCTATATTGCACCGGGGCGACGAGGCTGGCGGGCGAACGCCGCGTGGCGCCGATCAGCAGCAGGCCACCCGTGCCGCCCAACAGGCCGATGGCGAGAAAGATCGCCATCTGCTCCAGCGAGGGCAGCACGAAGACCGGGATCATCAACAGGCCATTGAACAGGCCCGAATAGAAGACCTGGATGCCGACCAGGCTGACGCGGCGTTCGACCGGCGCGATGTGACGCAGGATGATGGTGGTCGCGCCGCCCAGAAACACCGAGCAGAGAATAGCGAGGTGGCCGAGATGGACCTCGCGCATGCCGGGGCGAATGACGAGCACCACGCCCAGAAAACTGATGATCAGCAGGAGCCAGCGATGGGCGGCGACATGTTCTTTGAGCAGCCAGACGCCGAGCAGGGTGACCATGATCGGCGTCAGGAAGCCGATGGCATAGACATCGGCAAAGGGAATGTGGGTGAAGGCATACATCACGCAGGCCGTGCTGGTGATGGCCGTGGCGCAGCGCAGATGCACCAGCCAGGGATGCTTGAGCTTGTAGATATCGCGCCAGCGTTCACCGCGCTTGGTGAGCATGGCCGGAATGATCGAGAAGCTGGTGGTGAAGAAGGCGATCTCGAAGACCGACATGGTCGATCCGGTCGCCTTGATCAGGGCGTCGGCCATGGAAAAGCTGGCATAGGCCAGAAAGGCGAGCAGGACGCCGACGGGCATCGCAACATCCAGAGCTGGAGGGAAGACTCGAAGATCGGCCTACCATACAAGCGATGCAGAGAAGCGTCGATGGGCCTTGCTAGATTTCGGGGCCTTGAACTTCGGTAATATTGCTGGGCGGGCCGGGACGGCTGGCGCGATATTCGGCAAAGCGGCCAGCAATACGCGTGCGGGCGCCGTCGATGAAGACATTGACCAAGCCGGACAGAACGACGACGGCAAGGCCGATATAGGCGATAAGGTCGGGGTGTTCTGCATAGAACCAGGCGCCAAGCCCGATAGCCCAGACGATCTGCACATATTGGATGGGTGCAACCTGGCTGGCCGGCGCATTGCGGGTGGCAGCGATCAGCAGGATATGGCCCATGCCGACAAGGCTGCCCGAAGCGGCGAGGAGGCCAAATTGCTGCAGCGTCGGCATGACGAAGCTGGGTGCCATCAGTATGGCATTGATGACGATGAGATAGAGCGCGGGCAGGGCGATCAGGCTGACGCGCTTTTCCCTTGGCGCGATGACGCGCAGGATTGTGGTGGTTGCGGCGCCGAAGACGGCGCAGAGCAGGGCTGTCAGGTGACCGAACTCGAGCTCGCGAAAGCCCGGTCGTACCACCAGCATGACACCGATGAAGCCGAGAGCGAGCATAGACCAACGGATCAGGTCGACGCGCTCCTTGAGGATCAACACCGACATGACGGTGATGAAGAGCGGCATCATGAAGACCAGCGAATAGGTCTCGGCGAAGGGAATGGTGGTGAAGGAGACCGTGACCAGAATAGAGGAGGCGACGCCGCTGAAAGAGCGGGCGTGCACCAGGAGCGGCTGGTTGAGCCTGAAACTGTCACGCCAGCGCTCGCCCTTCGGCTTGGCGAAGGTGGCCGGGATCAGCCCGAACAGGGCGATGAAAAAGCCGATCTCGAAGACCGACAGGTCCTGCCCGAAGCCCTTGATGATGGCGTCGCCGCAGGAATAGACCGAATAGGCAACGATCGCGTAGAGCACGCCGATGGGCATGGAAAACCTGCGGGAACAGAGCTTTGGGCAATGACTGGAGCCTAGACGAGAGCGCCACGTCCGTCGATGCCATTGGTCGCATCTTGTATGGAAATGACACCCTTGCGCTGCTGTTCAAATTGCCGCATCAGTCTGGCCGATGGTTCTGGCCGCCGCCAAGATGGGCGACCGGATTAAAAGGGAACACGGTGCGACGTACCCATCAGGGCGCAAGACCGTGGCTGCCCCCGCAACTGTGAGCGGAGAGTGTTTCCGGGAATGCCACTGGCCGAAAGGCTGGGAAGGTCCGGAAGTGCATTGACCCGCGAGCCAGGAGACCTGCCGTCATCCTTTTTCAACCCGGCCGGGGTGTGCCGCGGGAGACGATGATGACCAGTTGCTGCGCAATCGCTGCCCTTTGTCTGTTCGGATCGCCCGTGCAATCTCGCCTGTTGGCGGAGGTTGCCGATGGCACCGGGTATGGACGCTGACCGCTTCACCGGTGCGCAGCCGGCGCGACTGACGCTGGAAGATTTGAGCTGGGGCGTCGATGCCCGTCTGCCGATCGTCGGACCGCTGTCAATCGCGGTCGAGCCGGGGCAGATGCTGGCACTGGTCGGGCCCAATGGGGCCGGCAAGTCGAGCCTGTTGCGCTGTCTTTATCGGTTTCATCGGCCGTCCACCGGTCGGGTGCTGCTCGATGGACAGGATATCTGGTCGTTGCCGGGCAAGTCCGTGGCACGGCGCATTGCCACTGTGCTGCAGGAGCCGGCCAGTGATTTCGGGCTGACCGTCGCGGAAGTGGTGGAACTGGGGCTGACGCCGCATCGCGGCGGCTGGGGCACGGATCATGCCGAATACGAGGCCGTCGAGGCGGTGCTGGCGCTGATGGAATTGACCCATCTTGCGCCGCGGGATCTGGCAACCCTGTCGGGTGGCGAAAAGCAAAGGGTGATGATTGCCAGGGCCTTGCTGCAAAAGCCTGACCTTCTGATTCTGGACGAGCCAACCAATCATCTCGATATCCGCCACCAGCTCGAAGTGCTGGAACTGCTGTCGCGACTGAAATGCACGGTGGTGGTGTCGCTGCATGATCTGGCGCTGGCCTCAGCGCATGCCGACCGGGTTCTGCTGCTCGATCAGGGCCGAGCAGCGGCTTTTGGCGCGCCGGTCGACGTGCTGACCCAAGCGACGATTCGATCGGCCTTCGCCGTCGAGACGCTGCTCGATGCGCATCCGGCCACGGGACGGCCCCGCCTCAGTTTTTATCTTCCCCATTCAAAATCGGAGTGATTGCATGCGTCTGCTTCTTGCCCTTGCTGCGCTGGCTTCTGCCAGTTCCACGGTTTTCGCCGCCGGCTATCCGGTGACCGTCCAGAGTTGTGACCGCTCGGTGACGTTCGAGGCCGCGCCGCAGCGGGCCATTTCCAATGACGTCAATCTCACGGAGATGATGCTAGCGCTAGGGCTGACCGATCGCATGGTGGGCTATACCGGGGTTTCCGGTTGGAAGACGCTGGACGAGACGTTGCGCGAAGGCGTTGCGGAACTGCCGGAGCTGTCGCCGGAATATCCGAGCAAGGAAGTGCTGCTGGGTGCGGATGCCGACTTTTTCTTTGCCGGCTGGAACTATGGCATGCGTGTGGGTGGCGAGGTGACACCGGAATCGCTGGCCGCTTTCGACATCGACGTCTACGAGCTGACCGAAAGCTGCATCCACGTCATGGACAAGCCCAAGGCGTCGATGGATGACCTCTATGATGACCTGCTCAACTTGGGGCAGATTTTCGATGTGTCGGACCGGGCGACGGCGCTGGTTGATGGTTACAAGAGCGAGCTGACCGAATTCCAGGCTGGTTTGCCGGAGCTGGACGAGCCGGTTTCGGTGTTTGTCTATGACAGCGGCGAGGCCAAGCCTTTCACCGCGGGGCAATACGGCATGCCGACGGCGCTGATCGAGGCGGCGGGCGGCCGGAACATCATGGATGATGTGGAGTCGAGCTGGGTCGAGATCGGCTGGGAGCCGGTGATCGAGCGCAATCCCGAGGTTGTGGTGATCGTCAACTATGGCGACGTGACCGCCGAGCAGAAAATCGACTTCATGAAATCCAATCCGGCCTTTGCTGCCATTCCGGCCGTGGCCAATGATCGCTTCGTGGTGCTCGAATATGTCGAGGCAACGCCGGGCCCGCGCAATATCGGCGCGGTGAAGCGGCTGGCCGAGGCGTTCCGGGAATAGCATCTTGTCTCACCGCCACCTTGCCACCGGCCGCCGTCATTTTGCGGCGCATTGGATGCCGGCGCTGATCGGGGCGCTGGTCATGCTTCTGGTCGTCACCATGTCGCTGGCGGTCGGGGCAGGGGCGGTGCCGATCCCTGTCGATACCGTCTGGCGCATCGTGGCCTCCAAGCTTGCGCCGGGCAGTGTCGTGGTGGACTGGACCTCCGGGCGTGAGAATATCGTCTGGGAGGTGCGGCTGCCGCGTATCGTGCTCGGGGCAATCGTGGGGGCTAGCTTGGCGCTGGTCGGGGCGGCCCTGCAATCGGTGACGCGCAATCCGCTGGCGGATCCACATCTGCTCGGCATTTCATCCGGTGCGGCCTTCGGGGCCATCCTGGTGTTGCTGCATACCGGCATGTTTTTGGGGCTGGTCACCGTGCCGCTGTTTGCCTTTGGCGGCGCATTGGTGGCGACGGCTCTGGTGCTTGGCGTAGCGAGCTTTACGCGATCGCAGAGTGCGGGGCGGCTGATTCTCGCCGGCGTGGCGATCAGTTTCATCATCACCGCAGGCGGGAACCTGTTCATTTTCATGGGCGATCCGCGGGCGGCACATACGGTGGTGTTCTGGATGCTGGGCGGGCTGGGGCTGGCGCAGTGGCAGCAATTGCCGTTTCCGCTGGTCGCGCTGGTGGTCTGTGGCGCCTATCTGATCGCAAAGGCGCGGTCACTCAATGCCATGACGCTGGGCGATGAGAGCGCGACGACGCTTGGCATTCCGGCGCGACGGTTTCGGCTGACGGTGTTCGTGGTCTGCGCGCTGCTGACGGGTTCGGCCGTGGCCTTTTCGGGCGTGATCGCCTTTGTGGGGCTGATGATCCCCCATATCGTGCGGATGATGGTCGGCGGCGACTATCGCCGCGTGATGCCGCTGTCGGCACTGGTCGGCGCGATTTTCCTGGTGCTGGCCGATATTGCGGCGCGGACGGTGATGCCGCCGCAGGACATGCCGATCGGTGTTCTGACCGGCGTGATCGGTGGGTTGTTTTTTGTTGGGCTGATGCGCTGGCGCAAGGCAGGCAGCGATCAATGAGAAGGGCCGGAGCAATGCTCCGGCCCCTGATGTTTTCAGGCGGGGTCTCTTAGAACGAGGCCTTGGCGCTCAGGCTGAACGCCAGCACGTTGCCGGTGTCCCAGGTTTCGCCGAGTGCATTGGAGCCTGAGCCGATGAGCGAGTAGGACACGCCCCCGGAGAGCTCAAAGTTTTCGCTGGGCTTGTAGGCACCGCCGAGGGCTACGCCCCAGCGATCAGTCTGGACGCCGTTGGCGAGGACGCCGGCGGCGTTCTTGCGCGAGGTGCCCTTGTCCCAAGTCAGGCTGCCGAGCAGGGTGACTTCTTCTGTCAGCTGGTGACCGAGGCCGGCGGAGACGGTCCAGCCGTCTTCATAGTTGAAGGTGGTAGGCGGGAGGCCGGTGACTGACAGCTGTTGCAACACTGACCAATCGACCCACTTGATGCTGCCCAAAGCCAGCCAGCCGGGTGCAATGCCGGACTGCGCTTTCACTTCGAGGCTTTGTGGAGTGATGACTTCTGCGGTTACGGGTGTTGCACCCGCAAAATTGCCTGAAAGATCATAATCTACAGCCGCGTTGTAGATGGCACTGACGCGCAGAGCGATCTCAGGCATTTCGTAGGCAGCACCGATGCGCCAACCAAATCCGCTGCCGTCCAAGTCGAGTGGAATCGGCGTGGCAGCCGGGATTAACGCTTCGTAATCCAAGGTCTGGCCGGACACGCCGCCAATGATGCTCAGTAGACCGGGACCAACGTCAAAGCCATAGGCACAGGTTAGGCCAAGGTCATTTGAAGTAAGACGCTCACGTACCGCTTGAGTGGTGGAGGCCGCGTGAGCGAGTGTTCTGTCTGTTCCAGAGCCCCATGGGTTCTGAAGTGAGACCATGCAGGACGCATTGTCGATTAAGTCGGCTTTGACGGCGAAGTTGTAATATGTGCGGTTGGATGACGTTGCCACTGGTCCGCTAAAACCGGCGCGGTCAATATCATGGCTGATCATCACCTGGCTGACCGTACCCTTGCCGGTGTAGGTGGCGGGGTCGAAGAGCAGGTCCCAATTGTAGCCATTGGCTTCCAGGCCGCCGGCAAAGGCGGTGCCTGCCGTCGATGAAACGGCCAGGGCCGCGAGCGCGATCGTCCGAATATGGCGATGTGCCATGCAAATCCTCCTCAACATGAAGCGGCAACCCTCCAGCGCCGCGGTCCATGCTGCCGCGTGTCGGCAAGCATTGACGTATGGGTCAAGATGGTCGTGTTTGCGCGGCGGCGTCAATGCAGCCCTTTTCAAATCGTGACTAAATTGTGTCGATCGGGCAGATGAGCAACAGTGGGAACTGTCTGGTGGACAAAGAAAAGGCCGGGATTTCTCCCGGCCTTTGTGAAGATTTCGGTGCCTATAGGCTTACGCCATGGCCTTCTGCAGGTTCTGGTCGATGGCGTCGAGGAAGCCGAGAGTCGAGAGCCACGGCTGGTCGGGGCCGACGAGCAGGGACAGGTCCTTGGTCATCTTGCCTTCCTCGATCGTGTCGACAGTGACCTTCTCGAGGGTCAGAGCAAACTTGGCCAGCGCTTCGTTGTCGTCGAGCTTGGCGCGGTGGGCGAGGCCACGGGTCCAGGCGAAGATCGACGCAGTCGAGTTGGTCGAGGTTTCCTTGCCCTGCTGATGCTGGCGGTAGTGACGGGTCACCGTGCCATGCGCCGCTTCGGATTCGACGATCTTGCCATCGGGGGTGGCCAGAACCGAGGTCATGAGGCCGAGCGAGCCAAAACCCTGGGCGACGATGTCGGACTGGACGTCGCCGTCGTAGTTCTTGCAGGCCCAGACATAGCCGCCGGACCACTTGAGCGCCGAAGCGACCATGTCGTCGATCAGGCGGTGTTCGTACCAGATCTTCTTGGCTTCGAACTTTTCCTTGAACTCGGCTTCGTAGACTTCCTGGAAGATATCCTTGAAGCGACCGTCATAGACCTTGAGGATGGTGTTCTTGGTCGACAGATAGACCGGCACGCCACGGGCCAGGCCGTAGTTGAAGCTCGAATAGGCGAAGTCGCGGATCGAGTCGTCCTGGTTGTACATGGCCATTGCCACGCCAGCGCCCGGGGCCTGGTAAACTTCGTGCTCGATGACCTTGCCGTCTTCGCCGGTGAATTTGATGGTCAGCGTGCCCTTGCCGGGGAAGGTGAAGTCGGTGGCGCGGTACTGGTCGCCGAAGGCGTGGCGGCCGACGATGATCGGCTGGGTCCAGCCGGGAACGAGGCGCGGCACGTTCTTGCAGATGATGGGCTCGCGGAAGATCACGCCGCCCAGGATGTTGCGGATGGTGCCGTTGGGCGACTTCCACATCTTCTTAAGGCCGAATTCCTCGACGCGCTGCTCATCGGGGGTGATGGTGGCGCATTTGATGCCGACGCCGTGCTTCTTGATGGCATTGGCGGAATCGACGGTCACCTGGTCGTTGGTGGCGTCGCGGTTCTGCACCGAGAGGTCATAATATTCGATCGGCAGATCGAGGTAGGGGTGGATGAGCTTGTCCTTGATGGCCTGCCAGATGATCCGGGTCATTTCATCGCCGTCGAGGTCCACAATCGGATTGGCGACTTTGATCTTGCTCATCGGAAATATCTCCCTGAATTCCGCATATTGGCACTCTGGCCAGGTTCGGCAGCCCGTATAGCATCGGCGGGCGAAAGCGCAAAGCTTGCCTGAGGCATGGGGGCTTGCCGTTGACCGAAGTGCAGGGGTGATCCTATCACAGGGCCATGCAAGACGATTTCGACCTTTGCCTGGTTCTGAACACGCAGATGGCGGCGCGGGCGATCACACGCAATGCCGATCGTCGGTTCCGGCCGTTTGGCATCACCGCGGCGCAATTCAACGTCCTGGGCATGTTGGAAAAAAATCCGGGCCGCTCGATATCGTCCATGGCGCAAAAACTGGCGATGGAGCGGACCACACTATCGCGCAATCTGGCGCTGCTGGATCGGCGTGGTCTGGCGGAAGCACTGCCGGGCGAGGACGTTACGGCGCGAATTTATGCCATCACCCCGGCTGGAAAAGCCGTGTTCGACGCAGCGCTGCCTGAGTGGCGACAATCGCAGCGCGGGTTGCGAGAGGCGTTTGGGGAACAAGGCTTTGTCGAGATCATCGGCAAGTTGCGCGACATCGCCAAACTCTGAGACTTGATCCGGTCACAATCGTCGCTATTTTATCCCGTGCATATACACGGGAGATTCCAATGCTCAAACCTGATCCCAACGATCCTGTCGTCGTCACTGGCATGGGCGTAGTGTCGCCGCTTGGCGTGGGGGCCGGGATCAATTGGGAGCGGCTGCTGGCGGGCAAGAGCGGCATCGTCGTCAATGACCGCTTCGATACGGAAGGCTTTGGTTCGCATATTGCCGGCTTGGTGCCGGGCAAGGACCGTGATGAGCATGGGTTCGAGCCGAGCGAGTGGATCGATTCCAAGGACATCAAGAAGATGGATGTCTTCATCCAGTATGGTTTGGCCGCAGCGGCACAGGCGTTGGATCAAGCGAGATGGCATCCGACCCTTGAGGAAGACCTGCAGGCGACGGCGACCATCATTGGCTCGGGCGTCGGCGGTTCGCCGGTAATGGCCAAGGCGGTAGAGACGATCAACGAGAAGGGACCGCGGCGTCTGTCGCCCTTCACCGTGCCGTCTTTCCTGGCCAATCTGGCGTCAGGCTGGATTTCGATCAAATATGGCTTCAAGGGTCCGATTGGTACGCCGGTGACTGCCTGCGCCGCGTCGGCCCAGGCGATTGGCGATGGGTTGCGGTTGATCCTCACCGGCGAGGCCGAGGTGGCTGTTGTTGGTGGGGCAGAGGGTTCGGTCGATCCCATTTCTGTCGGTGGTTTCGGTGCAGCGCGGGCTCTGACCTCATCGTTTAATGATGAGCCGCACAAGGCGTCGCGACCGTTCGACAAGGGGCACACCGGGTTTGTCTTGTCCGAGGGTGCGGCAGTTCTGGTGATCGAAAAGCTCAGCCATGCCCGGGCGCGTGGTGCGGTGCCGCTGGCGACCGTGGCCGGTTACGGTACTTCGGCCGATGCCTATCACCTGACGTCGGGTTCGCCTGATGGCGCGGGCGCGCAGGTGGCAATGCGCAATGCGCTCAAGATGGCGGGGATCGAGCAGGGTGCGATCGGCTATGTGAATGCCCATGCGACATCGACCGAGGTGGGCGATGCGGCAGAGATTGCCGGGATTGCCGCGGTGTTTCCGGGGCGTGGCAAGGATCTGGCAGTGTCGTCGACCAAGGCATCGACCGGGCATCTGCTGGGTGCAGCGGGTGCGATCGAGGCGATGTTCTCGGTGTTGGCGTTGCGCGACCAGATGCTGCCGCCGACGATCAATCTCGATGATCCCGAAGCGGTGGCAGACCAGTTTGATCTCGTGCCCCATGTCGCCAAGCCCAAGGCTCTGGACTATGTCCTCTCCAATTCCTTTGGCTTTGGCGGGGTCAATGCGGCGCTGGTGTTCGGCAGGGCGCCCGGCTGATCATTTCGGCGGCAGGGTGTCGACGAAGCTGTGGGCGCGGGCGATCCAGTCGAGAAGGACATCTTCGTCCTCCAACACGTCGCCGCTGACTTCGACAAAGCCGGTCATGGTGCGCGTGCCCATGTCCATCGGCGAAGCACCGGGCAGGGTGAGGGCGGTATCATAACCGTCCTTGCCGACGCGGACGAGCAGGCTGCCGTCCTTCATCGGGCAGACCAGCATATTGCCAGAGAGCATGAAACAACGGCCGCCGAACATCTTTTTCTCGGTCAGCGACATGGTGTTGGGCAGCAGATCGCGGATGCGGTCGGAGAGCTCTTCGGATGCCAGGCTCATGAGGATTCCCGGTAGCGCTCGTGTTGGGGCAGGTGGGATTCGACGAGATCCCAATCGCGGTGGCTGCGGGCAAATATCAGCTGGTTGGGGGCAAACCAGTCGTTATGGTCGGTGAAAATCCCGACCGGCAGGATGGATATGCCGGGGGCGCGGGAGCTTCTGGCATGCATGGTGGTGCCGCATTCGGGGCAGAAGTGGCGCGTGAAGGTGGCGCCGGAATCGGCCGGGCGGGAATAGGTTTTGGTGGCGCCGGTGACGAGGATCATGTCTGCCGGAATCAGCGCTACGCTGGAGTGGCCGCTGCCCGAAACGCGCTGACAGTTTTCGCAGGCGCATTGGAACATGGAGATGACCTGGCCGCTGGCGGTGAGCGTGACCGCGCCGCAGTCGCAGCGTGTGGTCAGGTCGATGTCGGGCATTTCTGAACGGGACATGAACGGAAGCTGACATGCCGGGCCGGGGCAGGCAAGGGTGCGGCTATTGCCTTTATGCACATGACTGACCAGAGTGCCGCGCCCGAGAGGAGACGCATGGCCCTTTTTCCCGACTATCCGCTGCGCACCGAGAGGCTAACCCTGCGTCCCTTCACGCGGGGCGATGTCGATGCGGTGCATGCCTATCGCCGGCGGGAGGATGTGGCGCGGTATCTTTTCGATACGGCGCTCAGCCGGGACGAATGTGCGCTGGTCGTGCAGCAGCGGATCGGGCAGACGGCGCTGGAAGCGGTCGATGACAAGATCATCCTGGCGGTGGAGCTCAACGAGAATTCTGCAGTGATCGGCGAGGTGTCGCTGATCTGGCGGAGCCTTGAGGCGCGGCAGGGCGAGATCGGCTGGATTTTCGATCCGCACTACCAGGGGCGAGGCTACGCGACCGAGGCGGCCAATGCGATCCTCGACCTGGCGTTTGGGCCGGGCGATATTCATCGCGTCTCGGCGCGGTGCGACGTGCGCAACACGTCGTCCTGGAGGCTGATGGAGCGGCTGGGGATGCGCAAGGAGGCGCATTTTCGCGAGCATGCCATTTTCAAGAGCGAGTGGGATGAAGAGTTTATCTATGCGCTGCTCTGGCAGGAGTGGCGCGCCTTGCGAGAGGCGGCGCATGGTCAAGCCGGCGTGTTCACAAAACCGCAATAGCAGCACGACATTTTGATCGATCTGAGCGATGGCTACCGGGAATAGTTTTCCTTGGAATCTCAGGAACTTCTTTGACTCGCCAACCGTTGGCGCCTTCGCACAAGTATTGCGGGGAGCATCAACAAATGTCGTCACTTTCATTGCCCATCGAAACCGAGCGACTGGTGCTGCGACCGTTTGAACGTGCCGACCTTGATGCGCTGAGCGCCTACCACGCGCTGCCGTCCGTCCAGCGCTATGTGCAGAGCCGCACGCGGGACAAGGACGAGGTGGCCAATGCACTCAACATCATGCGTAGCCAGGTGAGCCTGCAGCGCCCCGGCGACACGCTGACCCTGGCCATGGTGCGCAAGGGTGATCACAAGCTGATCGGCCATGTGTCGCTGCATTGGTCAGACGCGACCGCCGGCCAAGGCGAGGTGCGGTTCTGCATCAATCCGGCCTATGCTGGCCAAGGGTTCTCGCGTGAGGCGATCGGGGCGATCTACGATCTGGCGTTCGATCACTTCCGCATCCATCGCATGTTTGCGCGTTGCGACGGCCGCAATCACCATTCAATCAAGTTGCTGCAGCAGATGGGTATGCGGCTTGAGGCGCATTATCGCGAGCATGCACTGTTCCAGGGTGAATGGGACGAGGAACTGCATTTCGCCATTCTCGACCGGGAATGGCAGCGCTCGAGCAAGGTGAGGGACCTTCCGGTGCGCCAACGCGTCGCCTGATTTGCCCTCAGCCAATAAAACCGGCTATGAGCGCCTGATCTTTCAAGGACTGCGCGCATGGCCGGAACCGACACATCCCAGAAAATCGAGCTGCTGCCGACACCGGCGGTGATCCTCTGCGAGCCGCAGCTGGGCGAGAATATCGGTACGGCGGCGCGCGCCATGGCCAATTTTGGCCTGTGGGACTTGCGCCTGGTGCGACCGCGCGATGGCTGGCCGAACGAGAAAGCCGTCGCGGCCGCTTCGCGGGCCGATCATGTGATCAATCAGGTTCGGGTATTCGAGACGCTGGAAGAGGCGATTGCTGACCTGACGCTGGTCTATGCCACGACGGCGCGATCGCGTGACATGCAGAAGGACGTCATCGGCCCCGATGAGGCTGGTCGCCGCATGGCGGCCCATATCGGCGGCGGGCAGAAGGCCGGCCTGTTGTTTGGACGCGAGAAATGGGGGCTGCTCAACGAGGAGGTAGCGCTCAGCGACATGATCGTGACGCTGCCGGTGGAGCCGGCATTCGCATCGCTCAATATCGCGCAGGCGGTGCTGATCCTGGCCTATGAGTGGCGGCTGCAATCGGGGCGAGGCGATCTGCCTTTCGGCAATGGTACATCGGATGCCGCGCCCAAGAGCGAATTGGTGGGCCTGTTCGAGCATCTGGAAGGCGTGCTGGAGCAATCAGGCTTTTTCACCACGCCGGACAAAAAGCCGAGCATGGTCAACAACCTGCGGACCGCGCTGACGCGGGGTAATTTCTCGTCGCAGGAAATCCGTACGTTGCGCGGCGTGATCTCCTCCATTGACCGGCGGCATGAGCGGCCCAACCCCAATCGGATGAAGAAAGACACGCCGAGCGAATAATCAGCGGTGGCGTACGCGGGATTACGATTTCGCCTTTGACTGCGACAATCTGTCATGTCATGGGCAGGCATCATGCATGTTGCCCCCGCCGACAAGTCCCAGCTCGCTTTCTCCTATATCGGATTCCGATTTTTCTGGCTCACGACGCTGCTGGTCAGCTTCGCGGTCCAGATCATGTCGGTGTCGATCGCCTATCAGATCTACGAGATCACCCGCGAGCCGCTGCTGATCGGCATGGTCGGGCTGTGCCTGTTCCTGCCGGCGCTTCTGCTCCTGCTGGTCACGGGCCTAGCGGCCGACCGGTTCAATCGGCGGCGGATCATGGCGATTTGCCTCAGCGTTGAGCTGGCCTGCGCCATCGGCTTCCTGCTGTTCACCGAAGTCGAGGCGCATGAGGTCTGGCCGCTCTTTGCGATCCTGGTGGTGCTGGGCATCGCCCGTGCCTTCTGGGGGCCGGCGGCGCAGTCGCTGGCGCCGAACCTCGTGCCGGCAGAAGCGCTCAGCAACGCCATCACGATCAATGCCTCGGCCTGGCAGATTGCTTCGGTGGCGGGACCGGCAGTGGGTGGGTTCCTCTATAGTTTCGGTGCGCCGATCCCGTTCGGGACAGGCGCGGCCCTGCTGGTCTGTGCCGTGGTCACGGTGCTGTTGATCCCCAAGCCTGCGCAGCGGGAATCTTCGCAGGCGACGAGCATCGAGACCCTGCTGGGTGGCTTCCGCTACATCTTTTCCAACAAGGTGGTGCTGGGCGCCATTTCGCTCGACATGTTTGCGGTACTTATGGGTGGCGCCGTAGCCATGATGCCGATCTATGCGTCGGACATCCTGCACGGTGATTCCATCGCCAGCGGCCTGCTGCGGGCTTCGGTGGGCATTGGCGGCATTGCCATGGCACTGTTCCTGACGCGGTTTCCGGTGCGCAATTTCGCCGGGCGGATCCTGTTCGTCTTCGTGGCGCTGTTTGGCGCCTTCACCGTGGTCTTCGGCTTTTCGACCAATATCTGGCTGTCGATCGTCGCGCTGATCCTGGTCGGCGCCTCGGACATGGTCAGTGTCACCATCCGCGAGACGATCATGCAACTGTGGACGCCCGAAGAGGTGCGTGGACGCGTCAATGCGGTGAACTCGGTGTTCATCGGCGCGTCCAACGAGCTGGGCGAATTCCGCGCCGGAACGGTGGCGCATTTCATAGGGCCTGTAGCCGCCGTGGTGATCGGCGGCTTTGGGGCGATTGCGGTGGCCGGTATCTGGAGCCAGATTTTCCCTGGACTGCGCGAACAGCGCTCGCTCGACCACAAGATGGTGGCCGATGGCGCTGCAGAGCCTTTGGTCAAGCCGTCGAATTCTGCATAAGACACGACACCAACGCGATGTCAGGTTGTGGCGGCTGGTACCGCGACCTTGCGGCTGTGGCGATATCTCGGGATGGGCCCCGGCTCAAGGCCGGGGTGACACGGTGGTTGTGGTACCCCAGGTGCCAGCCGCAAAGGGCCTTTGGCTAGAAGGTAAACACTTCGCGGCGCAGATCGTCCCAGGCTTCTTTGCTGGTGGCGAGGAGGACGCCGCCGTCGACGTGGTGGGGCCTGTAGGGCTGGCCATCGAGCCGGGCGGCATAACCACCGGCTTCCTGTGCGATCAGAACGCCGCCCAGATGATCCCAGGGCATCAGCTTGTTGTAGCTGAGGAACTGGGCATGGCCGGAGACGAAGGTGCGGTATTCGTGCCCGGCACAGCGGAAGTTGGAGAGCATGCGCAGCTTGGCCGTATTGGCGAGCACCTGCGGGCGGACTTCTGCGGGCATATAGGCGACCGAGGCCATGCCGACCATCTGCGCAAGGGGCAGGGGCTCGGCGACATGGAGACGCACGGCTTCGCCATTGGGCCGGCGCAGCCAGGCGCCGGCGCCTTTTTCGGCCATTACCCAGTCGTCGCCCATCGGATCGTAGATGATGCCGGCCACGGTCTCGCCGCCCGAGACGACAGCGGCCATGGTGGCGAAAAGCGGCAGGCCGGCGGCATAGTTGGCGGTGCCGTCGATCGGGTCGACCACGACGGCCAGGTCGGCCGAGGCGAGGCGCGGCAGCAGCGCCGGGTCGGCGGCGACGGATTCCTCGCCGACGAAGAGCGCGTCTGGCATCCAGCTGGCGATGGCGGCCTTGATGGCGTTTTCGGTGGCGACATCGGCCTCAGTCACCAGATCGATCGCTTCGGACTTGATCGAGACCATGGATGCATCGAGCCGGCGGAAGCGGGGCAGGGCCTCGGCGCGGGCGGCATCACGCAGGATACTGGCGAGTTCGAGTGCGTTGAAAGCGGGCATGTCCGGGCCTGTCAGTTGGTGGGTAGGGGCGTGATGACCTGCTGGCGGATCAGGTTCCAGCTGTCGATGTCGGGGGCGCAGAGCAGGCCGCCGGTGATCCTGCCGGGGCGATAGGGCGCGCCATCGAGCTGCGCATTGTGGCCGCCGGCTTCCCGATGGATCAGGGCGCCGGCCAGGTGATCCCAGGGCATCATGGTGTTGGCGGCGAGGAAATGGGCGCGGCCGGTGGCGACCATCCAATATTCATAGGCCGAGCAGCCATAGGCCATGGACATACGGATGCCAGCTATGTTGCCGGCGACTTCGCTGCGGGCAGGCTGGGGCAGGTAGCTCCAGCTCATCACCGAAATCATCTCGGACAGGGGCACGGGCGCGGCCACATTGATGCGGCGGACCTGCTGCCCGGCGCGATACAGCCAGGCGCCGCCGCCGACTTCTGCGACGAGCGTATCGTCGTGCAGCGGATCGTGGATGATGCCGGCAATGGTCTCACCATTGGCAACGACGGCGAGGATCGAGCCGAAGAGGGGATTGCCGGCCGCAAAATTGAAGGTGCCATCGACAGGATCGATCACGAAAGCCAGTTCTGCCTCGGCGAGGCCCGTCATCACCGCAGGATCGGCGGCATAGGCTTCTTCGCCGACAATGAGGGCCGCGGGATACTTGTCGCGCAGGGCGGCCGTGATTTCGCGTTCGGCGCCGAGATCTGCCTCGGTCACCAGGTCGATCGAGGAGGTTTTCTCATTGATGTCGCCGGTGCCGAGATTGCGAAATCTGGGGACGATCTCCTGTTGGGCTGCATGACGCATGGTGGTGATGAGATGCGTCAGGTCGAGCTTCAAGAGGCAGTCCTTTTGTCGAAGAGGGCGGCGAAATCGAACAGTTTGGGATCGAGCATGTGGCTCGGATTGATGTTGCCTAGCGCACGGATCATGACGTCCTTGCGACCGGGCATGCGCTTTTCGATGTCGGACAGCATGGCCTTCATGGCATTGCGCTCGAGCCCGTCCTGCGAACCGCAGAGGTCGCAGGGAATGATGGGGAAGGCCATGGCGTCGGAAAAACGCTGCAGGTCGTCTTCGGCGCAATAGATCAGCGGGCGCAGGACTTCCAGGTCGCCCTCGTCATTGAGCAGGCGCGGCGGCATGGCGGCGAGGCGACCACCATGGAACATGTTCATGAAAAAGGTTTCGAGGCTGTCGTCGCGGTGGTGGCCAAGCACCAGGGCGGTGCAGCCTTCCTCGCGGGCGATGCGGTAGAGATTGCCGCGGCGCAAGCGCGAGCAGAGCGAGCAATAGGTGGCGCCGGCCGGCAGCTTGTCGGTGACGATCGAATAAGTGTCCTTGTATTCGATGCGGTGGTCGATGCCGAGACCGGATAGAAATTCGGGCAGGATGTGCTTGGGGAAATTGGGCTGGCCCTGATCGAGATTGCAGGCGAGCAATTCGACCGGCAGCAGGCCGCGCCATTTGAGATCGAGCAGCAGCGCGAGCAAGCCATAGCTGTCCTTCCCGCCGGAGAGGGCGATGAGCCACTTCTCGCCGGGGCGGACCATGGCGAATTTTTCCAGCGCCTCGCGGGCATTGCGGATCAGGCGCTTGCGCAGCTTGTTGAACTCGCCACTGCGCGGCGCATGGGCATAGATCGGGTGCCCGCCGGTTTCCTCGGCAATGTCCGCATCTGGCAGTTCCAGGACCGCAGTCATGGCGAAACTCACTTTCCTTCAGTCGCGTAGCTGATAGCGCGCTGGGCGCCGGAGGGAAAGGGCAAGCCAACCTTACCAAAGCTTAACCTCGACCTTCTTGCTTTTGTCCCAATTGCGACAGCTAGATGACGATCTTCCCGTGGCACCCTGGAGTCTTTGCGGTGTTTCGATCCTTCTTCCCCAACCCCAAGATATTCTTCACGTCAGCAGCAGTCTGGCTGTTGCTGGCAACAATCGGCTGGTATTCGCTCAGCACACCCCTGCGGGCGGCGATCAGTCTTGACCGCTTCGTAATCGCGCCGATGTGCGAGCCGGCGCCGGTCGTGGATACCACCAATCCGGCCGAAACCGCCGCGGGGACGCCGCCTTCGGGCGAACCCGAGCAGGCATCGCCTGCCGCCTCGGCGCCGGCGGAAAGCGCGGTGCCCAACGCCGTTGCGGCGACCGCATGCACGCCTGAAGGGGCATTCCTGACCGGCGCACAATTCTGGCTCTATGAGTATGTGGTGCTGATCGCTGCGCTGTTCTGCGCCTTCTGGTATTTCTACAAGCGCAACGAATGGTATTGGTGGTCAGTCGTCGGATCGACCGGCATCCTGCTGGTGCTGTATTTCAACGTGCAGGTGGATGCCTTCGTCAACAATTGGCAGGGCACGTTCTTTAACACGCTGCAGTCTGCGCTGACTACGCCCGGTTCGATCACGCCGCAAACGCTATACGGCGAGATATGGACCATCATGCTGGTCGTGGTGCCACGCATTCTCGTCCTGGTGCTGCTGGCGTTCCTGACCAGCCACTATGTGTTCCGCTGGCGCAAGGCGATGAACGCCTATTACATGACCTACTGGTCCTCGATCCGTACGACGGAAGGCGCGGCGCAGCGCGTTCAGGAGGACACGATGCGGTTTGCGCAGATCGTGGAGGATCTGGGTACCAGCTTCTTCGACGCGCTCATTACGCTGGCGGTGTTCCTGCCGATTTTGTGGGGCCTGTCGCAGGTGGTGACGGAATTGCCGATCGTCGGGCCGGTTCCGGGTAGCCTAGTGTGGATTGCACTGGTTTCGGCGGCGCTGGGTACGGTGTTTCTGGGCGTCGTCGGTATCAGGCTTCCAGGACTGCAGTTCGAGAACCAGAAGGTCGAGGCGGCCTATCGCAAGGAGCTCGTCTATGGCGAGGATCATGCGGAGCGGGCGGAGCCGATGACGGTGCGGGAGCTGTTTGCCAATGTGCAGACGAATTACTACCGCATCTATTGGCACTACACCTATTTCAACTTTGCCCGGTACGGCTATCTGCAGTTGGCGGGCTATATTCCGCTGCTGGTGCTGTCGCCCTCGATCCTTGCCGGTGCGTTGACACTGGGGCTGTATCAGCAGGTGCAGCAGGCATTCGGGCAGGTGGCGCAGTCGTTCCAGTTCCTGGCGCGGGCGTGGGGCACCGTGATCGAGCTGCTGTCCGTGCATAAACGCCTGCGGAAATTCGAGAGCCATATTCCGCTCGACCAACCGCCGATCAATCCGTCACTCAGCGGCGCGGCAACGATCTAGGGCATGTGAAAGGCCGCTCCCCGGGGCGGCCTTTTCAGTTCGGCTGCAGGAGCTTGAGCAGGTCTGGCATGGGCTGGGGGCGGCTGAGGAAATAGCCCTGGATTTCGGCGATGCCGACTTCGATCAGCATTTCGAGCTCCGCCGAGGTCTCCACGCCTTCCGCGACGACGATCGTGCCGGTGCGGCGGGCGAATTCGCCGAGGGCCGCGGCCATGGCCTTGCGAGTGGGGTCGGTGTCGATGCCACGGGTGAGGCTGACGTCGAGCTTGACGATTTCGGGGCGGAGCATCAGCACGTGGCGGAGGCTGGAATAGCCGGCGCCGGCATCGTCGATGGCGATGCGGATGCCGGCCTTGCGCAAGGGCTTCAGCGCGGTCAGCAGCGGTTCGTAGTCGGCGACGGGCTGGTGCTCGGTGATTTCGATGACCACGCGGTGCGGATCGAAATCGTGGAGGACATTGAGGATGTTCTCCGTGAGCAGGGTCTGGGGTGAGACGTTGAGGTTGAGGGAGACGCCGCGGGGCAGGTGACGGCAGAGTTTTATGGCGCGGCGCAGGGCGAGGAGTTCGAGCGTGCCGCCCATGCCCACATCGGCGGCATCGGTGAACCAGCGATCAGGCGACTGGCCTGGCGGCGCGGCGAAGCGGGAAAGGGCTTCCACGGCGACGATCTTGCGGTCGGCGAGGCGGAGGACGGGCTGGAAGACGATGTCGGGATCGCCGGACCACATGGCGGTGTGGACCTGAGCAATCTTGCGCTGGCGCTGTTCGTCGCGGGCGAGATCCTGGGTGAGTTCGAGCGCGATCATGCGGCTGAATGTGTGCATGAGGTCGAGTTCGGGCGGACCGAGTTCGGGCATGGCGCGGTGGCTGAAGCAGCAGAAGGTGCCGAAAATCTTGCCGTGATCGACGCGGATCGGGACGCTGAGATGGGCGCCAATGGGCAGGGCCTGGGTTTCGGGAATGGTCTGAGCCAGGGGCACAGTGGACGTGTCCGCTATCAGCTCGGGCAGGCGGCCGGCCACGACATGCTGGCAATAGCCAGAAGCGATGGGCATGAATTCGCCGGCGGCGACGCCACTGACCGGATGGGACAGATCGGCACCGCGGAAGACGCGACTCGAGCCGAGGAATTCGGTGATGAAGGCCACGTCCATGCGCAGGTGGCCGCGAATGGCGGTCAAGACCCGGTCCATGCTCTCGATGACCTGAGGCGACAGGGTAATCGGCAATGTGTCGGCGCCGGCATGCTGGCCGGTATTGAAGTGTTGCATGGCGTTCCCAACAAACGACTACATGCCTGCGTTCCCATGCGAATTAGTAGTCAAACGTAGCCGATGCGCAATGCAGAAAAGAAAAGGACCGCTCCAAAAAGAGCGGCCCCTTGTAACATTTGATATTGTTTCGCTTAACGCGAGTAAAATTCGACAACCAGGTTCGGTTCCATCTGGACCGGGTAGGGGACGTCCGACAGGCCCGGGACGCGGGCGAAGGTGGCGGTCATCTTGTTGTGGTCGACTTCCACATAGTCCGGAACGTCACGCTCGGCCAGCTGGGTGGCTTCGAGCAGAACGGTCAGCTGCTTGGAGCGATCGCGCACTTCGATCTTGTCGCCGATCTTGACCTGGTAGGATGGGATGTTGACGCGCTTGCCGTTGACCAGGATGTGGCCGTGGGACACGAACTGGCGGGCAGCGAAGACGGTTGCTACGAACTTGGCGCGGTAGACGATCGCGTCGAGACGCGACTCGAGCAGGCCGATCAGGTTCTCGCCGGTGTCACCCTTGACGCGAGCAGCTTCGTTATAAAGCTTCTTGAACGCCTTTTCGGTGATGGTGCCGTAGTAGCCCTTGAGCTTCTGCTTGGCGCGGAGCTGCAGACCGTAGTCCGAGAGCTTGCCCTTGCGGCGCTGGCCATGCTGGCCGGGGCCATAGGCGCGAGCGTTGAGGGGGGACTTCGGACGGCCCCAGATGTTTTCGCCAAGGCGGCGATCGATCTTGTACTTAACTGAATGACGCTTCGACATCGCGTATCCTTCTTTGGCGCGTGGCCTTTGGCCAAGCGCGAGTTAAATGGATCGCGCCCTCCTCTGCCACTCTTGCGAATGGCCGACAGACCTCAAAAAGATTGAAGATCCCGGGTGCGCCTATGGGTTCAGACGTTATCCGAGCCCTGAATAGGTGCGCGGGATTTAGCTTCGGAGGGGCGAGATGTCAAGCCGATGACGGTTTGCCGGGCGTTTTCCTATTTCAGGAGTGCGCCGGCGGCGGCTTCGATGGCGCCGGAGCCGTGGGGGATGTCGAGGGCCTGAAGGCCGGCCTCCATGGTGGCGAGGACGCCCAACGTCATATGGGCATTGACGTGGCCCATGTGGCCGACGCGGAGAAAGTCCCCATAGGCGGGCTCGTGAGGCAGGGCCATGCCGAGGCCGATGCCCAGGGTGACGCCGGCTTCCTGCTCGAGCCATTGGCGCAGTTTGCCGGCGGTGCCATTGGGCATGGTGGCAGCCGTGACGGACCAGCCGCGGGATTTGGGGTCGGCAACGTTGAGCGCGATCTTGCTGCCATTGCTCCAGGCATCGAAGGCGGCCCAGACCGATTGGGCGAGGCGGCGATGGCGGTCCCAGGTGTTTTCGATTCCCTCCTCGTCGAGGATCATGGTGAGGGATTCGCGCAGGCCGTAGAGATGGTGCGTGGGCGCGGTGCCACCGAAATACTGCCAGAACTCGGTGCCGGTGCCGCGCGGTTTCCAGTCCCAATAGGGCGTGACGAGGTCGGAGCTCTGCGAGGCTTGCAGCGCCTTGTCGGAAAACCAGACAAAGCCGAGGCCCGGGGGCAGCATGAGGCCCTTCTGACTGGCGCCGACCAGAACGTCGATGCCCCAATCGTCCATGCGCAGGTCGTCGCAGCCCAGCGAGGCGATGGCGTCGATGGCGAGCAGGGCGGGGTGGTTGACCGAGTCGATGGCGGTGCGGATGGCGGGGATGTCGTTGCGGGCGCTGGAGGCGGTGTCGACATGGGTGACGAGGACGGCGCGGATGGCGTGGGCCGTGTCAGCAGCAAGGGCTGCGGCGATGGCGTGAGGATCGGCGGGGCCGGCCTTGCCGAAGTCGATGAGCTGGAGATCGACGCCCTGGCGATTGAGCGATTCTGCCCAGCCATGGCCAAAGCGGCCGGTGGCGGCGAGCAGGGCCTTGTCGCCGCGCGAGAACATGTTGGAATTGGCCGCCTCCCAGGCGCCATGGCCATTGGCGATGTAGATGGCAACATGCTGGCTGGTCAGGGCGACGCGCTTGAGATCGGGGATCATGGCGCGCGTGAGATCGACCAGTTCACCCTCGTAGATATTGGGCGCGGTGCGATGCATGGCATTGAGCACGCGCTCGGGGGAAACGGACGGCCCGGGAATGGCGAGATAGGGACGGCCGGTGGTGAGGGGCATGAGGCGCTCGGTGTGAAGGGCGTGTTGAGAGGTATCTGACGAGAGTTGGCAGGCGCGGGCAAGCCAATTGGGTGAATGGCAGGTATCAATGGGATTGATGGGGTGCTGAAGCGCCGCCCATACATGCTTTGAGGATGACGATGGCCCCATACCCCTCATCCGTCTCGGCTGCGCCGAGCCACCTTCTCCCGCAAGGGGAGAAGGTTGGGGTCTGTGGGTGGGGCTTGGCTTCCTCTCCCGCCTGCGGGAGAGGGGGATCACGCGAAGCGTGGTGGAGTGGGGGGCGGCAGATACTAAACGGTTGCTCATGCTCGGCGTAGCGCAAGCGGCTCCCCCCTCCACCGCCTGACGGCGGTTCCCCTCCCCCGTAAACGGGGGAGGATGGGCTCTGTGGGTGCGGCGCTCGCGTGCCACTCAGCCGTAGGCTTCGTGGCCTTGGCAACTCAAATCGCTCCACTGGAGCAATTTACTCTTCGAGACATTGCCAAGTCACATAAGTTTGTGCTTATGTGTTTGCATGAGCGATACAGATATTTTCAAGGTGCTGGCGGACCCGACACGGCGGGCGGTGCTCGAGCGGTTGGCTTCGGCCGAGATGACGGCGACGGAGTTGCGCGAGGGATTTGCCATTTCGCAGCCGGCGATGAGCCAGCATCTGGCGGTGTTGCGCGGGGCCGGGTTGATCAGCGAGCGGCGCGAGGGACGGTTTGCCCACTACAAGATAGAGGCCGAGGGCATGGCGCCGTTGCATCAGTGGCTGGCCAAGTATCGCGCCTTCTGGCCAAGCCGGATCGATAATCTCAAGGACCTGCTCAAGGAGATGGACCAATGAGCGACGAACTGGTGTTCGAATGCGAGCTGGATGCCCCGGTGGAGAAGGTGTGGCGGGCGCTGACGGTGAAGGACTATCTCGAACGCTGGCTGAAGCTGGAGGACGCGGCAGAGCTGGCGGTGGTGACGGCAGAGGAGAATGTCAGTCTGACCTATCGCTGGCGCGACGGCGGTCAGGGCGCGGTGGTCGGGGCCGAGGTTAGCCTGGTGACGTTCGAACTGAGTGCGACCGATGAGGGTGGGACGTGGTTCAGGCTGACCCATGCGCCGGTTTTGGTACCGGTGGCGGCGAATGAGAATGAGGCTGGGCCGGTGATGATGGCGGCTTAGGCTCTCATAAGAGTGGAGGCGACCTTCTCACCTTGCGGGAGAAGGTGGCTCGGCGCAGCCGAGACGGATGAGGGGTTTGCCCTATCCGAGATCTAGAAGCATGGGCTGACGCCATTCGGGCATAGCCCTCATGGCTTTCTCGCCTCAAATCGCTCCACTGGAGCGATTTGCCCTGCGGGACGGCTCGAAACCCCTCACCCTGACCTTCCGCTGAACGCGTCAGGTCTGTCCCTCTCCCGCAAGGGGAGAGGGTTGAGTTCCGAGTCAGCGGAGCCAGGTCTAGCCTAGCAACCGACTTCAAACACACTTCAGAACAGGAGATCGCCGATGCGCGACATGATGCAGCTCGTCCCTATGGTGGTGGAACAGTCCAACCGGGGGGAGCGGAGTTTCGATATTTTCTCGCGGTTGCTGCGAGAGCGGATCATCTTCGTCAATGGCGAGATCGAGGACAGTATGGCCTCGCTGATCAATGCGCAGCTGCTGTTTCTCGAGGCGGAAAATCCGAAGAAGGAAATCTACCTCTATATCAACTCGCCCGGTGGCGTCGTGACGGCGGCGCTGGCGATGTATGACACGATGCAGTTCATCAAGGCGCCAGTGGGGACGCTGTGCCTGGGTTCAGCGGCATCGGCGGCCACCGTCCTGCTGGCGGCGGGCGAGGCAGGGCAGCGGATCTGTCTACCGAGTGCGTCGATCATGCTGCATCAGCCAAGCGGGGGCTATCAGGGCAAGGTCACGGACATATTGATCCATGCCGAGGAAAGCCTGCGGCTGAAGCGGTTGATCAACGGGATTTATGCAAAACACTGCGGCCGGACCTATGAGGAGGTCGAGGTGGCTCTGGAGCGCGACAAGTATATGACCGCGGAGCAGGCCCGGGAGTGGGGGCTGGTCGATCATGTCTATAGTGATCGGGAGCAGATCGGCGGGGGTGAGGAGGCGTAGAACCTCACCGAAAACTCGGTGTCACCCCGGCCTTGAGCCGGGGTCCATCTTGAGATCGACCCGCAGCCGCAAGGTCGCAGGATATTCCGACCACCTTGCGGATGTTGCGACATCTCAGGATGGATCCCGGCTCAAGGCCATGTGCCATTCGAGCATAGCTCTCATGGCCTTCTCACCTCAAATCGCGCCACTGGCGCGATTTGCCCTTCGGGACGGATCGAAGGATGACATCGTGGGTGTGGGGAGCATGGTGAACCACACTCCCTATGGTGCTTAGTGCCCGCCGGCGTGGCTCATGTCGGCGTGGCTGTTCTGGTCGTGCACGCCGAAGAGCTTGCCGCGCTCGGCGACGAGAATGCAGATCAGAGCCAATACGCCCATCGCGAAATAGCCGGTGGCGGCAGGGATTGTGGTGCCGTTGAAGAGTTGGCCAGTGGTGCTGCCGATGAGGGCGCCACCAACGGTCTGGATGAAGCCAAAAACGGCAGCGGCGGTGCCGGCCACGGCGCCGAGTGGCTCCATGGAGAGCGAGTTCATGTTCGAGGCGGACCAGCCGAAGCAGAACATGATGATGGCCAGCAGCGAGAAGAACAGCCAGAGCGGCAGGAAGCCGATCAGGGCCAGCACCAGCCAGATGCCGCTGAACAGGGTGAAGACCAGCATGGCGCCATGCGACAGGCGACGCATGCCGACGCGGCTGACGATCTTGGAATTGGTGAAGGACGAAACGCCCATCAGGCCGGCCATGGCGGCGAAGGCGACGGGGAAATAGACGCCCAGGCCATAGATATCGACATAGATCTGCTGGCTGGAGCTGATGAAGCCGAACAGCGCGCCAAACAGGAAGGTGCCGGCGAGGCCATAGGAGAAGGCGACGCGGTTGGTGAAAACGATGACGAAGCCATCGAGCACGGCCTTGAAGCTCAGCGGACGGCGGTTCTCAAGTGCCAGGGTTTCGGGCAGGCGGAAGAAGGTCCAGGCCCAGAAAACGGCAGCCAGCAGGCCCATGAAGATGAAGATCATGTGCCATTCGCCCACTAGGAGGATGACCTGGCCGATGCCGGGGGCAATGATCGGAATGGCCATGAAGACCATGAAGACGAGCGACATGACTTCGGCCATGGCGCGGCCTTCATACCGGTCACGAATGACGGCGGTGGAGATGACGCGGACCGAGGCGGCACCCATGCCCTGGACGACGCGCATGGCGAGCAGCGTGCCGAAGCTCGGTGCGAAAACGGCGGCAATGGCGGCAAAGATATAGATGCCCATGCCGACCAGCAGCGGAGCGCGGCGGCCGAAGCGATCGGTCAGCGGGCCGAAGGCGAGCTGGGCGACGCCCATGCCGATCATATAGGCGGAAATGACGAACTGGCGTTCGTTCTCGGAGGTGACGCCCAGAGCCTCGCCCATATAGGGGAGAGCCGGGAGCATGACGTCGATGGCCAGCGCATTGAGCGCCATCAGGGCTGCCATGAGGGCAATGAATTCAGGGCGCGAAAGCACCCGGGTGAAATGAGCGGACATGGAATTGATCTCGGGAAAGGCCGGCGCTTTGGGGCATGCGCCAGAGAATTGTGGGCGGACCATGAACCTCATGGTCCGCTTTGGCAAGCTTTGATCGGCAGAAAACGATGAATCGCGGGCTGCAAACCAGCTATGCAGGATTGGCCACAAGGTGGGTGGCGCTGCGCTCGTTGATGGGAATGTGAAGGGCGGCGGAGGCAAGACCCAGCACGATGCCGAGATACCAGACCAGGCTATAGGAGCCGGTCTGATCGAAGGCGTAGCCGCCCAGCCAGACGCCAACGAAAGAGCCGACCTGGTGGCTGAAGAAGGCAACGCCATAGAGCATGCCCATGTAGCGGGCGCCGAAGAACAGCGACACCAGGCCGGCAGTCAGCGGCACAGTGGAGAGCCAGAGCAGGCCCATGGAGGCGGCGAAGGCATAGGCGGTGACCTCGCTGACCGGAAACAGCAGGAAGAGGCCGATCGCCACGGCGCGCAGGAAATAGATGGTGGCGAGCAGCATCTGCTTGGGCAACTTGCCGCCGAGATAGCCGGCAAGCAGCGAGCCGACGATGTTGAAGAGGCCAATGACGGCGATGGTCCAGGAGCCGACTTCGGGCGAAAGGCCGCATTGCACCAGATAGGCAGGCATGTGGACGTTGATAAAGGCAAGGTGGAAGCCACAGACGAAGAAGCCGATGACCAGCAGGCGATAGGAGCCGTGCCCCCAGGCCTTGGCGAGGGCTTGCATGAAGGGGAGGTCGGCCTGGCCGACCGGGTTTTCGGTGCGGCCGCGCAGGGCGAAGCTCAGCGGGATGATGAGCAGCAGTGCCATGCCCAGATAGAGCAGGGATGACTGCCAGCCAAAGGCATTGATGAAGCCCTGGCTGATCGGGGCGAAGGCGAACTGGCCGAAAGAAGAGGCGGCGGTGGCGACGCCGAAGATCAGCGAGCGCTTTTCGGCGGGGACGGAGCGGCCGAAGGCGGCCATGACGACCGAGAAGGAGCAGATGGCGATGCCGACGCCCGTGATGATGCCCGCGGTGACGGCAAGCATGCCGGCGGAGGGCGAGAAGGCCATGCCGAAGATGCCCAGGGCATAGATGGCGGCGCCGATGGCGATGGTGCGGCCGGTGCCGACGCGATCGGCATAGGCGCCGGCGAAGGGCTGGGCGATGCCCCAGGCCAGGTTCTGGATGGCCATGGCCATGCTCCAGCCTTCGCGGGTCAGGCCAAGATCGCCGCCCATGGGGACGGTGAAAAGCCCGAAGCTGGTGCGCACGCCATTGCCGATGGCCGCGATCAGGCAGCCGGCGATGATGAGCACGAGGAGGGGAACCGCAGGGCGGAGCACTTGGGTTGTCATGGGAGGGGCCATCCGGATGAGGACGGGCAGACTACGCCTGCGACATCATCACGCAAAGCGATATTGCTGAATGAGGGTCATCACGGGGATTGATGACTTAACGCAAGCGTCAATCGCGATTAGAAGGACGGCACATGTTAGGAGCCGTGCCTTGATCCGCCATATCGTTTTCTTCACCGCCGCCGAGCCGGGCAATGTGGATGCCATCGTCGAGGGGCTGAACCTGCTGGGCACGATCCCGCATTCGAGCCATTTCGAAGTGACGCGCAATTCAAAGGTGGACCAGATTTCCAACGAGGTGGATGTGGTGGTCTATGCCGAATTCGCTGATGCGGCGGCGCTGGCGGCCTACAAGGCGCATCCGACTTATGACAAGGCGACGCAGCGGGTGCGGCCGCTCAGGGAAATCAGGCTGTCGGCGGATTTCGAGGCCAAATGAAAAAGCCGGGCGCTGGGCCCGGCTTTTCAATTCTGGATGAGAGCGCAGCTCAGGCCGACTGCTTCACTTCGATACCGGCATTGGTCATGTGCGACTGCAGTTCGCCATTCTGGAACATCTCGCGCACAATGTCGGCGCCGCCGATGAATTCGCCCTTGACGTAGAGCTGGGGAATGGTCGGCCAGTTGGTATAGGCCTTAATGCCGTCGCGGAGTTCCGCGCTTTCGAGCACATTGGCGCTGCCATAGTCGACGCCGAGATAGTTCAGGATCTGAACGACCTGGCCGGAAAAGCCGCACTGCGGAAAGTCCGGCGAGCCCTTCATGAAGAGGAAGACGTCGTTGTTCTTCACCTTGTCGTCGATGAAGGCGTTGATATCGGTCATGGGAAAAACCTTTCGATAGGCGGGTTCAAGGGCCGCTTGCTGCTGGCTGTAAATAGGACGTCATGGGCGTTCTGTCGAGATGTCGCCCTGCAACGTTACTGGGTCATAGAGCAGCGGGACATGCCGGTGACGGCGACGTCGCCGGTCTGGGTGTCGAGCACGACTTCATTGGCGATGACGGTACCCATGCCCATGGACTGGGCTTCGGCGAACTGGGGGCAGTTTTCGGCGGTGCCCGGTTCCTGGCGGGCCCAGAAGACGACGCGGCGGTCGTCCACGGTGAGCTGGTCGTCGGCGGCGATGTCGATATAGGGCGTCATGGGGTCGAGGTTTTCGAGATCGTAGATGACCACATTGCCGTCCGGGCCAGTGGAGCGGGTGAGGACGAGATAGCGGCCGGCAAGTCCCGCGTAGTGGAGCGGATCGCCGGAGCTGCCGATCAGCATGTCGCCCTGACGCTGGCGGAAATCGCAGATGATCTTGCCGTGTTCGGGCGTGCGGACGAGAAAGCGGTTGCCGACTTCGTCAGTATAGGCCTGGCCGATGACGAGGAATTCCTCGTTCTGGAAGCATTGCGCGTCCTGCGCGAGGGCGGGGGTAGCGAAACAGGCGAAGGCGGCGAGGAGGGAGAGGCGGTTCATGGGTGGTCCTGAAGACGGGAGGCGATCCAGGGGTGGTTTTCGAAGTCGTCGATCGTATCGAACTGTACAGCTTCCCAACCGGCAGCGCGGGCACCGGCCACGACTTTTGGCGTGTCGTCGAAAAACAGCGGCGGTTCGGACTGCGGCCCGATCTTGCCGTGAATGAAGTCGAAGAAGCCTGGTTCGGGTTTCCGGATGCCGATACGGGCTGAATAGAAGATGTCTTCGAAATAGTCGGCAAGGCCCAAGTGGCTCCAGAGCCAGGTGGCCCGGAGATGCTCCTGATTGGTGGCGATGAAGAGGCGGATGTCGGGTTGCGCCTTGAGCGACTTGACGTGTTCGATCAGGGGCTGGTTGAGCACGCTGTCGCGGGTCAGCCAATAATGGTGGAAGGCCATCGGCGAGCCTTTGTAGCCCAAGCCCGGCAGGTGGCGCTCAAGGGCTTCGATGACCGACATCTGGCCAATGCTTACTTTCTTGACGAAGACATCGAAGATGAACTCGTTCACGAAGCGCTCGGAATTGACGCCAGTATCGGCCTCCAGCGTCGCATCCCAGCGACGCGACAGGGCGGGATTGGCATGCATGCCGTCAATCAGCACCCCATCAATGTCGAAAATAACAGCGCGGGTCATCGTTTCTTTGCCGGAATTGCGCCAAGGCCGGCAAGGACTTCGGCGGGAATGCGGAGGTCCTGAATCACTTCGGCATGTTTGCGGAAACCGACCAGTTCGCGCTGGACGAAATATTCCCAGACGACCTGACGGGCATGAGCAAGGTGTGTGTCGCGGTCGGCGGTGGCGGCTGCAAGCGCGGCCACGGCCTTGATGACGCGTTTTTCGGCAGCGCCGAGAGAGGAGGCGCGTTCGGCGGCGATCTCGTTTTCCAGAGCCGCCGTGCCGGCCTCGGGCCGGACCATGCGGATCAGGTCGAGCGAGTCGCGCAGGGACATTAGTCGGGGATCACGGTCTGGAGCGCGAGGGCGTGCAGGGCGCCGCCCATGTCGCCCTGGAGGCTGTCATAGACCATCTTGTGCTGCTGGACGCGGGTCTTGCCGCGGAACTGCTCGGACTTCACCGTGGCCGCCCAATGGTCGCCGTCGCCGGCAAGGTCACGGATTTCGATGTCGGCATCGGGAAGGGCCGCCTTGATCCGGCGTTCGATTTCGCTGGCATCCATGGCCATGGCGCTTCTCCTTGAGGTTTAGTCCCGCCTGATATGGCACGCGAGGGGAAGGGCTTCAATGGCGGAGGGGGCAAGTCGCGGTGATAGACATAGCGACCTTGCGGCAGCCCACACATCTCGGGATGGGTCCCGGCTCAAGGCCGGGATGACACCGAGTGTGTGGTAGCTGCATAGCAAAACGCGAAATCTTTACGGAAACGCAGTCACCGGGTCGGCGTCTTGCTGGGTGGAGAAATTGGCGATGATGGCGTCGACGATGGGGCGGGCGTTGGTCGCGACTTCGGTCGGGTAGAGGCAGTCGAGCGTGTAGCCATTGCCGGTGGCGACCGTCTCGGTGTGGACAAGAGTGGTGGCGGGCGCCGTGTCGGAACCAGCGCTGGTGCCTTCATACTGAAGGGCGGGGCCGCTCTGGTAGTTGGTGACGAGGCTGGTGCCGAGCGTGAAGCCGGGGAGGGTGTCGCTCCAGCCTTCGGCGACGCTGGCAGCATCGAGCGAGGCGAGGGCGCCATCGGCGGTCCATTCCTCGTCCTCGACCGGGATCACGGCAAGGATGCATTGCAGCGGCATCTCGGAGTGATTGATGGTGACCGGGCCGCCCAGCTGGTCGCCGCCGGTGACCATGGCCTGCGGGTAGATGAGCGTATAGGGCTGGTCGGGGAGTGGGGAACCGGTCGAGCCGACCGCGCCGGAGTCCTGGGCGAAAGCTGCCACCGGCAGAAGGCTGATCGACAGGGCCAAAAGGCCGCCAATGGCCGATGCAAATTTCATCTTACTCTCCGAATGATAACGCCGCCCGTTGAAGTGTGAAAACACCTCAAAGAGCGGCGATCATAAGGCAGTTTATCTCAATTATGCAGCCACCCCGTCCATATAGTTGGGGAACCAGCCTTCATGGGCGGCCTTGAGGTCGGCAACCGGCAGGGCGCGGGCGGCGCCGAGGACGAGATCCATGCCTCCGGTGGTGCCGATCCAGGGCGCGAAAATGCCAAGGGTTTCGGCCTCTTTCCAGAGGTCGGCGAGCGCTTCACCCTGCGGATCGAGATTGACGGTGACGAGGTAACGGCCCTGGTCCTCGCCGAAATACTGCAGGACAGGATCCTGGTCGGTGAGGTCGGTCACGGTTGCGCCAATGCCCGACGCCATGGCCATTTCGGCCAGAGCTACGCCGAGCCCGCCATCGGAAAGATCGTGGCAGGCGGTGGCAATGCCGGAGCGGATCAGCTTGCGGACGAAATCGCCGGTGCGGCGCTCGTGGGCAAGGTCGACATGGGGTGCCGGGCCGTCCTTGCGACCGAAGAGATCGCGCAGGTAGATGGACTGTCCGAGATGGGTGCCGCGGTTGGCCGGGGCGCCGACGAGCAGGATAACCTCGTTGGCAGCGGCAAAGCCGATGCGGGCCATCTGGTTCCAGTCGGGCAGGAGACCGACGCCGCCAATGGTGGGGGTGGGCAGGATGCCGCGGCCATTGGTTTCGTTGTAGAGCGAGACATTGCCCGAGACGATAGGGAAATCGAGCGCCAAGCAGGCTTCGCCGATGCCTTTGATGGCATGGACGATCTGGCCCATGATCTCGGGACGCTCGGGATTGCCGAAGTTGAGATTGTCGGTGGCGGCGAGAGGCTCGGCGCCGGTCGCGGTCAGATTGCGCCAGCATTCGGCCACGGCCTGCTTGCCGCCCTCGTAGGGATCGGCCTCGCAATAGCGTGGGGTCACGTCGGAGGAGAAGGCAAGGCCCTTGGTGTCGTGGCCTTCGACGCGGATGACGCCGGCATCGCCGCCGGGGCGCTGCAGGCTATTGCCCTGGATCAGCGTGTCATACTGCTCATAGACCCAGCGGCGCGAGGCGACCTGATGGCCGCCGACGAGCTTGAGCAGGGCATCGGCCACATCCATCTGTGGCACGTCGGTGACGGCGAGCGGCGCGGGCGCGGTGGGGGCGATCCATGGGCGATCGTATTCGGGGGCTTCGTCGCCCAGTTCCTTGATCGGCAGGTTGGCGACTTCCTCGCCCTGCCACATGACGCGGAAGCGCAGGTCGTCGGTGGTCTTGCCGACGGTGG
Organism: uncultured Devosia sp.; assembly: GCF_963517015.1. Classification (NCBI taxonomy): domain Bacteria; kingdom Pseudomonadati; phylum Pseudomonadota; class Alphaproteobacteria; order Hyphomicrobiales; family Devosiaceae; genus Devosia; species uncultured Devosia sp. Next base: position 1,906,810 of record NZ_CAUQDV010000001.1, read on the forward strand.
CGAAATCGAGTTCCCACTTTTCGAAGACGGCGCGGGCGGCGGCTTCCTTTTCGGGATGCAGGACCATGAGCATGCGCTCCTGGCTTTCCGAGAGCATCATCTCATAGGCAGTCATGTGCTCTTCGCGCACGGGGACCTTGTCGAGATCGAGCTCGATGCCGAGGTCACCCTTGGCGCCCATTTCGACGGCCGAGCAGGTGAGGCCGGCCGCACCCATGTCCTGGATGGCAATGACGGCGCCGGTCTGCATGAGTTCGAGGCAAGCTTCGAGCAGGCGCTTTTCGGTGAAGGGGTCGCCGACCTGAACGGTGGGGCGCTTCTCTTCGATGTCGTCGCCGAATTCGGCCGAGGCCATGGTGGCGCCGCCGACGCCATCGCGGCCGGTCTTGGCGCCCAGATAGACGACGGGCAGGCCGACGCCTTCAGCCTTGGAATAGAAGATCTTGTCGGTATCGGCGAGGCCGGCGGCAAAGGCGTTGACGAGATTATTGCCGTTGTAGCGTTCGTCGAATTCGACTTCGCCGCCCACGGTGGGTACGCCGAAGGCATTTCCATAGCCGCCGACGCCGGCGACGACGCCGGAGACAAGGTGGCGGGTCTTTTCATGGTCGGGCGCGCCGAAGCGCAGGGCGTTCATGGCCGCGACGGGACGGGCGCCCATGGTGAAGACGTCGCGCAGGATGCCGCCGACGCCGGTCGCGGCACCCTGGTAGGGCTCGATGAAGCTCGGATGGTTGTGCGATTCCATCTTGAAGACGATAGCCTGGCCGTCACCGATATCGACCACGCCAGCGTTTTCGCCGGGGCCCTGGATAACGCGGGGCCCCGTGGTCGGCAGGGTCTTCAGCCACTTCTTGGAGGACTTATAGGAACAATGCTCGTTCCACATGGCCGAGAAAATGCCGAGCTCGGTATAGGTCGGCACGCGGCCGATCAGCTCGAGGATCTTGCTGTATTCATCGGGCTTGAGGCCGTGATCGGCGACCAGTTCAGCGGTGATTTCGATGTCGTTGCGCAGGGTCATGTCAGGCTGCCTTGCCGAGGAGGCCAGAGAACAGGGCTCGTCCATCGTCGCCGCCATGGGCCGCTTCGATGAGGTTTTCCGGATGCGGCATCAGGCCGAGGACGTTCTTGCCCTCGTTGAAGATGCCGGCGATGTCGTTGAGCGAGCCGTTGGGATTGGTGTCTTCTGCATAGCGGAAGGCAACGCGGCCATCGCCTTCGAGGCGGGCGAGGGTTTCACCATCGGCGAAGTAGTTGCCGTCGTGATGGGCGACCGGGCAGCGGAAGACTTCGCCCTTGGTATAGCCGCGGGTGAAGTCGGTATCGGCGTTGACGACTTCGAGCTTGACCTCGCGGCAGACGAATTTGAGCGAGGTATTGCGCATCAGGGCGCCGGGCAGGAGGCCCGCTTCGATCAGGATCTGGAAGCCGTTGCAGACACCGAGGACCTTGCCACCGCGCTCGGCATGGGCGCGGACCTTGTCCATGATGGGCGAACGCGCGGCGATGGCGCCGCAGCGCAGGTAATCGCCATAGGAGAAACCGCCGGGAATGACGATCAGGTCGACATCGGGGAGGTCGGCATCCTGATGCCAGACGGTGGTCGGGGCGGCGCCGGAAACCTTGGTGAGTGCCGCGATCATGTCGCGGTCACGATTAAGGCCGGGGAAGACGATGACTGCGGACTTCATCGGCTGGTCCTCGCTATGGGGGGAATGCGAGGGTCTTTTGATGAGTCTTGGGTGGAAAAGCAAGGCCCGGAACGTGAATCCCGGGCCTTGCCGCTTCAGATGTGACGATTTTATTCCGCTGGTGTTGCGACCGCCTCATTGCGCGGCGGGCGGGCACCAGTGGTGCCAGGCAGGTGGGCCCAGGCGGGGCGTTCGAAGAGGAATTTGCCGAAGCCGGTGCGCTGGACGATCCAGTAGAGGATCAACGGGGAGACGATGGCCACGGCCATGGTGAGGAGGCTGAGGGCGGTGGGTTCGAGCACGCCGAGCTTGATGAGCACTGTGCGGGAAATGCCCAGCGGGAGGACGAAGGCGACGTAGATGACCAGCGAGTGCTCGCCCATCCAGCGCAGCCAGGTCATCCAGTCGAGTTTCGTGAGCAGGCCGGCGATGACGCAGAGGGCCGCGGTGCCGACGAGGGCCATGACCAGATGCACGGGCGGAATGCCGGCGAAGCCCATGACGGGATGGATAGGGTGCATTTCAAAGCCGCCGAGGAAGACGAGGGCGGCATTGACGACGGCCCAGGCGGCGAGGCCAGCAAGGGTGAGGGTGACGTTGTCACTGGTCCAGGCGACGAGGCGAAAGATCTGCGGGGCCAGGACATAGCCGGCGTAAAAGAAGACGAAATATTCGGCGAACTGGTCGACAAGATAGCTGGAGGTGGCGATCGGGGCCATGTGGAGCACCGCGGCGATGGCAAAGACGGCCCAGACAGGTGCCTTGAGGTCATGCAGCAGTTTGGTGACGGCGCTGACGACGGCGAGCATGTAGATGAACCAGAGCACGCCATAGGGCTGGATGGTGGCCCAGGCGATCTGTTCGAGCGCGCCAAGCGGGTTCATGCCAAGCAGGCCGACCTTGAAGATGATGTGGATCAGCGCCCAGAGCACGTAAAAGTAGAGGTAGTGCACGACGCGGCGGTCGGCATAGGCGCGCCAGGGACGGTCGATGACCGAGGCGAGGAACAGGCCGGAGATCAGGAAGAATTCGGGCATGCGGAAGGGCGTGGCGAAGGCGATGGCCCAATGGAGGGCACCGACGCCACCGGTGTCTTCACCGACGCTCGATGCCGCATACATCATCACCACCAGGAAGATGGACAGGCCCTTGGCCATGTCGACCCAGTCGAGACGTTTCACTGCCGTTCCAGACATGCACTGCGCTCCCAAAAGTTGAGCGCAATCTAGTCTCTAGCAATGAGCGCGGAGATAACGTTGCGGTGCTACCAACCGGAATTGGCGCAAGTGGTAAGCATTTGGCTAAGCCAATGCCAACAGTTGCACCGATCGGTCAGACGGGGACCGAGGCGTAGGCTGCGAAGAGCAGGCCCATGGTTGCGATGAACATGACCGACAAAGAGATGGTTTTGAGCATGACAATATGGTCCTGCGCCACAGTACGGCGCGAATTTTAGTTTAGCACGAAGGCGTTAATTTGTGATTTCGACCGAGTAGTTTTCGATCACGGTGTTGGCCAGCAGCTTTTCACACATGCTGTTGAGCTGGGAACGTGCCGCTTCCGCGTCGGTTCCGTCCAGGGTGAGGTCAAAGACCTTACCCTGTCGCACAGATGCAACACCTGGGAAGCCGAGGCCCTTGAGCGAGCCTTCGATAGCCTGACCCTGGGGGTCAAGCACGCCGTTTTTCAGGGTGACCGTAACGCGAGCCTTCATCGGGACTTCCTACTACTGAACCAGCCGCGGACCGGTGGTCAGCGCGTTTTCCATCTCGACGAGAATGCCCAGGCGCTGGGCGACTTCGCGGTAGCTTTCGACCAGGCCGCCAAGGTCTTCGCGGAAGCGGTCCTTGTCGAGCTTGTTGCGGGTCTTGACGTCCCAGAGACGGCAATTGTCCGGGCTGATCTCGTCGGCCAGAACGATGCGCATCAGGTCGCCTTCATACAGGCGGCCGCATTCGATCTTGAAGTCGACGAGTTGGATGCCGACGCCCATGAAGAGGCCAGTCAGGAAGTCGTTGACGCGGATGGCCAAGCTCATGATGTCATCGAGTTCGGCGGGCGTGGCCCAGCCAAAGGCGGTGATATGCTCTTCGGAGACCATGGGGTCGTTGAGCGCATCGTCCTTGTAGTAGAATTCGATGATCGAGCGGGGCAGCTGGGTGCCCTGTTCGAGGCCGAGACGCTTGCACAGCGAGCCGGCGGCGTAGTTGCGGACCACGACTTCGAGCGGGATGATCTCGACTTCCTTGATCAGCTGCTCGCGCATGTTAATGCGGCGGAGGAAGTGAGTCGGGATGCCAAGGCCATTGAGCTTGGTGAAGACGAACTCGGAAATCCGGTTGTTCAGCACACCCTTGCCGTCGATGACTTCATGCTTGGCGCCATTGCCGGCCGTGGCATCGTCCTTGAAATACTGAACCAGAGTGCCGGGCTCGGGACCTTCGAAAAGGATCTTTGCCTTGCCCTCGTAGATTTTGCGACGACGGTTCATTGAGAATCCAGACCGGTTGGGTGAGGGGAGAATTCGGCCGCTTCATGCGCTACAAAGGGGCGAAAATGCAAGCTCTTTTGCACGGCAGTCAGTGATCTGGGGACAGGGTGACCCAAGCTTGCAACAGTATCTGCCAAGGCGTTGATCTGGATCAATTTAACACCTATGTCCTTGTCATCGCGCCAAAATGGCGACCATTTCAAGCCCCAGGGAGAGACTTGCATGAGCCAGTTTGAAGATCGCCAGAAAGGCCAGGAAGCCAAGTTCGCTTTCGATGCCGAGAAGAAGTTCAAGGCCGAAGCCCGCCGCAACAAGCTGGTCGGCATCTGGGCCGCCGAGCTTTTGGGCCTGACCGGCGATGAAGCCAAGCTCTATGCTGCCGAAGTGGTGGCTGCCGATTTCGAGGAAGCCGGCGACGAGGACGTGTTCCGCAAAGTGTCGGGCGACCTCAAGGCCAAGGGCCTGTCGGTGGGTGACGATGTCATTCGCCAGAAGATGGATCAGCTGGTCGGCGTGGCGAACGAGCAGATCGCCTCCGAGGGCTGATCTCTGTCCAACTGCTGTTGCAAGAGCCGGTCGAAAGGCCGGCTCTTGTCGTTTCTGCTGCTGTCACATGTTCGATAATCGGCAACAGACTGGTCAAAGCTGAATTGACCTAGCGCAACCGCCGCTGGCCGAGTGCGCCTAATTGTCATGACGTATCAAGGAGGTCCGTCATGACCAACATTGCAGCAACAAGCGTTACTATGAAAGCCGGCGACAATAATCGGCTGATTTTGCCCGCGCTGGCGGGGTTTTACGAGAATTTCGCCAAGCCGCTGGCCTGGACCGCACTGCGTATCGCCGCCGGCGCCGTGCTCGCCTATGAAGGCTGGGTGAAGATGGGCAATCCGATGGGCATGACCGGCTTCGTCGAAAGCCTGGGCTTTTATCCCGGCTGGCTGTGGTCGCCGGCCATGGCCGTGGCCAATTTCGTTGGCGGCATCTGCCTGATGGCGGGCCTGCTGACGCGGCCGTGGGCGCTGGCCAACATGTTCATGCTGGGCGTGACGCTGTGGTACCACTACGTCAATCCCTACGGCCCGACCTTCCTCACGCCAGAAGGGATGGCCCTGCTCGCCACGCCCGAAGGCGCGCAGTATTTCACCAGCGCCGGCCTGAAGCAGCTGGCTGATGGGGGCGGCAAGTTCCTTGGCACGGTGCAGGGCAAGGCGATCTTTGCATCGCTGTTCTGGATGGGCGCCTGTGGTCTCTATGCCGCCTTTGGTGGTGGCGCCTGGTCGGTCGACAGCAAGTTGAAGAAGGAATTCTAGGCGTCGCGCATTCGCCTGGAAACGAGGGGCCGGCATTTGCCGGCCCCTTTCTTATTCAGCCGCCTGGCGCGCCTGGCCTGCAGCGTTGAGCGCCTGATCGAGGTCAGCAAGAATGTCGTCGATATGCTCGATACCGATGGAGAGACGGACATAGCCCGGGGTGACGCCGGCCGAGAGCTGTTCTACGGGCGACAGCTGGGAGTGGGTCGTGGTGGCCGGGTGGATGGCCAGCGAGCGGGCGTCGCCGATGTTGGCGGCGTGGTAGAGGAGCTGCAGCGAATCCACGAAACGAGCCCCGGCCTCGCGGCCATTGGCCAGTTCGAAGCCGATCAGCGCGCCCTTGCCGCGGGTCAAGTATTTGTCGGCATTGGCCCGTTGCTGTCCGGTCTGCAGGCTTGGATGGGTCACCGAGGTTACCTCCGGGCGCTTGCTCAGCCACTCGGCGACCTTATGGGCATTTTCGAAATGGCGGTCGACGCGGAGCGCGAGCGTTTCGAGACCCTGGATGGTCAGGAAGGCGTTGAAGGGTGAGAGGGCCGCGCCATGGGTGCGGAGCAGGGTGGTGCGGGCCTTGAGGATATAGGCGATGGGACCGAGTGGCTTGGCTGCCTCGACCCAGACGGCGCCGTGATAGGCCTGGTCGGGCTTGTTGAGCAAAGGCTGGCGGTCCGGGTGGGCAGCCCAGTCGAAATTGCCGCCATCGACGATCAGGCCGCCGATCGAGGTGCCGTGGCCGCCCAGATATTTGGTGGAGGAATAGACCACGACGGCTGCGCCATGCTCGAATGGGCGAGCAGTGAGAGGTGCCGCGGTGTTATCGACGATCAGCGGAATGCCAAGTTCACGCCCGATGGCGGCGACTTCGGCAATGGCCAGGACGGCCAATTTTGGATTGGGCAGGGTTTCGGCATAGTAGGCGCGTGTCTTGTCGTCAGTGGCGCGGCGGAAGTTTTCCGGATCGGATGGATCGACGAAGCGAACCTCGATGCCGGCCTCGCGGAAGGTGTTCTTGAATAGGTTATAGGTGCCGCCATAGAGGTCGGTCGAGGCGACGATATTATCGCCGACCATGGCAAGATTCTGCACTGCGTAAGCAGACGCAGCCTGGCCCGAGGCGACGGCCAAGGCAGCGGCGCCGCCTTCGAGTGCCGCGACGCGCTTTTCCAGCACATCCGTGGTGGGATTGCCGAGGCGGGTGTAGATATTGCCGAGCTGGCGCAGTGCGAAGAGGTCCGCCGCGTGCTCGCTACTCTCGAACTGGAAAGAGGTGGTCTGGTAGATGGGTACGGCAACCGAACCCGTGGTGGGATCTGCACGCCATCCGGCGTGCAAGCCAATGGTTTCGGGGTTCTTCGAATTCACGCTCATTCTGGCCTCCAGCCCAGTTGCATCTCGCATGGAGAAGTCTAGGAGCGGGAGGGAACAGTATCGAGGCTTAATCTACCAAATTGGTAGAGGTATAGCGAAATGCAGTTCTGCCTCAATCGTCTTTTGCGACAAGGCGTGGCGCGCCGGGTTTGAGCCACAGGGCCATGCCGATGGATCGCGGTGTCACAGGTTCGAAGCCGTATTTGGCGTAGAGGTGCTGAGCGTCGCCGTCGGCGATGAGGCTGATATAGGCCGTCTCGGGGGCATGGGCGTGGATGTGGGCGACGAGCGCTGCCATGATGTCTTTGCCGAGGCCCTTGCCCTGATGGGCGGGCTCGACGGCCATGTCGGTGATCTGGAAGGCGGTGCCGCCATCGCCGATGATGCGGCCCATGCCGACGGTCTCACTCTGATGCTGGATGGTGACGGCGAACCAGGTGTTGGGGAGGCCCCGCTCGGCGGCTTCCCGGGTTTTTTCGCTGAGGCCGGAAACCTTGCGCAGGCGCAGGAAGTCATCGACCGAAGGGGTGCCGGGGACGAGGGTGTAGTCGCCCATCAGATGCGCTGCATCAGACGGGTGAACATCAGCAGGCCTTCGGGCCAGGGGCCGTGGCCGGAGTCGACATTGATATGGCCCGCTTCGCCGGCCTGATGGAAGTCGGAGCCCCAGCAGGTCGCAAATTCGACGGCGCGGTCGAGCGTCACATAGGGGTCGTTGCTGGAGGCAACCAGCATGGACGGGAAGGGCAGCGGGTCGCGCGGGATGGGCCGGAAGACGTGGGTGGCTTCGGGCGCTTCCGGGCTCAGTTCAACATCGGTGGGGGCGACGAGGAAGGCGCCGCGCACATTGTTGGGCAGACGCGGCGCGGCGTGGGCGACGGCCGAGACCGAGGTCGAATGGGCAACCAGCACGACGGGGCGCGTGGTCAGGCGGCAGGCCTGATCGATGGTCGCGACCCAGTCGTCGGCATCGGGCTCCCACCATTCGGCCTGTTCGACAATGGCCGAGGTCTTCATCTTCTCGGCCCAACGGGTCTGCCAGTGGCCCGGCTTGATGCCGCCGAGGCCGGGCAGGATCAGGATATCGGCATCAGCGAGTTTCATGTGCGATGGGTCCTGTCGCGGTAAAAGCCGGCCTGAGTCTGGGTGAGGCCGATCTTGCTGTAGAAGCCTTCGGCGCCGGGCAGGGCGAGGAGCACGATGGACACGCCAGGGCCGAGGATTTCGGCGGCCTTATCCATCAAGGTCTTGCCGATGCCCTGGCCCTGGCTGGTTTCCACCACGGCCATGTCGGCGCAGTAGCAGACCCAGTTCCAGTCGGTCATGGCGCGGAAAAGGCCGATCAGGCGGCCGGTTTCGTCGCGTGCGGTGACGGTCAGGTTGGAATTGTCGAGCATGGCCTGGACGCGTTCGGTATTGCCGAGCGGCCGGGTCGGGCCGAGCTTGGACTGGCCGACGCAGGCGATATATTCCTCAGCGGTGAGGCCGGTTTCCTGGGCGCAGATCAAGCTCATCCGAAGACCCGCTTGAAGATCGTGTCGACATGCTTGAGGTGATAGGCGTCATCGAACATGGCGTCGATCTGTTCGTCGGAAAGGGTCACTTCCGGGTCGGCCTTGAGATTGGCGGCGAACTGGCCGGCGCGGTCGCCCTGCATGGCCCAGACCTTCATGGCATTGCGCTGCACGGCGGCATAGCTGTCTTCGCGGGAATAGCCGGCCTGGGTCAGGGCGAGCAGCATGCGCTGGGAATTGTGCAGGCCGCCGAGCAGGTCGAGGTTGTGGCGCATGTTTTCGGGATAGACGACCAGCTTGTCGATGACGCCGGTGAGGCGGGCAAGGGCAAAGTCGAGGGTGACGGTGGCGTCGGGGCCGATCATGCGTTCCACCGACGAATGCGAGATGTCGCGTTCGTGCCAGAGGGCGACGTTTTCGAGCGCGGGGGTAACCATGCCGCGCACGAGACGCGCGAGGCCGGTGAGGTTTTCGGTCAGCACGGGATTGCGCTTGTGCGGCATGGCCGAAGAACCCTTCTGGCCGGGGGAGAAGAATTCCTCGGCTTCGAGCACTTCGGTGCGCTGCAGGTGGCGGATTTCGACGGCGACGCGCTCGATGGAGCTGGCGACCACGCCGAGCGTGGCAAAGAACATGGCGTGGCGGTCGCGCGGGATGACCTGGGTCGAGACCGGCTCGATGGAAAGGCCGAGCTTTTCGGCGACATATTCTTCGACCTGCGGGTCGATATTGGCGAAGGAGCCGATGGCGCCGGAAATGGCGGCGGTGGCGATCTCGTCACGCGCTGACACAAGACGCGCGCGGTTGCGGCTGAATTCGGCATAGGCTTCGGCCAGCTTGACGCCGAAGGTGGTCGGCTCGGCATGGATGCCGTGCGAGCGGCCGATGGTGATGGTGTCCTTGTGCTCATGGGCACGGCGTTTCAGCGCTTCGAGCAGGGCATCGACATCGGCGATCAGCAGGTCAGCGGCGCGGGCGAGCTGGACGGAGAGCGTGGTGTCGAGAATGTCCGAGCTGGTCATGCCCTGGTGCACGAAACGCGCGTCGGGGCCGACGATTTCAGAAAGGTGGGTCAGGAAGGCGATGACGTCGTGCTTGGTGGTGCGCTCGATCTCGTCGATGCGGGCGACGTCGAAGCCATAGTCACCCAGCTCGGCCTTGCGGGCGTTCATCACGTCCCAGATGTTCTGCGCGCTTTCCTTGGGCACGACGCCCAGTTCGGCCAGCTTGGTGGTGGCGTGGGCCTCGATTTCGAACCAGATGGCGAAGCGGGTCTCGGCCGACCAGATGGAGACCATTTCGGGGCGGGAGTAACGCGGAATCATGGGTTTAGCTTCTCTGGTTCAGAAATTGAGTCAGGCGGTGATGCTGGTGGCCGCGCTGCGCAGGGCGGCGATGCGGCCGGCATAGGTGGTGGGGTCGTTGCCGGCATAGACGGACGAGCCGGCGACGAAGACATTAGCGCCGGCGCGGGCGATTTCACCGATATTGTCCACGGTGACGCCGCCATCGACCTCAAGGTCGATCGGACGATGGCCGATTAGCGCGTTGGCCTGGCGGACCTTGTCCATGGTGGCGGGGATGAAGGTCTGGCCACCAAAGCCGGGGTTGATGGTCATCACCAGCAGCAGGTCGATGTCATCGAGGACATGTTCGACCATGGACAGGGGCGTGGCCGGGTTGATGGCGACACCGGCGCGCTTTCCCTCGGCCTTGATGGCCTGGAGCGAGCGGTGCAGATGCGGGCCGGCTTCGGCATGGACGGTGATGCTGTCGGCACCAGCCTTGGCGAAGGCGGCGATATAGGGATCGACGGGGGCGATCATCAGATGCACGTCGAAGGGCTTCTTCGTGTAGCCGCGGGCGGCGGCGACAACGGGCAGGCCGAAGCTGATATTGGGGACGAAATGGCCGTCCATGATGTCGACATGGATGTAGTCGGCGCCCGCTTCGTCGATGGCCGCGATCTCCGGGCCCAGCCGCGCGAAATCGGCCGAGAGAATGGAGGGGGCGACGCGGATGGGACGGGTGGACATGGAGCAGACACCTCAAGCCGAGCACTGCGGCTGCTATAGGGCGGGAGCGGACAGGGGGCAAGCCTTGGCGGGCAAGGTTCACAAAGCGGCGATGCGACCTTGCGCGCATTGCTTTGTCTTTGGGCCGGTATAGAACTGCGCCAACAAGGAGCGTCGGCCTCGTGGATTTTTCTCTGCCATTCCTGTTGACGGTATTCGGAGCAGGGGTGTTGAGCTTTCTCAGCCCCTGCGTGCTGCCGCTGGTGCCGCCCTATCTCACCTATATGAGCGGGGCGAGTTTCGACCAGCTGCGGGCCGAAGATGCCAAGGCAACCGTGCTGCAGCGCCGCGTGGCGGTGACGTCGCTGTTCTTTATTGCCGGGTTTGCGGTGGTGTTCATCGCGCTGGGCGCGACGGCAACGGCTTTCGGGCAGGCATTCCGGCAGGCGCTGCCGATTCTGACGCCGATTGCCGGCGTGCTGATCATTGCCATGGGCCTGCATTTCATCGGGGTCTATCGCATCGGGCTGCTCGACCGGCAGGTGCGGCACCAGGGGCCGGGGACGGCGAGCGGGCCATTGGGCGGATTTCTGCTCGGGCTAGCGTTTGCGATCGGCTGGACGCCCTGCATCGGGCCGGTGCTGGCATCCGTGCTGTCGGTGGCGGCCAGCCGCAACACGGCGCTTGAGGGCGCGAGCCTCTTGGCGCTCTATTCGCTGGGGCTGGGCGTGCCGTTCTTCCTGGCCGGGGTCGCCATCGGGCCGTTCCTGACGTTTTTCCAGGCGTTCAAGAAGCATCTCCATACCGTCGAGCGGATCATGGGCGTGCTGCTGGTGGTGACCGGCGTGCTGTTCCTGACCGGCAACTTCACCCGGCTATCCTATTGGTTTCTTGAAACCTTCCCGGTTCTGGCAAACTTTGGCTGAGCGGTAAGCAGAGCTTAACCGTGCGTCGTGGTTTTGACTTTTCGAGACTTTGCAAAGACGAATTTCAACTCTGATTTACCTTGGACTGGTCAGAGTAGGTTCATGAGCGGGAACATACTTAGATTGCAGACGGCGGATACTGCCCTGAGCATGCTTGGCGGTAATCCGCTGGGCGCGCCGGCCGTTTCGCAGGGCAATGTTGACGTGTTGGTGACGAGCCGGATCGAGGATGTCGAGGTCGCCTGGCGGCTATTGACGGCCAAGTCGATCGAGTCGCCCGGCCAGAGCTATGATTTCATCCGGCTGTGGGTGGCTGACCGCAAGGTGCCCGAGAGCGAGCAGCGCTATGTGGTGGGCAGTGTCGATGGGCATCCGGTGGCCCTGCTGCCGCTGCATCGCAAGCGCGTTTATGGACTGCCGCTCTATACCTGGTTTCCCGGTGCCAATGCCGGCTGTTACGCGCCGGTGGCCGATTATGACCGGTTGGCGGCGCTTGGGCCGGAGGGGCGCAAGGCACTGTGGCGTGCGATGACCGGCAAGCTGGGCGGGGCAGACCTGGTCTATCTGCGGTCGATTCCTTCCCAAGTCGGTGGCTATCCCGGTTTGTTCAACGAGCTGGGCGCGACGCTGGCCGTCGAGACGGTCTATCGTTCGGAATATGCAAGCTGGGAAGAATGCGACCGGCTGCAGCGCAGCAAGTCGCGGCGCAAGCATGACCGGCAGCAGGGCGAGCGGCTCGAGGCGATGGGCGCGGTGTCGTTCAGCGAATTGCGTAATGGCGATGAAACCGATTGCGCCGTCGAGATCATGTTCAAGCAGCGCACGGCGCGGTTCCGGGCGATGGGCATTCGCGATGCCTTCGTGGAAGACCGGCTGGTAGATTTCTACCACGCGGCGGCACGGGTCGGTTCGGGCGTGGATGTGCGGCTGCATGTGCTGCGGCTTAACGGCAATATCGTCGCGGTGCGCTATAATGTGGTGCACAACGACCGGATGTTCTGCCTGATTTCGTCGATGAGCGACGATCCGGCGATTCAGAACGGGTCGCCCGGCAAACAGTGCCTGCTGCGGGTGATGCAGAGCGTGTTCGACGAGGGCATTGCCGTCTTCGACATGGGTAGCGGCTTTACCGATGAAAAGCGGCACTGGTGCAATGTGCAGATCGGCATGAACCAGCACTATGTCGGGCTGACGCCGCAGGGTGCGCTGATCGTCAAGGCGCATCAGAATTTCCAGCGCCTGCGGGCAAGGCTCAAGGCCAATCCTCAGGTCAAGGCAATGGCGCGCCAGATTCAGCTGGGCCTTGATCGGCTCAAGGGCAATCGCGGCGAAGCGGCACCCGCAGAAAAATCAGATTAGCTTGAGGCCACGCAGCGAGGCGTGGCCAGCTTTGCCGACGATGAGGTGATCGTGCAGCACGATGCCCAGCGGCTTGGCTATGTCGGCGATCTCGCGCGTCATGCGGATATCGGCGGATGAGGGGGCAGGATCACCCGAGGGATGATTGTGCACCAGGATCAGTGCGGTGGCCGAGAGTTCGAGGCTGCGCTTGATGACTTCGCGCGGATAGACCGGGGTGTGGTCGACGGTGCCGGTTTGCTGCACTTCGTCGGCAATCAGGCGGTTCTTCTTGTCGAGAAAGAGAATGCGGAACTGCTCGATGGATTCGTAGGCCATCTGGCTGCGGCAATAGTCGATCAATTCCTGCCACGAGCCGAGGATGGGCTGTTCGTGGTCGATACGATCGCGGCCGAAACGGGCGGCGACGGCCTGGATCACCTTCAGTGAGGCGATGGTGGTGGGGCCGAGGCCCCTGACCTGAGCCAGTCGCGCCTCGCTTGCCGCGAAGACACCCGAGAACGAACCGAATTCCTTGAGCAGAGTCTTGGCGAGGGGTTTGGTGTCGCGCTGCGGGATGACCATGTGCAGCAGCATTTCGAGCAGTTCATAGTCCTCGAAAGCATCACCACCGAGCTTGAGGAACTTTTCACGCAGGCGCTGGCGGTGGCCGACATGGCCGGGCGTTTCGGTCGCAGGCTTTGCCGGCTGGAACTGAATTTGATCGGCTCCGGCATCACTGCCGATGAAGAAGGGCGCTTCTTCGAGCCGATCATTGGCCATCATGCGGCTCGCACGGCCAGGGGATTGAACAGGCCCCCGGGCGAAAGAGTGAAGATCTCGTGCCCCGTTTCGGTGATGCCGATGGAATGTTCGGCCTGGCTCGACAGCGTGCGGTCGCGAGTGACGGCGGTCCAGCCGTCGGAAAGGATTTTCACATGCGGACGGCCGAGGTTGATCATGGGCTCGATGGTGAAGATCATGCCGGGCTTGATCGGCACACCCATGCCCGGCGTGCCGAAGTGGAGGATATTGGGCTCGTCGTGGAAATTCTTGCCAACGCCGTGGCCGACGAAGTCGCGTACCACGCTCATGCGTTCGCCTTCGGCCACGGCCTGAATGGCGGCGCCGATGTCGCCGGTGGTGTTGCCGGGCTTGGCCATGGCAAGACCGGCTTCGAGGCTGGCATAGGTGACTTCGATCAGGCGCTCGGCCTTTCGCGAAATCTCGCCGACCGGATACATGCGGCTGCTGTCGCCATGCCAGCCATCGACGACATAGGTCAGGTCGATATTGACGATGTCGCCCTCGCGCAGGGGGCGCTCGTCGGGAATGCCGTGGCAGACGACGTGATTGATCGAGGTGCAGAGGGAGTGGCGATAACCCTTGTAGAAGATTGTCGCCGGTGCTGCGCCATGGTCCATGCCGAATTCATAGGCGATCTGGTCGAGCTTGGCGGTGGGTACGCCGGCTTCGACAAATTCGGTGAGGATATCCAGAGCCTGCGCCGTCAAGGCCCCGGCCTTGCGCATGCCGTCGAAGCCTTCGCTGCCATGCAGAGGAATGACGCCCGGCGTGCGGCGGGATTTGGCAGTGGCATCGACGAAGGTGATCATAAGGGACTCCGATTGTGGAGGCAAAATAATCGCTTGGACGCTGGAAGGAAAGGGTGGTGCGCTTGCTTGACGCGGCAATTGCAGAGGGGCATTTCTGGTGGACAGCAAGCCCCAGGAAAATTCCATGTCCGCAGACGCCATTACCGCCGCTCTCATCGTGATCGGCGACGAAATTCTTTCGGGCCGCACCAAGGACGTCAATATCGGCGCGACGGCCGAATTCTGCACGGAGCTGGGCATCGATCTCAAGGAAGTGCGGGTCGTGAGCGACGAAACCGACGAGATTGTCGATGCGGTCAATGCGCTGCGGGCGCGCTATACCTATGTGTTCACCACAGGCGGCATCGGTCCGACGCATGACGATATCACCGCCGACGCCGTGGCCAAGGCGTTCGGTGTGGCGCTGCCGATCAATGCCGAGGCGCGGGCGATGCTGGAAACGCGGTGGAAGCAGACCGGCACCGAGGTCAACGAGGCGCGGCTGCGCATGGCGCGGATTCCGGAAGGGGCGTCGTTGATCGTCAATTCCGTCAGTGCGGCACCGGGCTTCCGCATCGGCAATGTGCATGTGATGGCTGGCGTGCCGGTGATCATGCGGGCCATGCTCGAAGCCATCCTTCCCACGCTCAAGGCCGGCAAGAAGGTGCTGTCGGTGACGATCAAGGCGGCGGTGGGCGAGGGGACCGTCGGTGGTCCGCTGGGCGAATTGCAGGCTCAGTATCCGGACGTGAAGATGGGCAGCTATCCGCAGATGGGCAATGACCGTGTGTCGACCGAACTGGTGTTGCGCTCGTCCGATCCGGCGCGGCTGGAAGAGGCGGCGGGCAAGGTACGCGAGATGGTGGCCGAAGCCCATCGCAAGGCCGGCGTGTCCATGCCGGATGAGGCCTACTGATTTTTGCCGTAACTGCTGGGCAAAATTGCGCTTGATGATTGGCTCGGTGACTTGGTTTTGCTAAGCACGGTCCCTTCCATCCATTGGGCGGCGCAGTGCCGGGCGCAGGAGACAGTATTTTGAGCAATCCCAACCAGAAGTCCTTCCCGGTTACCTGGGACCAGTTCCACCGTGACAGCCGCGCGCTGGCATGGCGCCTCGCCGGCATGGGAACGTTCGACGCCGTGGTGGCGATCGCCCGTGGAGGCCTGGTGCCCGCAGCCATCGTGGCGCGCGAACTCAATATCCGTACGGTCGAGACTGTTGCGGTCAAGAGCTACGACCACCAGAACCAGGCCGGTATCCAGGTGCTGAAGCCGATCAGCCAGCCGATCCTCGACCTTGCCAAGAATGGTGGCAAGATCCTGATCGTCGACGATCTGGTCGATACCGGATCGACCGCCCGCGTGGTGCGCGAAATGCTGCCCGGCGCGCATTTTGCGACAGTGTACGCAAAGCCCAAGGGGCGTGACCTCGTCGATACATTCATCACCGAAGTCAGCCAGGACACCTGGATTTTCTTCCCGTGGGACCTCGATGTCGCCTATGTGGCGCCGATCTCGGGCGGCACGGACTAAGACGCACAAGCCGAATAAAACAAACCCCGAGGCGTTGCCCCGGGGTTTTTGTTTGGATCAGGGGTATGCGGCAGTTGGTATCAGCTTGCTGCTGCGACCTTGGTCGCCACGAGCTTGGGCCGAGACGGAGGGCCCTTGCGCAGGATCAGGTTGGACGTCGCAGCGTATGGCATAGGGCGGCCGAGGAAGTAGCCCTGAGCGTATTCGACGCCGAGATTGCGCAAGGCCTCCAGTTCGATCGCCGTTTCGACGCCTTCCGCCAGGATCTGGCATTTGGTTTCGCGACCGAAATGCACAAGAGCAGCGGCCAGCGCATGGCGGGCCACATCATCCTGGATATTGCGGGTCAGGCTCATGTCGAGCTTGATGATGTCGGGCTGCAGGGCAAGGATATGGCGCAGGCTGGCGTAGCCCGCGCCCGCATCGTCGACTGCCAGCCGGACCCCGCCGGCGCGCAGGGCGCTAAGTGCATTGCCCAGGGCGGAATAGTCGTCGACGCTGGCGTGTTCGGTGATTTCGAGCACGACGCGACGGCCGTGCTTTTCCGGAATGGCGGTGAGCAGGTCGCCCGAGAGAACGGTGTCCGGAGAAACGTTGAGAGTCAGGTAGAGGTCGCGCGGCAGCAGGTCCAGCAGGGCAAGGCCCTTGTTGACTGCCAGCATTTCGAGCTCGGTACCCAATCCCACCGACGCTGCCATGGCGAACCAGACATCGGGCGTCCATTTCTCGGGGCCCGAGAAGCGGGACAGACATTCAA
The DNA here is from genome assembly GCF_963517015.1 of uncultured Devosia sp. Lineage (NCBI taxonomy): Bacteria > Pseudomonadati > Pseudomonadota > Alphaproteobacteria > Hyphomicrobiales > Devosiaceae > Devosia > uncultured Devosia sp. Next base: position 1,923,354 of record NZ_CAUQDV010000001.1, read on the forward strand.
AACCGATGAGACGGTCGTCGGCAATGCGCATGATCGGCTGCAGAACGATCGAGAGCTCGTCGCCGTCGATGACGCGCCGGATGGTTTCCAGATTGCCGCGATGTTCGGTTGCAGCCTCGACTTCGCGGCCGATCAGGACGGCGGTCAGTTCGGCGACGGCGCGCATCATCTTGAGGTCGCGCGGGTTGAGCGAGGGCTGCGGTTCCGTGCTGATGCAGCAGAACATGCCGTGGGTCTTGCCGTCCTTGAGCTTGATGGGCACGCTCATATGGGCGCGGATGCCCATGTCGCTGGTGAAGGGCATGCTCGCGGCCATGGGGTTGTCGAGCACGTCCGGCATCAGTTCGGGGAGGCGGCCCTCCATGATGTGCTTGCAGTAGACATAGTCGAGCGGCATGGAGTCGCCGGGCTTGACCACGTGTTCGAGACCTGGGGCATCGACTTCGCGAAAATAGGTTCGGTCACCGACGAACTCGGAGACATAGGCGACCTGCATGCCAAGGTGCACGCGTACGGCTTCAAGAGCGCGTCGCAGGGAGTAATCCGCATTTTCGTCCAATGCGGAAGTGAGACCCATTAGGTCGAAAGTATCCGGCTCGCCTGCGCTCATTGAGCACTCCTGCATTCCAAGGCCAGAAGCATTGCGGCGATCAGCGGCTCCAGACTGGAGCCATTTGCTGTAGGCCTGACGCTTGGCACTACGGAAATTCCCGCAGATACCATATGTGTAAAAGGCTTAAGCGTTCGTTTCCGGCGCGAAAGGCTTTTTACCTGCTGGCCCCAATAGACTTGGGTGGTTACATTTGCGCTGCCATCGTTAACTATCTTTAAAACTGTCTTAACGAATAGTTAAGGAATTGCTAAAAATGTGCTAATTACCCTGCGGCGCTGGCTGTTGCGGCGTCTTGAGGGCGGGGTAGTCATGCAGTCTGATTTTGCGTTCCTGGTTCATCCAAGAAATACTTTGCGTGAAGACATGGGCATTTTGTTCGGGCGTCCGTTTTCGCTCGTGCCCGAAGTTATCTGGCGGTCAGCACTCAAACATTTGCCGGTCCCGCCAATGGTCACAGGGAAGATGTCCCGAGTCGATCAGCCCGAGAAGATCATGGGCCGGATCATCACCGTGCCGCTGACGCCCAAGCAATTGCTGACCTTGCCGCGCAGTCAGGTGCAGGCGCGTATTGGCGCTGCGGTGGACCTGGCGCGCGACCTGGGTGCCTCCATAGTGGGTCTTGGCGCGCTGACGGCACCGGCTTCGGTGGGTGGCAAGGCCTTCGCCAAGCGCGCTGACGTCGGCGTGACCAATGGCAATGCCTTTACGGCCGCAATGACGCTGCAGGCGATCGAGGCGCTCAGCGCCACGCTAGGTCGTGATCCTCTGATCGCCATCGTGGGTGCAACGGGAAGCGTCGGATCCTGCCTGACGCGCCTGCTGGCCCGCAAGCATCCCAGCCGGTTGCTGCTGGTTGCGCGCAACGAGCAGCGTCTGCTCAAACTTGCAGAAGATGTGCGTCGCGAGGGTGTCGATACGGAAGTTTCGACCGACATGCTCGATGTCGCCAAGGCTGATCTGGTGGTGTTGCTGACCTCGTCGCCCGACGCCCTGCTCAGGAGCGAACACCTCAAGCGCGGTGCCATCGTGCTTGACGACACCGTGCCGCGCAATACCGACGAGGCCCTGCTGACCGAGCGGCCGGACGTGCTGGTGGTCGATGGCGGGCTGGTGGAAATCCCGGGCTTCAATCTTCGCGGCTCGATCGCCCTGGCGCCCAAGCTGGCCTATGCGTGCCTCGCCGAGACCATGTTGCTTGCCCTGTCCGGGCACCGCGGCCACTTCACCGTCGGCGATGCGCAGATCGACCAAGCCGAGCATATCTCGCGGCTGGCGGAAAAGCACCGTCACCTGGGCTTCCATCTCGCGCCATTCCGTTCCTTTGGCAAGCTGATCGAGGGCGGGCGCCTGCCGGCCATCAATTTATCGGTAAAGGAGCAGGTCGCATGCGCCGCGTAGTGGTCCTCGGGGGCGGCTATGCCGGCCTCCATGCTTTCTCCGCGCTGCGATCGAAACTGCGTTCGCGCATCGCCAGGGGCGAGATCGAAGTCGTGATGGTATCGAGAGATGCCTATCACACCTATCATGGCTGGACCGGCGAGGTGCTGTCCGGCGACCTGCCCGTCGAGCAGACGCTGACTGATCTGCGGCCGTTGGTGGGCGATGCGTTCATCGAGGGTGAGGTTGTTTCGGCCGATCTCGATGGCAAGACGCTGACGGTGGCTGGCAAGGGAAAAGAGCAGCAGATTGCTTTCGACGAGCTGCTGATCGCGGCGGGATCAGTGGATCCCTTCGACCGCATCGAGGGGCTGGCCGAGCATGGCTGGTGCCTCAAGGACACGCATGACATGCAGCGGCTGGCTGCCGAGCTGGACAGCCGCACCCGTATGGGTGGCACGCGCAATGTCGTGGTGGTGGGTGCCGGCTTCGCCGGGATCGAGACCGCTTCGGCGCTTGCGGCCCGCTTCGCTCGCGAAGGCCTGGGCAAGACCGTGGTTCACCTGGTGTCGTCCACCGAGACGATCTTGCCGACACTGCGCCCCAATTTCGATCGTATCGCCGATGCAGCGGCACAGCGCCTGACGCGCCAGGGTGTCCAGTTCCACAATGGCGCCCGCGTTGCCCGGATTGCTGCCGATCGGGTCGAACTCACCGACGGTAGCGTGATTTCCTCGGACCTTTCTGTGGTCGCAGCGGGGGTGAGTTTCAAGGTGCTGCCTGGCACCGAAGCGCTGGCCCGCAACGGGGCAGGGCAGATTCTGGTCGATGAAAACCTCAAGGCGCAGAGCTCCGACCATATCTGGGTTGCCGGTGACATTGCCGGAGCCGTTCATCCCGGGACAGGCGCACCCTGTCCGACGGATGCGCTCTGGGCCATGGCGCAGGGCGATTGCGTGGGTGCCAATATCGCCCGTACGCTCAAGGGCAGGGCGAGCAAGCGCTTCGGCTTCAAGGGCTTGGGACGCGCGGCCGGCCTTGCAGGGCAGACCGGCATTACCGAGCTTTGGGGGCTGCAGTTTTCCGGGCGCATTGCCTGGGCGATCCGCGTGGCTTTCTTTGCCTGGTTCATGCCGTCCCGGCGTGGTGCCTTTGACGTGCTGATGCAGCTTGGTGGCAATCTCTGGGACTCGGGCGTTCCGATCCCGCGTGGCGAGAGCGCGCCAGCCGGCGAACAGACCACAGCCGGTGCAACGACCCGACAGGCCGAGATCGGCCAGTAACGGGTCACGAAACCAGAAGCCCGCGTTCCGCGCGGGCTTTTGTGTTTTAAGACATGACAGTGCGTTAGCGTCGCAAAGGCCATCCTTACTGTAAGCTGTTCGCTGCGTTGAGTTTTGCGCGCAATCGGCAAGGTGGCCTTTACGGGTTTGGGGCTATATCCGGTCGGGAAAGAGTTTCAGACCGGGGTTGCGGCGTGTTTCAGACCATTCGGACGATCGCATTGGCAGCGATCCTGCTTGGCCTCATCCTCTTCGTGCCGCCGCTCAACACGATGCTTTATGGCGGCATCCAGACCATCCGGGACCAGTTCGATACACGGCCGGAACGCCGCATCCTGTTCATCGGCAATAGCAGGACCTTTTACAACGACATGCCCGAAATGGTGCGCCAGATGTCTGGCGAGGCCGGTGGCGCAGAGCGGCTTCATATCGAAATGTACGCCAAATCTGGCGTGAGCCTCGAAACCCATTGGGCTGATCCGCAGGTGCAGGCCCTGCTTGGGCAAGGCTGGGACGATGTGGTGCTGCAGGCCCAGAGCACGGCGCAGTATGACGCCCAGCATTCTGGCCGGCTTTGGCAGACCGCCGAGCAGTTCATCGATAAGGCGCGGTCAGTCGGGGCGAAGCCGGTGATGTTCGTGACCTGGCGGTATACTGCGTTTTGTCCGCCAGGCATGGGGATACCGGGGGCAGGCAAGACCCTGCCGGCATCGGGCCTGCCCAATATGCATCGGAACATCCAACTGCAGCATGCAAGGCTCGCCGAGACAACGGGCGTTGAGCTGGTCAATGTTGGCGCGCTCTGGGAAAGCCTGCAGGACAAGGCCGCCATTTTCCATCTTTATGCCGACTGCAACCACCCGTCGGTTTATGGCAGCTATCTCTCGGCATTGATGTTTTTCAATTATTTCACTGGCGGGACGGTGGCCGATGTCGCCTACCGGCCCGAATGGATGCCGGAAGAACGGGCCTCCTATATTCGTCAGTTCGTCAGCGCGTATCTCGGTCAGATCGACGGTTGATCAGGGGCTCTGCGCGACCAGATCCGGCCGGAGAGACCCGCGTTTCCGGTCCTTGAGGTGCTGGCCAATTCTTGCCGGTATTGCCAGTGACAACGCGCCGAGCGCCAGAATGGCATTGGCACTCCATGGATTGAGCCAAGCAGGATCGACCAGGAAGTAGAACAGGTAGATCATCACCAGATGGAAGGTGAAGACCAGGAGCGAATGCTGGCCGAGCAGAACGAGGGGCGGCCATCGCAGGAAACGGTCCAGAGCTTTGCCCATGGTTCGCATGGTGGGGTAGGGCGATGTCGGGCCAGTGACAAGGAGCCAGGTGGTGACAAAAGCCATGGCGAGGAAGTTGAGCAGGGATAGCAGGCCGAGCTGATACTTGTTGATCAGCCAGGAGAAGGTGGGCAGGAACTGGTTGGTTACGCCGAGCATATAGAGCGCCAGGACCAGCATGAGGCCGACGATCAGCGCGATGCTGGCGAGCATGACCAGGGTGAAGCGCGGCTGGCGGAGAATGGCCAGATCAAACTCGCCGCGACTATAGGCGGTGCCGAACAACAGGCCGGAAAAATACAGTGCGGACCAGGACAGCCGGTTGAAATGCAGGCCAAGGTCGATGTGCTGGTAATCGAGATGAAAGGTCAGCTCCAGGCTATTCCAGGCCAGATCGAGCAGGCCGGCCTGTCCGGCAAGCCAGGCTACAGCGACAAGCGCAATGACGATCCGGCGCCTGCCGGAGGTGGCTGCGCTGAGTGCAGCAGGCGTGAGCAGCAGGAACATGACATAGAGCGGCAAAACGTCGAGGCACCAGCCTCCGGCCAGCATAAGCAGCGAGAGCAGGCCAAAAAGGAGAGGGGCGTCTCCGAACCGCTCCAGGATCCAGATTTGCCGTCCGCCATAGAGAGCCAGCGTTGCCATGATCGTGACAAGAACCACGAGAAAGACGTGATGCCGGAAAACCTGGAACGTGCGTTCGGAGAGTGCCTTGCGCCGATGCTGATGGGCCGGATCAAACCAGCCTCGTGCGTAAACCAGCCCGACCGTCAGCCCTGACAGGAAGACAAAGGCACTCGCGGTGTCGTTGATCAGGGCCTGCTTCAGAACCAGGGTTTGCGTCAGTCCCAAAGGGAGCTGGATGCCGAGATGGCTCAACGCCATGCTGACCAGCATCAATCCGCGCAGTCCATCAATCTGCAAGTAGCGCATGGTGATTTAAAAATGCCCAAAGTTGCGGAAACAATAGATCGCGGTTTATGTCTTTCGATGTATTTCTGTTCTGCCGATGGGATGATTTCGGAAATTGGTTGGTGAGTGATTAACGAGGGACTTGATCTTGAATCGGTCTGCTTGCTCGATGGCAAGCGTGACGGTTCGAGGATTGTGGGATTGATCAGCCAGAGCTGGTGCGGGCGGCGGGGATCGAACCCGCACGGCTAGCGCCGAGGGATTTTAAGTCCCTTGTGTCTACCATTCCACCACGCCCGCTTGGCTCAGTGACCCGTGTTTGTCACAAGGCGGGTGACAAAACAATTATCGCGCAGCGATTCTGCACCGGAGGCGAGATGATCGAGCGGGTTGAAACCGGAATTGCGCCGTCGTCGGCGCCCATCAATGATGCGGTCAGGGCCGGCAAGCAGCTTTGGCTGGTGGCGATTGCCGAAGATCCGGTGAGTGGCGAGATCGTTGACGGCGGCATCGCGGCGCAGGCGCGGCGCTGTATCGAAAATCTCGAGATCGCCTGCAAGGCGGCGGGTGGAAGCCTGCGCAACCTGGTGATGGTGCAGATATTCCTGGTCGATAGCCAGGATGCGGCGGGGATGAACGCGGTGTATCGCGAGTATTTCACCGAACAGCCATATCCGGTGCGGGCCACGGTGGTGGTCAAGGAATTGCTGGCCAAGGGCCTTCTCATAGAAATGACCGCAACGGCCGTATTGGACTGATCATGCTGCTCAAGATGGAACTGCTCGAACAGATCAAGGCGGGGCAGGTGGACCTGGTGTTTCGGCGCTGGAGCCGGCCCTCGGTCAAGGCCGGTGGCACGCTCAAGACCAAGGTTGGCCTGCTGTCGATCGGGGCGATCACCGATATGGATCCAGGCGATGTCAGCGAAGCCGACGCGCAGCGCGCCGGCTTCAGGGATGTGGCGGATTTCCGCAAGTGGCTCGACACGATGAAGCCGGGACACCTGTTCCAGCGGATCGAGATCTCGTACCGCGGAGAGGCGTGAGGCTCACGGGCCCATGGGCTCGAAGGTCAGCGGCGGGAAGTTGCCGTCGAGCGCGTGCAGCCAGCCGGTATAGTGACTGCGCAACGCTCTATCGGAGTCGAGCGGAGCGCTGATCGACAGGACGGCGACGGCCATGGGACCGGCTTCGCCCACCGGAAGCACGGTCAATTGCGCATCGGCCGGGGCTTCAGGCAAGGCGGCGAGGCGGGCGGCGATGACCTCGCCGGCTTCGGTCGCCAGGGTGGCATCATTGAACGGAACGGCGATGTGAATGCCGGTTTCGGTCGTGGTGCGGGTCAGGGCCAGCACAGCGACCGGGAAAATCTGTTCGGGTTCGAACCGGGCGCCGCTACTTTTCGTCTTGCCGGATGGGGGCGCCAGCATCCTCGGGCGCGGGACGAAGGCTGCCATGGTTAGGCCGGTGGCGTGTTCAAGTGTTGCGCCGTCGCCCGCCACTTGCCGCAGGCCGGAAATGGTGTTGGTCCAGATGCCGTGCATGGTGGATGGGGTATCGAGGCCGGAGAGGGCGGCCTCCATGTCGGGCGAGGCGGTGGTGCGGATCAGGTGGTCACCAGCAATAGCGATGCGCTGGGCCATGCCGATGCCCCTGCCAAAGGGGTCGGGTTGGCCGAAACCCTCGCGGTCCTGCAGGTTGTCTTCGCCCAGGGAGAAGACCGGCAAGCCAGCGATTTCGGATTGCTCGAAGCCGCGCGCGGACAGGGTTTCTGCGGCACCTTCGGCAAAGCCTGGTTCGGCAAAGAGCATGGTGGTCGTCTTGGGCGGCAGGTCGACCGTGATGGCGGCCGTCACCTTGCCGAAGTCGATGCCGGTGAGTTCGTCCACGCCGCCGGTTTCGAGGGCGCGCGGCAGCATGGAGTCGAGGCCGAAGCTGCCGTAGAATTCGGCGTCGGGCTGATCGAAGCCGGCTGGGGGCGCGATATAGCTGAAGGCTTTGGGCTGATCCATGTCGACGCTCAGGACGCCGATGGAATCGAGCAGGTCATCGAAGGCGGCGGCCGGCGCAATAAGGACAAGGCCGGCCAAAAGGGAAAGTATTGAAACGCGCATGTCGCAATCCCGACGATGAATATGGCCAGAGATTAGCTGGCCAATCATGTCGGGATCACGGCAGTGCTGGCTGGTCAGATGCCGGACATCAATGGCTTGAAGTCACGGCGATAGATGGCACTGACAAAACTGTAATAGAGCGCCTGGACCTCTGTGCGTTCGGGCGACGTGGTTTCCACGGAGACAACCAGAACGTTTGCCGCATCCGGCGTGTCACCTGCGGGGACCACGGTGAATTCGAAGGCGGGCACGTTCTCGGCGGTGAAGTCTGCGAGGCGCGCGGTGATGATTTTCCCAGCCTCTGCGGCCATGGCCTCGTTGCCATAAGGAATGGCGATGTGCAGGCCCGCCGTTTCGTCATCCAGCGTGATGCCCATGATAGCGAAGGGGAAGGCGAGAGCAGGCTCGAGTTCGGGTGTCGTGAGCTTGATCTTTTCGCCGGGTTTGGGCAGGTCGTCCGTTGTAAAGACCTGACCGGCATCGCCAAAGGCCGACATCGACCAGCCGCTGGCCATTTCCAGATTGGCATATTCGCCTGCAACCGTCTGCATGCCCAGGATGGTGTCCGTCCAGACCTGGGTATAGGCGGGCGGCGATTCCAAAGTCGCGACGGCCAGACCGATTTCAGGCCAGCTGGCGGTGCGGATGATGTGGTCGTCGGCAATGGCGAGGCGTTGCGACTTGCCGGTGCCGGAGCCCAGGGGGTCGGTGGGGCCGGATGTGGCCGCGGCGAAATCGAGAGCGAAGTCCTCGCCCAGGGCATAGATGGTCAGATCGCCGCGGTCGGTGGCGGTGAAGTCGCGGGCGAGCAGGGCTTCGGGTGCCTTGGCGGTAAAGCCGGGTGCGCCAAAGATCACCGTCGTCAGGGCGGGAGCAGAGCCGATCATCAGGACGCTCTTGACTTGGCCGAAGTCGATGCCGGTGACCTCGTCCTCTTCGCCTGCGAGGAGGGCCATGTTGAGCGTTTCGTCGCCAGAGACACCGACCGACATGGCATCCACCACGTTGAAGCCGCGCGACGGCGAGACATATTCAAAGGCGAGGTAGTCGTTGGTCACGGCTGGAATGACGCCGATACCCCTGAGCAGATCGTCGAAGGCATGGGTTGGCGTGACGGTTGCGAGAGCGGCGGAAAGGGCAAGGCCGGAAAGGGCGGTAAAGCGCATGGAAAATCCGATTGTTGAAATATGTCAGGAGATTAGCAGAAGGAAATTGGCTGGCTAGAGCGTGTCGCCTTGTGTGGCCATGATCGAAAACATCTGCAGCACCTGGCGGGCCTCTTCGTGACTCGTGGAAGCGGTGATGGTGACGACAGAGACGGAAAAGCCATCGCGTTCGATGATGTCGGTTTCCAGTGTCCCCAGACCCTCCGAGGTTGTGCGGGCGTTTTCCAGAATGGTGTCGATGGTTGCTTCCGCCTCGGAAAGCGGCGCTTCGAAGACCATGATCGTGCGCATGATGGGCTGGTCCTGCTGGAATTCGAGGCTGAAGATGGCGGTACGGTAGGAGACGAGGCCAGTCATGGCCATGATCTCGCGCGCCATGGAATCCTGCCAGCCAATGGCGCCATCGACGTGGTTGTCACCGCTGAGTTCGGCGAGGATGTCCAAGGCGGTGCGCCAGGGATTGGGCGATTTCGGCTTGGCATCGCGATGGGCAAGCACCTTTTCCATGGTGGGCCAGTTTCGGGTGATAATGAGGTCGTCTTCGGGATTGGCGAGACGCTGGGACATGCCCATGCCATAGCCAAAGGCATCCTTCTCGCTGACCAGATCGAAGTCGGTCGAATTGTCGGCGCCTCGGGCATAGACGGCGATGTCGCCCAGCATGTGCCGATCGAAAGCGCGGGCGGAAATGGCGGCGACGTGGCCGTCGGCGTAGCCGGGCTCGCCATACAGGATGGTGATGGTTTCAGGCGCAAGGCCCAGGGTGATGGAACTGGTGACCTTGCGAAAGTCGATGCCGGTGACCGGGTCGACGTCGCGCGCATTGAGCAGGGCGTCAACCAGCTCGATTTCCATCAGAGGGAGCGGCATGCCGGACTCGGGGCCGAACCCACCCAGAGGAGCGTTGTATTCGAAGGCGATGGGGTCGGTGGACTGGTTGAACAGCGATGCGTAGCGGCGCAGGTCGTCGATGGCGAAGGTGGGAGAGGCGAGGAGCAGGGCGAGGGAGATTGCCGCTGCGAGGCGAAGGTATGGAACGGACAATGGCCTGAACTCTATGGCTGGGCGGTGGGCTCGGTGATCTTGATCATGCCGATGAAATGGGGCGGCGACGGCTCGACTTCGATCGAAACTGTGGCGCCGGGCGGGTGGACATTGCCGGTGCGCTCCTGAATTGTCCGCGCGCCCTGTTCCGCACTCTCGGCGCTGTCGTAAGGCGAGGCGGAGACCATGGTGACGCCGTCTTCGCCGTAAGCAAAGGTCAGCATGCTGATCGAGGAGAGTGGTGTGATTGCCGGATTGCCATCGGTGGTGAAGCCCATGATGGAGGTGGGCTCCTTGCCGGCCATGGCCTTGCGGCTGCCGTCGAGCGTGGCGAGCCAAAGTTCCGAAGATGGGGGCGGGATTTCGAACGCGGTCAGGACCTCTTCCATTTTTGCCCAGCTCGCGGTGCTGACCAGAATGGTGTCCGATATTGCGAGGCGCTGTGGTCGTCCATTCGGTGTGGCGAAGGGATCGGGATCGTTGAAATTCAGATCCAGTGCGCCATCCTCGTGCAAGCCAAAGACCGTCCAACCAGCGATGTCGCGCTGTTCGAACTGACGCCGAGCAAGAGCCTCGGGGGCAGCCGTAGCGAAGCCAGGTGCGCCGAAGAATGGTGACGCGTTCGGCGGACTGTCCAAAGCTGATTATGGCGGTGACGCGCGAGAAATCTACGCCGGAGATCGCATCGTTCTGGGCGTAGGCCAGGGCGTTGATCAGGTTCTGCTCGACAATGTCCTGCATGGTCGGCGCCTGGGCCATGAAGCCGACGGTATTGGCCGTCAGATAAAGGAATGAACTCGACTGGCCAGCGCTGAACGGCACGGTGCCGATGGCGCTGGTGACTTGGTCGATGGTCTGTGCCGTGGCCGGCTGGACCAACAGTGCGGCGGCGAGAAAAAGACTATGTGCAAAATGCTTCATGAAAGTACCCCCGGCAAAAATTAGCCGGGCGGTTGTGTCACTAAAAAGGCGTTGGGGCGACGAAGGTCATGAATTCATTGGTGGTTGGGTGCGTGAGGCCCAGTTCGGCCGCGTGGAGCTGGAGGCGATCGGCGGCGGCGAAGGTCTCGGGGTCGGCATAAAAGGCATCGCCCAGAATCACATGGCCGATGGCCTTCATGTGAACGCGCAACTGATGGGTGCGGCCGGTCAGGGGGTTAAGGCGGACGCGGGTGGCATTGGCTTCGCGCTCAAGTACCGTCCATTCGGTCTGCGAGGGGCGGCCATTTTCGTGATCGACGCGCTGGCGGGGCTTGTTGTCCCAATCGGTGGCGAGGGGCAGGTCAACGAGGCCGCTATCGGCTTCGATGATGCCGGCGACACGGGCGATATAGGCCTTGGTGGTCTTGCGATGCTCGAACTGCGAGCCAATGCGGCCGTGGGCGCGCTTGTTGAGCGCGAGGACCAGGACGCCGGAGGTGTCCTTGTCGAGACGGTGGCACATGCCGGCGGTGGGCCAGGTCTGGCGGGCGCGGTGTTCGATGCAATCCCAAAGGCTCGGATCCTTGCCGGGCACGCTCAGCAGGCCGCTCTGCTTGTCGACTACCAGGATGTCGTCATCGACGTGAAGGACATTGAGATAGGGGTCGAGCGGGGGGAAATAGTCTTTGAGCGTGGGCATGGGTCCGGACATGGGTGGCTAGTAGCAGACCCAAACGGTTACGTGAACGCGAATTCATGGAACGCGGGGGAGTCCTGTGCCGTTGACCCGACAGAAACAAACAGAGGAGTTTGAAATGCATAAGGACCAGGTTGAAGGTGCCGGCAAGCAGGCAAAGGGCGCTTTGAAGGATGCCGCTGGCGGCCTCACCGGCAATGAACGCCTTCAGGCCGAAGGCAAGATGGACAAGGCCGAAGGCAAGCTGCAGCAGAAGGTCGGCGACGTGAAGGACAAGGCGCGCGATGCGCTGAAGCACTAGAACCGATCGCTATTCATCTGATGCCGGTCTGCAAACGGCAGATTTCTGCGCTTCCGGTCCTCACGTACTGATGTACGCTCCGGTCCGGTTCTCGAAGTCCACCGTTTTCGACTCGGCCTGAGATGAATCCCGATCAGTCCTAAGCACGAGAAGGCCGCCTCCGGGCGGCCTTTTGCTTTGTCTAGTTGAAGCGATAGTGAAGGCGGGCGCATTCGGGGCCGAGTGATTTGGCCGAGACGAGCTTTGGCGTCTTTCGCAGGCCGGTGGGCGGGAACAGCGGGATGCCGCCGCCGATGATCTCGGACATGACGTAAATCTCGATCTCGTCGAGGGCGCCCTGTTCCAGGAATGTCATCTGCAGCTTGCCGCCGCCCAGCATCCAGACATTGCCATCGGCCAGGCCGCGCAGTTCGGCGATGAGCGCTGGCACGTCGCTGCGGGTTTCGAGCGGGCCCTTGGACTGGTCGATGGGCCGGGAGGTAACGACGATGACGCGTTTGCCGTCATATTCCCAGGCGCCGGGATAGCGGGCGATCCAGTCATAGGTGGCGCGTCCCATGACCACAGTGCTGATGGTCTTGATGAAGTCCTTGTAGTCGTGCTCGCCCAGATTGAGGTCGGGCTGGTTGGTGAGCCAGTCGAGATTTTCGTCTGCGGTGGCAATGAAGCCGTCAAGGCTGGTGGCGATGTAGCCGACGATACGGGCCATTTTCCTCTCCTGATGTTGCGGTCTGCAGATACCCTCCGGTGGTGACAGCTGCTGTCAGCAGGTGGTCTGGTCTGTGACAGGGCGTGGGCCTATGATCTGCCGATGGAAACGACGATCTTCGATACGGCGCTGGGCGCATTCGGCATTGGCTGGACCGATGCGGGGATTGCGCGCCTGCAATTGCCGGGCATGGAGCGTGATGGGCTGCTGGAGCGGATCAATCGGCAGGGCGCGAGCAGCGGAGTGCCGCCGCGGTGGGTGGAGGCGCTGATCAACCGGATCGAGGACTATTCCGAGGGCGCGGAGATCGACTTCGCCGATGTGTCTCTTGATCTGAGCGGCGTGAGCGATTTCAACCGGCGTGCCTATGACCTGCTGGTGCAGATCGGTTGGGGCGAGACGACCAGTTATGGGGCGCTGGCGCGGCAGCTCGGGGACGTCGGCCTGTCGCGGGCAGTGGGCGCGGCGATGGGTGCGAATCCGATCCCGCTGATCATTCCCTGTCACCGGGTTCTGGCCAGCGACGGCAAGCCGGGCGGATTTTCGGCTCCGGGTGGCGCGGGATCGAAAGTCCGCATGCTGGCGTTGGAAGGGGTGAACGTGGGGACGCCCGCCGGGCAAATGACGTTTGGTTTCTAGAGCAGTTCATCGTTTCCTTGAAACGGCGAAACAGCTCTAAGTGTCTTAGTTGTCGCGTTTTCGAACCGCAAAAGTGGTAGCCACTCTTGCTGAAAACGCTTTGAGGGCTAGCATGGCTTTTGCATTCAAGCAGCGGAACGACATCGAAGGTCAGGTGCGCAAAATCGCGCGCAAGCAGATCGAAAAGGCGCTCGAAGAATGCCGCGGGACGGACGACCCGTTCGACGTGGTGGTCCACAACTTACGGCGGCACTGCAAGAAATTGCGCGGGCTGGTGCAGTTGATCAGGCCGCATTTCAAGGACCACAAGAAGGAGAACCGGGCGTTTCGCGATGTGGCGCAGGCTTTGGCGGGGACCCGTGACGCCACGGTGATGGTCGAGACCTTCACGGCGCTGCTGGGTTTCGATCGGGATCAGAAGCATGGTTCGACCATCCAGCATGGCGACATGTTGCTCGACTGGCTGCGCGGTCAGGTCGGAGTGCCGCCGAATGTCAGCGAGCAGGCAGAGATTCTGGCCGATTTTGCGAAAGCGTTCGAGTCGGCGGGCAAGCGCGCGAAGTCGTGGTCCTTATCGGGTTCTGGCTTCGAGCGGATTGGCGATGGGCTGGAGGATACCTATCGGCTGATGCGGACCGGACTGAGGGAGGCGGAGCGCGAGGGGACGCCGGAAGCGCTGCATGAATGGCGCAAGCAGACGAAATATCACTGGCACCATGTCAGCCTGTTGGAGCAGGCAGCGCCGGATGTGCTCGGGCCCAGAAAGGCATGCCTTGATCGCCTTGGCGAATTGCTGGGCGATCACCACAACCTTGCGGTGCTCGACGACACGCTGCGCCGGCACAAGGAAGCAGCGAGCAAGGCCGACCTGATCCTGGTGCGCAAGGCGGTTGCCCAATGGCAGGGGAAGCTGGCAGATGGCGCGTTCGAACTGGGACGGCAGTTGGCGGCGGAAAAGCCGAGCATGCTGCGTGACCGGTTCGAGCAATATTGGTCGCTACTGCCGAAGAAGGATTGAGCCATGGCGCAAGAAATCGAGCGCAAGTTTCTGGTTGTCTCGGACGATTGGAAGGCAGCGGTGACCGGCAGCAAATGGCTGCGGCAGGGTTATCTGTCGTCCAATGCCAAGGCCACCGTGCGGGTGCGAACAAGGGATGACGACGAGGCCTTCGTCACCATCAAGGGCGCGTCGAAGGGCATGTCGCGGGCCGAGTATGAGTATACCGTGCCCGTCGCGGATGCACGGGAAATGCTGGCGATGGCCGCGCCGCATGTGGTGGAAAAGCGTCGGCATATCGTGCCGTTTGGCGGGTTGACCTGGGAGGTGGACGTGTTCGAGGGGCGCCACGCAGGGTTGGTGATGGCCGAGGTGGAGCTCAAATCCGAAGACCAGAAGGTTGAGCTGCCCGCCTGGGTCGGCAAGGAGGTCACCGATGATGACCGCTATTTCAATGCGAGCCTGTCGCGGGCGGATGGCTTGCCGGGCTGAACAGTGCGTTCAACGCGCATTTTGACACAGGTCATTGCTGGCTTTGGGTGTAGTACCGACATGGGAGGTACAACTTTAGGAGCATAAAATGTCCAAGGATTTTGACGGCAAGGTCGCCTTTGTTACCGGCGGTGCCTCTGGCATCGGTGAAGCTGTGTCCAAGCAGCTCGCGGCGCGTGGCGCCAAGGTGGTCGTGGCTGATCTGAAGCTCGACGCGGCTGAAAAGACCGTTGCAGAAATCAAGGCGGCGGGTGGCGAAGCGGCTGCCGTTGCCGTGGACGTTTCCAAGATCGACCAGGTCGAGAAGGCCGTACAGTTCACTGTGGACACGTTTGGCGCGCTCAACGTGGCCGTCAACAATGCCGGTATCGGCGGCAAGGCCGCCAAGGCTGGCGACTATACATTTGAGGATTGGCAGAAGGTTATCGACGTCAACCTCAACTCGGTCTTCTACTCGATGAAGTATGAGCTCGCCGCCATGCAGAAGGCCGGCGGTGGCGCCATCGTCAACATGGCTTCGATCCTGGGCACAAATGGTTTTGCCAATGCACCGGCCTATGTGGCGGCCAAGCATGGCGTGGTGGGGCTGACCAAGGCCGCCGCGATCGACTATGCCAAGGAAGGCATCCGCGTGACGGCAGTGGGCCCCGGCTTTATCGAAACCCCGCTGCTAGGTTCGGCGACGCAGAAGGAGGTCTTTGATGGCCTGCGGTCGCTGCATCCCGTTGGCCGGCTTGGACAATCCGACGAGGTTGCAGCGCTGACGCTGTTCCTTCTTTCGGATGCGGCCAGCTTCATCACCGGGTCGTATCACCTGGTGGATGGCGGTTACGCCGCGCAGTAAGAGTTTTCAAGGGCGGCTCTCGGGCCGCCCTTTTTGTTTCAGGAAAAGCTCACTGTGCCATGGCCAAGCTGTTCGAGCGCCTCAAAAATCCGGGTGGGGTCGATCACCTGGTGGCTGTGATGGATGCCGGGTGGGATTGCGCCGGATAGCAGATCCTGGGCCATCAGGGATGCGACGGCAGCGGTGACGGCGGCTTCGCGGCGGCCGCGGAAGAGGGCCGTTTGCGTGACGCCAGCGCCGTTTTTGGAGCCTTTGGCGGTGACTGACAGAACGCATTTGTCGGAGCCGAAGGTTGGCAAATTACTGATGCGGTTCACGAATCTCTCCATTGCCGAATTGCCGGCGAAGCGGCGGCCGAGCCAGAAGAGCAGGGCACTCAGCGGTTTTGAATCGTAGGTGACGCGGGTCACGGTGCGGATGCCGGGCATGGTGCGGGCGAGGACGTGCTGGTCGGCGAAGTCCATGTAATGCGCTTTGCGCGGGCCGAAGTCGGGGCCGAAATCGACCATGGCGTCGTCAATTTTTGCATGCGGATCAAACATTTGCGCGGTGGACCAGGCGATGGCGGCGGAGCCATGGTCGTCGCCGGTGCCCATGAGCAGGCCGATCTCAATACTGTCCACTTGGTCCATTTCGGTGGATGCCGCCTTGGCGAGGAGGTTGGACAGGCCGGGCGCCAGGCCGACGGATAAAAGTATGGGCGTGGAGAGGGTTAGCGCCTCGACCTGGCGGAAAAAGGCATCTACGGCCGTAACGTCAAGCACAGCAGCGTTTTGCTTGCAGCATGCTTGCAGAAAGCTGGTGTTTTGCTGGTCGATACAGGTGATGACGAGGTCAACGCCGGCAAGAGCCGCATCCCAGGTGGTCGGATCGCCAATATCGATGCGTCGCGCATCGAAACCTGTCGCGCGTGCCCTGGCCAGATTTCGTCCGGCGATGATGACATGGTTTGCGGGCGTGGAGGATAAGTTTTTGGCGATGTGGCGGCCGACGGCGCCGTAGCCGCCGACGATCAATATGGTGGGCATGGTTGGTCTTGGTCCGTGAAGTCTGACACGGCTATGGGGCTTCTCATCATGGGAAGGTCAAGCGGTCATTCCTGTGGCGGTCGCGGCGCATGTGGCGTAAGGGCAGGGGTGATTTTCAAGCGGCCCGAACGGAAAGATGACCATGTTGATCTCGGCAGACGATTTTGAAGCGATTGTTGCGGGGCGCGTGGACACGGCGTTTCGGCGCTGGGTAAGGCCGACGGTCAAGGCGGGCGGGACGCTGACCACGGCGGAAGGCGTGCTGGCGATCGAGGCGGTGGATGTGGTGGGGCTCAATGCCGTGGCTGAGGAAGACCTGGCGCGGGCTGGGTTTGGCGGGCGCGACGAGCTCAATGCCATGCTCGGCAATCGCGAGGGGACGCTGTATCGCATCCGCCTTCGCTATGTGGGCGAAGACCCGCGTGCGGCGCTGCGCGAGAAGACGGAGCTGTCCGAGGCGGAAGCGGCCGAGATCGGCGAGACGCTGGGCCGAATGGATGGCGGTAATCCGTGGGTCAACCGCACCCTGGTGCTGATCGGCGAGCAGCCAGGTGTTTCGGCCAATGAACTGGCCGGGTTGCTGGAGCTCGACAAGGTCAAGTTCAAGAACAATGTGCGCCGGCTCAAGGCGCTCGGTCTGACCGAGAGCCTTGCCGTTGGCTACGACCTGTCGCCGCGCGGCAAGGCCTGGCTGGCCCGCAGCGGCGGAGCTACTGCCAGCGCTTGAAGCTCTTGAGGTGGTCGAGGGTCTTGACCACGGACATGGTGAGCTTTTCGACGCTGTCGGTGACCGGCAGGACCAGGACATTCTCGGTTGCGGGATCGGGCTCTTCGAGCGTGGCGAACTGCGAATCGAGCAGGCTGGTCGGCATATATTCGTGCTTGCGCCGTGCCATGCGCTCGCCGATGACTTCGCGGCTGCCCTTGAGATAGACGAAGCGGATGGGCTCGCCGGCCTTTTCGACGAGACAATCGCGATAGGCGCGCTTGAGCGAGGAGCAGGCGCCGACAGCGGCTTGCTTGCGATCGGCGGCTTCGTGCAGGGCCTGGGCCAGACGTTCGAGCCAGGGCCAGCGGTCATCGTCGGTCAAAGGTGTCCCGGCGCGCATCTTTTCGACATTGGCTTCGGGGTGATAGCCGTCGCCGTCGAGGAAGGGGACGTGGAGGCGCCGGGCGATGGACTGGCCGACCGTGGACTTGCCCGACGAGCTGACGCCCATGACGATGATGATGCGGGCTGGTTCAGACCGTGGCTGTGAAGGCGCCGTCGACATAGAGGATGTGTCCATTCACGAATCTTGAGG
The DNA here is from genome assembly GCF_963517015.1 of uncultured Devosia sp. NCBI lineage: Bacteria > Pseudomonadati > Pseudomonadota > Alphaproteobacteria > Hyphomicrobiales > Devosiaceae > Devosia > uncultured Devosia sp. The sequence continues at coordinate 1,941,080 of NZ_CAUQDV010000001.1, forward strand.
CTTCGGAAGCGAGGAAGACGGCTGTGCCGCCCAGTTCCTCGGGCTGGCCCCAGCGCCCCATGGGGGTCCGGGTCTCGATCCAGCTATTGAACTTGTCGTCCTTGAGCAATGCGTCATTGAGCTCGGTGGCGAAATAGCCTGGGGCGATGCCGTTGATGTTGAGGCCGTGTTTGGCCCAATCGACGGCCATGCCGCGGGTGAGATTGGCGACGGCGCCCTTGGTGGCGGCATAGGGCGCGACCGAGGGGCGGGAGAGCTCGGCCAGCAGCGAGCAGATGTTGATGATCTTGCCATGGCCGCGCGCGATCATGTAGCGCGCGACGGGCTGGCTGACATTGAAGACCGAGGTCAGGTTGGTGGCGAGGACCTGATCGAATTTCTCGGGCGGAAAGGCTTCGAGGCTCGAGCGGAACTGCATGCCAGCATTGTTGACGAGGATATCGATAGGACCGATCTCGTCCTCGATATAGGTCACAGCCTCGTTGATGCTCTCGCGGCTGGTGACGTCGAAGGCCACGGCATTGACCGTCGCGCCAGTGGCGGCAAGGTCCTGCGCGGCTGCCCCCAAGGCGACACTGTCGCGCGCATTGAGGACAACGGCGGCGCCGGCCTGGGCGAGGGCGGTGGCCATGGCGAGGCCGAGGCCGCGGCTGGAGCCGGTGACAAGGGCACGTTTGCCGGTGAGGTCGAAGGGATTGGTGGGCACGGCAAATCTCCGGTTTGACAGGAGCCTAAGCAATGCGTCGGGTCGCGGCAAGGCGATCTGCCATACAAGAAGCAATATTGCCGCATGTTTCCCCGAATTGGACTTCCGCCGGTTGGAAGTTTGTGGTGAGTTGCGCCCCGCGAGCCATGCGTTACAGGCATGGGAAACGAGTTCTCGGAAGGACGTTTGATGTCGACAGCGGATATTGGCCTGATTGGCCTGGCAGTGATGGGCTCCAACCTGGCGCTGAATATTGCCGAAAAAGGCTACACTATCGCTGTGCACAACCGAACCGCGGCCAAGATCGACGACTTCGTCGTGACGGCCAAGGAGCAGGGCCTCGACAGCAAGGTCATTCCCAAGGCGGACCTCGCCGATTTCATCCAGACGATCAAGGCGCCGCGCTCGATCATCATCATGGTCAAGGCCGGCCAGCCGGTCGACGACATGATCGAGCAGCTGCTGCCGCATCTGGAAAAGGGCGACGCCATCATCGAATGCGGCAATTCGCTGTATACCGACACGCAGCGCCGCTTCGACTACCTCAAGCCCAAGGGCATCGGCTATCTCGGCGTCGGTGTTTCGGGCGGTGAAGAAGGCGCGCGCCATGGCCCCTCGATCATGGTCGGCGGCTCCAAGGAACAGTGGCACAATGCCGAGGCGGTTCTGACCGCCATCGCTGCCCAGTTCAATGGCGAGAGCTGCTGCGCCTATCTGGGCGAAGGTGGCGCCGGCCATTTCGTCAAGATGATCCACAATGGCATCGAATATGGCGACATGCAGATGATCGCCGAAATCTACGGCGTGATGCGCGATGGCTTGGGTATGTCGGCCAAGGAATGCGCTGCCGTATTCCAGGAATGGAACAAGGGTCCGCTCAATTCCTACCTGATCGAAATCACCGGCCATGTGCTGGAGGCCGTCGACGCAGACACCGGCAAGCCGCTGGTCGACCTGATCCTCGACAAGGCCGGCCAGAAGGGCACAGGCATGTGGTCCGCCGTTGTCGCCCAGCAGATGGGTGTGCCGGCTACCGCCATCGAAGGCGCTGTTGCGGCCCGTTCGCTGTCGTCGCGCAAGTCCGAGCGCGTTGCCGCCGAAGCCATCTATGGCAAGCCGGATCGTGCCAAGACCGACGTTACGCTGGCTGACCTCGAAAAGGCGCTGCTGGCCGGCAAGATCGTCTCCTATGCCCAGGGCTTTGCGGTGATCAACAAGGCCTCGGAAGAATTCGGCTGGTCGCTGCCGCTCGCCACGATCGCCAAGATCTGGCGCGCCGGCTGCATTATCCGTTCGCGCTTCCTCGATCAGATGTCGTCGGCCTATGCCAAGGGCGAAGCGACCAACCTGCTTGTCGTGCCTGACTTCGTGACGATCATGAAGGACGCTCACCCGAGCCTGCGCAAGGTGGTGGCCGCCGCTGCCGTCGGCGAATTCCCGATGATCTGCCTCTCGGCTTCGCTGAGCTATTTCGACAGCTACCGCCAGGCCCAGGGAACCGCCAACCTGACCCAGGGCCAGCGCGATTTCTTCGGCGCGCATGGCTTCGAGATCGAAGGCCGCGGCAGCGATCTGCACGGCACCTGGCCGTCGACGCTGGGCAAGTAAGTTTTTGCCATCTGAATGAGAAAAGCCCCGCTTCGGCGGGGCTTTTTTTGTTTGTGGGCGGCACTAGGTGTGCTCAGCAGCCGCGTGGGGGTTGTGATGGTCCTCTGGTCGACCTGGCGGCTGTGGCGAAATCTCGGGATGGGTCCCGGCTCACGGCCGGGATGACATCGAGTATGGGAAGGCATCCAGAGCCAAATGACCAGGGCAATGTGGCAGATGATGACATCGAGGGTGGGGAGGTCATGGTGGACTAGAGCCTCAGCGGTGCATCAGGCGCGCAGGCGGCTGCCGGTGCGGCGCTCGTGGCCGGTGGGGACGGTGCGGAGCGGGACAGCGCCGAGGACGGCTCTATCCTTGCCGCTACGCTTGGCGTCGTAGAGGGCCTGGTCGGCGTGGCTCATCATTTCGCTGATCGATTCCGTGCCGGTGCCGGAATGAAGGCCCATGCTCAGGGTGATGATGTGATCGGCGGGAATGCCGGAGAAGCTGCCTTGCGCAAGTTCGCCGCGAATGGCGGCGGCATGATCGAGCAGTTCGGTGCGCGACACATCGCGGTAGAACAGCGTGAATTCCTCGCCACCGGTGCGGGCAACGAGTTCGGCCTTGCCGCGCTGCGACAGGATGTGGGCGACCGATGCAATGACATTATCGCCGACGCCGTGGCCATAACTGTCATTGACCAGCTTGAAGTTGTCGATGTCGACTATCATGACGCCCGGCCGGGTGTTGTTGCGCGACCCGAGAAGGAATTTCTGCACGCCCTTGTCGAAGCCGCGGCGGTTGAGCAGGCCGGTGAGGAAGTCGCGATTGGCTTCGAGGGAGAGCTCGTCGAAGAGTTTGAGCGCAAGGGCCGCCAGGAAGGCCAGGCCGATGGCGATGGCAAGAATGGGCGTCGCCGCCTGGACCGTGGCCCAATAGGTGGACTCGCGGAAGGAGCCGCCGGCATTGGTATCGAGCTGATTGAGCAGGGTAGCGGCGGGGCGGAGGATCGACAGGGCGGTCAGGCCCAGTGTCAGGCCGATGAACAGCCAGTCCATGCCCTTGAGCGGGGAGACGCGGAACAGTTTCCACGCCGTGGTGGCCGTGATGACCACATAGGCGACGCTGACCACATAGATGCGGGCTTCGGTCGATGGGGCGGCCGTGAGGAACCACATGAACCCGGCAGCGCAGACCAGGCTGGTGATCGCGAAAAGGCCTGTCGGCACGCGCGCCCTGACACGCAGCAAGGCTCCGATGCAGGCGGAGGTAATGGCGATCAGGAAGAAGAGATTGGCTGCGACGCGCGAAAGAATTGAGTCAAAGCCGGGCAGGAAGTCATTGACGACAAAGGCCAGACCGCTGGTGAGGAAAGCAAGCGCGAGCATGCCGAGATAGGTCTGGTCCGGACGTTTGCGCCAGAGCAGCAGGAAGGTCGCGACCAGGATCGCCGAAACGCCCGGATTCAATAGCGTAAAGAAAAAATGCCCAGTCACTGGCCTGAAATATCCGCGTATGCCCCGCAGCCATCAGGCCCCAATTCCGATAAGGAAGCGTTAAATCAATGTCCTAGTCGAATGACTGGAACATCACGAAACTATCCACATAGCCGTGGGTGGGGTGGCGGAACGCCATGGGGAGCGTACCGACGATATCGAAGCCCAGGCTTTGCCAGAGGGCAACGGCGCGGGTGTTGGTCGAGACAACGTGGTTGAACTGCATGGCGCGGAAGCCGCGGTCCCGGGCGCGGATCAGGGAGTGCTGGCACATGGCGCGGGCGATGCCCTTGCCCTGGGCCGCCGGCGCAGTCATGTAGCCGCAATTGGCGACATGGGCGCCGCCGCCCTGCTGATTGGCCATGAGGTAATAGGTGCCGAGGATGATGCCGTCCTGTTCGGCGACGAAGACCTCGTGGGTCGGGCCGAACCAATAGGCGATGACGCCTGCCGCATCGAGATCGGTGGCGATGGCATAGGTTTCGCCGGCGGCCAGGGTGGGCGCGACGATGGCGAGGACGGCGGGAATGTCGGCGTCAGCGGCGGGGCGTATGGTCGTCTGGGTCATCGTCTTCTTCGATCGGGGCGAGACGCACCTGGCCGGGCGGTGGCGTGCCCGGGACATGCGGATGGTCGGCGATGGACGGGCGGCGGCCCAGTTCGAATCGCCAGGCAGCAATGGCAAAAAGGAACAGGGCCATGACCACGGCAATGGCACAGGCAATGAAAGGCGCACCGGGGAAGTAGTGACCGGAGGTCGGCGCCGCGGTGTAATAGGAAAAGATCTGCGTGGCGCCGAGTGGGCCGATGATGGTGGCGAGCGACGAGGCGGCGTTGACGGCGCCCTGCAGCTCGCCCTGGCTATTGTCGGGCACCTGGCGGGAGAGAATGCCGTTGATGGCGGGCGGGGCAAATCCGCTCACCGTGCCGATCGCAATGAAGAGGTAGAGCTGGTAGACATCGGCGGAAAAGGCGATGCCGGCGAAAGCGGTTGCGGCGGCCAGGAGTCCGACGATGCCGACGGCGGGTTCGCCGATGCCCTTGGACAGGGGCGCGGCAAGGACCGCCTGGCTGAAGGCGAAGCCGATGCCGAAGGCGCCAAGAGTTCGGCCGATGGTGGAGGAGGTGAAGGCAAACACTTCCACGGTGAAATAGCTGAAGACCGTCGGCAGGGCCTGGGTGGCGAGCTGAAGGAAGAACAGCACGGCCAGCAGCCAGATGACCGAGGGGTATTTGCGCAGGGCGACGACGGCGCCGAGGGGATTGGCACGGCGGATGTCGAATTTGCGGCGCGAGGTCTTCGGCAGGCTCTCTGGGAGGACCAGGAGGCCAAAGAGGAAATTGGCAAAGGCGAGGCCCGCGGCGGCATAGAAGGGCACGCGGGGGCCCAGTTCGCCCAGTTCGCCGCCAATGACCGGGCCGATGATGAAGCCGAGGCCGAAGGCGGCGCCGATCAGGCCGAAGCGATGGGTGCGCTTATGGGGCGGGGTGATGTCGGCCATGTAGGCGGTGGCGGTGGCCAGAGCGGCACCGGCAATGCCGGCGATGATACGGCCGATGAAGAGATACCAGACGAATGGCGCGATCGACATCATCAGGTAGTCGAAGGTCAGACCCAGCAGCGAGGCGAGGAGGATCGGTCGCCGGCCGAAGCGGTCCGAAAGATTGCCGAGGATGGGCGAGAAGATGAACTGCATGGCCGCATAGACAAAGACCAGGTAACCGCCGATGACGGCGGCATTGGCGACGCTGCCGCCGGTGAGGTCTTCGAGCAGTTCGGGCAGGACCGGCACGATGATGCCCACGCCGATCATGTCCAGCAGGATCGTCACCAGGATACAGGTGAGGGTCAGGCGTGAGCGGGTCGCTGCTTGCATGCTGGTGGCGCTAACCTTCTGATCGGCGGCGGGTCTGGCGGTGTCGCGCAGTTGACACAGCACGGGTCAGCAACGCAAGGCCGAAGGGGGCTGCATGGTTCCATGCCGCCGGCTTACTCGGTGTGACTTAATGTCTGAAGCTGTGCAATTTCATGGCCGTAGAGCCAAGAAAGGCGCCGGATATGGCCGGTGCGGCCCTGGATGCGGACGCCCAGATTGCGGGCAATGCTCATTGGCCAGCGCATGTGGAAGATCTGGCCGTTGAGCAAGGAAAGGTCGGCGACCCGGGTGACGCGCGGCTGGCGGATCTTTTCGTAGGCGCCGAATGCGACTTCGACCGAGGATTGGCTGACGAGGAGCGGGGCGAGCACGGCGGCGTCTTCGATGCTCATGGCGGCGCCCTGGGCCTGGAAGGGCACCATGGCATGGGCAGCGTCGCCGATCAGGCCGATCTTGTCCTTGTGCCAGAGGGGCGTGCGGACGGTGAACAGCGGCCAAGTGGTCCAGGTGCTGCCGGCGGCCTTGAGCAGGGCCTCGATGCGCGGGCTTTTCTGGATGGTGTCCGGCAGATCGGGGCGGTCTCCGAGATCGATGTCGGAGAGCTTGGCCTTGGCAAAAAGCGCGAGGTTGACCTGCTGGCGGTGGTGCAGCGGATAGCAGACCATATGGTAGTCGGGACCGAAGAGGACCGAAACCTTGTCGAGTGCGATCAGGCTTTTGGCCGCTTCGAAGGAGACGAGGGCGCGCCAGGCGACGCGATTGCCGAATTTGGCAACGGGACCGTCGAGCAGGCGGGCGCGAGTCTGGGAATGGACACCGTCGGCGCCGATGAAGGCGCGGCCGCGACCGGTGCGGCTCTGGCCACTGGATTCGGTGATGGTGACGGTGACACCATCGGAATGGGATGCGATGTCCCAGGTCTTTACGCCAAAGATGATGTCGATGTTGGCGAAGCGGCGCGTGGCCTTGTAGAGCGCCTCGGCGAGATCGGCGCGGTGCATGACGGCATAGGGCGCGCCGAAGGTCTCGCGCATGATGGCGCCCATCTGCATGGTGGCGATGGGCCGGCCATGCCGATAGGGATAGATGTCGACGCCCTCTGGCTCGAAGGCAACCGCGGTCAGGGCTTCACCGAGGCCAAGATTGTCGAGCACTTTCCGGGCGTTGGGGCTGATCTGCAGGCCGGCGCCGAATTCGGAAATGGCGGCATGGCGCTCAAGCACGACGACATGGGCGCCGAATTTGGCAAGAGCGAGAGCGAGCGTCAGCCCGGCAATGCCGGCACCGGCGATATAATAGGTCTGGCCCGTAGCGGGCATGGCAATAGTTCTCAGGCGGCGTTGAAAATGGCGGAGACGGGATTGGCCGAGCCGGCTTCAAGGCGGGAGTTGAAGACGTAATGGGTTGAGCAATATGGACAAACGGCTTCGTTGTCCTTGCCCATGTCGATGAAAATATGCGGATGGTCAAATGGGGGCAGGGCGCCGACGCACTGGAATTCCTTGGAGCCGACTTCGATCTGGCGCAGGCCGTCGGTGTTGTGGAAGTGGGGCGTGTTGCCGTGTGCCATGGAGATAAACCTGTTTGATTTGCGCGGACCATATGCCAAGGACAGCGCGAAGAAAAGGGCGTCACACGTCATTCGATGGCGAGTGGCATTTGGCCCCAATTGGCTAGCAGACTGTTAGCATCGAGCGCAGGAATTCGTCACACATGCAGTTCCAGTCGGATGGACTCAATCTCGCGTACCAAAGCTTCGGCGAGGGCAAGCCGGTGTTGTGCATCCACGGTTTTGCCTCGAGCGGCAAGGTCAACTGGATCGACACTGGCTGGGTGGAAACGCTGACCGGCGCCGGCTATAGCGCGATCGTCCTCGACAATCGCGGGCATGGCGATTCCGACAAGCCCTATGACACCGAGGCCTATTATCCGCAGGCCATGGCCAATGACGCGGTGGCGCTGCTCGACCATCTGGGCATCGCGCGGGCGGCGGTGCTCGGCTACTCCATGGGGGCGCGGATCGGTGCCTTTCTGGCGTTCGAGCATGAGGAGCGCGTGGCGTCGGCCATTTTTGGCGGGATGGGGATGAATCTCATCAATGGCCTGTCGGATGGCAATGACATCATTTCGGGCCTGCTGGCGCCGTCGCTGGATGGGTTGACGCATCCGACGGCGCGGCAGTTCCGCATCTTTGCCGAACATACCGGCGCCGACCGGGAAGCGCTGGCGGCCTGCATGGAAACGTCGCGAGCGCCGATGGCGCGGGCCGATGTGCGGCGGATCAACGTCCCGGTGCTGGTGGCGGTGGGCGAGGCCGACGAGATGGCGGGCCCGCCCGGGCCACTGGCCGAAATGCTGCCGCAGGGCGAGGCTTTCGTCATCCCCAAGCGCGATCATATGCGGGCTACCGGCGACAAGGCCTTCAAGACGGCGGCGCTTGAGTTTTTGGGCAGGACATTCGCCTGACACAGGCAATCGTGAACCAAATCGCGTGCGCGGGCTTTGTTTTGGAGCACGAGATGCCTTATATCGGTAAATCTCGATAAAGCGGAGCCAAGCCATGTCGGCCAGCGCCAAGAAGTCTGCAGAAATATCTTCGGTCGACCCCGTGTGGGAGGCTGTGCGGGCCGGAGCGCGGGGCATTGTGGCGGCCGAGCCATCGCTGGCCAATATGGCCGTTTCGGCGATTCTCAACCATGAGACGTTTGAGCAGGCTCTTGCGCATCGCCTTGCCGCGCGCCTCGATCATGACGACGTTTCCGCCGACCTGATCCGCCAGGCCTTTGCCGAGACCCTGGTCGATCATCCCGAGATCGGGATCAATGCGCGGGTTGATCTGGCGGCGACGCTGGAGCGCGATCCGGCATGCCACCGGGCGATCGAGCCGCTGCTGTATTTCAAGGGTTATCAGGCGATCCAGACGCATCGCTTTGCCCATGCCATGTTCATGGCGGGCCGTCGCGATTTTGCGCTCTACCTCCAGAGCCGTTCGAGCCAGGTGTTCCAGGTGGACATCAATCCGGCGGTGCCGATGGGCAAGGGCATTATGCTCGACCATGGCACGGGCCTCGTCATCGGTGAGACGGCAGTGGTGGGCGACAATGTCTCCATGCTGCAGAATGTGACGCTGGGCGGCACGGGCAAGTCGGACCAGGATCGCCATCCCAAGATCGGCAATGGCGTGCTGATTGGCGCCGGGGCGAAGGTGCTGGGTAATATCAAGGTCGGCGACTGCTCGCGCATTGGCGCCGGTTCGGTGGTGCTCAAGGAAGTACCGCCGCGGGTGACGGTGGCCGGTGTGCCGGCCAAGGTCATCGGCGAGGCGGGCTGTGCGCAGCCGGCTCTAGTTATGGACCAGATGATCTTGGTTCACGATCGCGTTTCGCCAAGCGATTGAGGGCGGTCTGCAAATAGCCATCCCTTGCGCTTCCGGTGCTCACGTACAGAACGTACGCTCCGCTCCGGTTCTCAGGGACGGCCATTTTCGACTCGCCCTGAACCGCCTGGCTTCACGCGAACCGAGAGTTCGGCGTGAGTATTTGCGAGGCCATGCGCGACCCTAACAACCCAGCCTCACAGGTTCTCACCGCTAAAATGGCATCCTTGAGGGGTTGTATGCGTTTGGGTTGTGACTAGATTGCCGGCTCAACGAAACCAGCAGGACACTCACAGTGAACCATCCCGAGATCATCAAGCTGCAGAAGTTCCTGCAGCTGAAGTTCAACAACAAGAATATCGACGTTCGCCCGCGCCCGAAGCTGAACGATTCCGTCGAAGTCTTCATTGGCGATGAATCGATCGGGCTGATCCATGCGGACGACGAGGACGGCGACAAGTCCTACATCTTCAACATGTCGATCCTGGATATCGATCTGGACGAAGTTGGCTGATCGGACTGGATTGCCAAGTGTTTCAAACCCCCGCGCGAGCGGGGGTTTTTGTTTTTGGAGGAGCGGCGAAGGTGAGTCTTGGCGGGTACCCCCACCTAGCCTCCCCCTGATAGGGGGAGGGACCGCGCGGTGGGTGGGGCGAGCTAGCGCCGCAAGAGAGATCTGTCCCTCCCCCTATCAGGGGGAGGTTAGGTGGGGGTATCCTCTGCTATAGAAAAAACCGCTTCGCTAACGTGCCCAGTCTTCCGGTGGTCCCGCCCAGCTCTCGCTTGGGTCTCCCAGCAACTGCATCAGTTCCAAATACACACCCTCGGATTGCCGCAGCACCTCATCATTGGTGAAACGGACCACGCGATAGCCGCGCTGCGCGAGATATGCCGTTCGAGCCGCGTCCTTCTCTGCGGCGCCGTCTAGATAATGCGTGTCGCCATCGATCTCGAAAATGACGCCGAGGCGCTTGCAGACGAAGTCGACGATGAATGGGCCGATTGGTGCCTGCCGCCGGAAGTGGCAGCCGTTTTCGCGAAACGGCAAGATCAGTGTCCAGAACTCACGCTCGGCGGGGGTCGGGTCGTTTCGCATTTCGCGAGCGAACGGGCTGTTCTGCATATCGTTGGATACCAGAAGGGGTTTCTAGCCAGGAGGATACCCCCACCTAGCCTCCCCCTGATAGGGGGAGGGATCGCATCGGGGCTCTCATTCTTCAGGGCCTATGACCAAGCTCCGATCACCGATAGCCACTTCTCCATCTCTGCGTCGAAACTCCGCCAGGAGGGGAGAAGGGCGACGTCGAAGGTGTAGATGGCGGCGATGCCGCTTGGCAGATAGACCGTGCGGACGCATTGGGCCGGGGTGTCCTGGGCGACGGGCGCCTGGCATTTGGCGACGAAGGGGTTGGGCGAGAGGGCGTCATACCAGATGGCTTCTCCCTGGTAGCCATCGCTGGCCAGCATGGGCTTGCCGATGAGGCCGGGGACGCCATTGAGGGTCGTATCATCGAATTGATGGAGATAGACCCGGTCGAGCAGGCTGGCGCTGGTGCGGGCGCGGCTGCGGGGGAGAAGCGTGACCGCAACCGGGGTGGGCTCGACGCCATCGGCTTCGAACATCAGGCGCAGGTCGATCTGGTTGGTGAAGCCGTCGCGGATCTGTTCGCCATAGCGGAACCAGGACGACGGAATCGAGAGTTCGCGGCCGGATATGGTCTGCTGCACCGGATCGGAATCGCCGATGCCGGGAGGGGGGACGGTGTCGCGCCGGCCCAGTTCATCGATGAGATAGGCAGTGCCAACAGCCAATAGCAGGACCAGCACGGCGATGGACGCCATGTTGAAGCCCAGGTTGGGCGAGTTTTGTGGCCCGGTTTGCGGGGCCGAGTGTGAACCAAATTCCGCCATTAACCAGATTCGCCGAGGGCAGGTGACAGGTCATCAGGCAGGCAATATGCTTAATGAAGGGTTAACAATTGCGCGTTGCGGCGCATGTGGCGGGACGGAAAAGCATGACCAAGGAACTGTTGGCAGCGGCATTCTGCATGGGTGTTGGTCTGTGCATCGCCGGTGCCGCCACCCATCTCTATCAATGGCTGGCCAAGCAGCAGGCCGTGCTGCGCTATGACGGCAAGACCTATATGGGCGCGATGGGCAATCTGGCGGTCAGCTTCTTTTGTGGCCCCTACATCATGCTGCAGATGGGCTGGCACCACGAGGATGACGGCACGCTGTCGATGACCTCGGCGCTGGTCTCGGCCATGGTGGCCTTCAGTTGGGCGTTCCTCACCGGGCTGCTCATTCTGGGCAGCTATGTGATGGCGGTGCTGTAGACCCGCTGGAATAGCGAAGAGTTTTTAGCGGATACCCCCTCCTAGCCTCCCCCTGATAGGGGGAGGGATAGATAGAGTTTGTTGGTAGCCTCAAGCCAAAGCGACAGACGCAAAAACAATGAAGCCAGCCCGCTTGCGCGAGGCTGGCTTCATTCTTCAGACCCCTATCAGGGTAGACTGAGCAGTTACGCTCGGGCGGGGACTGGAAATCCGGAGCTCATTATTTGAGGGAGGCCGGCCTGCAAAATCCGGTCTGCTGCGCTTCCGGTGCTCACGTACTGAAACGTACGCTGCGCTCCGGTTCTCGCAGACCGGACTTTTCGCCTCGGCCTGCCTCCAATACTTTCGCTCCTCGTGACTGGGGGCGCTGAGCGCCGCCCGTATTACTTGATCGCGGCGGTGATGGTCACGACGTCGCGGGTTTCGACCATGTCGACCCACTGGCCGGCATTGGCCTGGGACTGGCGCTTGACATAGACGTAGGGCGTGTCGCTCCACAGATCGACCGAGCCGACCTGGTTGTCGAGGACGAGGTCGCCACGATCGGTGCGCACGACCAGCACGGCATGGCCTTCGCCATTAAGCTGCTTGACCACCGAGATCAGCAGGGCGCTGGCCGGCCAGCCGGCATTGATGAGGTGGCGGCGCTTTTCGAGGACATAGTCTTCGCAATCGCCATAGCCGTTGGGATAGGTCCAGAATTCTTCGGTCTGGTAGAGATCCTGATCGGTGACCGGGGTCACGGTCTGGTTCACATAGGCATTGATGTTGAGCAGTTCACCCCAGAGGCGCTCGTCGAGCGAGACGGCTTCAACGATATTCTTGTTGGGACCGCATTCCTGGGGACGGGTCTTGCAGAATTCGAGGTGGCCCACCGGAATGGAGGTGGGGGCGGTGCCGGCCTGGATATAGGCGACATTGGTGAAGTCCAGAGCCTGGACCGGGGCTGCGATGGCGGTGAGAGCGAGGATCGCTCCGATCAGCGCCTTGCGCAGGCCCTTGTTGTTCGATGACATTGTGTAGTCTCCCTGATGGAGACGACACTAGGGAGGGCCGATTAGGGGCCTCGGAAAAACAAGACGCAGTTTTTATGCGAATTGTATCGATCGGATTCGGGTTGAATTAACCATGCAGGTCAGGGGCTTGGCCGAATTGGTTCAGCGCTGGATTCCGCCGAGTAGGCTCTCGTAGAGAGCGTCGTCCTGGCCGGCGCCCTTGCGGCATTGTTTCGAGCCGATGTGGATGGCGGCGATATCGGCAAGGTCTGGCGATGCGTAAGCGAAGGCTTTCTCCGCGACCTGGCCCGGGTCCATGTGCCAGTTCTGGTGATGGACGAGGACGTTGCGGCCGGCGCTATCGACGGCGAGGGCGGTGACGCAGACGTAGTCGTCATCGGTCGGTGCGCGGTTGGTGAGGCGCTGGGACAGCTGGAGCTGGCCACGGGTGAGATCGAAGGAGATGGCGAGGTCGACCCACTGGTCGCGCTTCCAGTCCCATTTCTGATGGTAGAGGGGACAGGCAATGATGCTGCCGTCGCTGGCGCATTGGCTGAGCTTGATCTGCTGCCAGGCGTAGTCGGTCCAGTCGCTGCGACCGTCGGCGAGAGCGGGGGTGGCGAGGAGAAGGGGGAGGACGGCGAGGGAGCGGAGGGGCACGGCGAAGGTGAGTCCTTGTGGGGTACCCCCACCTATCCTCCCCCTGAAAAGGGGGAGGGACCAATCGAGTTTGTGGGGCGTCTGGGCCATTCGGGCGTAGCCCTCATGGCCTAGTCACCTAAAATCGCTCCACTGGAGCGATTTTGCCTTCGGCACGGCGCCTAGTTCATTCTGAGATTTTGCTGGATGACCGTCAGCATTTCTTGTGCCGAGGCGAATTCGACGGCGACGCCGTTCTGGAAGTGGCGGACGACGCGGGCGCGCATGCGGCCCAGGGTGACCGGGGTGCCCATGGCCGGGCGAACGTCGAGCTCGATGGCGGCGCCCGAGAGCGAGATGTCGATGATCTTGCAATTGTAGCGGCGGCCATCGTCGAGGACGACGGTGGAATGGCGAATGTCGGGGACGACGCGTTCGTGGCGGCGATCCTCGGGGAGGTTCAGCACGTCCTTGTTGGCCAGCCAGGTGAGCTGGGCTGCCATCTTGTCGCGTTTGCGCGGGGAGGCGGCGATATCCATGATGAAGCCGCCCTCGACCTGCTTGAGGATGGTACCTTCGATGCGGCCGACGTGGTCGATATAGGCGATCACGCGTTCGCCATCCTGGCCGGTGACCGGCACGATGACCAGGGCGTCGCCGGGCGACATTTCAAGAATCTGGCAGGGGAATTCGCGGCGGTCGGCCAGCATGTAACGGCCAAGCACCGAAACATGGACGCGCTGGAACTTGCCCTCCTCCGCACGCGTGCGGGCAGGGGCGATAAACTGCTGCGAGGGGAGGTCGTCACTCAGCATTCGCCGAACCGCCAAAGACTTTAATTACTTTGGCAGGCTAGCTTGTCTTAGTTAACGCAAAGTGTTTCTGCGGTGCGATCCGCGCAGTTCACCTGTGCGCAGATCGGCAGAATTTGTTTAGAATGCAGGGCCGTCAGTAGTTCTACTGACGACCGCCATCGATGACGGCGAGGTGGGCGTAGCGACGCGCGCTACGGCCATAGACGACAGCCGGAATGCCCGAGGTCAGGCTGGCGCCTGCGGTGAAGCCGACATCATTGACGACATTGGCTTCGACTTCGCGAACGGAGTCCTGCATGGCGATGTCGTCGGGCCAGATCAGGCGCAGGCCGGTGATGCGCTGTTCCATGATCGGCTGCACGCCGAGCCAATAGGGCTCTTCGAGGGCCGTCATGGCGCCGAGCAGACGCGTATGGGTCGAGCCATTGTGGCGCAGCGGCATGAGAATGGTCTCGAAGCTCACCTTGGTGTGCAGCGCGGTGGTGCCCTGGAAGGTGACGAGCGCGACGGCGTGATCTTCGGTCACGGCGCGGAGCAGGGTTTCCATGGCGTCATTGTCGCGCTGGTGCCAGAGCGCCGAGAAAGAGCGGCCCTTGAGTTCGCGGCAGTAGGAGGTGCAGAGATGGCTGCCAGCGAGGCGGAAGGCGAACTTGTCGCTTTCGTCCAGTTCGAGGATGAACGTATTGGCCAGGGCTTCGCGAATACGGGTCGGATCGATGTCCTTGCGATCGGGCGCGCTGCGCGAACCGCGGATGGAATTCCAGTATTCGTAGAGCGTCCTGGTGCTTGGCTTTTGCATTGTTCTCTCGACCCGCTAAACAGTAACGGACGCTCCCCCCATGGAGCGCATCCGCCGCAGGCAGACATTGTCAAAAGTGGCGGCCAAAAGCGCTCTTAAAGGTTAAGTAAGGTTAACGCGGCGGGGGCCATGTGGATAAGAAGAGCGTGAGGCGCAGGGCGCCTGCGTAGTCGGAGTGAAGTGATGCGTGAACAAGGCGAGACGCCCGTAAATCCTGCGCCGGAGGGGCGAGAGCCGATTTTCCTTTTGCCAGGCGCAGTTACCGCGATGATCGGGGTTTTCGTCGCCGTTCACCTCGCATCAACCCTGGTTCTTAACCAGGAGGGTTACTTCCAGCTGATCTTCTGGTTCGCGTTCCAGCCGCTCAGAATCGTGGCGGCGCCGGAGGATTGGTCGCTGGCGGTGCCGCTGATCTGGACGCCGTTCAGCCACGCCTTCCTGCATGGCGGATGGGAGCATCTGCTGATCAATTCGGCATGGTTCGCGATCTTTGCGACGCCGGTGGCGCGACGCTACGGGGCAGGGCCGATGCTGGCGATTTTTCTGGCCTCTGCCCTGGGCGGGGCGGCTCTGTTTGCCGTCTCCACGCTCTATTCGGGGTCCTATATGATCGGTGCGTCGGGCGGGGTGGCCGGGCTGACCGGGGCAGCCTGCCGGTTTATCTTTCAGCCGGTGCTGGTGGCGACGCATCCCGAGACGGGCGAGCGGATGATGCTGGGGCGGAAGCTGGCGAGTTTCGGCGACCTGTGGCGGGACAGCCGGGCGCGGTTCTTCATCCTGATCTGGGTGGTGCTTAACGCCGCCGTGCCGCTGCTGCCGATGGTGACGGGCGTTGCCATGTCAGTGGCCTGGCAGGCGCATCTGGGCGGGTTCCTGACCGGGATCTTGATCGTGGGGCTGTTCGAGCGGAAGAGCTAGGGCGTCTTCGCCGGGCGGATGTGGCCTATTTGCTCAAACTAAGAGGTACCCCCACCTGCCACTCGGCCATAGGCCTCATGGCCTTCTCAGCTAAAATCACGCCACAGGCGTGATTTTGCCTACGGCCGCTTCGAAGTCCCCCTGAAAAGGGGGAGGGACCGATCGAGTATGCTGGAACTTAGGTGGTTTTGGCGCGGGTGAGTTCGGCTGTGCGGGTCAAGGCCCAGGCGATGAGGGTCAGGGTGACGAGGCCGGTGCCGAGGAGGAGGGCGTCGATGCCGGCGTTGGGCTCGATGGCGGCGCGGATCGATTGCAGCAGAATGGAGAAGACCGTGCCGATGGCGAAGGTGGCGAGGCCCTGGCGGCCCATCAGGCGCAGCGGGGTCATGATCCAGGAGGAGGCGACCTTATGCATGACGGGCAGGTGGCCGAGCACGTAAAATAGCGCCAGGGCATGGAACAGACGCGGGACCGAGAGGAAGGTCTTGTCGAAATTGGTGATGTAGAAGGGTACGCCGAGGCTGTTGAGCCAGCCCAGGGTGCGGTTTAGCGACAGGCCGAAGGGCGTGATCTTCATCCAGAGCAGCACAAAGACGAGGAATGCTGCGCAGAGGGCATAGAGCACGGCGTTGAAGGGGATGAAGGCCTTGCCCTGCTTCATGGCCATGCCCGAGAGCAGGCCGAGCACGAACAGCAATTGCCAGGAGAAGGGATCGAAGAACCAGCCGCCCTGATTGGGGAAATTGGGGAAGTTGAGGCGGAACTGGCCGGCGACGATCCACAGCACAACGGAGGCGATCAGCGTCAGCCAAGGCGCGCGCAGGCCTGCCATGATGATCAGCGGCGTCACGAAGAGCAGCGTCATGTAGAGCGGCAGGATGTTGAGATAGCCGAGCTGATGGGTCAGCAGCGGAATGCCGATAATGGTGCTGAGCGGCTGCTGGAAGAGCGGCGCGATGTTGTTCTTGGTCAGCAGGTCCGGCAGGTCGAACCATTTCGCGAAGGCCGCGAAGATGGCGAGGCAGACGAAGGTGATGGTGAGGTGCACGAAATAGAGCTGGCGTGCCCGGGCCCAGACCTTGGCGATGGCCGCCCAGAGATTGCCGGTGCGGAAGCGCGATGAATAAGCGAGGCCCGCCGCCATGCCGGACATGAAGACGAAGGCTTCCGCCGCATCGGAGAAACCGAAATTGCGGTTGGTGAAGGCTTCATAGACCGTGCCGGGCACGTGGTTGACGAAGATCATCACCAGCGCCAGGCCGCGGAACATGTCGAGGCGCTCATCGCGCCCATCCAGAGGCTTTGCCTCGTGGGCGGAGGGCGACAAGATGGATCGAATCCAGCTTGGGCCAAGCAGGCCGGCAGCGCGATAGGTCGACGATTCAGGCAGTGACATGCTGTGCGGTTCTCAAGGAGAGCAGATCGATCTCCTGTGGGCTTCCATGAACAGTCCATGCCGAAAAGATGGCACGCTGCTCTTTGACGATGGACGGCGGATCAAGTTCCGAGTCTGTCGCAAACAGCAGGGGAATGCCAGCATTTCGCGTGGGACGCGAGGTCAGGGAGATGAGAACCGGTGCAAAAATCGCCGGGACCATGGCCGGAGCCACCCAGACGGCGCTTGCCGGCGCAAGCACCAGGATACCGCCCAGTGTCACCACGGCAATGGCGACGATCCACCAGGAGGCCTGCCAGGCGGTCTTGAGATCGACCCAGTTCTGGCCGCGCGTGGTGGCGGGCCAGCCGCCGTCGAGGCCGAGCAGAACCTGCATGACCGAGCGCGACTGCAGCAGCAGCAGGGTCGGTGCGAGCAAGGTCGAGACCAGGATTTCCCCGAGCACGGAGGCCAAGGCGCGGAAGGTGCCACCGAAACTGCGGTTGTGACCGTCGAACATGCCGCGCAGCCAGATGGCGAACTTGGGCAGGAGCAGGACTACGGCAACCGCGACGATGAGGGTCCAGGCGCTGAAGTTGATGTTCATGAAGCCTGGCATGACCGTGGGCATTTCCGGCCAGAGGGCGGCCAGAACGCTGGCTGCGAGCAGCAGCAGCCAGAGCGGGGAGGCCATATAGGCCATGATGCCCTGGAGGAAGGTGAAGCGGCTCCAGATCTTGAGGCCCGGCGCGGTCAGAAGGCGCCCGTGCTGCAGGTTGCCCTGGCACCAGCGGCGATCACGCTTGGCATATTCGATGAGGTTTTCCGGGCCTTCTTCATAGGACCCCGGCATGGAGGGGTCGAGATTGACCTTCCAGCCGCCGCGCGACAGCAGGGCCGCCTCGACATAGTCGTGGCTGAGGATGTGGCCGCCAAAGGGGGGCTTGCCGGACAGGACCGGCAGGCCGCAGCAGGAGGCAAAAGCGCGCATGCGGACCATGGCGTTGTGACCCCAATAGGGGCCCTCGCGGCCAGCCATCAGCTCGGCACCGCGGGCAAAGGTCGGCGACAGGTAGGTCGAGGCAAATTGCAGCGCACGGCCAAAGATGGTCTGGGCGTGGATGATGTGCGGCACGGTCTGCAGCAGGCCGAGCTTTTCGTCCCGGTCCATGCGGCGAGCCATTTCAGCAATGGTCTTGCCATCCATCAGGCTGTCGGCGTCGAGGATCAGCGCATAATCATAGGCAGCGCCGGAGCGGGCGATGAAATCCTCGATATTGCCGGCCTTGCGACCGACATTGAGCTCGCGGCGACGATAGAAGACGCGGCCGATCGCATCGGGCTCCTCGATCAGGCGATTGAACCAGACCGCTTCCTGAGCGGCGGTTTCGAGCACCTGGGTGTCGGAGAGAATGACGAAGTGGAATTTCTCGGCGATGCCGAGATTGACGATGCTGCGGTTCATGGCGGCGATGCGCGAGAAGGTCGCAACAGGGTCTTCGTTGTAAATGGGGATAAGAATAGCGGTCATGCCCTGCGGCCCCTGCTGGGGATTGCCCAGATTGGCGCGGACAGGACGGAAGACGCCCAGAATTGCCGCGGCGCTGCCCCAGATGAGCCAGAAGCCGCTGAAGGCCACGAGGGCCGTGCGCAAGAGATCGACTGCGGTCAGGCCGCCTTCACCGGTGAGGCGCAGAAAGATATGCGCCCCCAGGATCGTGAGGGTCGCCGCGACCGACAATGCAGCAAGGCGAAAAAAAGCAGGAAACAACATGAGGCCCCGAGCGCCTAGCGTCCGGTTAGAGCAGACAGGGTTATCCGCAGCAAGTCAAACAGACTGCGGCGCTCAAGCAGCTGCTTGGGCATGTCCAGGGGGGCGTCGGGCAACGCCCGGGCGAACGGAAAATCTGCACTATGCTTCATGCGAGGGCCTCCACTGATAGAGCCATGTTTCGGTCAGTTTGCGGCCAAGGCCCATTACATAGGCCTTGAGCTCGATGCTGGTGGCATCACCAGTTTCGACATCGAGCACGAGACGCCAGACGTCGTTTGCATCGACTCGGAAAAGCACGGAACTTGTGATGGTTCCGCCTTCCGCCTCCACAACGGCTTCCAGTTTCGTCTCATCCGTCATACTTGCGAGCTCGCCCCCCGCAAAATCGATGACGAATTTCTTAAAGTTCTCAACGGCTTCGACGCCTGATACGCCGCCGACGCCACTGCGCGTTTCTGTCACATGGGCAATCGGGCTTGCTGAATCGGGATTCAGATCGCCCCAGACCATGCGATAGCTCAACTCGCGGGAGCTACCCGCGGTTGCCTTTTCCTCCGGAATCCAGAAAGCGGCGATGTTGTCGTCGCCTTCCAGCACCGAGGGAATTTCGATCAGACGCACATGGCCCTGGCCCCAATCGCCGATCGGTTCGATCCGCAGGGACGGGCGGCGCTCGTAATGGGCGCCTGCATCCTGATATTCTTCGTAGTCGCGGCCACGCTGGTAGAGACCAAAGGCGCGCGGATTGTTTTCCCAGAAGTAGGAGGTGCCCAGCGTCGCGGCATTGTTGAGCGCGCGCCAGGTGACTTCACCCGCCTCGTTCTGGATGAGCAGGCCATTGCTGTCGTGAACCTGCGGACGGTAGTCGTCGAAGCCGGTGCGGTTGGCCTCGGCAAAGAGATACATCGAGGTCAGCGGGGCAATGCCCAGTTCCTTGACGTCGCCGCGGAAATAGAGCCGGGCGGTGACTTCGAGCGTGGTTTCCTGATGGGCCTCGCCGGCCGGGGTCAGGATGAAGCGATAGGCGCCTGCAACCGACTGGCTTTCGAGCGCTGCATAAATGGTCAGCGGCGTGCCGAGCTGGGTGGGTTTTTCGACATAGAATTCGGAGAAGCGCGGAAATTCCTCCGGGCCTTCGATCCAGGAATTCATCAGCAGGCCACGCGCGGAAAGGCCGTAGTTGTTGTTGCGGCCGAGGGCACGGAAATAGCTGGCGCCGAGGAAGGAGACGACCTCGTCATACTGGGCCGTGCTGTTCATCGGCGCATTGATGCGGAAGCCCGCGACGCCGGGGAATTCGGCCTTGGCAGCGGCGGCTTCGACCTCATCGTCGTGATAGTCGAAATCGGCGGCGCTGAAGCCGATGGAGCGGGCATTGCTGCCGTTGATCTCGTAGACCTGTACCGGCTCGGGGAAGAGCCAGCCCATGTGGAAGGCCTGCATGCGGTAGCCCAGATTGTCATCGAGCCACTTGCTGGCGTCGGTGGCATACTGGATCTGGCGATAGGAGTCGTAATCAAGGCTTGCGAAGGCTTCCGGCAGGTCGCGCGACGGCGGCACGAAGTCCGCGGCAGCGATCTCCTGCATGCGGGCGCTGAAGCTATCGAAATCGAATGGAAATTCGTCGCCCTGAGCGACGTTCTGTTCAACCTGAGCGAAGGCTTTGGTGGTCAGCGACGTGGTCGCCAGGAGAGATAGAGCCGCCATGCCTTTCAGCATGGAACGGCGGGTATGCAAACTTGTTGTGTGACGCTTCAACTTGTTGCCCTGTCAGGTCATTACCGGCCATGTTCTTCGGCAAACCCGCAACGCAGAATAGAGGGAATAGTTGTCGCATAGGCGCTATTCACAAAATGCATAGCTCGGGTTAATCATGAACATCAGGTTACCGACCTGAATTTTTGTTCACTTCCGATAAACCTCTGTCGGATCAAAAAGTGGCGAGAATCCAGCGTCCGTCAAAAAAACTCGCGAATCCGTGATCGAGACCTCGCGATAGAAGCAGGTCTTGCGTCCGGTGTGGCAAGCGGCGCCGCGCCCGGTCTGGCGGACGGTCATGACCAGGGCGTCCTGGTCGCAATCGGTGCGGAGGCTGACCACTTCCTGCAGTTCGCCCGAGGTTTCGCCCTTCTTCCAGAGCTTGTTGCGCGAGCGGGACCAGTAGTGGGCAATGCCGGTTTCGAGGGTGAGCGAGAGGGCCTCGGCATTCATATGCGCCAGCATCAACACCTCGTTCGAATCAGCTTCGACGGTGACGACTGTCATCAAGCCGTTAGAATCGAATCGCGGAGCAAAGGCGGAACCCTCTTCGAGGTCGTCGTGGGAGAGGGTGGCGGGATCGGTGAATGTGAGGGTCATGGAGCGCTATGTAGCGCTCCAGCGTGGTTTGATCCAGCGGATCTCAGCGGCGGATCATGGCGAAGAAGCGGTCCTGCTCGACGCGATCTTCGGCGAAGACGCCGGTGAAGCGGTGGGTGATGGTCGAGGCGCCATGGGCGCGGACGCCACGCATGGACATGCACATGTGTTCGGCTTCGAGCATGACGGCGGCGCCGCGTGGGCCAAGGTGCTCGTTGATGGCGTCGATGATCTGCGCGGTGAGGTTTTCCTGGGTCTGCAGGCGGCGCGCGAAGACATCGACCAGACGCGCGAGCTTGGAGAGGCCGACCACGCCGTCATGGGGCAGATAGGCGATATGTGCCTTGCCCACGAAAGGCACCATGTGGTGTTCGCAATGGGAGGAGAAGGGAATGTCCTTGACCAGGACGATGTCGTCGTAGCCGCCGACTTCCTTGAAGGTCTTGGAGAGGATTTCGCCGGCATCCTGCTCGTAGCCGGCAAAGAATTCGCCATAGGCCTTGGCCACGCGGGCAGGGGTTTCGAGCACGCCTTCGCGGGTCGGGTCGTCACCGGCCCAGGCGATCAGCGTGCGGACGGCGGCTTCGGCCTCTTCGCGGGTGGGACGGACAACAGTGGTGGCTGGCACTGGGGTGCCCTGGAGCTTGGTGCTGGCGTCCATGGAATTTCCTCGAGGCTGACCCGGAGTCCTGAATGAGAAACGCGGCAAGGACGTTTCCAGATCACTGATGCAGACATCGAGCCTGACAGTTTGGCTGCGGCGACCTATATAAGGCTGCGTGGCGCGGGCCACAAGAAACAGAATTGTTTGGTTGATGGACCTTAGCGATCTCTATTCCGAGAAAATCCTCGATCTGGCAGGAAATGCCATCCAGCCGCCACGGCTGGCGCAAGCCGATGCCAGTGCGCGCAAGGTCAGCCGGGTGTGTGGCTCGGTGATCGAGGTTGACCTCGTGGTGCGCGAGGGGGTGATCGTGGGCTATGGGCATCACGTGTCGGCCTGCGCGCTGGGACAGACGTCGGCGGCGGTGGTGGCGCGGGAGATCGTGGGGACGCCGGTGGGCGAGTTCCGCCAGCTGCGCGAGACGATGGTGGCCATGCTCAGGGAGAATGGCGCGCCGCCCGAGGGCAAGTGGAGCGACCTGCGCTATCTGGAGCCGGTGCGGGACTACAAGGCGCGGCACCTGTCGACACTGCTGGTGTTTGATGCAGTGGTCGAGGCGCTGGAAAAAGTCGAGTCCGCAGAATCGGTTATGGCGGTTCGTTGATGGAGCGGGTCATTGCGCTGTTCTGGCGGGTGGTGGATCTGCCGTTCAAGCTGGTCGCCGTGGGGCTGATCACGGTCTATCGATATAGCCTCTCGATGTTCATGGGGCGGAATTGCCGGCACCTGCCGAGCTGCTCGGAATATACGCGCGACGCGATCTGGCGCTTCGGCTTCTGGCCGGGCGGCTGGATGGGCGCGGGACGGGTGTGGCGCTGCCGGCCAGGCGGGAGCCATGGCTACGATCCGGTGCCGGAGGCTGTGCCGGGTGACGGGCGCTGGTTTGCGCCGTGGAGTTATGGGCGCTGGAAATAATGGGAAACCGTGCTAGACAGGCGCGCTCGCTGCGATTTTGCGGCGGCTATCCCATTTCTGGAGACCTACAATGACGATCAAGGTGACGTTCCCCGACGGTGCAGCTCGCGACTATGCGCGTGGCACCACCGGGACCACCGTGGTCGAAGGCATCTCCAAGAGCCTGGCCAAGAAGACGGTGGCGATGCGCTGGAATGGCGCGCTGGCCGATCTGAGCGACGAACTCAACGAAGACGGCCGGATCGAATTCGTGACGCGCGATTCCGGGTCAAAGGATGTGCTGGAGCTGATCCGGCATGATGCGGCACATGTGCTGGCCGAAGCGGTGCAAGAGCTGTGGCCGGCGACGCAGGTGACGATCGGGCCGGTGATCGAGAACGGCTTCTATTACGACTTCAAGCGCGACGAGCCGTTCTCGGAAGAGGATTTTCCGGCCATCGAGAAGAAGATGGCCGAGATCATCGACCGGGGTGCGGCCTTCACCAAGGAAATCTGGACGCGCGACCAGGCCAAGGAATTCTTCCGGGCGCGCGGCGAGAATTTCAAGGTGGAACTGGTCGATGCCATTCCGGCCGACCAGTCGCTCAAGATGTACAAGCAAGGTCAGTGGATCGATCTCTGCCGTGGGCCGCATATGCGCACTGTCAAGGACGTCGGTATGGCCTTCAAACTGACCAAGGTGGCGGGCGCCTATTGGCGTGGCGACAGCAACAATCCGATGCTGAGCCGCATCTATGGCACGGCCTTTGCGAGCAAGGACGAGCTGGACGCCTATCTGCACATGGTGGAAGAGGCGGAAAAGCGCGACCATCGCAAGATCGGCCGCGAGATGGACCTGTTCCACATGCAGGAGGAAGCGCCGGGGCAGGTGTTCTGGCATCCCAAGGGCTGGAGCATCTATGTCGCGCTGCAGGACTATATGCGCCGCAAGCAGCGCGCGGACGGCTATGTCGAGGTGAACACCCCCCAGGTCGTCAGCCGCAAGCTCTGGGAGGCCTCCGGCCACTGGGATAATTACCAGGAGAACATGTTCATCGTCGAAGTGGACGAGGAGCATGCCAAGACCAAGACGATCAATGCGCTGAAGCCGATGAACTGCCCGTGCCACGTGCAGGTGTTCAACCACGGCCTCAAGTCGTATCGCGACCTGCCTTTGCGCATGGCCGAATTTGGCTCCTGCAACCGCTACGAGCCCTCGGGCGCGCTGCACGGGATCATGCGCGTGCGTGGATT
The DNA here is from genome assembly GCF_963517015.1 of uncultured Devosia sp. Taxonomy (NCBI): domain Bacteria; kingdom Pseudomonadati; phylum Pseudomonadota; class Alphaproteobacteria; order Hyphomicrobiales; family Devosiaceae; genus Devosia; species uncultured Devosia sp. The sequence goes on from NZ_CAUQDV010000001.1 coordinate 1,964,943, forward strand.
CACCCAGGACGACGCGCATATCTTCTGCACAGAAGAGCAGATCGAGGCCGAAACGAAGAAATTCATCGACCTGCTGGCGAGCGTTTATGAAGATCTCGGCTTTACCGCGTGGCGCATCAAGCTCTCGACGCGTCCGGAGAAGCGCATCGGTTCGGAAGAAAGCTGGGATCGGGCAGAGGCCGCGCTTGGCAATGCCTGCAAGGCGGCAGGCTATGATTTCACCATCTTCCCCGGCGAAGGCGCCTTCTATGGTCCCAAGCTCGAATTCGTGCTGACCGATGCCATCGGCCGTGACTGGCAGTGCGGCACGCTCCAGGTGGATCCGAACCTGCCTGAGCGGCTGGACGCGGAATATGTGGGTGACGACGGCGCCAAGCACCGCCCGATCATGCTGCACCGCGCGGTTCTGGGCAGCTTCGAGCGGTTCATTGGCATGTTGATCGAAAACAGCGCCGGCAAGCTGCCGATGTGGCTGGCGCCGACCCAGGTCGTGGTGGCCACGATCGTTTCGGAAGCGGATGACTATGCCGAAAAGCTGGTGAACCAGCTCAAGGCCGCCGGCATTCGCGCCGAGCTCGACACGCGCAACCAGAAGATCAACTACAAGGTGCGCGAGCATTCGGTGGGCAAGGTGCCGCTGATGTTCGTGGTGGGCAAGCGCGAGGCCGAGGAGAGCACTATTTCGGTGCGCCGTCTCGGCAGCGAAGGGCAGAAGATCGAGACCTCGATGGACGCGATCGTCGCCCTGATGGCCGAAGCGACCCCGCCGGACCTCAAGGGCGCAAAGGCTGTTGCCTGATGCCGCTTCGTCCGTCCAACCGCGAGATCAAGGCGCTGACGCATCTCGGTGAAGAGAATGCGCTGGGACCCGATGACTTCAAGGATATCGGCGAGAAAGTGTTCGCCGGCATGCTCAAGAAGGGCTGGGTGGTCGAAGCGGAAGGGCTGCCAGGCAAGTATCGCGCAACGATCAAGGGTCTCACCATTCATGAGGGTGAGATCATCTTCGCCGGTCGCTTGAGGAAGTAAACTCCTTTTTGCGTACCCCCTCCTAACCTCCCCCTGAAAAGGGGGAGGGACCGAGCGGTGGATGGGCGAGATCGTCGGTTGAACTGGATCAGTCCCTCCCCCTTATCAGGGGGAGGATAGGTGGGGGTATCCTCTGAGAAATGGCTGATCCCATCGTCATCACCCGCTCCATTTCCATCGATCCGGGCGAGATCGAGGAGACGTTCGTGCGCGCGTCCGGGCCGGGCGGGCAGAATGTGAACAAGGTGTCGAGCGCGGTGCAGCTGCGGTTCGACCTCGCCAATTCCCCCAATATTCCAGAAGCGATGAAGCGGCGCGTGTCGGTGCTGGCCGGCAAGCGGCTGACCAAGGATGGCGTCATCGTCATCATCGCCAATTCGCACAGGGATCAGCCGATGAACCGAGCCGATGCGCTCGAGCGGCTGGTGGGGCTGCTGGTGGCGGGCTCGCATGTGCCCAAGGCACGGGTGGCGACACGGCCGACGCTGGCGAGCAAGCGGCGGCGGCTGGAGGGCAAGTCGGTTCGGTCCGAGGTCAAGCGGATGCGGGGCAGCCCGAAGGATTCCGAATAAGCCGATATGGCGCCGTCAGAATTTGCGTGTAGAAGTGTCGCGAGCGCAGCTTTGGCGTGAGGGCATATTGAAGATCTTTGTTACCGGTACAGCCGGATTTATTGGCTTTCATCTGGCAAAGCGCCTGCTGGCGGATGGGCATGAGGTCACCGGATTTGACGGGATGACCAATTACTACGATCCGGCGCTGAAGCGGGCACGACTGGCGCTGCTGGAGCAGCCGGGATTTACCCAGATCGAGGGCATGCTGGAGGACGCGGCGGCGCTGGAGGCGGCGGTGGCCCAGAGCGAGGCCGAGGTGGTGGTGCATCTGGCGGCCCAGGCGGGCGTTCGTTATTCGCTGGAGGCGCCAGGGAGCTATATCCAGTCCAATGTGGTGGGAACGGGGAACCTGCTCGAAGCGCTGCGCATGCAAAAGCCAAAGCATTTCATCTTTGCCTCGACCAGCTCGGTCTATGGCGGCAATGTGAAGTTTCCCTTTGCCGAGACCGATCGCGCCGATGGCCCGGTTTCGCTCTATGCCGCGACCAAAAAGTCGGGCGAGGCGATGGTGCATTCCTATGCTCATCTGTTCGGTATTGCCGCGACCTGCGTGCGTTTCTTTACGGTCTATGGGCCGTGGAGCCGGCCGGACATGGCGCCGATCAAGTTCCTGTCCGCCATGCTGGAAGGCAAAGAGATCGACGTCTATGGCTTTGGCAAGATGCGGCGGGATTTCACCTATGTGGACGATCTGGTCGCCTCGATCACGGCGCTGATGGAGCGGGTGCCGGAGATGGGCAAACCGGTCGAGCAGGACAGTCTTTCGGCGGTGGCGCCGTTCCGGGTGGTCAATATTGCCGGTGGCAAGCCAACGGAGTTGATGGATTTCATCCGCACGCTGGAAAGCGCGGCTGGCGTCGAGGCCAAGCTCAACATGCTGCCGATGCAACCGGGCGATGTGGTGGCGACGGAATCGGACACGCGGCTGTTGCAGGCGCTGATCGGCGCGGTGCCCGAGACGCCGGTGAGCGAAGGCGTGGGGCAGTTCGTGGCCTGGTACAAGAACCATTATGGATACAATTGAGCGGAGAGCCGGTGTGAGCAGCCTCAAATTCGGGACCAGCGGATTGCGTGGCCTTGCCGTCGAGCTGGAAGGGCAAGCAGCGCGTCGCTATACGGCGGCTTTCCTGCGGCACCTGGCAGAGCTTGGTCAGGACAAGGGCGGCAAGGTCTATCTCGGGCAGGATTTCCGCCCTTCGAGCCCGGCCATCGTGGCGGATTGCGCTGCGGCGGTGATCGCGGCGGGGCTGGAGCCGGTTGATTGCGGAACCTTGCCGACCCCGGCGCTGGCGCTGCAAGCGATGGCGGCGGGTTGTGCCGCGATCATGGTGACGGGCAGCCATATTCCGGCGGATCGCAACGGGCTCAAGTTTTACGTGCCGGGTGGCGAGATCAGCAAGGCCGATGAGGCCGGGATTGTTGCGGCTCTGCGGGACGAGGACGTCCCGGCGCTGGATCGCGCGGTGGCCGATGAGGCCGTGACGGCGACCGAGCGTTATTTCGAACGCTTTGCGACGCTGTTGTCGGAGCAGGCTTTCGCCGGGCTGCGGATCGGGGTGTTCGAGCATTCGACTGTGGCGCGGGATTTGCTGACGCGGATCTTGCAGCATTACGGGGCCGAGACGGTCAGCCTGGGGCGGATCGAGGGTTTCGTGCCGATCGATACCGAGGCTTTTGGCGATGCGGTGTTTGCGCCGCTCGAGGGCTGGATTGTCGAGCATGGGCTCGATGCCGTGGTGTCGGCGGATGGCGATGGTGACCGGCCGCTGCTGATGGATGGTGCGGGTGAATTCGTGCGCGGGGACGTGCTGGGTTTGCTGACGGCGCGCTATCTGGGGGCGCGCGTGGTGGTGACGCCGGTGACGTCCAATTCGGCGATCGAACGCACGGGATCCTTTGTCGAGGTGGTGCGGACGCGGGTCGGCTCACCCTATGTGGTGGCCGGCATGGAGACCGCAAAGGGTTCGACCGTGGGCTTCGAGGCCAATGGCGGTACGTTCGTAGGCAATGGTGTGAGCGCGGCCGGCAAGGCGCTTCCCGCTCTGCCGACGCGCGATGCTGTGTTGCCGGTGCTGTGTGTTCTCGCGCTGGCAGCGGGCAAGGGCATGCCGGTGGCGGAGCTGGTGCGCATGCTGCCGCTGCAGCATGCGCTGGCCGACCGGCTGCAGGATGTGCCGGGCGAGCGGAGCGGCGCCTTCCTCAAGCGGCTGGTCGAGGACGAGGCCTATGCGCAGGCGCTGTTTGCGCCGCATGGGATAGCGAGCCTGTCGACGGTGGATGGCCTGCAGTTCCGGACGACGTCCGGCGACATGGTGCATTTCCGGGCATCGGGCAATGCGCCCGAGCTGCGGTGCTATGTCGAGGGGAGCACGCCCGAGGTGGCGCGGGAGCTGCTGGCTTGGGGGATGAGTGTGGCGGCGAAAGAGGTCGCCTAGAAGAAGGGCCGCTTTGCAGCGGCCCTTTTCGTTTCACTTCGCCGTGGCGTCGATGGTGACCTTGCCGAGCAGGACGGTTGGATCGTCTTCGGCCAGCATGAAGTCCATCATGCCGAGACCCGCGGGGGTCTTTGAGGTCATTGCGATGGTCAGGTTCTTCGCCTTGCCGGCGATGAAGCTGTTGACGGCGGCGCCGACCTTCTGGGCTTCGGCCGCACCGGCCAGCGTGCCGATGATGGTGCCTTCGGCCAGGCCGGCAAAGACCGGACGCATGGTTTCGGCGCTGGTGCCCTGGTCGGCGGCAGCAGCGGCGAGGACCAGGTCGGAAATGCCGTCGTCACGCAGATCGACCTTGAGATCGGTGATGGCCAGGGCCATCGCGGCGATCATGGATGCACTTTCGTCCCAGCTGAAGAGCGCTTCGGTAGCATTGATCAGCGTGCCGGAAACTGCCGCCGAACCGAGGTCCACGCCCGAGAAGGAGACTTCATCGAAGCTGATGGTGTTTTCGGCTTCATTCCAGGAGGCGTCGACGACAAAGCCGAGATCGAAGGCGGTGAGGCCCAGGGCGATCATCTGCTGCAGCTGCGGATCGTCGCTGTCGTCGGGAAGTTCGACGACGATATTGCTGGCCGAGGTGTTGAGGTCGGTCGGGATGCCGTTGAAATAGGATCCGAGCGTCAGGTCATAGGCGCCGACGCTGGCCTTGATGCGGTCGCCATCGGATTCGGGATCGGGGATATCCATGGCGAAATCGCTGAAGGAGAAGCCGGTAAAGGCGGGCATCAACTGCGGCGCATTGGCCATCAGCCAGGCTTCATCCAGTTCTTCGGGCGCGGCGCGCACCGTCTCGATCGGACGGGTGAAATCCATTTCCTTGATGGTGACATTGCCCAGCTTCATCATGCCATCGCCTTCGACGGTCATGTCGAAGCCGTCCATGGAAATGGCAGGGTAGAAGCCCGGGCGCATGCCATCCATCGACATCCCGGCAATGGTGAACTTCATGTCGCGGCCATCGGAGTCGAGGCCTTCGCAGGAGAAGCCCTCGAATTGTACCGGGGCACTTTCGAAGGCGGTGAAGATGTCGGCATACATGCGCAACAGGTCGCCGATCTGCTTCGGCGACGGGTCGGCACCGCTGTCCAGCGTTTCGGCCAGTGTGACGATTTCCATGAAGTTGAAGTTGAGCGGACGCGCCTTGAGTTCGGGTGCGGTGACGCGGCCCATGGTGCAATCGACGTCATCGGCGGATAGCGTGCCGCCTTCGAAGACGAAGTCGCTGTAGATGGTTTTGAGCTCGGGGTCTTCGCCCTGCGGAACCAAGCCATAGAGGCCGAGCATGGCGCCGATATCGACGTTGGCGGCCGACATGGCGTTATACTGGCCATTGGCTGCGTCACCGGCGTCGAAAGTGACGCCTGAAACGGTGAAGCCGTTGGCTTTGCCATCGGTGACATCGCTCAGAACAAGGTCGGAGAAGGTCACCGATCCGGCTTGCTGCTCGCCTTCGACGGTGCCGCTGGCTTCGATGGTGATCTCGGGGATGGTGATGCTGTCGGCGGTCAGTCCGGCAAGGGCTTCGGCATGTTCGACCAGCTGGCCGCTGAAAATGGCGCGGATGGTCTCGTCATCGACGTTTGAATTGACCGAGTCGATTTCCGGGATGATCACCTCGATCGACGACAGGGCATCCGAGACGGAGGTTTGGGCTGTCCCCTTGTCCTTGACCTTCTGGGCATGGGCCGCGCCGGCCGGCAGGGCAACGCTCAACAGGCAGGCAGTGGCAACAAGGCTCAGGCGCTTACCAAGAGTGGTGTCGATCACCATGGTGGTTTCTCCGCTTTTTGTTTGTCAGCAATGTATCCCTCGGCGGCAATGCTTCAATAGCCAAGGGCAGCAAGTGATCAAAGAGGATAAGGCCTCTTTGTGACGGTCAATAAACTGTTGTGAGAACTTCGATTTCGCGCAGGGGACCGGACTGGACCTGAAACTCGCGGTTGAAGACCTGGCTGCCCTGCTTGGCGAGCACGAGATAGTCGCCCTCGGCCAGCACGGTGGAGGGGAAGGCGTTGAGTTCGCTGAAGACCGTGGCGCCGTCGGCGGTCTTGACGGTCCATTCGACATTGGCGATGGCCTCGCCGCCGGTTTCCGACACCAGCTTGAAGGCCACCTGGCTAGCGTGGTGGTAGAGCGTGGCGTCGGTGAGCTGGCCGGATTCGACGCGCAGATCGGCGCGGACCACGGCGTTGATCGTGCCGAAGCGCGAGACGATGTGATAGGTGCCGGCATTGAGCGTGACGATTTCGTTTGTGCTCATGTTTTCGGCGACCAGGGCGCGGTCGTTTTCCTCGCCGGCGGTGTAGATGTCGAATTTGAGCAGGTCGGGCGGGATGGAAATGTCGCCACTGACGGCCGAATTCAGGCGCAGGGCGCCGGCGTCGAGGATGAAGGTCTTCTGGTTCTGGCCGGGAGCAACGGACAGGGACTCGCTGGTCTGGGCGCGGCCATAGGCGACGTGCACCATATATTCGCCGGGCGGCAATTCGAGCTGAGGCTCGCCTTCCTCGGATTTTGCCACGAGGGCCAGTTCGCCTGAGGCGTCGGGCTGGGTGTCGAAAATGCGCCAGACGAGGCCATCGGGAATGGCGGTGCCGTCAGCCGTGATACGGGCGTCGAGCGTCACCGGCTGGGGCGCCGAGGTGATGGCCGTGATGGCTTCGGTGGCAGGCGTTTCGCCTGACGGCTCGGTCGAGGGCGTGCTGATCGGCACGCTGGACGGGTCAGGGCGCGGACGCGGCAGGGGCGGCAGGTCTTGCGCGGTTTCCTGGGCTGTCACGGCGGTGGCGAAGGGCAGGGCGGCGGGCGTTGCGGCAGCCAGAGCGAGCAGGATGGCGAGGAATGGACGCAGACGCATCGGAGCTCCGGAAGGCACGTATTGAATCGATCAGGCCGTGGTAGGCGGCGAATGGGGAGAAGCTGTGTCACAGACCCGGCAGGATGGGAACAGCGCAAAGCCGCGCATGGCGAGATTTTGTTTGCGGTTCTGGCGTCGCTGACGGGTTGGCGTTATTGCTCCCCTGCAAATGGAGACTCGCAATGTCCACAAATGACGCCGTCCGTGATTACCTGAAGACCCGCCGTTCGGTCGGCATGGCATTCCTGCAGGCGCCAGGGCCGGATGCGGCGCAGCTCGAGGAAATGCTGACCATTGCGACGCGCGTGCCGGACCATGGCAAGATCGCGCCGTGGCGGCTGGTGCTGATCGAGGGCGATGATCGCGCCAGGGCGGGCGAGAAGCTTGCGGACATCTATGCGCGCCAGCATCCGGGCGTGGACGAGGCCAGCATCGAGATCGAGCGCGGGCGGTTCCTGCCGGCGCCGCTGACGGTGGTGGTGATCTCCTCGCCCAAGGCGCATCCCAAAGTGCCAGAATTCGAGCAATTGCTGTCGGCGGGCAATGTGGCGTTCAATCTGCTGCATGCGGCGCATGCGCTGGGTTTTGCGGGAAGCTGGGTGACGCGGTGGTACGCGTTCGATGCCGAAGCGGGGGCGATGCTGGGTGCCAGGGATGGCGAGAAGATCGTGGGGATCGTGCATATCGGGACGCCATCGGCGGTGATCGAGGATCGGCCGCGGCCGGCACTGGGCGATGTGGTCAGCCGCTGGGGCGTGTAACGCCTCGGTAATCACGGTTAACAGGTGGTTAACTCCTGTGAGGGCATAGTCGGGGCATCACGCGATTCTGCTCGGATTCTGCTGCCCATGGGCGTTCAGCCAATCTCGGTTCCACAAAGCCTGGCCTATGTGCTGACGGCCGCAGGCGACCGGAATGGCGTGGATTTCGACTATCTGCTGCAGACGGCGATGCGCGAGAGCAGCCTCAACCCCCAGGCCAAGGCGTCGACGTCTTCGGCCACGGGCCTATTCCAGTTCATCGAAAGCACCTGGCTGCAGGTGCTCAAGGAAGAGGGGCCGCGGCTCGGCTATGGCGACGTTGCCGCCAATATTTCGCGGAGCTCGGATGGGGATTATTACGTCGCCGATCCGCAGGTGAAGGCGCAGATCCTCGAGATGCGCAAGGATCCGCAGATGGCGGCCGACCTTGCGGCGGCTTTCACCAAGAGCAATGGCGACTACCTGACGGGCAAGTTTGGCCGGCAGCCCAGCGCGGGCGAGCTCTATATCGCGCATTTCCTCGGCGCGCAGGGGGCCGAGCGAATGTTCAATGCCGGGCTGCAGGACCCGGACCAGATCGCGGCGAACCTCTTTCCCAAGCAGGCCGCGGCCAACCAGGCGATTTTCTATACCGATGGGCAGGCCCGCACCATTCGCGATGTCTATCGCGTGCTGGTGGCCAAGCATGAGGGTGGCAGTGGCATGAATGCCAATTTTGCCGTGCAGCAGATGGCGGGGCAGTCGGCGCCACCCGTGGCCCCACCGCCAATCGCCTCGCGTTTTTCGCCGGAGAACATGTCGTTCACCGGGTTGTTCAAGACTGAAGAAGACGTGCCGGCGACCACGACCAGCGATGGCGGCGGCTTTTTTACCCAGCTTTACGCCCAATAGGCGTGGCGAGCGCGCAGATTAGTAAAACTGCAACCAATCCAGTTAGGGCGGCCTTTAGAAGGTATGCCGCTTAGTTGTTGTGTTGAGTGGCGTGTGCCCTCAGCCTTCAGGAGGCCATGATGCGCCGTTCGACCGCCAAAGCCCAAGCCCAGGTCATGCAGGCCCGCCCGATTCCGCGCGGCTGGATCGTGCTGGGGCTCGCGATGATGAGCTGGATGCTGGTCGTAACACTGTGGTCGGTGGCCAGCCAGCTGTTCGGAGCTGTTGTCTCGGTTCTTTAGATTGGTCGGACCAACGCCGGTTCGTCTCGATCTGTCGCGGCCAGGTTTATGGTGAACCGTTCCTTAAAACTTCGCCCCTAAGGTGGACTTCGCCGGTGTGCGGAGTTTGGAATGGTTGCGTATCAAGAGTTCGTTTCGCTATCGCAATCGCAGGTCAGCGAAGATCGCGGTAGCGCGGCTCATCTTTCGGCGCATGCCTATCTCAACCACATTGGTCCGGCCGACGAGCATGCCGCGCTTTACGCGGCGTTGATCGGCTTTCTGGATGATCCCTCGGTGAAAGTGCGTGCGGCGCTGGCCTATGGCCTGCTGCATTCCAACGAAGCGCCACGGCCGATCATGCTGGCGCTGCTGCATGACAGCGCGATCATTGCCCGCGCCGTCATCCAATATTCACCGGTGCTGATCGATGCCGACCTGATCGGACTGATCAAGACACTGGATCTTTCCATGCTGGTGGCGGTGAGCCAGCGCAGCAAGATGAGCCCGCGGCTGGCCGCGGCAATCATTGCTCGGGGGCAGGGTGCGGTGACGCAGCGGCTGCTTCGGCGCCATGATATCGCCCTTGGCGAGGCGCTGCTGACCCAACTGGCGACGGATCTGGCCGATGAGGCCGAGATGCGCGGTGCGCTGCTGGCGCGGCGGGACCTGCCGGCTGCGGCGCGGCTGTTGCTGGTGCAGAAGGTGACGCAGGCGCTGCGCGGAGCGCGGATCGTCAAGGGAGCGCTCACCAGTGACCGGCTGGAACGGGTGCTGCGGGACAGCGGCGACACGGCGCTGACCGCCATCGGCGAGCGCGAGGCCGTGCAGGCCAAGGGTGGCTATGTGTCCGAACTGATCGTCACCGACCGGGTCAACACGCGCGTGCTGCTGCATGCCGTGGTGACCGGCCATGTGATGTTTTTCGCAGATTGCCTCGCCGAACTGGCGCAGGCGCCGCGCAGCAAGGTATTCACCCTGCTCGAAAACGGCAGCCGGCCGGCGCTCAATGCGCTGTTCGTGCGTTGCGGGCTGGCGGAAGGCGTCAGGAACCTGCTGGCGCGGCTGGTGCTGCATGCCCGGTCGAGCGATCTGGCCGACGATGCCGGCGCGCGCCACTATGTGGTGACGGCGCTGACCGAAGAACTGATCGCCGAACATGACGGGGTTATCCCGGAAGAGCTGGAAGAAGCTTTCGCCTATCTCAGCGAACAGAATATCCTCCTCGCGCGCAAGGCGGCGCGTGGCGTGATGGCGGCGTTTGCGATGGATACATCGAGCGCCATGCCGGCGCTGCCGGGCGTTGGGGCCGAGCCGCGACTGGCCCTGCCGGCCGCCTAGTTTGGCTAGAACTTGAACTGTTCTGTGAGTACGCGTTCTTCGAGGCTGGTGCCCGGATCGAAGAGCAGCGTGACGCCGTGGCTGCGGTCTTCGGTGACCGTCACCTCCAGCACATTCTGAAATTCCACATTGTCGGCCACGGCGCTGACGGGGCGCTTGGCGGCTTCGCGCGTGATGAATTTCACCTCGGCCCGGTTGGAGAGGATGGCGCCGCGCCAGCGGCGGGGGCGGAAGGGCGAAATGGGCGTCAGCGCCAGCAATTCGGCCTCGATCGGGATGATGGGGCCGTGGGCGGAGAGATTGTAGGCGGTGGATCCGGCGGGCGTCGACAGCAGGATCCCGTCGCAGATCAGCTCCTCGAGCCGGGTTTCGCCATCGACGATGATCTGGATCTTTGCGGCCTGGTAGGTCGAGCGGAACAGCGAGACCTCGTTGAGCGCAAGGGCGGTCTGGGTCTGGCCAGAGGTGTCGAGCACCTGCATGGACAACGGAAAGATCCGCGTAGCCTGCGCGGCTTCGAGCCGCTGGTCGAGGTCGTGTTCGGAAAAGCCGTTCATCATGAAGCCGACCGAGCCGAAATTCATGCCATAGACGGGAATATCGCGGCGCATGGTGCGGTGCAGGGTCTGCAGCATGAGGCCATCGCCGCCCAGCGCCACAACGGCGGTCGCGGTTTCCAGTGCGTGATCCCCATAGCGCGCCTTGAGGCGGGCGGCGGCGGCATCGGCCTCCGGTGTGCCGTTGGTGACAACACACATGCGGCTGGCAGTCGATTGGGACACGAGTTGGTCTCCGCAGAAGTCGTGCCTGCTATGGCCGCGTTTTCGAACCGCAAAAGTGGTCGCCACTTTTGCTGGAGACGCTCTAGCATGCGCCGTGGCGGCGTGCCAGCAGGCTCAGGGGCCGGCGGGTTGTTCGCGATATCGGCGATGTCTCCAGGCGCGGACAGACGGCGGGAGCCTGAGCTGGCTGATGACGGGAATGAGCACCGCCCCGGAGGACAGGGCGGGTTCAAGCGACAGCAGCGCCCGGCTGAGATCGGTTCGCGATGTGGTTGCCCATTTGACCACCATGACGACGGCGCTGGCCCGGCGCGTGAGGTAGAGCGCGTCAACGGCCTGGCTGAGCGAGGGCGTATCGAGGATGACCACATCGAAGGCCTGCGAGGCTGCGGAGATCAGCCGTTCGAAGGTCTGGCTGGTGATCAGCTGGTCGGTTGCGGTGTCGCTGTTGCGGGACCCGATGAGCGCAAAGAGGCCGGTCTGGATATCCCTGACCAGGGCATCCTGCAGGCTGACGGTGGGATCGTCCGAACGCAGCGCTCTGGTCAGCGCGTCGGACGGCTCCAGCGCCAGCTGAAGGTGCAATGCCGGATGGCGCAGGTCGCCATCGATGAGGATTGTGCGTCGCCCGCTTTGTGCATAGGAGCGCGCGAGGGACAGGGCCAGGGTGGTCTTGCCTTCGCCGGACTCGGTCGAGGTCACCGCGATGCAGGTTGCAAGGCGCGATGAGCGGAGGGTGGCCCTTGCCAGGCCCTGGTCGATGCCGGTGCGGATTTTCCGGATCGCCTCAGCATAGGCGGAGAGGGGCGCGTGGATGACGGCATCGGCAAGACTGGCCTGGTGCGGCGCCGATTTTCGCGAGGGGACGGACCAGGCCAGCCTTGTGCCGGCGATGGGGGCCAGTTGTTCCTCCGCCATGACGCCGCCGACCAGGCGTTCGTAAAGGCCGGCGGCGCCGATGCCGGCTGCAAGACCGGCCGCCAGCGCAAGCACAAGCAGCAGACGGGCATTGGGCCAGGACGGCGCGCCCGGGCGCAGGGCCTCGGAGACAATGCGGCTATCGGGCAGCTGGAGCGCCGATTCCGCCAGCAGTTGCTGTGACAGGTTCAGCAGATCATCGCGCTGCCGGCTGGTGAATGGGGTGGCGTCGCCTGCCGGCTCTGCGGTGGCGGCCAGTTGTCCGGCGAGGAGATCGTGGGCATCGATCATCGACTGGACCTTGGCCGCCAGCTGGCTGTCGATATAGGCGCCAGCCAGGGCATTGGCGAGGCGTGCCGCCTTGGCCGGGTCTTCCGATCTGGCATTGATCGCGATCAGGAACGTGAGGCCGCGCCGCTGGACCGAGACCATGGCAGAAAAGCGCGCCAGTGTCGCGAGCCGAGCGGTTTCCGCGTCGGGCGGGGCGACGGTTTGCTGCGGCAGCAGCTGGGTCAGCCAGCTCTTGCCGGTGGCAAACTCGGGGTCGGCAATGAGGTTCTCGCGGTCGATGACCATCAGCAGCACATTGTCGGAACGGGCAATTTCCACCTCGCCGTCTATGCGGGCATTGTCCGCGCCCGATCCTTCGGGACGGAGATTGGGGGTGAGCAGGCTCTTGTCATCAGGGTCAACCCGGACGAGTGCGGTGGCGGTGTAGAGGGGCGTGATGCTGAAGACCACCAATGCGGCAACGGCAAGCACGGCCGATGCGGTGAAAAGGATGATCCGGATCTGGCGCTGCAACAGGCCGAGCAGATCCCGGGAGGCGAAGCTTGTGTCCATGGATGCCCCATCGGAGTGGTGCCAAATTCAGGTGTGACCAGAGCGAGATCTCAGGTCGAATCGTTCAAAGTAAGAATTTTGTTTTGTGATAGATGTTTGATGTTGTTTTGCGTGACTGGATTTGATGTGTATTTGGTAAATCAAGACGTTAGTGTATTTTTACTATTGTTTAATAACAAGTTTCACTGTTAGTTTTATTACCGATGCAGGCGCTCTAACGGCCTGCTGTTCCGGGTCTATCCGTCCCGGTCTCTTCAATTTTTATAGCGACGAGCATTTCAGTTTTCTTCGGAATTGTCCTGACGGCACTATTCGGGGATGTGGTTTTGATCATACTTGTCCTTGGGCTCAATTATGCGCCCGAACGCATTGGCATTGCTGTCTATACGAGCGGCATGGCGCAAGCGCTGGCGGCGCAGGGGCATGACGTCTCGGTCGTGGCGGGGCGGCCCTATTACCCGAACTGGCGGGTGTTCGATGCTGATTATGGGCATTGGGACGAGCAGAGCATGGAGCAGGGCGTCAGCGTTCGGCGGGTCTGGCACTATGTGCCGGCTCATCCGAGCGGGTTGAGACGCCTGCTGCATCACGCCAGTTTCGGTCTGAGTGCGCTGATCCCTCTCTTGTGGCTTGCACTGTGCAAGCGCCCCGACGTGGTGCTGGCCGTGGCGCCATCGCTGGTTGCTGCGCCGGTCGCGTGGCTGGCGGCCCGGCTTGCCGGGGCGAAGGCATGGCTGCATGTGCAGGACCTGGAGGTGGACACGGCGTTTGCGACCGGGCTGCTGGCGCCGGATGGCGCGGCTGGCCGGGCCGCACTGGGGTTCGAGCGGCTGGTGATTCGGCGGTTCGATATGGTCAGCGGGATTTCGCCGCAGATCTGCGCGAGGCTGGTGGGCAAGGGTGTCGAGCGGGACAGCGTGGTCGAATTCCGCAATTGGGCGGATGTCGACCTGGTCAGGCCGCTGCTGGCCGCGTCGCCCTATCGGGCCGAATGGGGCATCACCACGCCGCATGTGGCGCTTTATGCGGGCAATATCGGCATCAAGCAGGGACTGGAGGTGGTCATTGCGGCAGCGCGCCTGCTGGCGAACCGGGATGACCTGAGCTTTGTGATTTGCGGGGAAGGGCCAAACCGGGCGCGGCTGGAGCAGATGGCTACAGGTCTTGAGCGGGTGCAGTTCCGCGATCTGCAGCCCAGGGACCGGCTGGATCAGCTCATGGGCCTCGCGACGATCCACCTGCTGCCGCAGCTGGCTGGGGTTGCCGATCTGGTGCTGCCGTCAAAGCTCAACAACATGCTCGCCTCGGGGCGCCCTATTGTTGCCGCTGCGGCGGAGGGAACCGGGCTTTGTGCGGAGGTCGAGGGCTGCGGGGTGACCGTGGCACCGGGTGATGCAGCGGCTTTTGCCGCTGGCATAGAGCGGCTTGTCAGCGATCCGGAACTGGCCGCAGCGGCGGGGCGCAATGCGCGGGCACGGGCCGAACAGCGCTGGAGCAAGGCGCGGATCATGGCGGACTTTGAGCAGCGGCTTGGCGAAGCCGGCGTACAGACAGCACCGGCCGGAGCGCGTAGCGTCGATGCGCAATAGCAGGCTGGGCAGGATGGCCGGAGCGGCTGGGCCGGGGCTTGCGGTCACGGCGGGAAGCGTCTTCGGCGTGGGGCTCAATCTCGTGCTGCCCTTCGTGCTGCCGATGGCTGAATATGCGCTTTACTCCCTGTTGCTGGGGCTGGCGCAGGTGGTGACGAGCCTGGCCTTTGAATGGATGCGGCTGGTCCTGCTGCGACACGGCTATGGCGCAAATCTCGTGCTGGCATCGCTGCGCCGGATGGTGCTGGCCTGGGCCTATGTGGTGACGGCTGGCGGGTTGCTGGCGCTGGCCGGTGTGGCCGCGGTGTTGTCGATGTGGCTGGATTGGGCGTTGGCGATTGCCGCGGTCTTCGCCTGCGCCGCGATCCAGGGCGCGTTCGACGGCCAGATGGCGGCGGCGCGGGCGCGGTTCGACAATCGGGCCTTCGTGGCGCGCTGGGTGTTGCGGGCGGTGCTGGGGCTGGTGCTGGCGGTAACGGCTGCGGTGATATTCCGGTCCGGTATTGCGGCGCTGGCGGGCTTGGCGCTGTCCTATCCGCTGGCGGCACTGCTCTGGCTGGAGCGGTTGCCGCGGTGGTGGCGCGTGGACAGGGGTGAGTTGGGATCGTTGTTCCGCTTTGGCGCTGCGGCGGCGATCGGGTCCAATTTCTCGGCAGTGGTGCCGGCCGTGGTGCGCAGCCTTGTGGTGGCCAGTCTTGGGCTGGCCGGGTCGGGTGGCGTGTTGCTGGCGGTGGATATCGGGCAACGGCTGTTCTCGATCATCGGCATGGCGATCAATGTGGTGACGGTGCAGAATGCCATAGCCGCTGTGGAGCGGGCGGACGGTGCCGCCATCCGGGCGCGGGTGCGGGACGTCGTCGTCCTGCCGCTGGCGGTGATCGGGCCGATGGCGATCGGCTTTGTGGCACTGCAGCCGCAGGTCGCGGCGCTGATCGTGCCGGTCGAGTATCGCGCCGGCTTTGACGCTGGCGCCTGGGCGGTGGTGCTGGCCGCTGCGATGCAGAGCGTGCGGCACTATGGGGTCGATCCGCTGTTCCTGATCTTTGGCCGGCCGGGCAGGGCGTTCCTGGCGCCGGGGCTGGTTCTGGCGCTGCTGCTCGTGGCGGGTTTCGTGCCTGCTGAAATATGGGGCGGAGCGATCGCGGCTGCAGTGATCCCACTGCTGGTGGCCAATGTTGCCGGCGTGGTTGCTGCCATTCTGGCACTCCGAGGTTTGGTGCCCTGGCCGCTTATGGTCCTGTTGCGGCTGGGGCTGGCCTTGACGGCGATGGCGGGGGTTGCCTCGGTGCTTCCCAATGATGGCGGTCTCGGACGGGCCGTGTTGACCGTCATGGCGCTGTCGCTGACCTATGGCGGGGCGCTGGTTTTGCTCGATATTGGCAAGATGCGGCCCCGGCGAGAGGCGGTGGCGGGATGATCTGGACCCTGCTTGCCATTGAAGTGCTGCTGCTGATCAAGGCACGGCGGCGTATCCACGTGTTGTCGGTGTTCGACCTGATCGCCCTCTACATCATGGCCTGCCAGCTGGCCTATTATCTGGCGCCGTTCATGCCGATCGTCGATATCAACGCGGCCGGCCAATTGCGCAGCCATCTCCATTTCAATGACGAAGGGTTGCTGCTGTATTTCTGGATCTTTGTCTGCTGCCATGCGGCAACGCTGGGGCTGACGATTGCGCCCGCGCAGGACGCCATCGGCGTGGGGCGGCAGGCGATCGCCCGGCAGGAACGGTGGCTTGGACCGGTGCTTTTGACCTGTGTTGGATTGGCGCTGGTCAATATGGCTTCGATCGATGGCGAAGCGCTCTGGTACAACAATCGCTATCTGATGCTGAGTTCGACTACGGGTCTGGCGATCGACAATGGCGTGACCGCGCTGGTGCAGGCGTTGTCGCTATTTATCGGTGTCATCGCGGGGTTTGGCCTCGTGGTCGCTATGTGCAACGGACGGCGCGGGCTGGCGCTGGGCTTTGCGATCGTGGTGCTCTGGTATCTCCTGATGGGGCTGGCCAATGCGGGACGGGCAGCGGCGGTCTATTGCTTTGTAATTGCGGCGGTGGCTGGCGTCATGGCGCAACGGCACCGCGCTGCTGTCGTTGTGGGGGCGGTCGGATTGGCGCTGCTGGCGCTGTTGATGGCGCTCAGCGGGCGCGCGTCGGGGGAGTTTGGCATTGCCGTACTGCCCGGGACCTTCACGGCAACAATTGCCGCGGCGCCGGAGCTTTTGCTGGCGGTATTCGGCAATCTGACCCAGGGGATATTCGTCACCAATGACGGTTTCCTGCTCAATCCGCAGCATCCCGAGCTTTACAAGCTGCTGTCCTTCTCGCCGCTGCCATCGGCCCTCGATGGTTTTGACGAGATCAGGCGGATCCAGGGTGTTCGCCTGCACGACTGGGTGCCGATGAGCGCCATTACCGAGGTGATCGCCTTTGGTCCGCTGCATGCCGCGGCGGCCATGCTGAGCCTGATGCTGGGGATGCGGCTTTCCCTGCTGGCCGCCGGGCGGGGCCACGTACTGGTGTCGGTTCTCGCCGGGACGTGGATTTTCCTGATCTTCGTGCAGGCCAGTGCCTATCCGCTGCGCAATGTGTTCCGGCAAGAGTTGATGATCCTGGCGCTGTTGTCCGTTGTGCTGTGGTTTGGGCGGCCCGCCCGGGCGGCATCCACGGCGGCTGCGACATGAGCAGGCCAGTCGTGGATCTGGTGACCAGTTCGCTATCGCGGCAGGGGAGCGGGGTGGCGGAGGCTGTCCGGCAAGCGGGGCAGTCGCTTGTGGAAGACGGGGTATTCGTGGTGCGGACCGTTACGGCGCGGGACTGCGATTTTGCCGCGGACTGCCGCTGGGCGAGTGGTCCGGTCATCGAAGCCTTCCGCTTCTTTGGGCCGCAGAGTTTTCGGATTTCGCCGGGACTGTTCTGGCGTGTGTTCACCAGCGGCGCCGATGTGATCGCCGTGCATGGGCTCTGGGCTTTCCACGGGATTGCGGTGCTCGCGTGGCATCTGCGAACCGGCCGGCGCTATGTGGTCGTGCCGCATGGCATGCTTGACCCCTGGGTCCGCAAGCGGTCGCTCTGGCTCAAGATGCTGGTAGGGTGGGTCTATCAGGACGTGCTGCTCCGGCGCGCCGCAGCCTTTCACGTTCTTACCGAAAAGGAGGCGGCGGATGTGCGGGCCGTGCTGCCGGCGGCGCGGTGCTTTGCCATTCCAAATGGCGTGGCTGACGCAGGCCATGCGGCCGAAAAGCCGTTGTGGTTTGACGATGCGATGGTGGGCCGGCGCATCTACCTGTTCTTCGCCCGCATCCACGACCAGAAGGGATGGCGCGAATTGTGTGCGGCGTGGCGGTTGCTTTGTGCGGCGGAACCCGCCTTTGCCGGGCGGTCACAGCTGGTGTTCTGCGGGTGGCTGGATCGGGCGCCGGACTTCGAACGGACAATCGCGGATCTGGCGGCAGAGTTCGGCAATGTGATTCATGCCGGCCCGCAATATGGAGTCGACAAGGTCCGCTCGTTGCAGGCGGCAGACGTCGTCATCCTGCCGTCAAAGTTCGAGGGCCTGCCGATGACGGTTCTGGACGCCTGGAGCCATGGCAAGCCTGTGCTGATGACCGACCAATGCAATCTGCAAGTGGGCTTTGAACATGGCGCCGCATTGCGCATCAGTGGCGACGTGGATGGCATCGCCGATGGTCTGTTGCAGGCCAGCCGGTGGGATCGTGAAAGGATGCATCGGATGGGCAGCGCGGGTCGCGACCTGGTCGCGCGCGCGTTTGCGGCGCCGGTGATTGCTGCGCGGACGCGGGCGATGCTGGAAGATGTGCTGGCGAGGCCGCGATGAGCGAGCGTTCTCTGCTCTTACCGTTGGCACCAAGGGTGGATCGGCGCAGCTTTCCCCTGCGAAACCGCATGTTTCGTCTGGGCTTCATGATCTGCTGGGCCCTGATGGCGCGGTGGACGCCGCCCATGGCGCGCTCCTGGCGAATCTGGCTGCTCAACCGGTTTGGTGCGCGGGTCCACGCCCGAGCCAATGTCTATGCCTCGGCCCGCATCTGGTATCCGCCTCACCTGGTGATGCGGGAGGGCGCAACGCTTGGTCCCGGCGTCGTCTGTTATTGCATGGACCGGATCGAGATCGGTCGCGATGCGGTGGTTTCACAGCGGGCGTTTCTCTGCGCCGGGTCGCATGATGTCGATGACCCGGATTTTCCGATCAGGACCGCGCCGATCGTGATTGGCGCCGAAGCCTGGATCGCGGCGGAGGCTTTTGTCGGGCCTGGCGTCAGCGTCGGGCAGGGGGCGGTATTGGGCGCGCGCGGGGTTGCCACGAGGTCCCTGGACGATTGGACCATCTATGCCGGCAATCCTGCACGGGCGATCCGGAAGCGTATACGGTCATGAGGTCGGGGGTTGCGGTGATCATCCTCACAAGGGACGAAGCGGTGCACCTGCTGCGGGCGCTGGACAGCGTGGCCGGCTTCGCGCGGTCGGTGCATGTGGTCGACTGCGGTTCACGCGATGGCACGTTGGAGATCGCGCAAGCTGCGGGGGCTGAAGTGTTGCACCATCCGTGGCGCAATCATGCCAGTCAGTTCCAATGGGCGGTGGACCATATCGAAAGCGATGCCGAATGGATTCTCAGGCTCGATGCGGACGAAGTGATCGGCGCTGATCTGGCGGCGCGGCTCGGGACCGAATTGGCGCAATTGCCGCCCGACGTGACCGGCGTCAACTTGGATCGAAGACATATGTTCCTGGGCCGTTGGATCCGCTTTGGCGGGCGCTATCCGTTGACCCTGCTACGGCTGTTCCGGCGCGGCCAAGGGCGGATCGAACAGCGCTGGATGGATGAGCATATCATGATTGAAAGTGGTCGCGCCGTGCACTTTGCGGGTGAATTCTCGGACCACAATCTCAAGGGACTGGGCTTCTTCACGGCCAAGCACAATGACTATGCCACCCGCGAGGCGGTGGATGTGGTGGGGCGGCGTCTCGGCTTGCTGGCGCCGGATCTGACCGTTACGGCGGCGCGGACCTCACGGCAGGCCGCGTTGAAGCGGTTTGTGAAGGAGCGCGTCTATTATCGAGTCCCACATGAGATTTCGGCGCTCTGCTACTTTCTCTATCGCTACCTACTGCAGCTTGGGTTTCTCGATGGTCGCGCGGGGCTGACCTACCATTTCCTGCAGGGTTTCTGGTACCGCTTCCTGGTGGGAGCAAAGGTGCGGGAATTCGAACGGGCGCTGCTGGCCTGCGACACGGCGCAGGCCAGGCGCCAGCGCCTGGCTGAACTGACCGGGCTCGAACTCTAGCGCCAGCCTTTTTCAGTCAGCCGCTGCATCACCAGTTGGGCGACGGCATCGAGGCCGGTGCGGTTGAGATGCACGCCGTCCAGCAGCAGACTGGCCGGAACGGTGCCGCTGGCGACATTGCCGGCATCGCCTGGTCCATTGGCCAGGGCAAGAAGCGCCGGCATGGGGTCGACGAGGCGGTCGCCATAGGTGGCGCGCAGGGCATTGGTCAGGGCGAGAGCCGCCTGCCGCTGATCGGTGGGCTGGCCGCTGCGCAGGGCCGGGGCGATGAAGAGGAAACGGCCATGCCCCAGCGCATTGGCGATCGCGGCATAGCGCGCCAGGTCGTCGGCCAGAGGCGCAAAGCCATTGTTATCGCCGTCCCAATAGACCAGTGGCAGATTTGCCCGGATCTCCGCCCTCGCCAGAATACGCGCCTGAGCCTGGGCCAGCGTCGATCCACCGATGGCGTCGTTAAGCGGATAGTGTCCGCCCAGCCTCGACAGCGATGCCGCAAGGCCGAAGCTGGGCGCGCCGTCGACATAACTGTCGCCCTCGAGCCAGAGATCGTAGGGCGGCAGCGAGGATTTTGTGTTGGCGGTGAGGTCAACGGCTGGTTCGGGCATGACGGTAACGCGGCGGACTTGGCCGGACCAGGGCAGGTCGGCGACGGGGCCGCGTCCTATCCGCATGGTGGTCACATTGGGCAGGGCCGAGGAGGTGATTGTCGCATCGCCGCCGATGCCATTGGCTGCGCCAGCGAAATTCTGCAGGCGAACCGACTGGCTGGTGCGCAGCACGGCGCCGCGCCCGATGGTCAACGTCCCAATATCGGAAAGCGTGGTGCCTTGGGCCGTGGCGAAGATGCGGACGACCTGCGAGGCGCCATCACGGCGGACGCGCAGGCAATTGGCCTCGCTGCCGTCGTCGATGGCGTAGAGCACTTCATCGCCCAGCGGTTCCTCGGCAATGAGGGCATCGACGCGGATTTGGACGGTTGGATCGGTCCAGGGAAAGGTGACGGCGCCATTGGTGATGGTGCCGCCGATGGCGGCCAGAAAGGCGGCGCGCGTGGCAAAGTGGCGGCCATCCCAGAAGTAGCGCTCGTTGACAAAGTCGAGGTCGAGGATCGCGCCCGGTTCCTGCCAGGGGAGCGTCATCCGTGCTGCCGCGAGGCCAATGGCGATGCCGATCATTGCGCTCATGGCTAGAGCAGTCCGACGAGAGAGCTTGCCGTCGTCGCGGCCAGGATCTTGCGAGCCCGCAGCGGCAGGAATGTGCCGGCCGGCACCGATTTCAGCGTGATCACGCTGCCCCATGACATTTCGACGCGAATGTCGCCGGCGGCGCCGACATAGATGGCCCGCGTGAGGTCGCGCAGGTTCTGCGTGTCGCTGGGGGTGATGGCAAAACCGTCGAGAGCCGGGCCGGTGTCGCTGGGTTCTCTGCCGTCAAAAAAGTCCATGGTTGCTGTCTCCTTGCTGGCAACAAGGATAGTGGCTGCGCCCGGGAGGGGGATAAGTTCACCTTCGGCATGAGGCTAACGTGCTTGTGCGGCAGGGAAATTGGCGCGGAACCAGGCATAGGTCCGGCTGATGCCCTGTTCCAGATCGATGCGAGGGCGCCAGCCGAGGCTCTGAAGCCTGTCTGCGCTCATCAGCTTGCGTGGCGTGCCGTCTGGTCTGCTGGGGTCGCAGATGATGTTGCCGGTGAAGCCGACGATGCGGCAGACCATTTGCGCCAGTTCGAGGATGGTGAGATCTGTTCCGGAGCCGACATTGATATGGCCGTCTCCGGACCAGGTCTTGAGCAGGAAGACCAGCGCATCGGCGCAGTCGTCGACATGGAGGAATTCGCGGCGCGGGGTGCCGGTGCCCCAGATGGTGATGGATGGGGCGCCTGCGCATTTGGCTTCATGCGCCTTTCGGATCAGGGCGGGCAGGACATGGCCGGACTGGAGATCGAAGTTGTCGCCCGGGCCGTAGAGATTGGTCGGCATGGCGGAGATGTAGTCGCGGCCATATTGGCGGCGATAGGCTTCCACCAGTTTGAGGCCGGCGATCTTGGCCAAGGCGTACCATTGATTGGTGGGCTCGAGCGGGCCGGTGAGCAGGGCGTCCTCGGTGATCGGCTGAGCAGCCAGCTTGGGATAGATGCAAGAAGAGCCCAGGTAGAGGAGGCGCTGCACCCTATTGGCATGGGCGGCGGCGATGACATTGGCCTCGATCATCAGATTCTCGTAGAGAAACTGGGCCGGCTGGCTGTCATTGGCCAGGATGCCACCAACCCTGGCGGCGGCCAGGATAATGATGTCGGGGCGGGTGTGGGCGAGGAAGGTCTCGACCTCGACCTGCCGCGTGAGATCGAGCGTTTTGCGGCCAGCCGTGATGAGCTCGCACTGCTCGGATGCCAGACGGCGCATTAGAGCGCTGCCGACCATGCCGCGATGGCCGGCGACCCAGATGCGCTTGCCGGCCAGATCGTAACTCATGCGTCAAGGCTCAGGGGCAGGTCGAGATCGTGCGCTTTGAGGAGGGCGAGGCGGCGGGCGGTCTTGAGGTCTGCCAGCACCATTTCCTGACAGAGTTGCCGGGCGGTGACCTCGGGTTTCCAGCCCAGAATGCGGCTGGCCTTGCTGGCATCGCCGAGCAGGCTCTCGACTTCGGCAGGACGGAAATAGCGTGGGTCGATGCGGATGATCACGTCGCCGGGTTTGACGGCGGGCGCGAGATTGCCCTCGACGCAGGCGACGGTGCCGATTTCGTCCAGGCCATCACCCGAAAATTGCAGGGTGATGCCCAGGTCTGCTGCAGCCCAGGTGATGAACTCGCGCACGGAATGCTGAATGCCGGTGGCAATGACGAAATCATCGGGCTGGTCCTGCTGCAGCATCAGCCATTGCATGCCGACATAGTCGCGGGCATGGCCCCAGTCTCGCAGGGCGTGGATATTGCCCATGTAGAGGCAGGTTTCGAGGCCGAGCGCGATGTGGCTGAGGCCGCGGGTAATCTTGCGGGTGACGAAGGTTTCGCCGCGGCGCGGGCTTTCGTGATTGAACAGGATGCCGTTGCAGGCGTGGATGCCATAGGCCTCGCGATAGTTGATCGTGATCCAATAGGCATAGAGCTTGGCCACCGCATAGGGTGAGCGGGGGTGGAAGGGCGTGGTCTCGGACTGCGGTGTCTCGCTGACCTGACCGTAGAGCTCGGAGGTCGAGGCCTGGAGATAGCGGGTCTTGCGCTCAAGGCCCAGGAAGCGGATGGCTTCGAGCAGACGCAGAGCGCCCATGGCATCGACATCGCTGGTGTATTCGGGCGCCTCGAAGGAGACTGCGACATGTGACTGGGCGCCCAGGTTGTAGAGCTCGTCGGGGGCGATGTCGCGGATCAGGCGGGTGAGATTGGACGTGTCGGTGAGGTCGCCGTGATGCAGTGTCAGCCGCGGATCGGCCAGATGGCGGTCCTCATAGAGGTGGTCGATGCGCTGGGTGTTGAACAGCGATGCGCGGCGCTTGATGCCATGCACCTGATAGCCCTTTTCGAGCAGGAGTTCGGCGAGATAGGAGCCGTCCTGTCCGGTAATGCCGGTAATCAAGGCCACTTTGCGCGCTGGCATCAAAATACTCTGCAAATGGCGCAGCGCAGGGCGCTCGCCAAGACAATATTCGATCAGGCAAAGGCTATAAAAATCAATAAAACAGGCTGATCCGCCAAGATGTCAGCGCGGCGTCACATGCACAGCATAATCCATGCAGCAACAAGCGCAAGCGGGGCAGGGGCCAAGCGGCTTGACTTCGCGTCCGGCGCCAAGACAAGTCACGTCATTGACGCAAAAGGAGTTTTGCATGTTCAGCCGCCTTGCTTCGTCCCTCTCCCTCGCTGCCGTGATCGCAGCCGGCGCGATCCTCGCCAATCCCGCACTGGCGCAGGACATTCCGCCGGCAGCCCTCAGTCTCATCGCGGCCAATGGCGACACGCTGGACTACACGGCAGGCGATGCCTCGCTTTATATTTCGACCAGCGTCGCCTATGGGGACGTGCCCGCAGCGACCGAACTGTCGCTGTCGCTTTCGACCATCACGCCGATGGACGCCAATATCCTCAAATGGGCGGCGCAGACCGGTGGCAAGAGCAAGGACTATGACCTCGTGCTCACCACCACGCTCAGCGATGGGGAAGGCGAGGAGCGCGAGGTCAAGTACGAGATCAGCGGCGCGGTTGTGACGTCCTTTTCGACCTCGATCTCGACCTATGCCTCCCCGAGCCTTTCGGTATCGCTGACCGGTGGCAAGCTGGTGATAGACGGCGTGCCGATGAACTGAGTCGCGTCCGGGAGGCACTATCTCTGGTGTCTCCCGCTGCTGGATGCCGCTCCATGGCTTGACGTCAATCAGGCGTTGGCCACTAATTGTAGTGGTTACCAGCATGTGAAGATCGGTAACTTCGTGACCAAATGCTGCCGCATGGCTGCCCTGCCGCCGTCACAATCTGATCGAATCGGCAGGCTTTCCGGGCATCGTCGATTTTCAATCTGAAAAACCGACACCCGTTACATGTCATTATGTTGACGGAAAATACACCTTCACCCACTATATGTGGTGTTCAGAAGGGCTGGCGACACCTTGAGTCGCAAGCGAGCAGAGAACCGGCGTGTTTGGGCTATTCCGCCTCATTGCCCGGCTGACCTGCCAGTGTGAACGATCAGTAGCGCACCGTGCTGCCATAGGGCCAATGGTCCGGGATGATCGGTGTGATTGCGTTGATCCGTGAGCCAGGAAATCTGCCTGGCCTATGACGTCCACCGGCGGGGTGCCCGGTCAGGTGAGCGAGTGGCCATTCATGCCGCGCGTCTCCTGCTTTGCCTCGCCACGATTTTAAGAGCTGAGGAAGACCGATGACCATTACCGTCTATAGCAAGCCCGCCTGCGTCCAGTGCACTGCAACCACGCGCGCGCTCGATCGCAAGGGTATTGAGTATACGGTCGTCGATATTTCCGAAGATGCCGACGCCTATGCCGTCGTCGAAGGCATGGGCTATCGCCAGGTTCCCGTGGTCGTCGCCGGCGACCTGCACTGGGCCGGTTTCCGTCCCGACATGATTGGCGGCCTTGCCTGATTTAATCAGGGACAGGGATCGTGGCACAGCTCGTCTATTATTCCAGCACGTCTGGAAATACCCATCGCTTCGTCGCGAAGCTGGGGTTTTCGAGTCTTCGCCTGCCCATCGATGCTGCCTCCGAGCCGCCTGAGGTCAATGAACCCTTCGTCCTCGTCGTGCCGTCCTATGGCGGCGGCGAGAACAAGGGCTCGGTGCCCAAGCCGGTGATCCACTTTCTCAACAGGCCGCAGAATCGCGGCCTGATCCGCGGCGTGATCGCCGGGGGCAATACCAATTTCGGAACGGCCTATTGCATTGCGGGCGACATCGTCTCGCAGAAATGCGCCGTGCCACTTCTCTACCGCTTCGAATTGCTCGGAACGGCTGAGGATGTCGCCAATGTCAGACAGGGACTCGAAGAGTTTTGGACACGCTCACACTAGACCGCACCGAAGAACGCCCTGCCACCAAAGGTCAGGGACAGGATCAATCGCTGGATTTCCACGCGCTGAATGCCATGCTCAATCTCTATGATGAGCAGGGCAATATCCAGTTCGACAAGGACAAGCAGGCGGCCAAGCAGTATTTCCTGCAGCATGTGAACCAGAACACGGTGTTCTTCCACAATCTGCGGGAGAAGCTCGAGTATCTGACCACCGAAGGCTATTACGAGCGCTCGGTGCTGGATCAGTATTCGTTCAACTTCGTGCGCGATCTGTATGACCACGCCTATGACAAGAAGTTCCGCTTCCCGACATTTCTGGGCGCGTTCAAGTATTACACCAGCTATACGCTGAAGACCTTCGACGGTAAGCGCTATCTCGAGCGCTACGAAGACCGTGTCTGCATGGTGGCCATGGCGCTGGCCCGTGGCGATGAAGTGCTTGCCCGCAATCTCGTTGACGAGATCATGGCCGGCCGTTTCCAGCCCGCAACGCCGACCTTCCTGAATGCCGGCAAGCAGCAGCGTGGCGAGCTGGTCTCGTGCTTCCTGCTGCGCGTCGAAGACAATATGGAATCGATCGGGCGTTCGATCAATTCGGCGCTGCAGCTGTCCAAGCGCGGTGGCGGCGTGGCGCTGAGCCTCACCAATGTCCGTGAAATGGGTGCTCCGATCAAGCAGATCGAGAACCAGTCGTCGGGTGTGCTGCCGGTGATGAAGCTGCTCGAAGACAGCTTCTCCTATGCCAACCAGCTCGGCGCACGCCAGGGTGCGGGCGCGGTCTATCTGCATGCCCATCATCCCGACATCATGCGCTTCCTCGACACCAAGCGCGAAAATGCCGACGAAAAGGTCCGCATCAAGACGCTGTCGCTGGGCGTGGTGATCCCCGATATCACGTTCGAACTGGCCAAGAACAACGAGGATATGTACCTCTTTTCGCCCTATGACGTGCAGAAGGTCTATGGCGTGCCGATGACCGAAATTTCGGTCAGCGAGAAGTATCGCGAGATGGTCGAGGACGGCCGGATCAAGAAGAAGAAGATCAAGGCACGCGAATTCTTCCAGATCATCGCCGAGATCCAGTTCGAATCCGGCTACCCCTACATCATGTTCGAAGACACGGTGAACAAGGCGAACCCGATCGCGGGCCGCATCACCATGTCCAATCTTTGCTCGGAAATCCTGCAGGTCAGCGACGCCTCGACCTTCAACGAGGACCTGAGCTACGACCACATGGGCAAGGATATCTCCTGCAACCTCGGTTCGCTCAACATTGCCAAGGCAATGGACAGCGAGGATTTCGGCCTGACGATCGAAACATCGATCCGCGCGCTGACCGCCGTTTCGGACATGAGCAATATCTCGTCCGTGCCGTCGATCGCCAAGGGCAATGACGACAGCCATGCCATTGGCCTGGGTGCGATGAACCTGCACGGCTATCTGGCCCGCGAGCGCATTTTCTATGGCTCGGAAGAGGGCGTGGACTTCACCAATATCTACTTCCTGACCGTGACCTATCACGCGGTGCGTGCTTCGAACCTGATTGCCACCGAACGCGGCGAGACCTTCAAGGGCTTCGACAAGTCGAAATATGCCGATGGCAGCTATTTCGACAAATACACCGACCAGGAATGGGTCCCCGCCACCGAGAAGATCGCCAAGATCTTCGAAGATGCCGGCATCCACATCCCGACCCAGGAAGACTGGAAGGACCTCAAGGCCAAGGTCATGATGACCGGGATCTACAACCAGAACCTGCAGGCTGTGCCGCCGACCGGTTCGATCTCCTACATCAACCACTCGACCTCCTCGATCCACCCGATCGTCTCCAAGATCGAGATCCGCAAGGAAGGCAAGATCGGCCGCGTCTATTACCCGGCTGCCTTCATGACCAATGACAACCTGGAATATTACCAGGATGCCTATGAGATCGGTCCGGAGAAGATCATCGACACCTATGCCGCGGCAACGCAGCATGTGGATCAGGGCCTGTCGCTGACGCTGTTCTTCCGCGATACCGCCACGACGCGCGATATCAACAAGGCGCAGATCTATGCCTGGAAGAAGGGCATCAAGACCATCTATTATATCCGCCTGCGCCAGCTTGCCCTCGAGGGTACGGAAGTGCAGGGCTGCGTTTCCTGCGCGCTCTGATTGAGGATTTGACATGAACGTTCACGTAAAAGCTCTCAGTCGCGTCCGCGCCATCAACTGGAACCGCATCCAGGACGACAAGGATCTGGAAGTCTGGAACCGCCTGACCTCCAACTTCTGGCTGCCGGAAAAGGTGCCGCTCAGCAACGACATCCCGTCCTGGGCGACGCTCAATCCGCTGGAACAGCAGCTGACGATCCGCGTTTTCACGGGCCTGACGCTGCTGGACACGATCCAGAACGGCGTTGGCGCGGTGCGGCTGATGGACGATGCGCAGACGCCGCATGAAGAGGCGGTCCTGAGCAACATCTCCTTCATGGAAGCGGTGCATGCCCGTTCCTATTCGTCGATCTTTTCGACGCTCTGCCTGACGCCGGACGTCGATGACGCCTATCGCTGGTCGGAAGAGAACGAGTATCTGCAGCGCAAGGCGCAGCTGATCATGGAACAGTATGACAGCGCCGATCCGCTCAAGAAGAAGGTCGCTTCGGTCTTCCTCGAAAGCTTCCTGTTCTATTCGGGCTTCTATCTGCCGATGTACTGGTCGAGCCGCGCCAAGCTCACCAATACGGCCGACCTTATCCGTCTCATCATCAAGGACGAGGCCGTGCATGGCTATTACATCGGCTACAAGTTCCAGCGCGAGCTGGAGCGCGTGTCGGAAGAGCGCCGCCAGGAGATCAAGGATTTCGCCTTCGACTTCCTGCTCGAGCTTTATGACAACGAAGCGCGCTACACCGAAGAGCTTTATGATGGCGTCGGCCTCAGCGAGGACGTCAAGAAGTTCCTCCATTACAATGCCAACAAGGCGCTGATGAACCTGGGCTATGAAGCCCTGTTCCCGCCCGAGGCCTGCAAGGTCAATGCGGCGATCCTGTCGGCGCTGTCGCCCAATGCCGACGAGAACCACGACTTCTTCTCGGGCTCGGGCTCGTCCTATGTCATCGGCAAGGCCATCTCGACCGAAGACGAAGACTGGAATTTCTGATCCCGGTCCAGGCTTGAACCAGACTTGCAACGCCGGCCCTATCAGGCCGGCGTTGTTGTATATTGGGCGGTGAGCGAGGAGATGAAGCGCTTGGTGCGTTGGTCGCTGGGCGCGTTGAAGACATGCCTTGCCGGGCCTGCCTCGACCACTTCGCCGGCTTCGAGAAAGACCACATTGCTGGCAATGGTGGCGGCA
This sequence comes from uncultured Devosia sp., assembly GCF_963517015.1. Taxonomy (NCBI): domain Bacteria; kingdom Pseudomonadati; phylum Pseudomonadota; class Alphaproteobacteria; order Hyphomicrobiales; family Devosiaceae; genus Devosia; species uncultured Devosia sp. The sequence goes on from NZ_CAUQDV010000001.1 coordinate 1,993,491, forward strand.
AGACGCAGGTCATGCGTTGCCATGAGCATGGTGGTGCCCTCGCGGGCCAGTTGCGCCAGGACTTCGACGACTTCGCCGGCCAGCTGCGGATCGAGCGCGGATGTCGGCTCGTCGCAGAGCAGGACGCGGGGCGTGGTGGCGAGGGCGCGGGCGATGGCAACGCGCTGCTGCTGACCGCCGGAGAGGCTTGATGGCCAGGCTTCGGCCTTGGCCGACAGTCCGACCTTTTCCAGCAGTTCGAGCGCGCGGGCGCGGGACTTGTCGCGGGGCCATCTGAGGACGGTGAGCAGGCCCTCCATCACATTCTCGATCGCCGTGAGATGGGGGAAAAGCTGGAAATTCTGGAACACCATGCCGGTCTTGCGGCGCAGGGCCAGCATGTCGTTGCGGCTGACCTTGTGGCCGGGCGCAAGCTGGACGGCAGCGTCGTCGATGGTGATGGTGCCCGACTGGGGGATTTCGAGCAGATTGGTGCAGCGCAGAAGCGTGCTCTTGCCGCTGCCGGACGCCCCGATCAGTGCGGTGACGCTGCCGGCCGGGACGTTGACGGTAACGTCCTTGAGGACGTGATTGTCGCCAAAGCTCTTGTCGATGTTCTGGAGCGCGATCATGCGGCAGCCTCGATGGAGCCGCCGTAGCGGGAGAAGCGCTTTTCGAACCGCGTCTGCAGGCTCGACAGGATCGAGCAGAGCACGAGATAGATCAGGGCGACCTCGACGTAGAGGATCAGCGGTTCGTAGCTCGTCGCCACGATGCGCTGACCGGCACGGAACATTTCCGGCACGGTGATGGCGGCGGCGAGGGAAGTGTCCTTCACCAGGGAAATGAAGGTGTTGGAGAGCGGCGGAATGGCGATGCGGGTGGCCTGGGGCAGGACGGTGCGGCGCATGGTCTGCGGCCAGGTCATGCCGATGGAATAGGCCGCTTCCCATTGGCCCTTGGGGACGGCCAGCAGCACGGCCCGGATGATTTCGGAGGTATAGGCGCCGACATTGAGCGTGAAACCGATCAGAGCGGCCGGAAAGGCGTCGAGCGTGATGCCGACGCTGGGCAGGCCGTAAAAGATCAGGAAGAGCTGCACGAGCAGCGGCGTGCCGCGGATGATCCAGACATAGAAGCGAAAGATCGCCGCCAGCGGCCAGGGCGCGAAGAGCCGGACCACGGCGGTGACGAAGCCAAGTGCCAGCCCGAGGACGAAGGAGAGCAGTGTCAGCGGTACGGTGAACTGCAGGCATGCCCAGAGCAGGGAGGGCAGCGAGTCCATCATCAGGGAAAGCCAGGGCTGCATCAGGCAGGGTCCATGAATGCGAAAGGGATCGGCCAAGGGCTGGCCGATCCCGGTCTATAGTAGAAGCGAGAGCGCCTTATTGGGAGACGTCTTCGCCAAAGTATTTCTGCGAGATTTCGGCATAGGTGCCATCGGCCTTGATGGCCTCGAGTGCTTCGTTGATGGCGGCCAGCAATTCCGGCTTGCCCTTGGCCAGCAGCACGCCCGAGAAATCGGCATCTTCAGCGGTGGCGACGATCTTGACCGGCGCGTCGGGCTGGTGGGTCTTGAAGTCGAAGAAGGACAGGCTGTCGTTGATGGTGGCATCGGCACGGCCCTGGATGACCAGCGCAATGGACTGATCGAAGCCTTCGGTGCCGACGAGTTCAGCGCCATAGCCTTCGGCAAGCTTGCCAAAATTGCTGGTCAGCGATTGGGCCGACTTCTTGCCCGAAAGGGTTTCGAAGCTAGTGATGTCGGTGTTGTCGTCCTTGACCACGAGAGCGGCCTTGGAGGCGATGTAGGGTTCGGAGAAGTCGTATTTGGCCTGGCGTTCGTCGGTGATGCCGACCTGGTTGATGACGACGTCATAGCGGTTGGCGTCGACACCGGCGATCAGGCCATCCCAGGGGCCTTCGACGAATTCGGCTTCGACGCCGATCTGGGCGGCAATGGCGCGGCCGATTTCCACGTCGAAGCCAACGAGGGCGCCGGTGTCGTCGTGGAAGGTGAAGGGGGCATAGGTGCCTTCGGTACCGATGCGCAGCGCGCCGGCCGTCTTGATGTCATCGAGCGCGGTCTGGGCGAAGGTCGGCGTTGCGAGGGCTACGAGGCCTGCGGCAAGCAACACGGTCGAGAGTTTCATGGGTCTGTCCTTGTGTGGCCGGGCCTCTCTCGGGCCGGCAATCTGGGGAGGAAATTGCCCCCGAATTGCGGGGCTTACAATCACTTGGAGGAATGTTTTTCTCCGGCGCGAAGCCGCGATCACGCCATTCTCCGCGCAATGACTTTGCGAGAGGTCTATTGCTGGAATTTCGGGGTAGACGCGATTGGGGGCGTCCGGATCAGGCGGTGACGATGCCGGTTTGGAGCACTTCGGCGCCGCCCATGGCGCGCATCTGGCTGAGGCTGGTGTTGTCGAGCACCTGGGCAATGGCGTTGCGGACGTCGAGCATCAGGTGGCGGACCTGGCAGATGGCCTCGTCGCAATCGGAGCAGGGCTGGTAGCGGGTCTTGCTGGCGCAGGGAATGGGCGCGAGCGGACCATCGAGCACGCGGACGACGTGGCCGATCTGGATGTCTTCGGCCGGCTTGGCGAGGCAATAGCCGCCCAGCTTGCCCTTGCGGCTATGGACGAAGCCGGCATTGCGCAATTCGGCAAGGATCGCGTCGAGGAACTTCTTGGGGATATTGTTGCGCGTGGCGATATCGTTGACGAAAGCGAGCTGGCCGGGCGGCAATTCTGCCAGCGCCGACAAAGCCTTGAGGCCGTATTTGCCTTTTTTCGTCAGCATGGACTTGCGCCATCCCAGGGAAGCGGCCTCGATTTCCGGGGCCGGTCTGGGACGGTAATTACTGTCTAGAAACTCTCTAAACAAGAGCATTCTGTTCCGCGGGGCTGTCATGGCGACGCTCGCGTTCAATGCAGCTGATGTTGCGGAAGAACGGAGGCGGCAAGGGCATAGCCCTGGGTCCAGCGGCCGAAGCCGCTTTCGACGTTGATGTGACCCACGTGGCCCATGTCGTGGATGCGGCTGCCCCAGAGGCCGGCCAGGGTGACGAGCTTGGCATAGGGCATGTAGGGGTCGTCCTGGCTGGCGACGACCAGGGTCGGGAAGGGGATGCGATCCTGCGGCATGGCGCCGAATTCGTAGGTGCGGTGGTGCCTTAGCGAGGTGCGGGTGATGTCGGCCGGGGCGACGAGCAGGGCGCCGGCGATGCGATTGGCGACGCGGCTGCGCGCCAGCTTGGCAACAAGGATGGCGCCGAGGCTATGGGCGATGATCAGGCTGTCAGGGCGGCGGAGGATGGCGCGCTCGGCGACCTCAAGCCATTCTGACTCCAGTGGATTTGACCAGTCGGCCTGCTGGACGATGCTGGCATCGGCGTGGTCCTGCCGCCACCAGTGTTGCCAATGGCCGGCGTGGGAGCCGTGCAGGCCGGGGATGATGAGGACCGGGCGCGTCATGGTGGTCAGAAATAGTAGCGTGCGACCGAGGAGAAGGGGCGCAGGGCGGCTTCCTCGACGGGGTCGATTTCGCCAAGCTTTCCATTCAGATAGCAGGCGTCCCTCTCAGCGCGAGTCAAGGGTATGTCGCTGTCGTCCGCCTCGGATGGGCTGCCGAAGAAGCTCTTCTTGAGCGGGGCTTCTTCGGCGCCAGCATGCTTGACGACTTCTGGTGAAAGGATGCCAAAAAACGGGATCATGGATGCTTCTCCTGGATTGGGACGACGGAGGCGTCAGACTCCTGCGAGATTTTGGTAGCCGCCGCTCCAGTAGAGCAGCGGGGAAATGTGGGGATCGGTTTCGACCGAGCGGACGCGGCCGAGCAGAATGGCGTGGGAATGGCGCTCGATGGCTTCGTCGAGATCGCAATCGATGACCGAGACGGCGCCGTTAAGACCCAGCGTGCCGGTGCCGAGGCGCTCCCAGTCCCAGCCGACATAGCGGTCATTGCCCTTGATGCCGCCGCGACCGGCGAAACGGTCCGCGACTTCGGCTTGGCCATGGGCGAGGATATTGACGGCGAAGGAGCGCGCTTCGAGCAGGGCCGGCCAGGAGGAGGAGTTCTTGTTGACGCTGACGAGGATGGTCGGCGGATCCATGGAATAGGAGGAGACCGAAGTGGCGGTGAAGCCGGTGCGCGCTTCGCCCGTGCCGACGGTGATGACCGAGACGGCGCCGGCCAGGCGCCCCATGGCACTCTTGAAGCTGGGGACGTCGGCCGTGACCAATGGCGCGGCGGGCGAGGCATAGGTTGCAAAATCGACGATCGACATGTGACCTCCTTGAGAGTGGCAGTCAGTCCGTTGCGACTGGGATGAGCCTAGATCGGGTCGGGAGCCTAAGGGAGAGGCTGGGAGGGCACGGTTTTTTCAAGTTCAGCCGTGCCCGAGAATTTATATCTACTAACTTTGTAGACTAACGATCAGGCGAGGAATCTGTGCGGCTTGGGGAAGCCGTGGCGTGATGCGAGCAGGTTGAGAATCTGGTTGGTGTCCTGCACATAGCGGGTCTCGCCATGCTGGCTGGCAGCGTCGGGCGGGTTGTCGCCAAAGACCAAGAGCGGCAGTGCCTGATTTGCCTCCCCGACAGCGGCGATGACTGCGGCGCGGGGCCGGGGAAATTCGACCTGTTCGACATCGAGCCTCGCCGCGAGGTCTGGGAAGCTCGCCAGCAGGCCTTCGATCTGATTGCAGAAGGGGCAGACAAAGGGACCGTCATCCCGGTTGGGATCGGTGAAGCCGGGCTTGATGAGATAGAGCTTGTCCTTGGCCAAGTTGGCCTCCATGCGAGAGAAAGCGGCGGCCTGTTAGGACCGCCGCACAAATGGAAATCAGGTCTTGGGGAGGCCCGGGGGATTGGTCTGGGAGGTCTCGACGGCTTCGGCCGAGACATTCCAGCGCTCCAGCGTCTGGGCGTAGAGGCCGTCGGCGATCAGGCCGTTGATGGCGATGGTGATCGCATCGGCAAGGCCGCTATCCTTGCGGGTGGTGGCGGCGATCTCGGCCTTGAGCGGCCAGCCGCCGCTCTGGATGCCGACGAGGCGTGTGTCGCCGGTGACAGCAGCCGAATAGGAGAGCGTCGGATTGGGATTGAATTCCACATCGGCGCGGCCGGATTGCAGGGCGAGGGTGCTGGCGGCGGAGTCGTCGTAATACTGGACTTCCACCGGGGCGAGGCCGGCTTCGACATTCTGGCGGTCCCATTCGAGGATGATCTTTTCCTGATTGGTGCCGGCGCCGGTGATGACCTTCAGACCCGCAATGTCCTTGGGCTCGTCGATCTCGGTGATCGGGCTGTCCTTGCGGACATAGAAGCCGACGACGTCCTGGCGGTAGCTGGAGAAGTCGAACTTCTCCTTGCGCTCTTCGGTGACGGTGACATTGGAGATCACCGCGTCGTATTTGCCCGAGGTGACGCCGAGCGGCCAGTCCTGCCAGGCAGTGGGGACGAGTGCGAGCTTGAGGCCAAGGGAATCGGCGATCAGGGAGGCAAGGTCCGGGTCGACGCCGACGACGACGGTGGTGGAATCCACGGCAAAGGTGGCGATCGGGGGATCCCAGGGCGAGACGGCGACGGTGAAGGTGCCGTCGGTGGTGAACTTGTAGTCGTCCGGGATGGCAGCGATGGCTTCCGCATTGGGCTCGGCTTTGAGGCGCCCGGGCTGTTCGGGGCTGAGGTCGAAGTCTGCCTGGGCGAGGGCCGTGCCGGTGAGGGCGACGAAGGCCAGGCCGGCCAGCAGGTGTTTGAGGGTTGGCGACGCTTTCATTGGGGCTTCCTTGGGGGCTTCTTGGTTGAAGGGATCAGGCCGAGGCGCGGCGGGCTTCGGCGGAAAAGGGAATGGAGGGTGACCAGCCGAGGGCGGGCGCGATGCGCTCGACGGTGTCGGAGAGGATCTGCTCGTATTCGGGCAGGGTGAATTCGTAGGGCAGCTCAAGCCGCAGCTCGTCGACCAGTGGCAGGACGGGATCGGTGAGCAGCCATTCGACGATCTCCTCGGCTGTGCCGACGAGGTCGCGCGGGAACAGCGTGCGCTTGGGGCCATTGGGCGCCAGGGTCCGCTCGAAACGACTGGCGGCAAAGGCCTGGTAGCGGGCGATGCGGGCGGGGGGCGCGGAATCGATCGGCACGATGACGCGGCCGAGGGCGACGCGGCCCTTGCCGCCGGAGGCTGCGCGCCAGGTTTCGATCAGGCGCTGCTGGGCGGTGTGGAAGTCGTCGGTCTCTTCGCCAGAGATGACATTGCCGGTGAGGAGATTGAAGCCATTCTCGCCGGCCCAGCGGGCCGATTTCTGCGAGCCGCCGCCATACCAGAGCCGGTCGGAAAGGCCGGGGGCATGGGGCTGCAGGCGTGGGCGGATCTGGCCGAAGGGCGTGCTGATGAGCGTATCGTCGTCGCCCAGATAATGGCCGCGCAGATTTTCGGCGAAGCGGGCAATGCGGGCGTGGCTCAGGTCATGGTCCTGCCAGTCGCCGTCATGCACCAGCGAACCGATCAGGGCGGCATGTGGCGGCACGCCGGCGCTGAGGCCGACATTGAGCCGGCCCCGCGAGAGCACGTCGACCATGGACAGGTCTTCGGCCAGACGGAAGGGGCTTTCATAGCCGATCTGGATCACGGCGGAGCCAAGCTGGATGGTCGAGGTGCGTTGGCTGGCGGCGGCGAGAAACACCGCCGCCGTGCCGATGCCGGGTTCGAGATGGCGCTGGCGGACCCAGGCCGAGTTGAACCCCAGGCTCTCGCCAAAGGCGATGAGGTTGAGCGTCGCCTCGACGCCCTCGAACGGGCTGTCATTGCTGAAATTGCCGGGAGTAAGAAAGCCGAGCTGGCTGATGGAGACGGACATGGAGCGGCTCAGGGCTTTGGCTTGGGCAGGCCGGGCGGGTTGGTGCGCGAGACATCGACGGCCTCTTCGGCCACGCCCCATTGGTCGAGCAGTTCGCCATAGGTGCCGGTCTCGATCAGGCTGTTGATCGCTGCGGTGATCGGCTCGGCGAGGCCACTGTCCTTGCGGGTGGTGACGCCGACATCGGCGGGATTGGGCCAGCCGGAGCTGATGAGGCCAACCAGTTTGGTCTGTCCGGTCACGGCCGCCTGATAGGCGAGGGGTGCATTGGGGTTGAGCTGGACATCGGCGCGGCCGGAGCTGATGGCGAGGAGTGCAGCAGCCTCGTCGTCGTAATATTGCAGTTCGATGGGGGCGAGGCCGGCAGCCTGGTTCTGCTCGTCCCATTGCAGGGCGATGCGTTCCTGATTGGTGCCCGAGCCGGTGATAACGCGGAGGCCCGCAATATCCTTGGGCTCCTTGATCTCGGTGATGGCGCTGTCCTTGGCGACGTAGAAGCCATGCACGCCGATGCGGTAGGTGGAGAAGTCATATTTCTCCTTGCGCTCTTCGGTGACGCCGACATTGGAGATGACGGCATCGTATTTGCCGCCGGTCAGGCCCAGCGGCCAGTCGGCCCAGGCGATGGGGATGATTTCGGTGGGGACGCCAAGCACCTCACCGACGAGACGGCCAAGATCTGGGTCGAAGCCGACAATGGTGGCGCCATCAGTGGCATAGGTGGCGGTGGGTGGGGCACCGGCCGCGATGGCAATGGTGAAGGTGCCGTCTCTGGCGAAATCGAAGTCGGCCGGGAGGAGCGATGCGATGGCATCGACCTTTTCGGCGTGGAGGCGGCTGGCCGGTTCGGGGCTGAGATCGAACTGGGCCTGGGCAAGGACTGCGCCGGAGGTGGCCGAGAGGAGCAGGGTGGCGGTGGCGCCGAGGAGGAAGGATTTGCGGGTGAGCATGTTGGGCCTTTTGGGATGGTCGGGACGTGCGCCGTCCTGCCCCGGCAAGGGTATGGAGCAGGCGGCGCAGGCGGAAGCGTTGAGGGGCTAGAGAACCTTGGCGATGAATTCGCGGGTACGGGGGTGAGCAGCGTCGCTGAACAGGCGTTCGGGTGGTGCGACTTCGAGCACCTTGCCGCCTTCCATGAAGACCACGCGATCGGCGACTTCACGGGCAAAGCCGATTTCGTGGGTGACGATGATCAGCGTGGTGCCGGACTTGGCGAGTTCCTTGATCACGTCGAGCACTTCGCCGACCAGCTCAGGATCGAGTGCTGAAGTGGGCTCATCAAACAGCAGAACCTTGGGACGCAGCGCCAGGGCGCGGGCGATGGCGACGCGCTGCTGCTGGCCGCCGGAGAGGTGGCGCGGATAGCTGTCGGCTTTGTCGGCCAAGCCGACGCGGGCCAGCAAATCGCGGGCATCGGCGATGGCTTCGTCGCGCGGCACGCCGCCGACCGAGACCGGGGCCTCGATGATGTTTTCGAGCGCGGTGAGGTGGGGGAAGAGATTGAAGCTCTGGAACACCATGCCGACGGCAGAGCGGCGGCGGCGAATGGCAGGCTCCTTGAGCTCGTAGAGCACATCGCCGCGCCGCTCGTAGCCGATCAGTTCGCCGTCGATGCTGACCACTCCGGCATCGGCGCGTTCGAGGTGATTGATGGTGCGGAGCAGGGTGGACTTGCCGGCGCCCGAGGGGCCGATGATAGCGATGACTTCACCCGGTGCGATGGTGACGCTGACATTGTCGAGCACGACATTGCTGCCAAAGCTCTTGTTGATGCCATGGATATCGACCTGGCCGTCGCCGGCATTGCCGAGCGTGGCGCTGAGCGGCTTGCGGGCGGTGGCCGGTGCGATGGCGGTTTCAAGCTTGGGGCGGGCGATGAGGCGGAGGGCCTTGTCGATGGCGGTGGGGCCGGCGTCGCGGCGGGCGCCCTTGGCGAAATGCTGCTCGACGAAATACTGCACCGAGGACAGCACGATCATGATGACCAGATACCAGACGGTGGCGACCATCAGCAGCGGAATGACTTCGAGGTTGCGGCGGTAGATGACCTGGACGGTGTAGAAAAGCTCGGGGAGGGCGAGGACGTAGACAATGGACGTCGCCTTGGCGAGGCCGATGATCTCGTTGAAGCCCGAGGGCAGGATGGCGCGCATGGCCTGGGGCAGGACGATGTGGATGCCCTGGCGCCAGCGGGTAAGGCCGAGTGCGGCGGCGGCTTCGTGCTGGCCCTGATCGACCGAGAGAATGCCACCGCGGATGATTTCGGACGAGAAGGCCGCCTGATTGAGGCTGAGGCCGATCAGCGCCACGGCGAAGGGGCTGAGCGTCTGGACGGTGTCGAACTGGGCAAAGAGGATATTGGTGAAGGGCACGCCGACATTGATGGTGGCGTAGAGGTAGCCGAGGTTGTTGAGCACCAGCAGCAGCACGATCAGCGGGATGGAGCGCAGCAGCCAGATATAGCCCCAGGAAAGGCCCGAGAGCAGCGGCGATTTGGAGACGCGGGCGAAGGCCAAAAGGCCGCCGAGGAAGAAGCCGATGACCGAGGCGAGAGCAGTCAGCAGCAGGGTGCGGCCAAGGCCGACGAGGACCGGTTCGGAGAAGAAGAACTGGGCAAACACCGCCCAGCCCCAGCGCTCATTGGTGAAGATGGAGTGGAGCGTCACCGCAATGACGAAGGCCGCGAGCAGGCTGCCGACAACGCGCCAGGGATGGCGTGCCGGGACAATCCTGAGGCCTGCGTGTTCGCGCGCCGTCCTGCGCTTGAAGGTGGGTTCCGTGCCGACGTCTGTTGCCGATGCCATTGGTGCGACCTCTTTAGTCTATCAATTTTATAGACATTAGTTTCGAAGCAGAGCGCGCTGCAATGCGCAGGCATTCTGTTGTTTGGGAGGATCGGGGACAAATTTGTCCCCTGAGGTTAGCCGGTCAGACGCAGATTGCTTTGCGCCAGATGCTTCTCGAAAGGCAGGATCTGGACGGACTCGGGATCGGCCGTGACGTCATAGAGCGCGGTGTAGCCATTGCCGAGATAGAGGCTGGCCGCTTCGGGCTGGCGGAAGCCGGTGGTGAGGTAGACGCGGGTGTAACCCAGCGCCAGTGCCCGATTTTCCAGCTCGGCCAGCACGCGGCGGGCGAGGCCCTGGCGGCGGTGATCGCTATGGGTCCACATGCGCTTGAACTCGGCGGTGGTCTCGTCATAGCGCATGAAGGCGCCACCGGCGATCGGCTGGCCGTCGCGCAGGAGGAGGATGAAATCCCCGTCGGGCGCGGCAAAGCGTTCGGGCGGATAGCGATTCATCTCGACCGATGCGCCGCCTTCCTCGAAATAGTCGCCGTAGCGGCTCTGGTATTCGTGGGTCAGCTGTTCGACCAGCGGCTGGGCGAGCGCGTCCGTGGGGGTGGAACGGATGAAGGTGTCGCCCATCACACGGCCGCCTTTTCGTCGTCGAGCGCGTAGCGGCTTTCGCGGAAGGGCAGGCCCAGATGATCGCGCAGGGTAGTGCCGATCTGGTCGCGGGAGTGGCGGCCACGGGCTTCGAGAATGGGCAGGACGTGCTGATCGAAATCGCTCCAGCCCTGGGCGGAAACGGGGAAGCCGAGCACGAAGCCATCAGCGGCGCCGCCATCGACCCATTGTTCGATCTTGTCGGCGACCCGTTCGGGCGTGCCCTGGAATTCGCTGCGCGGCGTGGTGGATTCGAGCGCCACATCGCGCAGGGTCTGGCCGAGTGCCTTGGCGCGGGACTTGATGCGGTCGGTGCCAGACTTGAAATTGTTGGCGCCGATATCGCCCAGTTCGGGGAAGGGCGCGTCGAGGTCGTATTGGCTGAAATCGTGATGGTCAAAGAAGCGGCCGAGGTAATGCAGCGCTTCGGTTGTATTCACGAGGCCGGCGATCTCCTGATATTTGCGCTCGACCTCTTCCTCGGTCGACCCGAGGATGATGCCGACGCCGGGCAGGACCTTGATGGCATCGGCGCCGCGGCCATGGGCGATGGCGCTTTGCTTGAGCTTTTGCGTCAGGATGCGGTTTTCCTCGAAGCTGGCGGAGTTGGCAAAGACCGCATCGGCATGGCGGCCGGCCAGTTCGACGCCGGCATCGGAGCCGCCAGCCTGGAACATGACGGTCTGGCCCTGGGGCGAGCGCTCGATATTGAGCGGGCCTTCGGCAGAGTGGAATTTTCCCTTGAAGTTGAGGCGATGGAGTTTGGCGAAATCGGCGAACTGGCCGGTGGTGCGATCGCGGGTGAAGGCGTCGTCGTCCCAGCTGTCCCAGAGGCCCTTGACGATCTCGATATGCTCGCCGGCGATTTCATAGCGCAGGGCATGGTCGGGATGCTGCACGCGGCCGTAGTTGCGGGCGGAGCCTTCGAGGGGCGAGGTCACCGCATTCCAGCCGGCGCGGCCATTGCTCAGCAGGTCAATCGAGGCGAACTGGCGGGCGACGGTGAAAGGGTCACTATAGGAGGTGGACAGCGTGCCGACGAGACCGATGGTGCTGGTGGTCGCGGCCAGGGCCGAGAGCAGGGCGATGGGCTCGAAGCGATTGAGGAAATGGGGGATGGACTGTTCGTTGATGTAGAGGCCGTCGGCGACAAAGGCGAAGGCAATGCCGGCGGCTTCGGCCTTTTTGGTCTGCTCGAGCAGGAAGGAGAAATTGACCGAGGCGTCGGCAGGGCCGCTCTCGTGCTTCCAGGCGTTCATGTGGCCGCCGGGGCCGTGCAGCATGATGCCGAAGGGAATGCGTTTCTGGCTCATAGATAACTCCAGGGATCAGGCGGAAAGGGCTTTGGGGGCGGCGGCGGCGTCGCGGGCTGCTGCGATCAGGCTGATGGCCTCGAGGCGGCTGTCGCCCTGATTGGCCAGGTCGATGATGAATTCATCGATGGCGTATTCTTTCGCCAGCGCGTCGATCGTGGCCACGACCTCGTGGCCGTTGCCGGCGAGGACATTGGCCTTGCGCTGTTCGACCGTGTAGTCGGTGACGCCGGCCTGGCGGGCATATTCGGCGGCCTGGGCCTCGCTGCCCACGGTGACGGACTGGCCGTTGGGGATGGTGACGCGCCAGGGCGTGAAGGCCTCGGCAGACTGGCGGGCCTTATCGCCATCCGGATCGACCACGGCGGCCAGCGCGACAATGGGCGTGCGGTGGGCGAGGTCGCGATAGGTGGAAATGGCAGAAGCGAGGGCGACATCGTCGCCGTTGAGATGGCGGGCGAAAACGAATTGCCAGCCGAGTTCGGCGGCGAGGGTAGCGCTTTCGACGCTGGCGCCGAGGAGGAATTTTTCGCTCTGGGTCGCCGGAGCGGGCGTGGCAGCGAGGCCGGTGACGCGGTCCGGCTTGCCGGCGCCAAGATAGCTGTCGAGTTCGCGGAGCTGGGTGGCGAAATCGGGACGCTGGGCGGGATCGCGGCCGGCCTGCAGCGCCTTGGTCGAGAGCGGCAGACCACCGGGGGCCTTGCCGATGCCGATGTCGACGCGGTTGGGCGCGAGGCTTTCGAGCAGGTTGAAATTCTCGGCGACCTTGTAGGGGCTGTAGTGCTGCAGCATGACGCCGCCCGAGCCGACGCGGATGGATTTGGTCGCGGCAGCAATGGCGGCGATCAGGATTTCCGGTGAGGAACTGGCCAGTTCGGCGGTGTTGTGATGCTCGGCGACCCAGAAGCGGGCATAGCCCAGGCTTTCGGCGCGGCGGGCGAAGGCAATTGTGCGTTGCAGGGCCGTGGTCGCGGACTCGCCTTTGCTGATCGGGCTCTTGTCGAGCAGGCTGAGGCGATAGGACATCGGAAGCTCCCTTGAAATCAGAGCCTCATAGTAAGTCTAGTGAAATTGTAGAGTAAATTGGTGGGGGCTGTTCCGGACGTCAGTTCGCAAGGCTATTTCCCTGCCGCATGCCGCGGCGCGCGACGACTTTCGTTTTGAGCAGGGGCGGCGAAACAAACTGCCTGCGTGGATGGGCGGGCACGAAATGACAAAGGCCCGCGATGAAACGCGGGCCTTATTTGATAGATTCTCGTGTTTAGATAATGGTTTAGCTATAGCTGTGTGCCGGTTTCTTCTCGCCCGCCTCGATGCGGATGGGTAGGACGTTTTCGGCGGGCGGCAGCGGGCAGACGGCAAATTCGGTATAGGCGCAGGGCGGATTGATCGCCTTGTTGAAGTCCAGCACGATGGTGCTGTCGGTGACGTTCTCGCCGAAGACGAAGCGGCAGGCGCCGTAGGTTTCGTCCTTGGCTGTGAGGTCGCGGACGACGAATTGCGGGCTTTCTTTGCTGCCGTGGGTGGCCAGCAGTTCGTAGGTCACGCCATCGCGGATGAAGACGGCCTTGTGGGTGGCTTCGACTTCGGTGGGAATGGCCTTGGAGGTGGTGATCGACAGGCTCTTGGGGGCGTCCAGCGCGATCCAGTCGGCGAGGATGCGCCAGGTGGGGTCGAGCGGGAAATAGTCGATCGGGGCGAAATCCTCAGCGGCTTTGGACGCCGTATCGCGCACGCGCAGGGCGTTTTCGCCGTTGAGCGTGGTGACTTCGAGCAGCAGATTGCCGGCGGTGAAGCGGGGCGGCTTGTATTTGGAGAGTTCGAGCTTGATCGGGGCGCCGCCATCGGCCGGGGCATAGGTCACGCCGCCCGCCGCATCCTGGGTGATGGTGCCGACATGGTCGGGGCCCGTGGGGAGAACGATGTCATTGTCCGCGGCAGCGCCGACCTTCACCGTGTTTTCGGAAAGCCAGTCACGCGCGACGATGTTGAGCCAGCCATCTGGAGCCTTCAGCGCAGCGAGGCGGCGGGTCTGCCAGTCGGCATAGTCGGTTTCGTAGCTCATGAGGATGCTTTCTTGATGGATAGGCGCGGCACGCTGGCGAGCAGGCGCTGCGTGTAGGGGTGTTGCGGGTTGGCGAGCACGGTTCGGGTCTCGCCCTGTTCGACCACCCGGCCTTTTTCGAGAATGACGATGCGGCGGCAGAGCGCGGCGACCACGCCGATGTCATGGGAGACGAAGAGCAGGCTCATGGTCTCGCTGAGGCGGGCCAGCAGATCGACGATGCGGATGCGCGTGGTGAGGTCGAGGGCGCTGACGGCCTCGTCGGCCAGCAGCAGGCGCGGGCCGGCGACAATGGCGCGGGCGATGGCGATGCGCTGGCGCTGACCGCCGGAGAATTGATGCGGATAGCGGGTGACGATGTCGCGGGTCAGGCCGACCGCTTCGAGCGCATCGCCGACCATGGTGGCATGATCGCCCGGCACCTTCAGCGAGCGCAGCGGCTCGGCGATGATGGCGCCAATGTTCTGGCGCGGGTCGAGCGAGGAATAGGGATCCTGGAAGACCACTTGCGCCTGTTTGCGGAAGTCGCGCATGAAGCTGCGGTTCGCCGGATCGAGCTGCTGGCCGTCGAAGGTGATGCTGCCACTGTCGGGCCGCGTGAGGCCAAGCAGGAGGCGCAGAAGCGTCGTCTTGCCCGAGCCGGATTCGCCGACAAGGCCGATGGTGTCGCCGGGGGCGATATCGAGCGAGACACCATCGAGAATGCGGCGCTCTGCCGTGTAGCCGAAGCTGACGTTGTCGACGCGGATCAGGCTCATGGCTTGCCCTCCAGCGCGTGATCGAGGCGCTGCGCGGCGGCGAGCAGGCTCCTGGTGTAGTCGTGCTGCGGATTGGCGAAGACGCTGGCCACGGGTCCGGCTTCGACAGCGATGCCCTGGCGCAGGACGACGATGCGCTCGACCGTGTTGGCAACGACCGGCAGGTCGTGGCTGATGAAGAGCAGGGCCATGTTGCGCTCGCGGATCAGACGGTCGAGCAGGCCGAGGATTTCGGCCTGGGTGGTGACGTCGAGCGCGGTGGTGGGCTCGTCGGCGATGAGGAGGTCCGGCTGGCAGGCGAGGGCCATGGCAATGGCGATGCGCTGGCGCTGGCCGCCGGAAAGCTCATGTGGATAGGCACGGGCTAGGCGCGCGGGATCGGGCAGGGCGACATCGTTGAGCAGGGCGAGGACGGCCTTATCGAGGGCCGCGCCGGTCAAGGGCCTGCCATCGCGGCGAGCACGACGGGCGAGGGGTTCTGCAACCTGCTTGCCGACGCGCATCAATGGATCCAGGGCGGTCAGCGGTTCCTGGAAGACCATGGCGACGGCGGTGCCGCGCAGGCGGTTGAGCGTGGTGTCCTTGCTGCCGATGACTTGCTGGCCGGCCAGGATCACCGAGCCGTCGGCGCTGAGGCCCGTCGGCAGAAGCCCTGTGGCGGCCAGCGAGGTCAGCGATTTGCCAGAGCCGGATTCCCCGATCAGGCCGAGGCGCTCGCCGCGGGCAAGGGTGAAGGACAGGTTTGAGACAAGCGTTGTGTCCCCGGCGCTTATGGTCAGGTTCTTGACGTCGAGTAGAGGGCTCATCGGGCCGACCTCGTCGGATCGATGCGCTCGCGCAAGCCGTCGGCCAGAAGGTTTACGCCGATGGCCAGCGAGACGAGAGCTATGCCGGGGGCAATGGCGCCGAGTGGGGCGGTATAGACCGTGCCCTGCGCTTCCTGCAGCATGCGGCCCCAGGAGGCATTGGGTGGCGGGGCGCCGAGGCCGAGATAGGAGAGCGAGGCTTCGGCGATGACGGCGAGGCCGAATTGCAGGGCGAAGTTCACCGACAGCGTCGGCCAGATATTGGGCAGTATATGGATGGCGACGATCTTGAGCCAGGACGAGCCCGAGGTGCGGGCGGCAGTGATGTAGTCCATCACCAGCACGCGCTTGGCGAGGATGCGGGTGAGGCGGGCGACGATGGCCGAGAGCGCAATGCCAAGGGCAACGACGGCCGACCAGAGGCTGGCGGTGTCGCTCATGGCGACCACCAGCATGGCAATCAGCAGGGTGGGGAAGGCGATGAGGATGTCGAGGGTGGCGGCCAGCGCGTCGTCGAGCCATTTGCTGGCGAAGGCGGCGAGGAGGCCAAGCATGACGCCGATCGCGGCGCCAATGGCCACGGCACCTAC
Organism: uncultured Devosia sp.; assembly: GCF_963517015.1. Classification (NCBI taxonomy): domain Bacteria; kingdom Pseudomonadati; phylum Pseudomonadota; class Alphaproteobacteria; order Hyphomicrobiales; family Devosiaceae; genus Devosia; species uncultured Devosia sp. Next base: position 2,009,309 of record NZ_CAUQDV010000001.1, read on the forward strand.
GCCGACGAATAGCGCGATGCGGCTGCCGATCATCAACTGGGTGAAGAGGTCACGTCCCAAGCGGTCGGTCCCGACCCAGTGAAGGAGACTGGCGCCTTCGAGACGGCCGCCGGTGAAGGCGTTGGGGTCATAGGGGAGCCAGACCAGCGAGAGCAGGCCGACCACGACATGCAGGCCGACCAGAATTGCGCCGGCCCAGAGGGTCAGCGACTTTTTGCCTTTGCGACGCGGCGGGGTGGTGACGGCAGCGGTGCTCATGACGTCACCCCGACGCGGCCGCGCAGGCGCGGATCGATCAGGCGCTGGGCCAGGTCGGCGGCAAAACCGATCAGCAGCACCAGGAGGGTCGAGATGAACAGCACGCCCTGCACATTGGGATAGTCGCGCTGCTGGATGGCGAGCAGCAGCATGGAGCCCAGGCCCGGCAGGCTGAAGACGCGCTCGATGACCACGGCGCCAAGGAAGGTGCTGGCCAGTTCGATGCCGAGAATGGAAATCACCGGCACGGCGCCATTGCGCAGGCCATGGCGCAGCAGCGCTTCGGGGAAGCTGGAGCCGAGCGCGCGAGCGGTGCGGATGAAGTCGCTGTTGAGCACGTCGAGCGTCGCGGCGCGGACATATCGCAGCAGCGAGGCGCCCATGACGAGGCCGATGGTCAGCGCTGGCAGGATCATGCCCAGCATGGCTTCGCCGAAATTGCTCCAGCCCCGCAAGGGGAAGCCGCCCGAGGGCAGCCAGCGCAGGTTGATCGAGAACAGCGTCACCAGAAGGATGCCGACCCAGAAGACGGGAATGGCGATGCCGAGCTGGGAAATGACGGAGATGGCGCCGCCATACCATTTGTCGGAGCGGACGGCGGCAATGATGCCGAGCGGAATGGCGAGGGCAAGGGCGACGATGAAGCCGAAAAAAGTCAGCGGCAGGGTGACCGACATGCGGTTGCCGATTTCGGTGATGACCGAGGCGCGGCTGACAAAGCTGGTTCCGAGATCGAGGCGCGCCAGATTGCCGATGAAGCCGGCGAATTGGGTCACGAGGGGTTGGTCCGAGCCAACCTGGGCGCGGGCGGCGGCAATCTGCTGTTCGGTGGCGCCGACGCCCAGCAGGGCATTGGCCGGATCGCCGGGCAGCAGGCGCAGCAGCACGAAGAGCACCACGGCTGCGGCGAAGAGCGAAGCGATCAGGATCAGCGTGCGACGAAGAGTATAGGCGAGAATGGGTGGAATCCCTTGCGCTGGACGGTGCGCACCCTAATGGGTCGGCAAAAGCAAAGCCACCGGCCCGAGGGCCGGTGGACAGACTGTTCGGATTTCATGGGTGTCTTCAACGCACTCGATGTCATCCCGGCCTTGAGCCGGGATCCAACCTGAGATGTTCGACCTGCCGCAAGGTGGCTATTCGGTCTACCTTGCGGCCGTGGCCTGATCTCGGGATGGGCCCCGGCTCAAGGCCGGGGTGACACCGTAGGCGTGGTTAGAACTGCGATTATTCCGTCTTCTGGATGTCGTAGGCGTAGAACTGGGAGTTGAGGCCGTTGACCGGGTAGCCGGAGACATTGGCGGCCGAGACGACGATCTGGGGATAGAGGTAGAGCCAATTGCTGGCAGCATCCTCGGCGATCAGCTCATTGGCCTGGCGCAGTTTGTCGGTCTGTTCGTCTTCGGAACCAGCAGCTTCGGCATCGGCGACCAGCTTGACCACGTCGGGGTTGTTGTAGCCCCAGTAGAAGTCGGGATTGCCGTAGAAGACGATGTCGCGGTGGTTGACGTGCTCCTGCAGCGTCGCCTGGAAATCGTGGCTCTGGTAGACCTTGGTGTACCATTCATTGGCGGTGATGACGTTGATGTTCACCGTGACGCCGATCTTGGCATATTCGGTCTGCAGGAACTGCGCGACGATCGGATGGGGATCGTAGTCGGGCGTATCGAGGGTGAATTCGAAGCCATCGGGATAGCCGGCTTCGGCCAGCAGGGCCTTGGCGCCTTCGACGTCGTAGGCATCGACGCCGGTCAGGTCGACATACCAGGGGTCGGTCGGCGGCACGAAGGAGCCGATCAGCGTGCCATAGTCACCCCAGATGGAGTTGAGCAGGCGCGCCTTGTCGGTGGCGCGGGCCAGAGCCTTGCGGACCTGGACATTGTCGAAGGGCGCAACGCGGTCGTTATAGGCCAGCAGTTCCTTGGTGGTGGAAGCGCCTTCGGTGACGGTGAAGCTGGAATTGCCGGCGAACTGGGCCAGGGAATCGGGGCTCTGGACCGAGGTGATGATGTCGACGGCATTGGTCAGCAGCGCATTGTTGAGCGCGGTGGCGTCGGTGAAATAGGTGTAGATCACTTCGCCATTGCTGGGAGCATCGCCCCAGTAGCCGTCGAAGCGGGCCAGCGCCAGGGCCGAACCGCGGCGCCATTCCTCCAGCGTATAGGGGCCGGTGCCGTCTTCGGCTGCGGTGATGTCGCTGGCGGCGTCGTTGACGATCCAGACGTAGGACAGATTGTAGGGCAGGGAGATCGAGCGGGCCGAGAGCGTGATGACCACGGTCTGGTCGTCCGGCGTTTCGATGCCGGTGATGGTCGAGAGGCTCTTCTTGCGCGAGCTCTTGGAGGCTTCGGCGGTGACGCGCTCAATGGAATATTTCACATCGGCTGATGTCAGCGGGTCGCCGGAGTGGAAGGTGACGCCGGGCTTGAGCTTGAATGTATAGGTCAGGCCGTCTTCGCTGGCTTCGTAGCTGTCGACAAGGGTCGGATTGACCGAGCCGTCATCGGCAAGCTGGAACAGGGCTTCATAGATGTTGCCGTTGAAAGCCTCGTTGATGCCCTGGCCAGCGCCGGCAGTGTTGTCGAGATTCTGCGGCTCATAGAGCGAACCGATGCGGATGGTGGCATCGGCGTTGATTTCCTGCGCCTGGGTGACCGAGGCGTGGCTCACGCCGGCAAGCAGGATGGCGGCGAGAAGAAGGGGCTTGTGCATAGTCGCTCCACGAATTGAGTGGCGGCACACTAATCCCGCGGACCAACTCTGCGCCACTGGTGGGCTCGCGATTGGTTTCCAATTTCGAACGAGCTTGAAGCATTATGTTTCATCGCGGGCCCAACGCATGGTTGGCGACGATAACAGGCTCAACCGAGCAGGGCAGACAGCCAGTGCATTGGGTCGTGAACCGAGGCGAGAACGAGGAGCAGGCCGACCAGGATCGGGCCGTCGTTCAAAATGGCGGTGAATATCTTCATCTGTGTTTGTCCCATTCGGCGCCGCGTCTTCTGATGCGGGTGCGGCTGAGACTTAGTTTCTGGTGGATGTGCTGTAGCCACGCAAATAGGTGGTGCAAAACAGCTTTCTATTTTGCTTTGCGATATTGTTTTATGCTGCGTGATTTGACGTTCGGCGCTAAAGATACTTGCAGCATTGTTGGGTGGTTGCTGGGGGCGATCCGATGAACAAGCCGGTTGGGACCGTATCCATGCGTGGGGCCAGCGTGGGTCTGGGCATTGCGCTGATGCTGCTGATGGCACAACCGGTGCTGGCGCAGGATGCCCTGCCGGCACCGAAAGGGCCGGTGATCCTGACCATTTCGGGCAATATTGCCGTGTCCAACCGCGACGGGGCAGCGGATTTCGACCGAGAGATGCTGGTCGCGCTGGGCATGACCAGCGTCGAAACGACCACCGCATGGACCGACGGACCGCAGAAGTTCGAAGGCGTTCTTGCCCGTGCGGTGCTGCAGCGTGTCGGAGCCAGCGGTACCACGGTGATTGCCACGGCGCTCAATGACTTCGTGGCGCCGATCCCGATGGATGAATTGCAACGCTATGACGTGATCCTCGCCATGGTGATGAACGGCGCGGAAATGCAGGTCAGCGACAAGGGGCCGTTGTGGGTGGTCTATCCACGCAATGACCACGTCGAATTGCTCGATCCCAAGCTCAATGACCGCTGGGTATGGCAGTTGCGGTCGCTGGCCGTGGAATGACCCTGGGCCCCTGGTATTCGCGCCGGTTTCTGTTCGGCCTTGCGGCGCTGGTGATCCTCTTGGCGCTGCTGCTGGGCGCGGCGGCGCGGCTGGTGTTCAGCGAGAGCCGGATTCGCGACGAGATACCCGAGGACATGATCTGGCTGTCGAGCCAGGGCCAGTATGAGGCGGTGCGTTTTGCCGATGCCCTGTCCAATTTCCGGCTGGGGCTGGTTACCCCCGATGAACTGCAGCTGCGGTTCGACCTGATGGTCAGCCGGGTTGCCATTCTCGAAAGCGGTGAGCCGCGGCGGCAGGTCGAGGCGCTTGGCCATGCCGATGTGCTGGCGGATATGCCGGCGGTGATCGCGGGACTGCGCGACGAATTGGCGGGGTTGCAACCGGGTGATGCCGACTTGATCACGGATATGCGCGAGAGGGTGGTGCCCCTGGCGCTGGCCATGCGCGACATTGCCAATGCGGGCCTCCTGGCGCGGCGCGATCGCGATGCCTTGGCGCGCGATGACCGGCGGCGGATGATTTTTGAGCTGTTGCTGACGCTCGGGGCGACTGCCTTTGCCGGACTGTTGCTGGCCGTCATCTATGTGCGCGATCACCGGCTGATGGTCACGGCCGAGGCGACGCTGGAGCGCGAACGGCAGATTTCGAGCCTGCACCGTACTTTCATCAGCGTGGTCTCGCATCAGTTCCGCACGCCCATTGCCATCATCGATTCCAGTGCGCAACGCATGATCCGGCGCAGCGAGGACATGCCGCCCGAGGAGATTGCCTCGCGCGCCGACAAGATCCGCAATGCCTGCCTGCGGCTGACGCGGCTGGTGGAAAGTACGCTCAATGCGGCGCGACTGGACAAGGGCGAGATCAATTTCGCCCCGCGCCCGACCGATCTGCGCGCCATGCTGGAGCTGGTGCAGGAGGGGCAGCCGGAGGGCGACCTGGATCGGGTAAAGCTTGAAGTGGGCACTTTGCCAGAGCTCACACTGGTGGACCCGACGCTGCTTGAGCAGGCGGTGCAGAACCTGGTGTCCAATGCGCTCAAGTTCTCGCCGCCGGGCGTGCCGGTGACGATACGCACGGAGTTGATAGGGGATATGGTCTCCATTGCGGTGCGTGACAGTGGCGTTGGCATTCCGCAGGCGGAGATCGGGCAGTTGTTTCAGCGCTATTTCCGGGCTAGCACGGCCGAGGGCATTCCGGGCACGGGCATCGGGCTGAGTTTTGCCGCCCATATTGCAAGCCTCCATGGCGGGCGGGTGGAGGTCGCCAGCCAGGAGGGCGCCGGCTCAACATTTTCGCTGCTGTTTCCCTATCGCCGCCAGATGCTCGCTGCTGATGGTTCGTTCCAGAAGGTCGAGGCCTGATCATGCAAACCATTCTCTGCGTCGAAGACGAGATCGACCTGCGCGCCGATATCCGCGAGGAGCTGGAAGCGGCGGGCTATCGCGTGCTGGAAGCCGCCAATGGCAAGGAGGCGCTGGCGGCGCTGGATGCCGAAGTGCCGGACCTCGTGCTCTGCGATATCACCATGCCGCAGATGTCGGGGCTCGAGGTGCTGGCGCGCGTGCGCGAAAATGCGCAACTGGCTGATCTGCCCTTTATATTCCTTACCGCGCTGGCCGGGCGCAGTGATCTCCTGGCCGGCAAGGCTGCCGGAGTGGACGACTATCTCACCAAGCCGATCGACTATGACCTGATGCTGATCACCATTGCCGCCCGGCTGAGCCAGGTGGCGCGGATCAAGGCGCATGTGGCTCCTGCCGAGCCAGCCGTGGCCGACGAGAGCATCCGCCTCGCTCTGTCGGGGGCCAATGAAGCGCTCAACCGGCTGGCGGTGGGCGTGTTCCTGCTCGACAGCGAGCGCAAGGTGGTGTTCCGCAACCGCCGTGGCGAGGAGTTGCTGGAGGAGGCGGACGGGCTGTCGCTGTCGCTGGAAAACTTCCTGCGGGGCGAGAAACCGCAGCAGACGCAGGCCCTGCGCGACGCGGTTGACCGGGCGATGGAAAAGGGCAGCGCTGGCGCCCGTGACGGCAGCCAGGCGGTGGCGCTGACGCGCCATTCGGGCAAGCGGTCGCTTGTCGCGATCTGTTGCCCGCTGTCACGTGGACCGGCGCAGCCCGGCACGGCCGCCGTCGGGGTGTTCGTGACCGATCCCGAGCGGCGGCTGAGTTCGGTGGCGGAAGCGGTAGCGCATCTCTATGGTCTGTCGCCGGCTGAAACGCGCATTGCGCTGGCGCTGTCACGCGGTTTGCGGCTCGATGAAATCGCCGATGAGTTCGGCATATCCCGCAATACGGTGAGCTACACGATGAAGAACCTGTTCCGTAAGACCGAGACCGACCGGCAGGCGGATTTGATCAGCCTGTTCATCGCCAGCCCGGTTGCGCCGGACCTCGACTAGGCCGCGGCGCGCCGTTCGATGCGCTGACGCGTGGAAGTGGCTGGCGTAGCCTTGCTCTTGCGGCGCGGCGTGGTGCTCCGGGCCTGGAAGCCGGGATCGGTCGCGACCATGGTCGCTATGGCCATGTCGATATCCTGGAAGGTCGCCATGAGTTCGGGAAAGGCGGTGTCGTCGAAGGCGATGGTTCTGGGCAGGCGCATTTTCGGGTCTCCTGTTTCAGTGCATGAGGCCGTAGGGCAGCACCAGGAAGGCGATGCTCACGGCGTAAAGGCTGGACAACATGATGGCGCGTCGCATGACGGCTCCGGGACGTTTCTGTTTCGAATGGGACGGTCCATCCGGCCGTCATTGACGGTGCTTTGACCATGTCCACCCGCAATGGAAACCGCGCGTTTGGGTGGGCATTAGCAATTTGTTTGCCGAGTTTTCCAGCAAAGCGAAAGAAAAGCGAAAGTCCTACGCAAACAGGTGGTCCGCGACATTGAGCGGATCATTAGAGAAGCGCCTCCCAATACGGAGAACTCAAATGCAGATCATTGATTCCTGGCGCGAACGTCGTCGCAAACAGAAAGCCTATCGTGAACTCAGCGGCTTCAGCGACCATATCCTCTACGACATCGGCGTCACCCGCAGCGACCTCGAGGCTCTGCGTCGGGGCCGCGGCTTGCCGCAGCGATGAGCGGGCTTTGCCTGCGCAGCAGAACGCGCCGCCGCCTGGTTCGTATGGGGGAAATCGCCGTGCTGGTGCTGGTTGCCTTCGTGGTGCTGGCGCCCCGCCTCGACGAATGGGGCCTGGTCCAGCCCATTCTGGACGCCATCGGCTAGGGGCCAGGCGGCATTCTGCTGCCTGGTTTTGCCTTCACATGTCCTTGCCCAGGGACAAGACACGTTGAAGCGGACGCGGCGCCGGACTATCTGAGGGCCATGGCGCGTTCACCCAAATCCAAGCAGATCATTCCGCCCGTTTTCGTCAAGGAGTGGGATCTCCCTGCCGCAGCGACACTTGGTTCGTCAGTACGGGCCAAGGGCATCCTCCTCGAAGTGCGGGCCAAGTTGCCTGCCACGGCCAAGAAACTGGTCGATGTGCGCGGCAGCGCGCTGGTGCTGGGGCTGCCCGAGGGCGAGGAAGAGCAGTTTGCGGCGCTGTCGGCCAAGATCGACACGGCGCTGGTCGGCATCGAAAGCCTGCCGATCATTCCGCGCGAGATCGAAGACATCCTCACCATCAAGACCAGCGAACGCCACCGCTGGCTGAAAGACGGCCGCCTGCCCAGCGCCGGCACGCGCACGGTCAAACTGCGGGGTAGGGCGAAGAAGATCACCTTCCACGTCTTCGACCCGCGCAAGGTGGAAGACCTGCTCGATAGCGATCAGGTGACCAACTGGCGCGAGGAGGACATTGCCACGGCAGCCGAGAAGCGCCGTCAGGCCGCGTGGAAGCGGAAGCTGGTGAAAGCGGAAGCGGCGGAGAAGGCCAAGCCGAAAGGCATGGAGGAGAGCGATGCGCCGAAACTAGCTGGGTGGGACGCGTTTATGCGGGAGGGGTTATTGAAGTAGTTTGACCTAATTCTGAGCTTGTGCGGGGCGCAGCGATATCTGGTGCTGCCGGGAGTACACGATATTTTGGAAAGCCTTCCCCAAAGAGATCTTGGCCAGCGGTCCCTAAATCTCGGACTATAGCTGTAGCAAGCTTTAGTTGTGTGGCCGAACTTTCCTCCAGACTCACGGCAAGGCCATTCAAACGAGTGAAACGTGGTTGAAAGACGCGCTCCTCGTCTGCAGAGAGGCCCGTCTGCAGCATTCCTGCGCTCGTTCGAGTCGCTGGTAACATGGCAGACAGTTCCAACCAGTCCCTTTCATACAGTTCTTGGGCTTGCAGCAAAGCGCTATGCCCCATTAGTAACTCACAATATCGAGCAATGAGGTCGAATTCCTTTGCGTCTACAAGAGGTGCAAGCTCGCTAGCGATGATTGGTTGTGCGGTGCCGCGTCCGACTATTGGTGCTATGCGAGTCCACTGGTTCTGCGATTTGAGTTGAGCTGCTTTGGCTCTAAGATGAGATTCTGCAATGCCAACGACTACCGAGTTCACATCCGCATGAACGTACATCGCTCGGAACAAGGCGTTGAGTAGCTGACCACGCTGGTCTGCCTTCCTTGCTTGTTCCTCTCTTTTTTCAGAATGCCGATTGGCACGCTCCTGTATGTGGTATGATACAAGCGCACTAATCAAAGCGCCGATTACCACGCTGACTAAACTGAGGCCGATTGTAAGCCAGTCGGCAGTGCTGATCCCCGGTGATTCATAAAATACCGGTACCCACGGATCCACGTCACCCTCCCCATCATGGCACCTGCATACTTGGTTTTGAGTGATTATTCGTCAAGTAGTGGTATGTGGCCCCAAATCGGGACCACCCAATAACGTGTCGAGAGGCGCATTGCTGCCCCGTTGGAGATATCTCTGAATGGGTTGCGTGGTGCCGGCAGCAGGGTTCGAACCCGCGACCCCCTGATTACAAATCAGGTGCTCTACCAACTGAGCTATACCGGCAGCGGGTTGCCTCTAGCATTGAGGCCCGACGCTCGCAAGAGTGCTTTGGCTTTCGCACAGGTCAGGCTTTGGGCTTTTCCGTTTGGTCACCGGTCTTTGGTTGTTCCTGCTTGCCGCCGCCGACCTTGTTGCCCAGATCATCGATATTGTCGTCCTGCTGTTCGCCGGGGGTGGTTTCGAGTGGGGCGGGCTTGGATTGTTCCTTGGCCATGGTGACCTCCTGATGTGCTGTCAGAAGGTCAATCGCTGGGCTGGGCTGCGGTTCCAGTCCGCCGCTTACGGCGTCTGCTTGAGAATTATTTTTCTCCCAGCGGGGACGCCGACGCGTCTGACGGTTTGATCGTGGGCGCTCTCGTGGAGGTGCTTGGCGGGGGCTGGAACAGCGCCGCACAAATTTGCCCCAAGGGGCTGCAAGCCCAGTAAATCCGGCAGTTTCAGGCTTGATGGACGAGGGCGTCTGGCCGTAACCAGAGAGGAGGTTTGGGAGAATTTTCTCTGTTACCGGAGCCTGATACGTGGACAGCAATCGCCTGACGCATCTGCAGAGCCTTGAAGCCGAAAGCATAGAAATCCTGCGCGAAGTGGCGGCGAGTTTCGAGCGGCCGGTGATGATGTATTCCATCGGCAAGGATTCGAGCGTGCTGCTGCATCTGGCGCGCAAGGCTTTCTATCCCAGCAAGATCCCGTTTCCGCTGCTGCATGTCGATACGACATTCAAGTTCCGCGAGATGATCGCCTTTCGCGACAAGACCGCCGAGGACTATGGGTTCGACCTGATCCGGCATACGAACCAGGACGGTGTGCGCGACGGGATTACGCCGTTCACCCACGGGTCGTCGCGCTATACCGACATCATGAAGACCGCCGCCCTGCGGCAGGCGCTGAATGCCGGGAAGTATGACGCGGCAATCGGCGGGGCGCGGCGCGACGAGGAAAAGTCGCGCGCCAAGGAGCGCATCTTCTCGCATCGCAATGCGTCCCATGCCTGGGACCCCAAGAACCAGCGGCCCGAGCTGTGGCGCGTGTTCAATACAAGGCTCAATCCGGGCGAGAGCATGCGGGTGTTTCCGATCAGCAATTGGACCGAGCTCGACGTCTGGACCTATATCTATTCGGAAAACATCCCGATCGTGCCGCTGTATTTTGCCAAGACGCGTCCGGTGGTGGAGCGGCAGGGCACGCTGATCATGGTGGATGACGACCGTCTGCCGCTCGAACCCGGCGAAGTGCCGCGCGAGGAAGTGGTGCGGTTCCGGACCCTGGGTTGCTATCCGCTGACCGGGGCGATCCGCTCGGAAGCAGCTGATCTTCCTTCGATCATCATGGAAATGCAGGCGAGCCGGACATCGGAGCGCGAGGGGCGGTTGATCGACAGCGACAGTGTCGGGTCGATGGAGAAGAAGAAGCAGGAAGGGTATTTCTGATGAGCTTAGCCCTTGCGACGGCCGATACCGACCTCAATCTTTGGCTCGAACAGCAGACGGACAAGTCGCTGCTGCGGTTCCTCACCTGCGGTTCGGTCGATGATGGCAAGTCCACGCTGATCGGGCGTCTGCTCTACGACAGCCAGCTCATTCTCGACGACCAGTTGGCGAGCCTCAAGAAGGAGAGCCACAATCGCACGGTCGGTGAAGAGGGGATCGATTTTTCGCTGCTCGTCGACGGGCTGGCGGCCGAGCGCGAGCAGGGCATTACCATCGACGTGGCCTATCGGTTCTTTTCGACCGACAAGCGCAAGTTCATCGTCGCCGATACGCCGGGCCACGAGCAGTATACCCGCAACATGGCGACCGGCGCCTCCAATGCCGATCTGGCGCTGGTGCTGATTGACGCCCGCAAGGGGGTGCTGACCCAGACGCGCCGTCACTCGTTCATCCTGTCGCTGATCGGGGTGAAGCATGTGGTGCTGGTGGTCAACAAGATCGACCTCGTCGATTACGACCAGGCCACCTATGACCGCATCGTTGCCGAATACCGCGCCTTTGCCGAGCCGCTCGGGTTCAAGACACTGGCGGCGGTTCCGGTTTCGGCGTTGCGCGGCGACAATATTCTTGCGCAAAGCGAGCGGACGCCGTGGTTCACCGGCACGCCACTGGTGCCTTATCTTGAAAGTGTCGAGGTTGCCGAGGATCGCACCGAGGGCAAGCTGCGCTTTCCGGTGCAATGGGTGAACCGCCCCAATCTCGACTTCCGCGGCTTTTCCGGCACGGTGGCCTCGGGCGCGGTGGCGGTGGGCGATGAGGTGCTGATCGCGTCGTCGCGCAAGCCGGCGGTGGTCAAGTCGATCGTCACCATGGATGGCGAATTGAGCCGCGCGGTAGCGGGGCAGGCGGTGACCCTGGTGCTGGACCGCGAAGTGGATATTTCGCGCGGCGATGTGCTCAGCCATCCAGGCGAGACGCCGGAATTCTCCAACCAGTTCCAGGCGCGTCTGGTCTGGATGAGCGAGGAGCCGGCGTTTCCGGGGCGGTCCTATCTGGTCAAGCTCGGAACGCAGCTGGTTCCGGCGACGATCACTGATCTCAAATTCCGCACCAATGTTAATACGCTGGAGCAGACGGCAGCAACCAAGGTCGATCTCAACGAGGTGGCGACGGTCACCATCGCCGCCGACAAGCCGATCGCCTTCGATGCCTATAGGGACAATCCGCTGACCGGCGGCTTCATTCTGGTCGATCGCATTTCCAATGCGACGCTGGGCGCCGGCACGGTGGAATTCGGCCTCAGGCGCGCGCAGAACCTGACCTATCAGAGCTTTGACGTGAACCGCGATGTTCGCGCGCAGATGAAGGGCCAGGCGCCACGCATCGTATGGTTCACGGGCCTATCCGGGTCGGGCAAGTCGTCGATCGCCAATCTGCTGGAGAAGCGGCTGACGGCCGAAGGCAAGCATGCCTATATTCTCGACGGCGACAATGTGCGCCACGGGCTCAACAAGGACCTCGGCTTTACCGAAGCGGCGCGCGTCGAGAATATTCGTCGCGTGGCGGAGGTGGCCAAGTTGATGGCCGATGCGGGATTGATTGTCCTTGTGTCGTTCATCTCGCCCTTCGAAAAGGAGCGCCGGCTGGCGCGCGAGATCGCGGGCGATATCAATTTCGCTGAGGTCTATGTCGATACGCCGCTGGAAGTGTGCGAAGCGCGCGATCCCAAGGGGCTCTACAAAAAGGCGCGGGCCGGAGAGATCAAGAATTTCACCGGCATCGATTCACCTTTCGAGCCACCGACCACGGCTGAACTGGTGCTGCATGGCGCCGAGCAGGAACCGCCGGCGCTGGCCGATCAACTGCATGACTGGCTGAAGATCTAGAAGAAAGGGCGCCGCTGGCGCCCTTTTTGTTCTTGTCCTGAAACTATACACGTTTGATTCAATAGCCTAACATCATATCAGGCCTGCATTTGCGGCGGTTGCCTGCATCTTAACACTTCGTTAATCGCCCTCGCTCAACGGTTGCAATGGACCGATGATGAGATTCGGTCGCCGGAGAGTGCGGAATGTTGGAACTGGCTTTGGTCGTTTATGCCGCGCTTGCGATGTTCTTCCTGTTGATGGCGCGTTCGGAGAAACGCCGCAAGGGTGAACCCAATACCATATCGAGCGTTGCGCTGAGCATCGCCTGGCCGGTTCTGCTGCTCATGGTCGCCGTGCATGTGATCGGCGCCAAGCTACGCAAGCCGACCGGCCGCCGCGGTGTGCAGCGCCCGGTCCACCTCAGTACACAGAAGCAGCTTTAAGCCCGACCGAACTCGTCCTCGATGCGAATGATATCGTCTTCGCCGAGGTAAGAGCCTGTCTGGACTTCGATCAGTTCCAGCTCGATCTTGCCGGGGTTGGCCAGACGATGGGTGCAGCCGAGCGGCAGGTAGATCGACTGGTTTTCACTCAGCGTCGTGATCGTGCCGTCGATGGTGACGTCGGCCGTGCCACGGACGACGATCCAGTGTTCGGCGCGGTGGTGGTGCTTCTGGAGGCTCAGCTTCTTGCCTGGTTTCACGAACAGGCGCTTCACCTGGAAGCGCTCGCCATTGAGGATCGAGCTATAGCCGCCCCAGGGGCGATAGGCCGTCTTGTGGATTTCGGTCAGGGCGGTGGTCGCCTTGTCGGCCTTCAGCACCTTGACCATGGCGCCGACCTTTTGCGCCTCTGACAGCTTGCCGACATAGACTGCGTCATTGGTGGCGATGACCGCGACATCGTCGAGGCCATTGACCGCGACATGGGCGTGATCGGAGACGATCAGCGAGTTGGAGACATTGTCCAGCGTCACCGAGCCCTGGGTGACATTGCGGGCGGCATCCTGTGCGCCGCTTTTCCAGACGGCATCCCAGCTGCCAAGATCGGACCAGCCAAAGTCGACGGCGACGACGGCGGCCTTGTCGGTCTTTTCAAAGATCGCGTAGTCGATGGAAATATTGGGCGCCTTGCCGAAGCTTTCCGCGTCGAGGCGGATGAAGTCGAGGTCGGTCTTGGCCTTGGTGACGGCTTCGCGGGCAGCGGTCAGCGTTTCGGCAGCAAGTCGCGAGAACTCGTCGAGCATGCTTGCGGCGCCGATGATGAACATGCCGGAGTTCCAGTAGTAGCCACCTTCGGCCAGCATCTCCGAGGCGCGCTCTGCATTTGGTTTTTCGACGAAGCGTTCTACCGGGGCGACGCCGTGGTCGACCATTGCGGACGACTTGATGTAGCCGAAGCCGGTCTCGGCATAGGTCGGCTTGATGCCGAAGGTCACGAACTGGCCGGTCTCGGCGGCAGCCGCAGCCTGATGCACGGCCTGCCAATATCCAGCGTCGACAGCGACATTGTGGTCGGACGGCAAGACATGGAGCACGGCGTCGCGGCCGAATTTGTTGACCGCAAAGGCAGCGGCAGCAGCAATGGCGACAGCCGTATTGCGGGCCACTGGCTCAAGCAGAATCCCGGCCAGCCCAATACCGAGTTCGGCAGCCTGTTCGGCGACGATGAAGCGATAATCGGCATTGGTGATGACCACCGCCGGTGCATAGACATTCCCGTCCGAGACGCGTTCCAGCGTCTTCTGAAACAGGCTGGTCGGGCCAGTCAGAGGCAGGAATTGCTTGGGCCGCGCCGCGCGCGACATGGGCCAGAGGCGGGTGCCCTGGCCACCGGCAAGTATTACGGGAACGATGGTCTTGCTCATGCGGCACCGATACTGAAAAACGCTATTGGACCAATGACATATCACAGCATTTTACGACATGCTCGTGATTAAGCCAGATTGGTAAAGTCGGCTTGGTCGATTTCGTTGAGGGTCTTCATCAGCAGGCCCTTGAACACCGGTTCGCGCTCGTCGCGATAGGCGATCAGTTCAGGCATGCCATTGACGCGGCAGACCAGGGTTGCTGACAGCGCGGAGCGAATCTCGCCTTCCATCAGGCTGAAGGCACGCGCGCCCGGACCGACGATCAACACATGGGATGGGTCGAAGACAGCCATCATCCGGCTGAGGCCATAGCCGATGGCGCGGCCCGCCTGGTTGAAGGCATAGATGGCCGCGCGATCACCATGCTCAGCGCGTGCGATCAGGCCCTCATATTGAGGCAAGGGGACTGTCAGGGCGGGGGCTGCAGTCTCGGGGACGGAATAGGATGTGCGCAGCACGGCGTAGTCGGCAGCATAGGCCTCAACGCAGCCGCGCATGCCGCAGCGGCACAGGGCGCCATTGGGCGTGTGGTTCATATGGCCGAATTCGGTGGCGCCCTCGTCGCTCCGGCCCAGGATCTGACCCCGAAAGGTCATGCCCATGGCAACGGTGGATCCGACAAAGACGGTTGCCACGCTGGCGTCGCGCAGATCGGGGTCGAGCCAGCGGGCTCCCTCGGCCAGCAAGCGGCCACGCTTGTGCAGGGTCACCGGTAGATCGAGGGCTTCCGAAAGCAGTGCGGCGAGAGGCGTATCGATCAGTTGGGCAATGGGTGACCACTTGAGGGTCCGGGCCTCGCGGTCGAGAATGCCCTGAACGGAGATGGCGACGCGGTGCAGCGACCTGGCTTCTGCCGGATTGCGCATCTGCAATTGCTGCAGACGTTCACCGAGGAATTGCGCGGGCGGCGTATCGGTGAAGGTAGTGGGCGAGAGCGGTGTATCGGTGCGATCGATCAACACGCCACCATAGTCGACCAAGGAGAGCCGGGCGCGGTTGACGTCGATCTCGAACAGGGCCGCGGTCGCCGCCTTGCGATTGAACCCGACGAGGGTCGCCGGACGACCGCGGCTGCGTGTGTCGGGCTTTTCGCTGGGCAGGTCTGCGATGATGCCTTGAGCGACCATATCATGGGTGATGGCGGTGATGCTGGCATGGCTTAGGCCGGTATTGGCGGCCAGCGCTGTGCGCGACAACGGTCCCTGCATGCGCAGGGCGCCCAGCACCAGGCCCCGGTTTTGTCGCCGGACGCTGTCACTATCGCTGACGTTGCGCGCCAAGCAGACTACTCCTCACCCCAGGACAACTCACCACTCTTCCGCTGCATTCGCAATCAGACTTATTTCGGGCCTCGAAATTGACGTTGACTCATTTGAGGCACGTATGTCACTCTTTTTTCGAGCAGCGAAAATATTGCTCAGGGCGCCGGTGGAGGGTGCCCGCTGGGGTAATGCCACCGGCAAATCTGTGGGCGGGAGGACGCCCACTTGGGAGGACAACATGAACAAGTTTGCAGCGGTCCTGCTTGGCACGACCGTCATTACCGGCTTGGCCGGACTGCCCGCGATTGCCCAGGACGGCATAACGGTCGGCGTGAGCTGGAACAATTTCCAGGAAGAGCGCTGGAAGACTGACGAGGCGGCGATCAAGGCCGTGCTCGACGCTGCCGGCGCAACCTATATTTCCGCCGACGCGCAGTCTTCGGCTTCCAAGCAGTTGACCGACATCGAGAGCCTGATCAGCCAGGGTGCCGACGCCATCATCGTGCTGGCGCAGGACAGCGACGCCGTCGGTCCGGCGGTTGCCGCCGCGGTTGCCGAGGGCATTCCTGTGGTGGGCTATGATCGCCTCATCGAAAATCCGGATGCCTTCTACCTGACCTTCGACAACAAGGAAGTGGGTCGCCTGCAGGCTGCGGGCGTCGCTGCCGTAGTGTCGGAAGGCAATTTCGTCTTCATCAAGGGCAATTCTGCCGATCCCAACGCCGACTTCCTGTTTGAAGGGCAGATGGAAGTGCTGCAGGCCGGGATCGATTCCGGGGCTATCAAGAATGTCGGCGAAGCCTATACCGACAACTGGAACCCCGAAGTTGCCCAGGCGAATATGGAGCAGTTCCTGACCGCCAACAACAACGAGGTCGATGCCGTCGTGGCCTCCAATGACGGCACGGCGGGTGGCGCCATTGCCGCTCTGGCCGCGCAGGGTCTGGCAGGTTCGGTGCCGGTTTCGGGCCAGGATGGCGACCATGCCGCGCTCAATCGTATCGCGCTGGGCACGCAGACCGTGTCGGTGTGGAAGGATGCGCGCGAGCTGGGCAAGAAGGCTGCGGAAGTGGCGCTCGAACTGGCTGACGGTACGGCGCTCGATGCAGTGACCGGCGTCGTGCCCTTCTCGGGCGGGCCGAAGGGCGTGGCGATGAATGCCTTCTTCATCGCGCCCGTGGCCATCACCAAGGATAATCTCGACGTCGTCATCGACGCGGGCTGGGTGACCAAGGATGTGGTCTGCCAGGGCGTTGCCGCGGGCTCGGTTGCCGCCTGCGACTAGCTGCATTCCGTGTTAGACTAGCGATCTGGAAATTCGACATGTCGCGGCCTGCGCTGCGGCATGTCTGACGGGGGAATTTCGACGTGGCAGAGCAGCAGGCCTATTCGGCCAATATCCATCCCAGCCAATATGTTCAAAATCCATTGCAGCGCTTTCTGATCGCCACCGAGATCGATACGCGCCTGCTGGGCATGATCGGCGCGCTGGCCATCATCTGGATCGGCTTCAATGTGTTTTCCGGCGGGCTGTTCCTGACGCCGCGCAACCTGTGGAACCTGTCGGTGCAGACGGCTTCCGTCGCGGTGATGGTGACCGGCATGGTGCTGGTGATCGTGACCCGCAACATCGACCTTTCGGTCGGTTCCGTGCTGGGCGTGGTCGGCATGGTGATGGGCGTAATGCAGACCGATATTCTGCCCAACCAGTTGGGCCTCGGTCTCGGCCATCCGATGATCTGGGCGCTGTCGCTGCTGATCGGCCTGGTGGTGGGCGTCGGCATTGGCGGATTGCAGGGCGCGATCATCGCCTACCTGCGCGTTCCGGCCTTCATCGTCACGCTGGGCGGCTATCTGGTGTGGCGCGGTGCGGCGTGGTGGGTTACGGCCGGGCGGACCGTGGCGCCGATGGATACGCGGTTTCAACTGATGGGTGGCGGGCCGGCTGGCTCGATCGGGCTGCTGTGGAGCTGGGTGGTTGCGGCCATTGCCTGCGCTGCCATCCTGCTCGGGCTCTACTGGGGCCGCCGGCAGCGCCGTCGATTCAACTTTCCGCTGCGGCCGCTCTGGGCCGAGGGCGTGCTGGCCGCCATCGGCTGCGGGCTGACCATCGCAGCAGTCTGGGTGGCCAATGCCTATCCCTGGCCGCGCCGCATTGCCGAAAATTTTGCCGAGGCCAATGGCATGGTGGTGCCTGAAGGCGGGCTCTTCATTTCGCATGGCATCGCCATTCCCGTGCTGATCGCCGTCGGTGTGGGCGTGGTGATGACCTTCATCGCCACCCGCACGCGCTTTGGCCGCTATGTGTTTGCCATGGGTGGCAATCCGGAAGCGGCAGTCCTGGCGGGCATCAACACGCGCTGGGTGACGGTCAAGATCTTCATGATCATGGGCGCGCTTTGCGCCATTGCCGCAGCGATTTCCTCGGCCCGGCTCAATGCGGCAACCAACGCGCTGGGCACGCTGGACGAGCTCTATGTGATCGCGGCGGCAGTGATCGGCGGGACCTCGCTGGCCGGTGGGGTGGGCACGATTGCCGGGGCGCTGCTGGGTGCTCTGGTCATGCAGTCGCTGCAGTCCGGCATGGTGCTTATGGGGCTCGATAGCCCGCTCCAGTCGATCGTGGTCGGCATTGTTCTCGTTTTCGCGGTGTGGCTCGACACGCTCTACCGCCGCAACAAGCAGTAGGAAGTCCCGTCATGCTGGACACCAGAACGCCCCTCGTCGAGATGAATGACATTTCCATTTCGTTCGGCGGCATCAGGGCCGTCGACCGGGCGACAATCGACCTGTTCCCCGGCGAAGTCGTGGGGCTGCTCGGCCACAATGGCGCGGGCAAGTCGACGCTGATCAAGATACTCTCCGGCGCCTACAAGCGCGATACGGGCTCGATCCGCATCAATGGCGAGGACGCGACGATCAACAATCCGCGCGACGCCAAGGCCTATGGCATCGAGACGATCTACCAACAGCTTGCCGTGGCCGATAATGTCGATGCTGCGGCCAATCTGTTCCTCGGGCGCGAGATCACGACGGCGATCGGCACTCTCGATGATGCCGCAATGGAGTCCAAGGCACGCGAGGTGATGGGGCGTCTCAATCCCAATTTCCGCCGGTTCAAGGAGCCGGTGAAGGCTTTGTCGGGCGGGCAGCGCCAGTCGGTGGCGATTGCCCGGGCAATCCTGTTCAACGCGCGCATCCTGATCATGGACGAGCCGACCGCGGCGCTGGGCCCGCAGGAGACGGCGCAGGTCGGCGATCTGATCAAGCAGCTCAAGACCGATGGCATCGGCATTTTCCTGATCAGCCACGACATTCATGACGTGTTCGACCTGGCCGACCGGCTGGTGGTGATGAAGAACGGCAAGGTGGTGGGCAGTGCCCGCACAAGCGATGTCACCAAGGACGAGGTGCTGGGCATGATCATCCTGGGCAAGGTGCCCGCAGGCGCGACGGCGGGGCCGGGAGCCATTGCGGGGTAGCAAGCGTTAGGGTGACGCGGCCAGAAGGCATGCGTCAGCTCGCGGTTACCCAATGGCGTCGAAAACCAAGCCTGTCAGTCATATCAAGCAAAACGCGCTGGACCGGATCATGCCGCGCCACGCGCCGTTCTATTTCGGCGTCGGGGCGGGACTTTTGGCGCTTGCCCTGTCGCTTTGGCTCATCCCGAAGTTCGCCGTGGCGATCGGGGCGATTGCGCTGTTTGTCGTTTATCTCGTGCTCGGCGCGATCAAGTTGCCGCAATTGACCGCGGATTACCTGCGCGAGAACGCGGGAGACGAGGATGCGCCGGCGGGGGGAATATTCCTCGTGACGCTGATCGTGGTGGGAGCGTCGATCGCGACACTGTTCCTAGCACTCAATGGCGAAAAGCCCGACGGGCTGGAAGTGGCGCTCAGTCTCGGATCGGTGCTGCTGGGGTGGTTCACGATGCAGGCCATGGGCGCCTTCCACTATGCCTATGAATACTATCAGGTGCCTGAGGCCAGCAGCGGCAGCAAGAAGAAGGTCGAGGGCGGGCTCGATTTTCCCGGCGAGGAGGAGCCGGACGGCACGGCTTTCATCTATTTTTCCTATACGGTCGGGACCTCTGTCGCCACGTCGGACACCAAGGTGACATCCAATGCGATGCGTCGTCGACTGACGGTGCATCTGGTTTTCTCCCATCTCTACAATACGATCATCCTTGCTGCGGCAGTGAATGTGGTGATGAGCCTGGGTGGCGGCTAGGCGGGTTGCTCGCGCCGAACTTGCATGGCAAAGCTTGGGAAAATCGTGCCCCAAGGAGAATCCCCATGAAGACCCGCGCCGCCGTCGCCTTCCAGGCTGGCAAGCCGCTTGAAATCGTCGAAGTCGATCTCGATGGTCCCAAGGTCGGCGAAGTGCTGATCGAAATCAAGGCGACGGGGCTGTGCCACACCGACGACTTCACCCTGTCCGGCGCCGATCCCGAGGGCATCTTCCCAGCGATCCTGGGCCATGAGGGCGCAGGAGTTGTGGTCGACGTCGGGCCGGGCGTGACTTCGCTCAAGAAGGGCGATCACGTCATTCCGCTTTACACGCCCGAATGCCGTGAGTGCTATGCATGCCGCTCGGGCAAGACCAATCTCTGCACGGCGATCCGTGCGACGCAGGGGCAGGGCCTGATGCCCGATGGCACCTCGCGCTTCAGCTTCGAAGGCAAGCCGATCTTCCACTACATGGGCTGCTCGACCTTCTCCAATTACACCGTGCTGCCCGAGATTGCAGTCGCCAAGATCGATGCTTCGGCGGCGTTCGACAAGGTCTGCTACGTCGGCTGCGGCGTCACCACCGGTATCGGCGCGGTGATCAATACGGCCAAGGTCGAGATCGGCGCGACCGCTGTGGTGTTTGGCCTCGGTGGCATTGGGCTCAACGTGATCCAGGGCCTGCGTCTGGCCGGTGCCGACATGATCATTGGCGTTGATCTCAACAACGGCAAGAAGGAGTGGGGCGAGCGCTTCGGCATGACCCATTTCGTCAATCCGACCGAGATCGAAGGCGACATCGTCCCCTATCTGGTCAATCTCACCAAGCGCCGGGGCGACCTGATCGGTGGTGCCGACTATACATTCGACTGCACCGGTAACACGACGGTTATGCGTCAGGCGCTCGAATGCAGCCATCGCGGCTGGGGCAAGTCGGTGGTGATCGGCGTGGCCGGCGCGGGCAAGGAAATCTCGACCCGCCCGTTCCAGCTGGTGACCGGCCGCACCTGGATGGGCACGGCCTTCGGCGGCGCCAAGGGTCGTACCGATGTGCCCAAGATCGTCGACTGGTATCTCGATGGCAAGATCGACATCGATCCGATGATCACCCACACGCTGCGCCTCGAAGACATCAACAAGGGCTTTGACATGATGCATTCGGGCGAAAGCATTCGCTCGGTGGTGGTTTACTAAGGCGTGGCTGATCCGACGATCTTCGTCGATGCCGACGCCTGCCCCGTGAAGGACGAGGCCATGCGGGTCGCCGAGCGGCTTGGCCTCGTCATCACCTATGTCAGCAATGGGGGCGTGCGGCCATCGCGCGACCCCATGGTGCGGATCGTGGTGGTGCCCCAGGGCGCAGACGCCGCCGATGACTGGATCGTCGAGCAGGCCCAGGCCAATGACATCGTGCTGACGGCCGATATTCCGCTGGCCAGCCGGGCAATCGACAAGGGCTGCCATGTGCTCGGATTTACCGGCAAGCCCTTCACGCCGGCTTCGATCGGCATGGCACTGGCCATGCGCGATCTCAAGCAGCATCTGCGCGAGACGGGCGAGATCAAGGGATATAATCCAGGCTTCCGGCCGGCGGATCGCTCGGCCTTTCTCAGCGCGCTGGATACGTTAGGGCGCAAGGCGAAATCGCTCGCCGGTAAGTAGTCCTTAAGTTTTCGCGAGGGGATTATTAACCATAATCGCGAAATGTGAGCTCAGTTATTTTAGCGCTGAGTTCAGCTGGTGTCTTTTTCTCGTTTGGCCCTGAGCCTTGTATTTGCTGGACTTTTGCTCGCGGGCTGCGCCAAGCCGCCGAGCGAGGGTCCTGTTGCCTATGGGCAGGCGGTGGATCGTTCGCTGCTGACCAGCAGCATGTTTCCGACGTCCAATGTCATGACGGCACAACCGATGCCGGAGCGCATCTTTTCCTCGGGCCGGCTGGCTGGACGGACTTTGGCCGTCTCCTCGACCGCAGACATCATCCTGCGCCCGCGCGAAGTGGTCCTGACGTTTGACGACGGTCCGCGGGCGGGTAAGACGGAAGCCATTCTCGGCACGCTCGACGATTTTGGCGTCAAGGGCACGTTCCTGATGCTGGGGTCGGCCGCCGAGCGCAATCCGCTGCTGGCGCAGCGCGTTGCGGCGGCGGGGCATACGGTGGGCAGCCATACATTCGACCATGTCAATCTCAGCACGCTCAGCAGCCAGGATGCACTGGACGAAATCGCCAGGGGCGAGCGGGCTGTGCAGCTTGCGCTGGCCGGTGGTGGGCAAGCGATGTCGCCCTTCTTCCGCTTTCCCTATCTGGCGCAAACCGGGTTCCTGCGTACCAATCTGATGCAGGGCAACATGATCGTGCTGGGCGTCGATATCGACAGCAAGGACTATTACAAGGATACGGCCGCCGTGGTGGTGCAGCGGACCATGGACCGGCTCGCGGCGCGGGGCAGTGGGGTGATCCTGTTCCACGATATCCATCAGCGGACCGTCGAGACGCTGCCGCTGTTTCTCGCACAGCTGGAAGAGCAGGGATATTCGGTGGTGCGGCTCGTGCCCAGGGACAATAGCCCCTTCGGTCGCGACATGATCACGGCCGATGCGCCGGCATTGCGGGGAACGCTCTAGGCGCCGAGGACCCTTATCGGTGTGAGGTGAACCGGACCGCGACTGGCGGTGATAGTTACCCGAAGTGCGGTGAGGCTGACCGGATCGACCATCAGGATGCGGCGATAGCCGACGGAGGTGCATCGGGCGATGGTGTGCCACACCCCGTCTGATGATTGGGCTTCAACTGTCAGGCCCTCGATCTGCTGGCCGTGCCTGATGTCCTCGCCCAGGATGATGCCGTCGACTGTCTGGGGCTTGTTCCATTGCAGGGTCAGCCCGGACTGCGCGGCGGCCGGAGCAATGTCGCGAGCATAGAGATTGGCTATCTTCCGGCCCAGTGCTGCGAGCACCGCACGGTCTGGCGCCGCGATGAGACCAGACGGATCTGGCGGCAGGTTCAGCAGGAAGGCGGCATTGCCGCCGACGCTGGAGCAGTAGATGGCAAAGAGCTCTTCGGCGCTGCGCACCTGGTCGTCTTCGGTGCTGTGATAGAACCAGCCGGGGCGGATCGATGTGTTGACCTCGGATGGATACCAGACCAGCGGATCATTGCTCGCCAGGATCGCAGTGCGGCTTCCCAGATCGTCCTCATCGGATTTTGCCAGACGTGAGAACTGGCCGTCGTCGATCTTTTGCGAGATCGATGCGGTGCGTTCGGCGTCGCGAAGCGAGGCGGGGACGACGCTCCATTCATCCTTACGGGTATGGCCTGCTTCATTGCCGCACCAGCGGACGTCCGGGCCACAAATATTGATGACTGCCTCGGGCTGGAGAGTGCGGACCAGAGCAAAGTAGCGATCCCAATCGTAGAACTGCTTCCTGCCATTGGCACCTTCGCCATTGGCGCCGTCGAACCAGACCGAGAAGATGGGACCATAGTTGGTGAGGAGCTCGGTGAGCTGGGCGCATAAGAAGTCGTCATAGGCCTTGCCCGTGCCATAAGAGGCTTCGGTGCGGTCCCAAGGCGACAGATAGACCCCGAACCTGATGTCCCTTTTCGCGCAGGCCCTCGCGACTTCAGCTACGAGATCGCCCTTGCCGTCTCTCCAGGGACTGGCGGCAACGGAATGGCTGGTGACGGCGCTGGGCCAGAGGCAAAAGCCATCGTGGTGCTTGCAGGTCAGCAGGAGCGCCCGCATGCCGGCCGAGGCAAGGCTGTCCACCCACTGGTCGGCGTCAAGTGCATCGGGATCGAAGAGGGACGGATCCTCGTGGCCCAGGCCCCATTCCCGATTGGTCATGGTGTTGATGCCGAAATGGATGAAGCCATAGAATTCCAGCGCCTGCCAGGCCAGCTGGCGCGAGCTTGGCCGAACCGCGGAGGACTCGGCGATACGAGCGGCTTCGGTTGTCACTGGAACCGCCGATTGTAGAGTGCGAGGAGGCCAATCAGGCCGAACAGCGCCAGCAGCATCAGACCGAGTTGCGGCCAGCCGACGGAGCGCTGGGCTACGACGATGACGGCGACAAAGAGGGCTGCGAGAATGCCGCCAATGATGTTTTCGATACGCTCGCGCTTGGGATTCCGTGGTCTGGACATGACTAACCCTTGATGCCGCCCTGTGTTGCGCCCTGCAGCAGGCGCTTCTGGACCAGTGCATAGACGATCAGGACGGGGACGATGACAATGACCATGCCGGCATAGAGCCGACCGTAGTCGGCGGCTGCGCGCTGGGCCTGGAAAAGGTTGAGGAGGCCCACCTGGAGGGTGCGGTTCTCGCCGGTCATCAGCGTCAGCGAGATGATGAAGTCGTTCCAGAACGAGAGGAAGTTGAACAACACCACGGTGTTGATGGCGGGCAGGGCCATCGGCAGCATGACGGTGAGCATGGTGCGCAGGCGCGAACTGCCGTCGACGAGCGCCGCTTCCTCATAGACCTTGGGAATGGTCCGGAAATAGTTGAGCAGCAGGAAGACGGTAAATGGAATGGTGGTCGCTGCATAGACAACGGCCAGAATGAAGAGATTGTCGAGCAGGAAAGCCTGCGGAACGATTGCTCTCAGTGCCTGATCCCAGCCGAGCAGCAGCAGGAAGATCGGGACGACGATATAGTTCACATTGATGAAGAGGCCTGCCATCAACAGGGTTTCGATCAGCTTCTTGGCCTTGAAATCGAAGCGTGCGACGGCATAGGCGCAAGGCACGGAGACCGCGAGGCAGATGGTGAGCGCCAGCAGCGTCACGATGATGGAGTTGACGAAATAGCTCGCCATGTCGGCGGTGATAAACGCCTCGATGTAGTTCTGCCAGTAAAAGCCCTGCGGCAAGGTCCAGGGGCTGCCGTAGAATTCCGAACGGTGCTTGATCGAGGCGATAGCCACCCAGCCTACCGGGATGATGATGGCGAGTGACAGGATGACGAAGATGGCGGTGGTCAGGATCTTGTAGATCCGTCGCGACAGGTGAGCAGAATTGGACATCAGTATTGATAGGCCTCGCGTTTGGTCGCCCGATTGACGAGCAGAGCGAGAAGAAATGAGAAGACGAACGTGACCACGCCGATCGCCATGGCATAGCCATAGGTCGAGTTGGTGTAGGCCTGCCGATAGAGGTAGCTGAGCAGCACTTCGGACGCTCCATTTGGTCCGCCACTGGTCATGGCCGTGACCAGAACGAAGGACAGGTTCACCGAGCCGATGATGAAGAAGGTCAGCGTGGTGCGCAGCGTGCTCCAGGCCAAGGGCAGCGTAATGGCAAAGAACTGGTGCGTCTTGCTGGCACCATCGACGGCAGCGGCCTCGTAGAGCGTTTCTGGAATGCTCGAAATGCCGGCCATGTAGATGACGAGGTAGTAGCCCAGAGACTGCCAGACCATGGCGATGGCGACGCTGTAGATGATGATCTGCCGGTCGCCGAGCCAGACCTGGCCAAGGTCGCCAAGGCCGAGCAAGGCGAGGCCCCCGTTGAGCAGTCCGTCCTTCTGGTCATATATGGCCGAGAAGATTGCGGCGACGACCACGATGGACAGCACGCTCGGCAGGTAGAGCACGAAGCGGAAGATGTTCTTGCCCGGCAGGTTTTCGCGCATCAGGATCGAGCCGAGGACGAGGCCGCCGGCCATGGTGATGATCGAGACCACCACCATGAGCAGGATAGTATTCTGGAATGCGCGGATGAACTGATTGTCGGCCAGCAGGTAAACAAAATTCTGCAGGCCGATGAAGGTCGGAACACCGCCGAAGCCAGTCCATTGGTAGAGCGACATGCGGAACACGTCGAGCGTGGGCCATAGCATGAAGGCGGCGTAGAGCAGCATTGCTGGGAACACGCACAAGGCAATGAAGAGATTTTGCCCCTTGGAGCGCGAGGATTTTTTCGCCATGACGCGTGTTCCCCTTTGCCTACTTAGTTGGCCAGCTGATCGCTCAGGCGATTGCTGGCCTCATTGAGGCTGGCCTGCCAGTCATCGACACTCATGGAGCCGTCAATGATGCTGTTGGCGCTGTCGAACAGCGTGGCACGAATGTCGACGCCGGGTACCGGGTTGGTGGCGGCGAAGCCCCCGACGACGGCCTCGACATTAGGTTGCCCATAGGCGCCATAGAAAATGGCCGCATCGCCCTGCAGGTGGTCGGCGAGGCCCAGAATGGGCTGGATGGCGTTGGATTCGGCGAAGATCACCGCTGCCACGTCCGAGTAGAGAAAGGCGAGAAATTGCCTGGCGGCGTCCTTTTGGTCTGCACCTGCAGGAACCCAGGCGGCTTCGACCGTCGTCGTCACGTAGCGCGTACCGCCGGGCTCGATGGCCGGAACCGGCGTAAAGCCCCAGGCGAAATGGTCGGGGCGCGGGCCATCCTTCATTTCGTTCACGATCCAGGCGCCGTTGGGCATGAAGAGCGCCGTGTTGTCGAGAATGGACTGCTGGTTCCGGGTGAAGTCCTGGTTGTTGGCATAGCCCAGGGTGGTAGGGGAGACGTTGGCCAGGAGTTCTGATGTAAGATCAAGCGCCTTGCGGGCTTCTGGCGTCAGCCAGATGTCACGTTCGTAGCTGGCGACCCGGCGATAGAAGTCGGGGCCGCCCACTGCCGCCAGAATAGAGGGGAAGTAGCTGTCGAGGTAGCCGGCGGTGGGATAGGTGAACAAGGCGATACTGTCAGTCTCGGCGGTTTCCGCCAGCGCGAACAGGGCGTCGAAGTCGGTCGGCGCGGTCCAGTTCCTGGTCTGGAAGAGGCCGGCGTCATAGACGAGGCCGGTCGGCGAGGCATAGACGGGCATCAGATAGGTCTTGTCGTCGCCATACGGATTGGTAGCGAGGCTGCCGATGATGCCGGGCGTCAGCTTGTCACCGACGGTTACCGCTTCGCCGGGGACGGTCATGCTCAGAACGTCGGAAACATCCTCGAGCATCTTGCCGCGAATGAAGTTCTCGGTAATGCCTGAGCGGCTGCCCTGGCCGACCATGACGACGTCGGGGAAATCGCCGGCTGCGACCTTGGGTGCCAATTCCTCGCCGATGGTGCGGCTAATGGTGAGGTCCACCTTGATGCCAGGATTGATGGCTTCAAAGGCGGCGACCACCTTGGTGTACATGTCGCGGCCATAGCCGCCTTCGAAGGCGGCCACCGAGATCGTGGTGTCTTGGGCTAGGGCGGTGGAGGCCATCAACATGGCGATGGCGGTCGTCGAAAAGAAGAGCTTGGTCATCGTGAGCAATCCGTGATGCGCAAATCTGGGTCTGGTAAAAAATGGGCGAAAACTGCCCGGCTAAAATGCGTTCGAAGATGCTGCGGTTGAATCCGCAGCGGCAATGCGCGGCCAAAAGAAGCCGTTGGCTGGTATTGTCGAGGACTGGTCTGAAATCTCATTGATCATCGGCAATTGCTCCCGTCATTTGCCTTGGTGAACGATGCGGCTGCTGGACTGGCGAATAATGAGTTCAGCAGCAAAGAGATGGCGCGGTTGGTCCGCCTTGGTGCCAGATGCCAGGTTGGCCAGAAGTGTCGCCGCGTCGCGGCTCATGTCGGCGAGCGGCAAGCGTACGCTGGTCAATTGCGGCGTGGTGTAGCGCGAGAATTCGAGATCATCGAAGCCGGTTACGAGCATGTCTTGGGGAATGCGGATGCCATGATCCTGCGCTGCCCTCAGAACGCCGACGGCCATCTGGTCATTGGCGCAAACCACGGCATCGGGCAGGGATCCCCGTGCCAGAAGGGTCTCGACGGCTGCGACACCTGACTCGAACTGCCAATTGCCCTCCAGCATGGGCAGTACGGGCAGGGCCAGTTCCGCAATGGCGCGGGTGAAGCCTTCGTAACGACGCACGGAGGTTGTCATCGGCCAATGCGGGCGGCCGTCGAGATAGGCGATACGGCGTGCACCTTGGTCGTGCAGGTGGTGCACGGCGGCGGCAATGCCGGCGGCGGCATCAACCGTCACGAAAGGCAGGGTGTTGTCGGGCGCTTCGCGTTCGAACAGCACGACCGGTGCTTTGAGCGCTGCGATGGATTGAATCTGCTTTTCATCCAAGCGGTTGGCCAGCAGAAGCACGCCGTCTACCAAACCCTGGCGTGCGGGCAGTAGTGCGGATGCGATCCCGGTGTCATCCACGAACTGAATCGAGGGCGTGTAGCCGGCCTCGCGGATAGCGGAGGCAACCAGCGGAATGAGGAAGCCGAGATAGGCGCTGGGCGTGCTGGTCAGCACCGGATCGCTGAGCAGGAAAGACAGTGTTCCAGTGGCCTTGCCTCGCAGCGCCTGTGCGCCCGCGTTGGGAACATAGCCCATTTCTTCTGCAGCATGTCGCACGCGGTCAGCGGTGGTTGCGGCAACCCGACCGGTGCCGTGCAACACATTGGAGACCGTCTGGATCGATACACCCAGCCGTTCAGCAATCATCCTTAATGTCACAGGCTTAGCCATAGCGAATACCTAACGTGGAACGTTAAATCTTAATGATGGAACGTTCCATATTTAAACTAGACTTGGTTTCGAGGTTTTGGCAAGAGCATTCACGCGCACAGATCGCAGCGATCGCAGCAACGGAGCCAACTCATGACGCAGTCGATGACACCAGCGAGCCGGCTCCGGATCGTGGGGCGAACACTTGAACTCAATGGCCAGGAGTTGCGGCTGTTCAGCGGCGCAATGCATTACTTCCGGACATTGCCCGAGCAGTGGGACGATCGCCTGCTAAAATTGAAATCGATGGGGCTAAACTGCATCGAGACCTATGTTCCCTGGAACATGCATCAGCCGAGTCCGGAAAGTTTCAACTACCAGGGCCTGGCCGACCTGCCAGCGTTCATCGCGGCGGTAGGACGACTAGGCATGCATGTCATCGTGCGGCCTGGACCTTATATCTGCGCCGAATGGGAATTTGGCGGGCTACCGGCATGGCTGCTTGCCGATGACGATCTGCACTTGCGCACTTCGGAGCCGCGTTATCTGGCGGCGGTGGACCGCTTTTTCCAGGATCTGGTGCCACGTTTGCTGCCCTATGCTGCCGAGAATGGCGGGCCGCTGATCGCCATGCAGGTCGAGAACGAATATGGTAGCTATGGGCGGGACAAGTCCTATCTGGCCCATCTTGCCGACAAGTTGCGAGGCTTGGGGTATCAGGGATTGCTGTTTACCAGCGACGGACCGACCCAGACCATGCTGGAGAATGGCACGCTGCAGGGCATCTGGAAGACAGCCAATTTCGGGTCGCGCGCCGATGAGGGCTTCGACGAACTCGACCGGCATGAGGCTGGGCCGCGGATGGTCATGGAATTCTGGAACGGCTGGTTCGACCATTGGGGGGAAGAGCATCACACGCGTTCGGCCGTAGATGCGGCAGAGAGTCTCGACGAAATCCTGACGCTGGGCGCCCACGTCAATCTCTACATGGGCCATGGCGGTACGAATTTCGGCTTCTGGAGTGGTGCCAATACCGATGCCCAAGGTCGATACCAGCCGACCATCACCAGCTATGACTATGACTGCCCACTGACGGAAGCGGGCGAGGTGACGGAGAAGTATCGCGCCTTCCAGACAGTATTGGCCAAGCATGGTGCCGTGACTTCAGAGCCCTCGGCGTCACGGTCAAGGCTGCTGGAAACTGAAACAGTCGCGACCGGCTATGTGGATCTCTGGCGGGCAGCCGAGGTCATGGCGGAGACCTTGAGCGTGCCTGCGCCATTGGCCATGGAAAAGTTCGGCCAAAACAGCGGCTACGTTCTCTATCGCACTACGGTCAGCGGCTTGCGGGATGGCGCGGCGCGCCCCTTGCGCGTCAATGTCCGGGACCGGGCGCATGTGTTCGTTGACGGACGTCTGGTTGGCATTATGGATCGGGATACGGTCACCGAACTCGATCTGACACTGGCGCCCGGGGCCCATCGCCTCGACCTGCTGGTTGAGAACCAGGGGAGGGTGAACTATGGCCGCAACCTGCGCGATCGCAAGGGGCTGCTGGCCCCGGTCTGGCTCGACTATACCGAACTGACCGAATGGCAGATTTTTCCGCTTCCGCTGGACGATCTGTCGAAGCTGCAGTTCGGGGCAGGCGAGGCGGGAGACCAGGGGTTTCACCGGTTTGCCTTCGACGTCGCTACGCCCGCCGACAGCTATCTGGATCTCTCCGGCTGGGGGAAGGGCGTCGCCTTCATCAACGGCTTCAATCTCGGGCGCTATTGGGAGGTCGGGCCGCAGCTCCGGCTCTACCTGCCGTGGCCGCTGCTGCGACAGGGCGAGAACGAGCTGATAGTCTTTGAAACCGAGCGGGCTGGAAAGCCACCAAGCCTTGTTGCCGAGCAGCTTTGGCTGCGAGCCGTCGGGTAATTGGTCCGCGCCGGGCATCCATTTGAGCGGCTTCAATATTCCAGGCGTCCCATCGCGGGGCGCCTGTTTTGCTGTCACCGATCCGTCGACAGAAGTTCGCCGATCCGTCATGGAACTGTCTGCGAAGTGACTCCGGGCTGAGCAGCAAGCGTCATTTTGGGAGCCTAGATGTCCCGCCGCCCGAGGGCATCAATTCGGAGACAGGCTCAAATGAAACGCGTCCAGCTGCTCAGCGCAGCAACCACTTTCGCCGCGCTCGCGCTGGCAACCGCTCCCGCCATGGCTCAGACCAAGTTCGAGTTCTGGTATGGCCTGTCCGGCGATCTGAGCGATCGCATCCAGGACATGTGCAAGACCTTCAACGAGTCGCAGGCCGACTACGAGATCGTCTGCGTCAGCCAGGAAACCTACGAAAACAACCTGCAGAATACGATCGCGGCTTTCCGCGCCAACAAGCAGCCGACCATTGCCCAGATTTCGGACGGCGGTGTCGTTGACCTGATGCTGTCGGGCGCCTATCTGCCGGTTCGCCAGCTGATGGAAGAAAACGGCTACGATATCGACTGGTCCGACTACAACTCGGGCGTCAGCTCCTACTTCGCCACCTCGTCAGGCGAGCTGCTGGCCATGCCGTTCAACAACTCTACGGCCATGTTCTACTACAACACCGATGCGCTCGAAGCGGTTGGCTTCGAAGGCGCGCCGGAAACTTGGGAACAGGTCGAGACCATCGCCCGCGACCTCAAGGCTGCCGGCTATGACTGCCCGATCGCCTTCGACCCGACCGGCCAGTGGCAGTGGTGGGAGCAGTTCTCTGCCATCCACGATCAGCCCATCGCCACCAATGGCAATGGTTACGGCGGTCTCGATGCCACCGTCGAGTTCAACAAGGGTCTCTTCGTCAAGCAGCTTGGCTGGTACAAGCAGATGTATGACGAAGGTCTGCTCGTCGTGAAGAGCAAGGCAACCGGCGAAACCGCCAATGACGCCTTCATCAATGCCAAGTGCCAGATGTCGTCCTCCTCGATCGCCGACCACGGCACGATCGGCAAGCAGGCTGTCGAAGGCATGGGTTGGGATGTCACCATGCTTCCCGTCTGGGAAGGCACCGAGCGCAAGAACTCGCTCGTCGGTGGCGCTGCTCTCTGGACCCTCAAAGGCAAGTCGGCCGAAGAGTACAAGGGCGCAGCTGCCTTCTACGCCTTCCTCGCCACGCCGAAGCAGGCCGAATGGTGGTCGACTGTTACCGGTTACATCCCGGTTACCAATTCGGGCTTTGAAGCGATGAAGGCCGCCGGCTTCTATGATGCCGCTCCCTACAAGGGCCGCGAACTGGCGCTGGCCAGCCTGAGCTTCACACCGCCGACCGAATATACCCGTGGTGTGCGTCTCGGCAACTTCGGCGCCGTCCGCGTCGAAATCCAGAACGCCATGCAGGCCGTGCTGTTCAACAATGTCCCGGTCCAGGAAGCCCTCGACACCGCTGCCGAGCGTTCCAACGAAGTGCTCCGCAAGTTCGAAGCCACCTATCCGGGCCAGGCTCTCCCCTGATCTGACCACGATCCAGCACGGGCGGCGCAAGCCGTCCGTGTCTTCTTTCAGCCCAGGCGGACCGGCTCATGGAAAGACGTGCATATTACAAGAATGGCGGCCTGCCGTGGCTGCTGATTGCCCCCCAGCTTATCCTGGTCCTGGTGTTCTTCTACTGGCCGACCACGCAGGCGCTCTATTGGGCCTTCACGCTCGAGCAGCCCTGGGGCGGCGGCAATACCTGGGTTGGCTTTGCCAATTTCCTCGGCATTTTCCGTGACAATCAATATTGGGCCATGGTTGGTCGCAGCGCCTTCTATGCGATCTGCACGACCGCCATCTCCATGGTGATTGCGCTGACGCTGGCGGCGTTCGTCGATCGTGCACTCAAGGGTACGCGCCTGTTCCAGTCGGTGTTTGTGTGGCCCTATGCGATCGCCGCGCCTGCCGCTGGCGTCGCCTTCCGCTTCATCTTCTCGCCCGATGCCGGCCTGATCGGCGCGGTCAACCAGGTCTGGCCCGGGTTGTGGAACCCGGCGATCCACGGGTCGCATGCGCTGGCCATGGTCATCGTCTGCCACGCCTGGCTGGGTATCGGCTACAATTTCATCTTCTTTCTTGCCGCGTTGCAGATGATCCCGCGTTCGATTTCGGAAGCCGGGGCAATGGATGGTGCGCGCCCGTTCCGTCGCATGATGGATCTTCAGCTGCCGCTGATCACGCCGACGGTGTTCTTCCTGATCATCATGAACCTGATCTCGAGCTTCACCGACAGTTTCGGGCTGATCGACGTGATGACCGAAGGCGGGCCGATCGGGTCCACCGAAGTCATGGTCTACAATATCTATGTCGACGGGTTCAAAGGCCTCGACTATTCGGGCGCCGCCGCCCAGTCGATCGTCCTCATGCTCCTCGTCATCGCGCTTACTTTCGTCCAGTTCAAATGGGTCGAAAAGCGCGTCCACTACAATTGAGGCCGCAGCAATGATCGAACGTTCGCCGTTCTTCGACTTCGTCTCCTATGCGGCCATGATCCTGGGCATGTTCCTTGTCCTCGTGCCGTTCTGGATCACCTTCGTGGCCGGGAGTCTCTCGCTCCCGGAAGTCACGCGCGTGCCGATCAGCCTGTGGCCATCGGGGCACCTGTTCGAGAATATCCAGACCGCCTGGGTTCGGGCCGACCTTGGCCCCAAGATGATCAACAGCTTTATCGTGGCCTCGGGCGTCACCATCGGCAAGATCGTGCTGGCTGCGCTTTCGGCCTTCTCGATCGTCTTCTTCAACTACCGCGCCCGCATGCTCTGCTTCTGGCTGATTTTCATCACGCTGATGCTGCCGCTCGAAGTGCGTATCGTGCCGACCTATTCGATTGCCGCCAATGCGCTGTTGCCGTTCCAGGCGATCCTCGATGCGCTGGGCATCACCTGGCTTATCGAGACCATTTCGGGCATCCGCATCGGGCTCGAATGGAACCTGCTCAATTCCTATACCGGCCTCATCCTGCCACTGGTGGCGACAGCCACCGGCACCTTCCTCTATCGTCAGTTCTTCATGACCATTCCCGACGAGCTGGTGGAAGCGTCAAAGATGGACGGCTCCGGACCGCTGCGCTTCTTCTGGGATGTGCTGCTGCCGCTGAGCCGTACCAATATGCTGGCGCTGGCCACGATCATGTTCGTGTCGAGCTGGAACCAGTATCTGTGGCCGCTGCTGATCACGACCGACCGGGCCAACTACGGCACGGTGGTCATGCAGCTCAAGGCGCTGATCCCGGCGCAGAACGGCACGCCTGACTGGAATGTCACCATGGCGGGTGCCCTCATCATCATGCTGCCGCCGCTGCTGGTCGTTGCTCTCATGCAGCGCTGGTTCGTGCGTGGCCTTATTTCCCGAGACAAGTGAGACAGACCATGGCGGCCATTTCCATCAGCGGCGTCAAGAAGCGCTATCAGAAGAATGACGTGATCCATGGCGTCGATGTCGAGATCGAAGCCGGGGAATTCGTGGTGATCCTCGGGCCATCGGGCTGCGGCAAGTCGACCCTGCTGCGCATGATCGCGGGCCTCGAGGATATTTCGGAAGGCACGATTGCCATTGAGGGCAAGGTGGTCAACCAGCTCGAGCCGCGCGAACGCGGCTGCGCCATGGTGTTCCAGAACTATGCGCTCTATCCGCATATGAGCGTGCGCCAGAACATCGGCTATGCGCTCAAGGTCGCGGGCATGCCCAAGGCCGAACGCGATGCGAAAGTGCTCAAGGTGGCCAAATCGGTAAGCCTTGAGCCCTATCTCGATCGCAAGCCGGGTGAGCTGTCCGGTGGTCAGCGCCAGCGCGTGGCCATGGCCCGTGCCATGGTGCGTGAACCAAAGGTGTTCCTGTTCGACGAGCCATTCTCCAATCTCGATGCCAAGCTGCGCGTCGCCATGCGGGCCGAGGTGCGCAACTTGCACCGCAGTCTCGGCGTCACCTCGGTTTTCGTGACGCATGACCAGACCGAGGCCATGACCCTGGCCGACCGGCTGATCGTGATGAACCAGGGCGTGGTGGAGCAGATCGGCAAGCCGAGCGAGGTCTATCACCACCCGGCCAGCCTTTTCGTTGCCGACTTCATCGGTTCGCCATCGATGAACCTGATCCGCGGTTTCTTCAGCGAGGACGGCTATTACCGGCACGGGCAGAGCGGCATGATCCACCTGCCGACGCTGGCCAGGCATCACCTGAGCAAGGAAGTGTCGATCGGTATTCGTCCGGAGCTGGTGCGCCGCGCTCAGCCCGGCGAGAAGGGCGCTCTGTCGGCCGTGGTCGACTACACCGAAGAGCTCGGCGCATCGCGGCTGATCTATGCCAAAATGGACGGCAGCCCGATCATTGCGGTCGATACGGGCAATGACCCGCTGGGCACCGGCATGCCGATCCATCTCAGTTTCTCCGAAGGCGACCTGCACGTCTTCAGCCACGACACCAGTCGTCGCATCGATACGGCCAGCCAGCACGCGCAGGCCCCCACACCCGCCACCGCCTGAAGAGGATCATCATCATGGGCAACATCATCGGCACCGGCTTCAACGTCGGCTCTACGGACGGCGAACTCGCCAGCCTTCACAATGACATGCGCGCGCTGGCCGACATGGGCGTCGATACGGTCGAACTGGGGATCACCAGCGTCGACCTGATTTCGGGTGGCCGCATCATCGAGGAGCGCATGGAGCGCGTGCTCGGCATCACCCGCGAGTTCGGCTTCCGCTACACGGTGCATGGCCTGGTGTCGTCCAACTTCATGGACCCGGTCACGCTGCCCTATCAGATGGCGGCCGCCAAGGCGCTGGTGGAATTCTGCAACCGCGTCGAATCCGGGATCCTCGTGCATCACGGCGGGTGCTTGCGCGCCGACCAGATCGCCGAGCGCGCCGGTGCGGACCTGCGCGAACGCGAAGCTCTGACCGCGCTGGCCGAATTTGCCCGCCCGCATGGCGTGCGCATCACGCTCGAAAACATCTTCACCACCGAGCCGGGCCAATATCGCCAGACGCCGTCGCAGGTGGCCGAGACAGTCAAGGCCGTGAACCATCCCAATCTTGTCGCGCTGATCGACTTCAGCCACGCCTATATCGAATCCACCTATCGTGGCCTCGACTTCTTCAGCGAAATCGCGGCCATGGCGCCGGTCACGGGGCATCTGCATGTCCATGACAGCTTCGGCCGCCCGCAGGGGTTCTACAAGCCGTTCCACCCGCAGGAAAACACCGCCATGGGTATCGGCGACCTGCATATGCCGCTCGGCTGGGGCGATATCGACTGGGACCGGATCTTTTCGGAACTGACGTTCCTGCCCGAGACCGTACTGATGATGGAAGTGGGCGAGCGCTATCGCGCCGAGCAGCCTGAAAGCCTGCGCCGCGCCAAGGAACTCATGGCCCTCAACGCGCCGTCGCTGGCTGCAGCGCAGTAACATCAAAGGACTGGCGGCGAAATGCCGTCAGTCCTCTTCGTCGTCCTCGACATCGGTCAGATAGACTGAAATCTCGATATCGATGCCATGAGTGGCGATGGCTGCCGCAGCATGGGCGGGCAGGCGGGCCGACATGGCTTCGCCGTGCTCCGGATAGTCGAAGGCGATATCGAGCACGGCCTTGCCAATGCGGCGATCCTCAAGCATGGCTGCAATCGTTGCGCCGGAGCGGTCGGCCAGCTCGAGCAGCGAACGGACGGCATTGTTCGCCGGAACGTCGATCTGGGCGTAGAAGCTGTCCTCGGCGTCTTCTTTCTCGTAGCGCACCGACAATTGCCTGAGCGCCACGTCGAGGTCCTTCTGCGGGACTGTGACGCCCGAGAGGCGCAGCGCGATGGCGAAGGGGGTAAACTGGCTCATCAGGATCGTCCGGCGGTGGCCGCGAACAGGGCGATCGCGGCAGCATTGGAAACGTTGAGCGACTTGATCGGGCCGGGCATGTCGAGCTTGACCATTTCGTCGCACAGTTCACGGGTGCGCTGGCGCAGGCCCTTGCCTTCCGCGCCCATGACGATGGCTAGTGGCTGATCGCCCGAACGCGGCTTGAGCTGAAGTTCGGATTCAGAATCAAAGCCCAGCACCAACATGCCGCGATCCTTGAGCTTTTGCAGCGCGTCGCCGAGATTGCGAACCTCGATCATGGGCACCAGATCGAGCGCGCCCGAGGCGGACTTGGCCATGACGCCGGTCTCGCGCGGGGAGTGGCGGGCGGTGGTGATGACGGCATCGGCGCCAAAGGCGCAGGCCGTACGCAGGATGGCGCCGACATTGTGCGGATCGGTGATCTGGTCGAGCACGACGACAAGCTTGAGCGGCTTGATGTCATCGAGGCCGAAGCGGCTGACCGGATCGACTTCGAGCGCGGCGCCCTGGTGCACGGCCTCGTCGCCGAGCAGGCGATCGAGTTCCTTGGGCGTGGTCTCCTTGATGGTGACCTTGCCGATCTCGCCAGTCTCCTTGAGGCGCATCAGCGCGTTTGGCGTGGCCAGCAGAACCTTCTTGATGCGGTTCTTGTTGTCCAGCGCAGCGCGCACGGTATGCAGGCCATAGAGATAGACCGGACCGGTATCGGGATCGTATTTCGGCTTGGGCGGGAATTTGTTGAAGCTCATGGCGGAGGCGTAGCCTCTTTGCGGCAAACCGGCAAGCGGGTCCGGGGGGAATGCCGCACAATGGTTTGCTAACCACCGAGCGAGAGATACGGAACAGTACGTATGCTTTTGCGTTAAGGCGGCACATTGCATGGGAGCGCCTGGTGTCCGTTGATCCTGATCTCGACTCGCGACTTCAGAAATCTGCGCGGATGCTGCGTGGTTGGGACTGGATGACGA
Organism: uncultured Devosia sp.; assembly: GCF_963517015.1. Lineage (NCBI taxonomy): Bacteria > Pseudomonadati > Pseudomonadota > Alphaproteobacteria > Hyphomicrobiales > Devosiaceae > Devosia > uncultured Devosia sp. The sequence continues at coordinate 2,046,120 of NZ_CAUQDV010000001.1, forward strand.
TTGTCTCAACACGCCGCACCGAGGCCGTCGATATTCTCAGGGAAGAGGCGCGGTTTCTGGTGAAACTGGGGCTCAACAACAAGCCCAATGCCTTAAGGATCGGCCGGTTGATCGTGGCCTACCGACGCCTGATCGATTTGCTCGAACAGAGCATGGCGCGTCGCTGACAGCGTCCTGGCTGTTCGCATTCTGCCATGTTCGGGGGAGGACGATGGTGGAGGGGACTGGATTCGAACCAGTGTACGCTAAGCGGTCAGATTTACAGTCTGATGGATTTAACCACTCTCCCACCCCTCCACAACAACGTCGCTTGGGTAGGAAACGAAGCGCCGGGGCGTTTCGTCGGGCGGTTTATGGTGGTCTGGTGACAGAGTGTCAACTCCCCTCGCAGGCTTGCTGAAAAGAAAATGTCATGACCTGTGCAAAATTGCCGCCAGGCAGGCACTTAGCTTGAAGAGTTCGGATCTTGCTGCGCCGCGTGGCGAGCATCTGCTCAAATCAACGGCAAATGTGCATGGAAGTGTTGAGAGTTTCGCATGGAACGGGGGCGAAGAGTCGTGGCTTACTGACATCGCGGCAGTTCACTCTGCAATCGGCACAGAAGGCGGCCAGTCACCAAAATAACTCAATTTTGACGCGTTTCGCCACGCGTGAGGCCCATAGGTGCCCCGGTCATCCTGTCGAAGGTAACGCCTCCGTGATGGAAAGCCGAAACTGATTGCGAGGCCGTGCAGCATGACTATCTCTACCCGCTATACGCTCAACCCAGCAGTCGGCGATCCGAGAGACTGGAGCTTCACCTGGGGACTGCACGACGACGTCAGGCTCGAAAGTTGCTGCGATTTCTGCGGCCAAAGCGAGCAAAGGATGACCTACCAGGTCGCGCGTGGCGCTGACGAGATGTGGGTCTGCCAGCGCTGTGTCGGGCGCTATCCGATCAGCGGGGCAGTGAATGGTCAGGCTCTCGATCTGCGCGAGGCGCGAGACCATGTGCATGGATTGACCGCCCGTCTCAAGCAACGCACCTGCTATGACATCATCCGCCAGGTACAGGTGCTCAGCAGCGATCCCGCGCTTGAGGAGGTTCTGGTCTATTTCGATCGCAATCTGATGTTGTCGCCGCAAAGGGCTGCGCTGCTGTTTGCCGCGTTGCCGCAGTTGGCCGAGCGGGTGGATGTGCGAATCTTTGAAATCCAGACGCGCAGCAAGGCGCATCAGGAAGAATTCGGCGCAATGGACGATGCGGCGCGCATGCTGGTCTGGCCGGCCCTTTCAGCGCAGCAGTGGCGACGGCTGGCGTCGCTCGGGCACGCGCCGTCAAGTGCAGTGACCAAACGCGGGCGATTGCGCCCTGAGTTCCAGATCGAGTTGACCGGCTCACGCATGTCTGCCCTGACCGCACCGGCAGAACCGCATCGTCTCGAAGAAAAACTATTAAAGCCAGTTATTTAGCGATTTCAAACCCGGCGGCTGTTGCCGGGAAAACCTGCGGCTCTGCCCCATTGCGGGCGTGATCGCCCTCAACGATCCTGTCATCGTGATCAGACGCAAGGATGGGATATGAATCTCGCGCCAAACCACATCCGATCCCTGGCTGTTGCCAGCGCAATCTCCCTGATGCTGACCGGGCAGCTGCTGTCGGCAGAGCCCTATCTGCTGGGCATTTCCGACAAGCTCACGATCAAGGTCGTGCAGTGGAAAGCCGCCGAGTCGACATTCGAGGAATGGACCGCGCTGGGCGGCGACTATGTGGTGGGTGCGGACGGCAATGTTAATTTCCCCATGGTGGGGTCGAGGGAAGGGGCCGGGCGCACGAGCGCCGATCTGGCCACGGATCTCGGCACCGCGCTGCAGCAGACGCTTGGCTTGACCACGGCGCCGACGGTGACGGTGGAAGTGGCCACCTACGGTCCGATCTATGTCTCGGGCGATGTGGCAGCCCCGGGCGAGTATGCCTTTGCGCCCAATCTCAATGTGGTCAAGGCCCTGGCCCTTGCAGGGGGCGAGCGGCGCAGCGCCGAGGGTTCGGCCCGGCCCGAGAAGGAAATGCTGTCGACCGCCGGCGCGCTTGATGTGTTGCAGGACGAATATAACCGGCTGCTGGTGCGCCGTGCACGCCTCGATGCCGAACTGGCTGGGCAGGCGGAGATCGCGGTGCCGCCAGAGCTTGAAGGCCATCCTGACGTTGACGCCTTGGTGGCGGCCGAGACTGCCATCCTCAGCGCTCAGACCCGTCAGGCCGATGCGCAGACCACCTCGCTGGCCGATCAGGTGGGTCTGCTGAACAGCCAGATCGAAGCTTTCGGACAGAAACAGACCAGTACGGAGACGCAGCTGGTGTCTGCCCGTGAGCAGCTCAACAAGGTAACGGCCCTGTCGGACGATGGGCTGGCTCTGTCCTCCCGCGTGGCGTCGCTGCAGACCAATGTAGCGGACCTGGAGTCCCGGCTTCTCGACACCGAGACCGCAAATCTGCAGGCGCAGCAGGATATTGCCGAGGCCAATCGCGAACAGACGCGCATTGCCGACCAGCGCATCTCGGACCTGTCACTGGAGCGCCAGACCGTGGATGGGCAGATCGGCGCACTGGCGCTCAAGATCGCCACGCAGCAGGGCCTGGTACAGGAGGCCGCGCTCTATACCGGGGTGGCTGTCGCTGGCGATAGCGCCCCAACCTACACCTACACGATTATTCGCGGCGGCGAGGAAATCGCCGCCGAATCCGCCACGCCGCTGATTGCCGGCGACGTGGTCATGGCGCGCCTGCAGCTGGCGCAGTGAGGAGCCTGCAAATGAAGAAGATTTTGTGTTTAGCCGCCTTGGCGCTGACCTCTCCCGCAATGGCGCAGGAGGCTTTTTTCGACGACTTCGATCGGCTGGATTCGGCTCGCTGGTATGTGTCGGATGGCTGGAGCAATGGCGCCCATCAGAATTGTACGTGGTCGGGCAGCCAGGTCACGGCCAGCAACGGAAGCCTCAAGGTGGGTTTTGCGCCAGTGCCCAAGGGCGAGCGTCAACACAGCTGCGGCGAAATCCAGACCAAGCAGGCCTATGGCTACGGTACCTACGAAGCCCGGCTCAAGACGCCCTCCGGCTCGGGGCTGAATGCTGCCTTTTTCACCTATATCGGCCCGCAACAAAGCAAGCCGCATGACGAGATCGACTTCGAGATCCTGCTCAAAGACACCAGCAAGGTCGAGACAACGACATTCGTCAACGGCAAGAGCGGCGACGGCGAGTTGGGCAGCGGACAGTCCCACGATCTGCCTCAGCCCTCGGACCAGGATTTCGTGCATTTCGCCTTCACCTGGGAACCCGACGAGCTGCGCTACTACATCAATGGCGAGCTGGTCCGCACCATGGACACGCCGACCACCATCCCGAGCAATCCGCAGCGCATATTCTTCAGCCTGTGGGGCACCGACACCTTGAGCGACTGGATGGGCGCTTTCGATCCCGTCACTGCGCCCATCGCCATGGAGGTGGATTGGGTGGGTTTCACCCCGCAGGGCGAGGATTGCGCCTTCGATGCCTCCATTCTCTGCCAGACCAACTAAGTAAGGACCACTGATGAAGCTCGTATTCTTTCGCGGCAAGGTGCCGAACTTCGGAGATGAACTAAACCTCCATGTCTGGCCGGCTTTACTGCCGAAGGGCTTCCTGGACGAAGACGAGAGCGAGCTTTTCGTCGGTATCGGTTCGATCATCGGCGACCATCTCAATCCCAAATCGCGGAAGTATGTGATGGGGTCAGGTTATGCCGGCTATATGGGCCTTCCCGATGTGCATGACGGCACGTGGGACATCCGCTTCCTGCGCGGTCCCAATACGGCGCGTACACTCAAGGTCGATCCGAAGCTCTCGATCTGCGACAGCGCCGTTCTCCTCCGCGCGATGGACTTGCCGCCACCGGAACACAGCACCGGCATCGCTTTCATGCCGCATTATGAAAGTCTCGAGCGGGGCGACTGGGCTGAAGCCTGCCGTCTGGCCGGGATGACGCTGATCGATGCGACCGAGCCCGTGGGCAAGGTGCTGAGCCAGATTCAGGGTGCCAAACTGCTGATCACCGAGGCCATGCATGGCGCCATTGTTGCCGATGCCCTGCGCACGCCCTGGATCGGCGCCAAGCCGATCTATGGCGGCCACCATCGCAAGTGGCTGGACTGGGCCGGCGCGCTCGACATCGACGTGCGGCTCAATGATCTCAAGCCGACGAGTGTGCTGGAGTATTACATTGCCCGCACCGGTCGCGGCGGCGAGCTGGGCAAGGTGGGCAAGTTCAACCGGTCGGCCCTGGCAGGCATTCCAAACCGCATTCTGGTCGGTTCGGCGGCCCGGCATCTGCAGAAGATGGCGACGCTTGAACCGCAGCTCAGCAGCGATGCGAAGATCGCCGAGGTGACGGAAAAAGCTTTGGCTGCGGTGCATGGATTTGTGCGCGAGCGGCAAGCGGTCGCCTGAGGCCCGACAATTCGAACGAGAAGGATCCCCGCGCAAGCGGGGATTTTCTTTTGGGGTCAGCGTCCGCGGCGTTTGACGAAATTGACCATGGTGTAGATGCGTTCGCCACCCAGCAGGAAGATTACCGAGGCATAGCTCGATGCCGAGGCGCCGATGGTGATGCCGAGGCGCAGCCAGGGATCGGCATTGGTCAGTTCATGCTGCACCCACCAGCCACAGGCCCACATGACGCCGGTGGCAAGCGTGGGCAGGGCGAAGGAGCCGAGATAGGCGAAGGCCGAGATGCCGAGCAGGCGGACGACCATATGGACGGTCGGCAGCCAGACCACGAAATTGAGAATGACCAGCGAAATGCTGAGCGGGACAATGCCCCAGCCGGCGAAGAGGAAGATGTAGAGTACGGTGACGGCCTGCTTGCCCAGCACGTAGTAGAACCAGAGATCGGCCTGACCCTGGCTGCGGATCAGCGAGGATTGCAGGTTGCCCACCGAGGTCAATACGCCCAGGACGCAAAAGGCCTGGACGACGGGCACGGCATCGAGCCAATGGCTGCCGAAGGCGAGGGGGATCAGGTCATTGGCAACCAGCGCCAGGCCGGCGAAGACCGGGAAAGCCACGACAGAAGATGCGAAAGTGCCGAGCTGATAGGCATCGCGCAACTTGGCTGGCTCGTGCTGCATGGAGGAGAGCAGCGAGTAGGAGACCAGGTTCAGCGCGCCGGAAATCACGTCGGTCAGGATCTGGAAGATGCGGCGGGCAAAGCCGTAAATGCCCAGCCACGCCGGGCCCAGCAAGGCACCGATCAGCAGTTGGTCGAGGTTGAGAGTGGTTATGAAGTGGTTACCGGTTGAGAAGAGGCCGAAGGCCTTGAGCTCACCCAAGGCCTTTGGGCTAAAGCGAAACGAGGGGATATAGCGCGCGGCGATCATGGCACCGATACAGGTGGTAACGGATGCTGCCAGTTGCGAGGCAGCCAGCGCCCAAAGGCCAAGTCCGAGCCAGAGCAGCCCCAGGCATATGATAGCTGCCACCGCCGAAGCGACGGTTGTGCGCAGGGCCAGCATCTTGAACGACATGGTTCGCACCAGCAGCGCATTGGGCACGGCAGCGGCCATGTCGAAGATGACGCGTGCGGAGATGAAGGGGATGAGCAGCAGGAGGTCGGCCTCGCCCGAAGCGCCAGTGATGAAGGGCGCCGCGACGCAGAGCCCGATGTAGATCAGTCCCGCTGCGCCAGTGCAGAGCCAGAACACCGTATCGAGATGGGTCTTGGTGATCGCGCCGCGCTGGATCAGGGCCTCGCGAAAGCCGGCCGGAGCAATGGCGGTGCCCACTGTGGCAATGCTGGCGGCAAAGGCGACGATGCCGAATTCGGTGGGCGACAGCACTCGCGAGGTCGCGAGGAAGACAAGAAAGCCCAAGGCTGCCGGAGCAAAGCTGCTAACCAGCGACCAGATCGCGCCCTTGATCGCAGCAGAAGCGCGGCCCGTCTTGAGATGATCGAGCCGCGTCGTACCAGAGTCTGAAGTCGTGGTCATGCGCCAGGCGCCGTCCTTCGCATGGTGTCACGCGAGGCGACGAATTTCTGGAATTCGGGGGTCACGCGGCCCAGGGTGCGGATCATCATGCCGCGCAGGCGCAGCTTGATGGCCTGGGTCTGGCTGACATGAGCCGAAATCTGGGAATCCAGCAGAGCCTTGCCGGCGTTTGTGGCGCGGATATCTGCAGGTGTTGCAAAGCGCGGGTCGGTCAGGAAGCCCTTGCGCTGGTCATTGGTCGCATCGTCCCAAACCCGGCGGCGCAGGGCCTGGACAGCGCGCTTGAGATCGAGTTCACGGCGCAGGTATTTTGCGTCGAGCTCGGCATTGCGCGTCGTCTGCTCGCCATTTTCCGCCCAGACCGCCAGCGGTTGCATGGCGACATAGATCGGCTCGGCGATGGAATAGGTACGCAGGTATTCCTGCAGGGTTGCGGTGCAATTGTACTGGATTTCGAGCGGCGAGACGGCGCGGCGCGACCAGAACAGGCCACCATTGGACACGCCAATCCCCGCCAATAGCGACAGGCGGAAATCATCGGCTTGATAGAGGCCATCGGTGAACAGCTCGTCGAGCACGCCTTCGCGGCCCAGATGCGCCTCGGGCGTCCCGCTGGCATATTCAAAATACTGGTTGCGCAGCACGATCTCGACATTCTGTTCGCGCATCAGCGCAATATTGTCGGCGCAGAACTCGGGCAGGATGAAATTGTCATCCTCCACCACGCAGAAAAACTCGGCCCCATGCGGATTGTCGGCGGTAAAGCAGTTGTCGATGTTGCGCGAGGCAAAGAGCTGCGGCGTGTTGGCGGTATAGTGGATACGCGCATCGCCGATCGCCGTCACCACGGCCTTGGCGGCCTGCTCAGGATCGTCGTCATAGACATCGCAGACCCAGTGCGGCCAGGACTGGTCGATCATGGAGTAGAGTGCGCGGCGTAGCGCTTCGGGGCGCTTATAGGTTGGCGTGCGAATATGGACGAGGCCGGACTGGTACTCGGACATGGCTCAGTAATCCTTTTGGACGGGGCCGCGTTCTTGCAGGGGACTGTCTGCGCAGGGCGGCAAGGCCCTGAACAGCGTAGATCAGGGTGGCAATGCCCATGATCGAGCGGATGGAAAACTCGAAGAACACTTCCACTTCGATGAAGCTGCGCAGGATCATCAGGGCCTGAAGGGCCAGCAACAGGGCATTGGGGGCGTTGGGCCGGGCGAAGGTGTAGATGCCCATGGCGATAGCGCCGCCATAGATGATGACGATCTGCATGGCGAGGCCGATCAGGCCGATCTCGACGGCATTGGAAATGTAGGTGTTGTGGAAATTGAACCCCGCGCCCGAAGGCACGAGGAACATCGCCCAGAGCTCCTCGGCCGGGGCAAAGCCAATGACCCAGAACGAGCGATAGCCGAGGCCCTGCAGCGGACGCTCGGCGATGAAATCCATGCCCATTGCCCAGAGATCGGTGCGGCCGGTCAGGGTCGCGTCCTTGCCCGAGCCTTCCAGGATTTCGGCCAGGAGCGTCTCACCTGCGGTGACCATGAGCAGGGTCAGCGCGGCGAGGGCTATGCCGAGGATGACGACCAGAAACAGCCGTTGCATGCCATTCAGGTGGACGATCAACTGGGTGAGGATGATGATGCAGACGCAGGGCGCTACCATCATGATGGCGCCTGCAGACTGCGCGAGCACCAGCAGCGGAACCGACACCGCAAAACCGGCGACACCGGCGAGACGCATCAGAAGGTGCGAGTGACGGTCGGTGGTGATGGCCATGGCGATCAGCATGAAGACGGCAATATGGGCCGCAAAGGCATTCTTGCTGCCGAAAACGCCCAGCCAGGCGCCGAACGAACCCGTGCGGCCGAAGGCAATGCTGGCCACAACGCCGATGCCATAGACCACGAACATCAGACGCATCAACGTCGTGGTCGAGACGCGACCGGTGATGACCATGGCTACCACCACGGTGAAGCCAAGCTGAATGCCATAGCGGATGGAGTTGGAGGGGTAGAGGGACCAGAGCGCTGTCAGGATGCACCAGACCGGCAGGATCAGAAGGGGCCAGTAGCGGCGAACGCTGTCGATGCTCTGGTGGATGCTGCTGACGATCAAGAGTGCGCCGCAGCCCATGAAGGTCAGGGCGGTGAGCGAGCCGAACATGGCATTGAGCACCAGCGCGGCAAAGGCCCCGAAGGTGAGCATGGTGGCGAGATTGAAGGTCAGCCGCCCGGTCATGGCGCGCTCGCGATTTCGGCCTCGGGAATGAAGCCGGCAGCGTAGTGACCCGCCTGGTCGAGCGGCACGCAACGGACGGCGCCAATACCGCGGCGGCCGGCAAGATCGAGCCAGACATGGCGGGTGCGCGGCGCCGACCAGTCGGTCTGGGCCACAGGGATATAGGCTGGCACGGCTTGCGCCGCGCCTGGCGTGCCCTGGGCGCCCAGAACCAGCAAGGGAGATACCTGCCGCGCCACGGGCGCCTGACGGCGCTGGCGGCCTTCGCTGAACGAGGTCCACAGGCGGCGCAATTGGCCTGGATCGGTCGCGAGGAGAGACAGGGTCGCCGGGATGCGGCGTTGCTTGATGCTGGCCACCAGCGTTTCGTAAGCCAGACCCTCGCGCAGATTGGCGAGGCGCCTGGCAAAGGCCGCGGCGAGGGCAGGGGCAAGCGGCCCTCGAGCGGCAACCAGAGCCTCCTGCCGGACCACCATGGCCTGCATGTCGGATACGGACAGCCGATGCGAGATCGAGCCGGAATGGCGCCGATAGAGATAATAGGGCTCAGGCACGACGACCATGTGCGCGCCGTCGAGAAGCAGGCGCAAGATCAGGTCGTAGTCTTCACCGATGCGCAGTTCTTCGTCATAGCGCAGCGCGGCAAGCCGGTTGGCGCTGATCAGAGGCTTGAGATAGCCCAGGGCAGGCGAGCCATCCTGTCCGGCGAGCACCCAGCGTTCCGGAGTGACGCTGAAGCTGGCTTCGGCATCATCGCCCAACATCAGCCGGGGCGGGGTGCCATCCTCGAAAAACAGCAGGAGGTCGTCGGCGATGATATCGGCATGTTGCCGTCCGGCTGCAGCCAGCAAACGTTCGAAGCGCTCTGGGTGGATAATGTCATCGGAATCCACGATGGCAATCCAGCGGCCGCGGGCAGCGTCGAGAGCGCGATTGCGGCAGGCGGCGGGACCGGCGTTGCGGTCGCCCGCGATCAGGCGGATGCGGTTGTCCCCGGTCATCAGGCCACGGACAAGGTCCACACTATCGTCGCCCGAGCAATCGTCGCTGACGATGACTTCGAGATTGCCCATGGTCTGGCGCAGCACGGATTGCAAGGCTAGGACGATCTTGTCGCCTGCCTCGAAATTGGCCATGACCACTGAAATCAGCGGCGTTTCGGCATTGGGAGCCGTCATGGCGTCAGGCCACGCCAGCGTCCGCAGCGGGAAGGATGCCGGCATCGAGGTCGGCGATCAGCTTGTTGAACTTGTCGATCTGCAGATTGAGTTCGGCGACGCGGCGGCGGCCATTGGCAGCATTCTGTTCGGCCGATCCGATCTGGGCCTCGTCCTCGCGGTCGCGGCTACCGTATTCGCCGGAGCTCTCCATGATCGAAGCCGCCTTGGCGTAATACATGTCGATGCGCTTCTGAAGCCCATCGCGCTCGCGGCGGGCGTCGTTGAGCGCCATGGTTATGGCGCCGCGAACCGTCTGGAAGCGGGCGGCATCTGTTTCGGCATCACGTCCCGTATTGCGGGAGCGAAAGGCACGCGGACGAAGGGACAGAATAGCCATTTGGGAGACCTCCTAGCGGCTGCCCGTACGCAGGGCGACGACCTTCACCGTCTTGAACAGGATAACCATGTCGCCAAGGAAGGTCCATTCGCGAACATAAAGGCTATCCAGCTGCACGCGCTGGTCATAGCCGGTATCGCTACGACCGCTGACCTGCCAGAGACCAGTGATCCCAGGACGCACCGCCGAGTAGTGCTCGATTTCGTCGGCATAGCGGATGACTTCGTCCTGGACGATCGGGCGGGGCCCCACGAGGCTCATGTCGCCGCGAATGACGTTGAGGAGCTGGGGCAGCTCGTCAAGGCTGGTGACACGGAGAAAACGCCCGATAGGCGTGATGCGGGGGTCGTTGGTGAGTTTTTGCGACTCTTCCCATTCGGCGCGGGCCTGGGGGAAGAGCTCAAGGTGACGTTGCAGGGCTTCCTGCGAATTGACCACCATGGAGCGGAATTTCAGGCAGCGGAAGCGACGGCCATTAAGACCAATGCGTTCGTGGCCGAAGAAGATGGGGCCGCGATCGGTCGAGAACATGATCACGGCGATGAAGAAAATGGCGGGCAGGGCAAAGAGCAGCATGGCCGATGCGGCCATGATATCGAAACTGCGCTTGGCATAGCCGCCGCGGGGCATGCCCGCCTTGTCACTACCGACTTCGGCATTGATAATTGTCATGACGTCCTCTCACGCAGATTGGCTCGTCCACGAGGACGCGCAGAAGGGTTCGCCAAAGCGCCCAGCGCTCATGCGAGACCGGTTCTCTCTTTTGTTAAGGATGGACCCCGAACGCTTAGCCCGGAGATTCCGCTTTCGTAACAGGCCGGCGACCCGAAGAGAGGGTAATGCCGCGTTGATGAGCGGAGACGACCATGATCGGAAAAGCGTGGCAACGTTCTCAACGCATGGCTGACATGCGGACGGCCTGTCACAATATCACCCAATGTCAGATGGGTAAAACTTTACAAATCAGTGACTTGAGTGGATTTGCTTGGTCGGGGGTGAGATATACTGACTAGCGAGGGCTGTCGTTCAACTATTCGGTCATGCCCAAGTAACGAGGTGTAGAATTGCCTCTACAGCTGGCCGCGCCTTATATTCCGAACAGGAAGGTTATTCCATTCCATACGAGATAGATGCCGACCCAAGCCAGGGCCATAATGCCGATGGCGACAAGACCCCAGGGCCAGGAAAATGGTGCGCGTTCACCGGTGGCAAGGGGGGCCTTGCGGGTCGCGCCATCATCGGGCCGATTGTTGTCCACGGGGCGTCCTCCTGCCGCAAAACCGCGGCTGATCGGCTGGTTTGGTACATTGGGCTTGCGCCCTTCGTCCCCTCTTACCAGCGCGGGGTAAATACACCCCTCTCACCTGCAACAAAATAGCAGAAACGATCACGAGTGTGTAGGCGCAAGCCGGATATGCAGGCGCAGGGCAAGCTGCGCTTCTATTTGGCAGTCCAAGGGTCAACCTGCGCTAGACTGTGTGGTTCCGAAAAAAATACTCATTTGGCCCGGATTGTGATGTCGACCAATCCGGGCCGGAAATGGGCAAATTGCCCTGAAGTTGGGCAAAATCTACCAACCTCACAGATGCAATCGAGCCATGCAGATGAACGCCGGTTTTTGGCTGGATCAACTGCAAAGGTCATGGTCCAGTGCGCCCGTCTATTATGCTCAATCAGGAGAAAGCCGTGGTAAGACGCGTCAAAACTGCCGTGTTTCCGGTAGCCGGTCTGGGAACTCGTTTCCTTCCCGCCACCAAGGCCATGCCCAAAGAGATGCTGACCGTCGTGGATCGGCCTTTGATTCAATATGCAGTCGATGAAGCCCGCGAGGCCGGGATCACCCATTTCGTCTTCGTGACCGGCCGCAACAAGGGGGTCATCGAGGATCACTTCGACCGCCAGTTCGAGCTGGAAACCACACTTGAATTGCGCGGCAAGACAAAGGCTTTGGCCGAACTGCAGAGGGATCTGCCATCGGCCGGCCGCACCAGTTTCACCCGGCAGCAGGAGCCGCTGGGCCTGGGACATGCGGTGTGGTGTGCTCGCGAAATCGTCGGCAACGAACCTTTCGCATTGTTGCTGCCCGACATGCTGTTCAAAGGCCAGCGTGGCGTGCTCAAGCAGATGATCGAAGCCTATGAAGAGACTGGCGGCAATATGATCGCGGTCGAAGAAGTCCCGCACCAGGAAGTGTCGTCCTATGGTGTGGTCGGGCGCGGCGAGGGCACCGATACGTCCTTCCGCATCACCGAGATGGTGGAAAAGCCAGCTCCGGCGGATGCGCCGTCCAACCTCATCATCTCGGGCCGCTATATCCTGCAGCCGGAAATCTTCTCGCTGCTGGCCGACCAGCCACGCGGCGCCGGTGGTGAAATCCAGCTGACCGATGCGATGCAGACGCTGATGAGGACGCAGCCGTTTGCCGGTGTGAAATACGAGGGCCAGAGTTTCGACTGCGGCTCCAAGATCGGTTTCCTCACCGCCAATGTCGCCTATGCGCTGGATCGCGAGGACATCGGCGATGGCTTCCTGGCCGCCCTGGCCAAGCTGGGTCTTCAGGACGTGCTGACCGATGGCTTCAAGGTGGCTGCCGAATAGGCAGCCATTTCAACCGCCCAAAGCAAAGGCCACCCGGTTCTGCCGGGTGGCCTTTTGTATGCGGTGATGGTTGCGACGCCTAATTGGGCGCCGCGTCTACCACATGTTCGATGGTCTTCTGATTGCGGTAGGCGAAGTGTTCCAGGCCGCCCATGTCGGTGAACTTGGGCAGAGCGTTGAGGTCGACCTTGTTGAGCACGACGCCCAGAATGTGATCGGCGAGTTCCGGCTCGCGCTCGAGCATGCTGCGCAGCAGGCGACGCGGGGTGCGGCCCCATTCGGCAACCAGCACGCTGGCATCGGTGAAGGGCAGAACCGAGAGGGCGTCGATATCAGGGCCGAGCGGGGGGAGGTCGATGATAACATAGTCGAACTGGCCGCGGGCCTCGGCGAGCACCTTCTGCATGGCAATGCTGGACAGATCGCCACCACCGGCCTCGGGGGCGGCGGCGGAGAGGGTGACCATGCCGGTTTCGTGGTCCGCCACGGCTGCCTGGCGCCAGTCACCCTGTTGCGATGGCAGAATGCGTTGCGGCATGCCGGGCCGGCCGCCGTTGACGTCGCCGTCGATCAGCAGCACGCGGGAGCCGATAGCGGTCAGCATTTCGGCCAGCGAGATGGCGTAGGTGGATTTGCCCTCATCGGGCAGGATGGACAGCACACCGAGCACGGCCGTGCTGCGATCGGCAATGGGCTGCAGCACAAGGCGCGTGGATTTCAGTGTTTCCATGAAGGGCGCGCCCCAGCGGCGGCCGATGCGCGATCCGAGGGCGCCGCGTACCAGTGGACGAATGGCCTTCTGGCGATCGATCAGCGTGCCGCGGCCATCAACCTGCAGACGGGGCATATAGCCGAGGAAACGCAGGCCCAGTTGCTGACGGACCTGTGCACCGGTGCGGAATCCGCGTTCACGCAGCTCGTTGAGCATGCCCAGAACTGCGCCGACGAAGGAGCCGGCGATGATAGCAGCCAGCAGAATAACCACGGAACGCGGGCTGGACGCATCTTCAGGCAGCAGCGCGTCGGTGACGATGCGAACCGAGGGGATGGGGAAGCTCTGGCGCTGCACGGCCTCTTCATATGAGGTCAGGTAGCTGTTGTAGAGCGCGCGCAGGGCGTCGGAGCGCTGTTGCAACTCGTTGAGGCGGACGGCTTCCTGGCTGACGGCGCCGGCACTCTGGCCTTCGGCGTCTATATCGGCACGCATGCCTTGTTCCTGCTGCTGCGCGATGGTCAGCTGGGTCTGGTACTGCTGGTTGAGATTTTGCAGTAGCGCGTAGATGCGACCATCCAAAGCCGTCTTTTCGGCCCGGAGCGTCACCAGCTGGGGATGATCGGCACCATAGGTGGTTTCGATCTCGCCAATGCGGCTGGTCAGCGTCGCGACCTGATTGCGCAGGGTGGCAACTTCGGTCGGATCGGTCTGGGAGCCACTCAAGAGAGCCAGATAGTTGGATGCCGACCCTGGGCCTGCATCGATCACCGTCTGCAACTGACCGGACAGAGCGCGAAGCCTTGCGGTCTCCGCCTGCGCTTCAGCGAGCTGGTTGGACATCGTCTGTATGCGCTGGGTGGTCAGGGTCTGGTCCTGGCCGACCGAGAGGCCGGATTCCTCGCGATATTGCTGGATGGCGAGGCTGGCCTGGCGCTGGCTTTCCCCAATTTCGGCCAGCCGTTGCTGCAGCCAGTCGGCCGCGGCGCTGGTCGCCTCGAGTTCTGCGTTCAACTGATCCTGCACCAGCGCCTGTGCATAGGCGCTGGCAATGCGCTGGGCCAGTTCGGGCGTCGCGGCCTCATAGCCGACGCGGATGATCGAGCTGCGACCCATGCGATCGACCTGCACATTGGCGCGCAGCATGCCGACCACTTCATCGAGGCTGGCTTCCAGCTTTTCCGGACGCTGACCGCCTAGCCCGACAAGGCCCTTCACACGTTGGCTGAAGGAAGGCGGTGGGTTGAGGAATTCCTGATCGGTCATCAGGTTCTGCGTCTCGGCCACAGTCTTGGCGACGCGGCTCGATCGCAGCACCTCGATCTGGTTGAGCACCTGGGCTTCGAGATCGGTGGCGCTGACGGCCTGGGTGGCGCCATTCTGGGCAACCTGTTCGAGATTTTTATCGATCAGCAACTGGCCGGCCGACATGTAGGAGCGCGGGGCAAGGCTGAGATAGAAAATTGCCAGAGCGATCGCCACGGCAATGCACAGGCCGACGACCAGCGCCTGCCGGCGGAGCAAGGAGAAGATGTGGTCGAGATCGATCGTCTTGAGATCGGATGGCTGGGGCGCCAGGGCCTCCGGATATCCGGCTTTTTCCAGCATGCTCAATACTCCGCTTTGAAGGAAATGCGCCCACTCAGGATGCGCTGGTCTGCCCGTAGTGCTCGGCCTGGCGCTGGCCCAGAAGGCCACCGGCGACGCCGATATGCAGGGTGGCGCGCAGCCAGTTGCGGCGGCGCTTGATGGGCGAGAAAGCTGTTAGCCCGGTCATGAGGCAGCAATAGGCAATTTTTGCGGCGACAGGAGGAATGCTGCGCAGCCGTGGCCCATCCAGCAGCATGCCATGGGTCTGGCCCGAACGCAGGCGCCGCGCCACCAGCCAGGCCATGGTGGCGCGTTGTGCCGGCACTGGCTCCTCGACCAGGGCATCAGGGGCGTAGTCGATCGTGCCGCCAAGATCGGTCAGCCGGTAGAAGAAATCGGTGTCCTCGCCGCCGGACTTGCCCAGCCTGAGATCAAAGCGCAGCACATTGAAGGGAGCGCTCCAGCGGATCAGCACATTGCAGGTATAGCCAGTGCGGATTTCGCCCCAGACATGCACGGGCAGGGTGGAGTGAAAATCACCGCTGACCATCCATTCGGGAGCATCCTTGGCATAGATGGCCCTGACCGGACCCAGCACTGCCGCTGCGTTGCGTTTGTCGGCCTTGTCCACAAGCGCGAGCAGCCAGCCTTCGGTCACCAGTTCATCATCGTCGATGAAGGCGACAAAGTCGCCATCGGCAGCGTCGAGGCAGGCATTGCGGGCGATACAGATATTGGCGGCCGGCGCGTGGATATATTCGATCGGAAAGGGGAAATCGCCAGCCAAAGCAGTGACGCGTTCCCGAGCCGAAGGGGTTTCGTCATTGTCGGCGATGACGACGCGAATCTGGTGCCCACTGGTCTTGAGTTGAGCCACTGAATTCAGCGTCTCAACCAGAAACGGCCGGCGGAAGGTGCAGATGCAGATATCGATGCGGGCCATGGCTACACCGCCTTGCGCTGGAACGGGCGCTGCAGAACATGCAGCCAGAAACCAGAGGACCAGGCGAAATGCATGATCATCGCCGCCCAGCCGACCAGCGGCGAAAGGCTCATCGGCATGCCATATTCGGGATAATGCTGCCTGGCGGCCCGCATGCCGAGGGTGATGCAGACCACGCCCCAGAATGCCAGGGGAATGAGGAAGACCCAGTGCCAGACCGATAGGGCGGCCAGCAGCACGACCGGCAGGATGGCCAGCGGCACCATCTGGCGAATGCGTGGGCGCATGCGATGCTTGAGAATGTTCCGGGCGCGACCGCCGCCATAGCCGAAATACTGACGGAACAGACCGGACATGGTCGCGCGTGGATAATAGGTCATGCCGGTGCGGTCGGTCAGCCAGATGGTGTGGCCTGCCTGGCGGAGGCGGAAGTCGAGCTCGGCGTCCTCGTTGCAGCGGAAGGTCTCGTCATAGCCACCGACGTCCCGGAAGGCGTCAATGCGCATCAGGGCATGATGGCCATGATCGACCGGGCCGGCATGCTTGCCGGTGCGGTGAGCCGAGCCGCCAGTGCCGATCGGGGAATTCTGGGCGGTCGCCACGGCGCGCTGGAAGGCGTCGTGACCCACGGTGGTCATCGGCACGACCACGCTGCCGACGCCGCGTTCATTGGCTTCGGCAACCAATTGCCGGCAATAGTCGGCGGGATAGGCACCGTGCGCATCGATGCGGATAAGATAGTCCGCGCCGTGTCCGAATTTCTCCACGACGAGGTTGATTGCCGCCGACTGGATCTTGCGCGGATTGTGGATCAGCGTGACGCGGGGACCGGACTTTTCGGTGACAATGTCCTGGGTGCCATCCGTGCTGCCGCCGTCAGCGACCACGATATGGGCATCGAGCGCTTCGGCTTCTACCAGCAGCAGATCGAGCAGCGGGCCGATATGACTAGCTTCGTTCAGCGTCGGTATGATGATGATGGTGCGGGCGCTCATGCGGCCACCTCCAGTTGGGTGTGGGCAGAAGCGCGGCCGGCAATGGCGTCGACCAGGGTGCGGCATTCGTCGGCATCGCAAAGGAAATGTGCCCGATCCTGGGCGGCTACAGCCTGTGCGAGTGAGCGGATTCGATCGGGTGTCATGGATTCGAACAGATTCAACAGTGTGGACTGCCCGATGTCGGGTATGACCAGACCGATGCCGAGGCGCTGGATGAAGGCCGCGGTTTCAGTGCCCGCGAGGGCGATCGGGATGGCGCCGTTGAGGCAGCCTTCATAGATGCGATTGGGCAGCAGCCATTTCGAATTCTGACCTTCTTCAAAAAAGTCGATGGCCCAGACGAAATGCACGGCCGAGTAGATCGGCGCGAGTTCGTCGGGATAGCAGTAGACCCCGGAATAGGTAAGATGCGGCGCGGCCTCGGTCGTGCCATCGAAGTCGGTAAACTCGGTCCGCGCCGGCCGCCCGCGAAGGGTAATCTCAAGATTTCCATTCATGGCGCGCGACAGGCTATCCAAGGCCGTCAGAGACTTGTGGCAGCGCAGCGCACCGAACCAGCCAAGCTGGATCGTCTCGGCATCATTATCCAGTCCCGGATTGCGCCCGAATTCTTCGAGCCCAAAGACCTTGTTTTCGATCAGCAGGGCTGGCGGGGCGCCGTGGATATCGAAATGGTTTTTGAGGAAGGCCGGGGAGCTGGTGAGCAGCAATTCGGCGGGGCGCATCAGGCGCTGCTCCATGCTGCGCATGCCCTTGCCCAAGCCATCCTGCCGCAGCATCAGGCGGTGGATGTCGAGGCATTCATAGACCACGCGGGGCGGCTCGGGCCAGAGCGCGCGCAGGCGATTGGCAATGGCGAGCATTTCCATGTTGCGCGCGACGATGACGTCGGGCCGCGCGAAAGCCTTGCCCCAGGCGCGCGTGGTGTAACTAGCGCGCGCCGTTGCAAAAACGCGATGCAGCATGCGCCCATCATGGGTGATGTCGAGCTCGATCGCGGTATCGAGCCCGAGGTCGGGCAGGGTGGCGTCAGAACGGCGGAAGCCAGCGATTTGCACGCTGGCTCCTCCAAGCTGGAACTGGGCTATCCGGCGGGCCACGGCCGGGTCGGCGAGATTGAAGACCAGGTACAAAATCCTGAGCAACAGCGCATCTCCTGTCCCCGACGACAGACCGTCGGACTTGGGTTGCAGCGAGGCTCAAGAGGAAGATGAGGGGCAGATGCGGTCAACCGCATGAGGGTGACGCTGCAATGCGCGTCGCGCATGCCGCAAAGGTGCCCCAATCGGGAGGTCAGGCGGTTGCTTGCTCGTCCCTGAAAGTGAAGATCAGGGCGGCAATGGTCAAGAGGCGCTTAATACCGGTGAGCGTCTCTTCCGTCAGTGCGCCGGCATCGCCCAAAAGGTTGACCGTACCACGCGTTTCACCGGCAACGATGATCGGCGCCGAGAGGTTGCAGGTGTAGCCCATGTCGATCAGCACCTGCGCTTCATTGGGCAGGAAGTCGAACATTTCGACTTCGGAATTGCACACAACCGGGCGCTTTTCGCCCAGAATGCGGCGGCACCATGGGTCGTCATCGGTAATGACGTCGAAGCCGCCGATGGGGAAGGTCTTGGCATCAGAAGTGCCGATCCGGTCGGTGCGCGACCGATCGGGCAGGATGGCGAGCCAAGTTGCCGTGCGCAGGCCGGGCAGGTTCAAAAACTGTTCGGTCAGGAGGGCAATGAATTCCTGCCGTCCCGCAGCGAGGGCAGCGCCCAAGCGGTCGGCAAATTGTGGATCAATGGTGGGCAAAGTCGTATTCTCTGTTGGAGCTTGGATGTCAGCACCGATGAAGAGAATTTGGAGCGGGTAGCGGGAATCGAACCCGCATATTCAGCTTGGAAGGCTGCTGCTCTACCACTGAGCTATACCCGCTAAGGTCGGTGACCGACGACAAGCCAATAGCGCGGCCCGCCCGCAGCTGACAACCCCTCTCGATGAGAGCGGGGTCGTCAATCCACGGCGTTTGTGGCCAGATCAGAGCCAGCCAGCCAATACGCCGAGGCCGCCGAGTGCGAAGACGCCGCCAGCCAGCCGGGCGGCTAGCTTGCCATGGCGGCCAATGATGCGAGCAATTCCGGCAGAACCGACAATGCCAGCGAGGTGAAGCAGGGCGGTGGCGAGGACGAAGCCGGCGGCATAAGCTAAACTGCCGGTGTCGCTGGGCATTTCTGAGCCATGAGCATGGCCGTGGAAGACGGCAAAACAGCCCACAAGAGCCGAAGCAACCGCAACGGGGACGGGACGGCCCAGCGCGGCGGCACCGCCGATGGCCACGCTGGACAGGGCAATGCCCAATTCAACGAAGGGCAGGTCGAGTTGCATCAGGCCAAGCGCGAAGCCTGCGACCATCATGGAAACAAAGCTCAGCGGCACCAGCCAAAGGGCGCGACCACCGAGCACAAAGGCAAAGACGCCAACAGCGACCATGGCCAGCACATGGTCGATGCCGCCGATGGGATGTTCCATGCCGTGGAGGAAACCGCCGCCCGTGTCACCAATGCCGGTGTGGGCAAAGGCCAAAGCGGGGGAGAAGAGTAGAATGGCCAAAGCCAGCAAGAGACGCATTGTCATCCTTCCGGGGCCGGGGCCCACGAAGTTCAAATCGGCACCGCCGAAGCTTCCACTGTCTCGCCCGTTCTTTATTGGCCGCATCAGGGCGCTTGTAAATGCTGATCCCTGAGCCATGCTCATGCGTTGGGGGATTGTGTCCCTTCCATGATGAGGTATTGCCGTGCTGTCGCTGATTTTTCTGGTTCTTCTTTTGCTGTTGTTCCAGGCAGGCCAGCCTGGTCGCTATCTGGCGCTGCAGGTTGGCAATGATGCGCAGATGGGTCCGCGCGACGATCTGCCCGAACCCACCAGGGAGTTGGCGCGATCGCGCCGCGCGCTGGCCAATCTGCAGGAGACGTTGCCGATTTTTCTAACGTTGGCGGTGCTTTGCATCGTTTACGGCGAGCAGGGCTGGCTGGCCACGCTGGGGGCAGCCGTGTATTTCCTGGCCCGCGTGGCGCACTATAATCTTTACATGCGGGGGATTTCCCCCTGGCGGTCCATTGCTTTCCTGGTCTCGCTGATCGGCATGGTGCTGATGGCGGTCCCACTTGTCCCCCATATCTGGAACTGAGGTATAATCAGGTCTTGCGAAACGCCGTCATTGCCATTAGACGGTGTTTCGCCTGAAGGGGTTTAGCTCAGTTGGTAGAGCATCGGTCTCCAAAACCGAGGGTCGTGGGTTCGAGTCCCCCAGCCCCTGCCAGGCGATAATTTCCACACATCACCCGCGTCAAACCGGCCAGCTTGCTGCAAGCTTGCCTGCCTTTTGCTGGCGATTGCTGCGCCCTGTGGAAGTCGCAATCTTATCGATCATGGCGAAGCTTCAGTAATGTGGCTCGTCGATCAGAGAGGCGAGGGGGGAGCGTCATGCCTCGCTATACGATTCTGATTTTGGCCGTGGCCGCATGGGCGATCGTGATGGGTCTAGCTTGGGTCGTCCTGTCGTGGTGGTTCGCCTAGAGGCCAACTACGCGTGCGACCGTTGGTCAGCAGATCGGCAAGTCCGAGAAACAGGATCAGTGGTCCCAGAAATATCCACATCCCCACAATCCGCAGACGTTGCAACGGCGTGGCATTGGCATAGTTCGACGACATAGCTTCCTCTGGCGTGTCGGGAACCGGATCGCGTTCATTGCAGCGATCTCGTGGGCGTTCCGGGCATGCGCCAGGCTCGGGTGGATTTGTTCCATATCCGAAGCTACCTAGCCATCTACACCAGTGGTTAACCTTACTGTCTCAAGTTTATCCGATCGCTCGTCTGGTCATCGATGAGTATTTCGCAGCTGGTCGGAAGCAAGAGTTCATGGTCAGATACAGAACTCCATCGGTTACCCATCACTCGCGGAAGATCATCCCGCGCGTTTTTTCGTTGATATTCCTCGCGCTAGGTTCGTGGCTGATTGTCATCTGGATCGGCTGGCGCATCTGGGTGCACCTATTCTGATGATCATGCGCAAAGCATTGTTTCATCAAATAAAAACCCCGGCCGAGATGGCCGGGGCATCGGTTTCAAACGTTGGATCAAGCGATCAGTTGTTGGCGATCAAGGCGCCTGCTGCTGCGCCACCGGCTCCACCAACGATCGCGCCGCCATAGCCACCGACGGCGCCGCCAAGCAGGGCCCCGCCCGCTCCGCCAATTGCCGCGCCACTGACCGTACGCTGTGTCGAGGTGCAGGCCGACAGGGAGAGTGCGGCGATGATAACGAAAGCGACGGGTGCGAATTTGCGCATGATTTTTTCCTTACGATGGGTTGCCCGACAAAAGATCACACGGGCTCGTGATTGAAGGGTTAAGGTTAGGTCGTGGTGTATGTGACTGGAGGGCGCGCGCATTTCGCCCGGTATTATGTTCCCAGTCGACGTAATCCCTCGAACTATTCAGTCGTCACCAATTGCGATAGGGGCGGTAGTTGGTGGCCAATTTCGAACTCGCTCTCAAATCCGGCGGTCATCAACCTGGCGTTGCTGAGCTCTGGCAACGACATCGGCAGTTTGACCTGAGTCAAAGAAGCATTCGCGCTGCTCGGGCAAGACATGGGCGAATTCGACGCCTGCAAACTGCGCCTGACGCCAGATGACACGGCAGGGCTCAAGCGAGTGGTTGAACAAGAGGGTGAAGTCCTCCGACAGGTCGATGGATTCTGGGAGTTCCACCATGGCGCCGGAACGGGACAGGTTCACGACCAGAACCTCCTGACGCACCAGGCCGTCCTGCATGACGGCGGTGGCTTCAATGCGAATGGCTTCGCGCTTGTGCTGACGCTTTTCGATCCAACTTTTCATGCCCCAAGAGCTAGGCCTGTAGCGCTAACGCAACCTCAACCGGATCGTTACAATTTTAACGATTGCGCATAGCTGGGGACAACCACGGGGAAGGTGCGCCGAGACGCCCGCTGGCTGGGAAAAGCAAGCGACCCCGGCCTTGTGCATGAGCCGGGGTCGTTAAGAGACTGTCTCTGGAGGTCGCAGGGGCAAACCTGCAAAAAGTTAACGCGGAGTCCGGTTTGGGGTTCCCAAGAGGATACGAATCTATTCGGCGGCAGCCGGTAACAGATCCGTGTGGCGCGTCTTGAGCTTGTTGAGTTGATGAGCCGCATGGGAGAGCAGGGCGGTGCGCACCTGATCGGTCGGAACATGGCCAACATCGGCCTTGACCTTTAGGTCGAGCGGATAGCGCGAAAGATTGCCGCGGAAGCGCTCCTCGACAATAACGCGCACCACGCCGGTCACGCGGCCGGAAATGGTCCTGTGCGGGCCGTAGTAACGAACCTCGCAACCCTTGATCTCGAACGTCGCGCCATCGAAGGACATCTCGCCGCCTCCAGCTGCCTTTTTATTGTCGCAATTGGATAAAAGGCGATCCTGCTGTCATGAGCAAGTGTGATTCGTATTGTTGTTGATGCGTCGTTAATGGTTGCTGTGTTGCGCGTGTGCCGGGCAGGGGTGGTAATCTGTCGTCGGGCTGTTGCATTTGGCGCCGACTTTCTCTAGATAGCCAACTTCCAGCCGTGCGGGGATCCTGCGCGGCCTTTGGTTTTGCACCAAAAAACTAGAGTAGATTCGCTGATGGCCCGTCCGAACCCGATCCAGTTCCTGCAGCAAGTCCGGCAGGAAACCGCCAAGGTTACCTGGCCGGGTCGCAACGAAGTCCTGATCTCGACGGTCATGGTCCTCGTGCTCGTGCTGTTTGCGAGCCTGTTCTTCCTGGCTGCCGATCAGGTGATTTCCTGGCTCGTCGGCCTGATGCTTTCGATCCGCTAGTCGGGTCACAGATTTAATACGGGAGCGGCGACGCTTAATGGCCAAGCGCTGGTACATCGTTCAGGCATACAGTAACTTCGAACGCAAAGTGGCGGAAGATATCCGTCAGAAGGTTGCGCAGAAGAAGCTCGAGCATCTGTTTGAAGACGTGATCGTTCCGACCGAAAAGGTCGTCGAGATCCGTCGTGGCCGCAAGGTCGATGCCGAACGCAAGTTCTTCCCGGGCTACGTTCTGGTGAAGATGGACATGACCGACGAGGCATTCCATCTGATCAAGAACACGCCCAAGGTCACTGGTTTCCTCGGTTCGGACAACAAGCCGATGCCGATCTCGGAAAAGGAAGCCATGGGCATCCTGCAGCAGGTGCAGGAAGGCGTGGAGCATCCCAAGCCTTCTGTCTCGTTCGAAGTGGGCGAGAATGTGCGCGTGTCGGACGGTCCCTTCGCCAGCTTCAATGGCGTGGTGGAAGAAGTCGACGAAGAACGCGCCCGCCTCAAGGTGGAAGTTTCGATTTTCGGGCGTCCCACTCCGGTGGAGCTCGAATATGGTCAGGTCGAAAAGGTCTGACCAAAACATCCGGCTTCGGCCGGGTGAAATCTGTGGGAGAGGGCGGCATCTGCCAAGGTGTCGGGCAAACCTCCTACCACAGCGTCAAACTGGCCGGATGACACCGGCTAAACTTTGTAAGGACGATTATGGCAAAGAAAATCGTTGGCTACGTAAAGCTGCAGGTGCCCGCTGGCTCCGCAACGCCGTCCCCGCCGATCGGGCCGGCTCTCGGTCAGCGCGGTCTGAACATCATGGAATTCTGCAAGGCGTTCAATGCCGCCACGCAGGAAATGGAAAAGGGTTCGCCCATTCCAGTCGTGATCACCGCCTATGCCGACAAGAGCTTCACTTTCGAGATGAAGCAGCCGCCGGTCACCTACTTCATCAAGAAGGCCGTCAACCTGAAGTCGGGTTCCAAGCTTCCGGGCAAGGAATCGGCTGGTACGATCACCGTGGCTCAGCTGCGTGATATCGCCGAAAAGAAGATGAAGGATCTCAATGCTGACAACGTCGACGCTGCCGTGTCGATGATTGCTGGCTCTGCCCGTTCCATGGGCATTCAGGTCGAGGGCTGATTGAATGGCACACGTCGGTAAGAAGATCACCAAGGCCCGTGAAGGCATCGACCGCAACAAGCTGTACAAGCTTGATGAGGCCGTGAAGATGGTCAAGGCTCGCGCCTCGGCCAAGTTTGACGAAACCATCGAAATCGCCATCAACCTCGGTGTTGATCCGCGTCACGCCGACCAGATGGTCCGTGGCGTCGTGAACCTGCCCAACGGCACCGGCAAGACCGTGCGCGTGGCCGTGTTCGCCAAGGATGCCAAGGCTGACGAAGCCCGCAAGGCTGGCGCAGACATCGTTGGTGCCGAAGACCTGATGGAACAGATCCAGTCTGGCAAGATCGATTTCGATCGCTGCATTGCCACGCCGGACATGATGCCGCTGGTCGGTCGCCTGGGCAAGATCCTGGGCCCGCGCAACCTGATGCCGAACCCCAAGGTTGGCACGGTTACCCCCGATGTCGCCGGCGCCGTCAAGGCTGCCAAGGGCGGTGCCGTTGAGTACCGCGTCGAAAAGGCCGGTATCCTGCATGCTGGCGTTGGCAAGGTTTCCTTCTCGGAAGAAGCCCTGCTGCAGAACATCAAGGCGTTCACCGACGCCGTGGTTCGTTCCAAGCCGGCTGGCGCCAAGGGCACCTACGTCAAGAAGGTTGCCGTTTCCTCGACCATGGGCCCTGGCGTCCATGTTGAGCCGGCTTCGGCCCTCTAAGAAATTCCGGGCGGCTTAGGTCGCCCGGTTTTGCTTCCTGCAAGGGAAGCATAAGTCCTGTCCGAGACTGCCGGTGCTGATCAATCTGGGTCAGCTTAATGTCCACCGACGCCAGCATAGATGGGGTGACAACCAAGGTTTCCTGTCCGAAAGGGCAGGGTGATTGCGGTTCGAACCAGGCCAGTTGCCCTCGTGGCAGCGCGGTTTACAGGCATGTAACCGTTGCTCCTCTCCTCCTTCACGGGAGATCGGAGGGCAGCAATTGGCAATGGCCCGGCTCTATTTTGCCGGGCTCAATGTGGAGACTAGCAGTGGAAAGAGCGGAAAAGCGTGAGCTTGTCGCATCGCTTCAGTCAGCCCTTGGTGGCGCTGGATCGATCGTACTCGCGCAGAATGCCGGTCTGACCGTGGCAAATCTGGAGACCCTTCGCCGTGAGGTGAAGGCTGCAGGTGGCTACGTGAAGGTCGCGAAGAACCGTCTTGCCAAGCTTGCTCTTAAAGAAACCGACCACGCCGACATTTCGGGCCTGTTTACCGGCCCGATCGTCATCGCCTATGCGGAAGACCCCATGACTGCGCCCAAGATTGCGGCGAAGTTTGCTGACAAGAACGCAAAGTATGTCGTTCTTGGTGGCGTTATGGGCAAGACCGCGCTTGACGCGAATAACGTCAAGGCGCTGGCGACCATGCCGTCGCTCAACGAACTGCGCGCTACGCTCGCCGGGATGCTCAAGCAGCCCGCGACCCGTATCGCTTCGGTCATCGTTGCGCCGGCTGGTGGTATCGCGCGCGTGTTGGCCGCTCATGCGGAAAAGAGCAACGAAGCAGCGTAACCTCATGGTCCCAAGTTCAAGAATGCGGGACCGGTTTGAACTGAACACCTACAAAAAGAGAGATTTATCAAATGGCTGATCTCGCCAAGATCGTAGACGACCTGTCTGCCCTGACCGTTCTGGAAGCTTCCGAACTGTCGAAGATGCTGGAAGAAAAGTGGGGCGTTTCCGCCGCCGCTCCGGTTGCTGTTGCCGCTGCTGGCGGTGGCGCTGCTGCTCCGGCTGCTGAAGAAAAGACCGAATTTGACGTCATTCTCGCCTCGTTCGGCGACAACAAGATCAACGTCATCAAGGAAGTCCGTGCGATCACCGGTCTGGGCCTCGGCGAAGCCAAGGCTCTGGTTGAAGCTGCTCCGAAGGCCATCAAGGAAGGCGTTTCGAAGGCTGAAGCCGAAGACATCAAGACCAAGCTGGAAGCAGCTGGCGCCAAGGTCGAACTCAAGTAATTCGACTTTAGCTCTTGAAATGTGTGGGGTGGCGCTATATGTGCCATCCCACATTCTCGTTTTTGCGGGATGATTCGCCGGGCCGAGTGGATGGCTCCTGGCGGCAATTTGCGGAATATATGACGAATTTGATGTCTGAGGCACGCTGACGTCCGTTGCCCTATGATCTGATGGATCATGGGGTGTTTGGCGTTTTCGGCCTCTTTGCCCGTCGGTCCGGGGCAATCCAGGCATCATTGGATCGAAACAAACTGCCTAGCCCAGGCACATATCCCGAATTCCGACGGATGATAGTCGGAGTTTTGGATATCTGCCTCCGAGACAATCGCTAAAAGAAACAGGAGCTTTCATGGCTACCACGTTCAACGGCCGCCGCAAGGTTCGCAAGTCCTTCGGTTCCATTCGCGAAGTCACGGAGATGCCCAATCTGATCGAGGTCCAGAAGGCCTCCTATGATCAGTTTCTCCTCGTGGACGAGCCCAAGGGTGGCCGTCCCGACGAAGGGCTTCAGTCCGTGTTCCGTTCGGTCTTTCCGATCTCCGACTTTTCGAACACTGCATCCCTCGAATTCGTGAAGTACGAGTTCGAGCAGCCCAAGTATGACATCGACGAGTGCCGTGCGCGCGACATCACCTTCGCTGCCCCGCTCAAGGTCACGCTGCGCCTGATCGTGTTCGAAGTGGACGAAGAAACCGGCGCCAAGTCCGTCAAGGACATCAAGGAGCAGGACGTCTACATGGGCGATATGCCCTTCATGACGTCGAACGGCACCTTCATCGTCAACGGCACCGAGCGCGTCATCGTCTCGCAGATGCATCGTTCGCCTGGCGTGTTCTTCGATCACGACAAGGGCAAGACCCATTCGTCGGGCAAGCTGCTGTTTGCCGGCCGTATCATTCCCTATCGCGGTTCGTGGCTCGATATCGAATTCGACGCCAAGGACGTGGTCTATGCGCGTATCGATCGTCGCCGCAAGATTCCGGTCACCTCGTTGCTCAAGGCGCTTGGCATGGATGCCGAGGAAATCCTCGACACCTATTACAACAAGCTGACCTTCGAAAAGACGGCGACTGGCTGGCAGAAGCCATACGACGCCGAGAAGATGAAGAATGCCAAGCCTTCGACGGACCTGATCGACGCCAAGACTGGCGACGTGGTGCATGAAGCTGGCAAGAAGCTCTCCGCTCGCCAGGCCAAGAAGCTTGCCGAGAATGGCCTGACGCACCTGCTTGCGGTCAATGAAGACCTCTATGGCATGTATGTCGCCGAGGACCTGATCAGCATGAAGACCGGCGAGGTCTACATGGAGGCGGGTGACGAGCTCGACGAAAAGACCCTGACCAAGCTGCTTGATCTGGGCTTTGACGAGCTGCCGATCCTCGACATCGATCACATCTCGATCGGTGGCTATATCCGCAACACGCTGGCCGTGGACAAGAACGAGTCGCGTGAAGACGCTTTGTTCGACATCTATCGCGTCATGCGCCCCGGTGAGCCGCCGACCGTCGATACGGCCGAAGCCATGTTCCAGTCGCTGTTCTTCGACAGCGAGCGCTATGACCTGTCGGCCGTTGGTCGCGTCAAGATGAACATGCGCCTCGAGCTCGATGCGCCCGACACCATGCGTACCCTCCGCAAGGAAGATATCGTGGAAGTCGTCCGCACGCTGGTCGACCTGCGCGATGGCCGCGGCGAGATCGACGACATCGACAACCTCGGCAACCGTCGCGTTCGCTCGGTTGGCGAACTCATGGAAAACTCCTATCGCCTTGGCCTGCTCCGCATGGAACGCGCCATCAAGGAGCGCATGAGCTCGGTCGAAATCGACACCGTGATGCCGCAGGACCTGATCAACGCAAAGCCGGCTGCCGCCGCCGTGCGTGAATTCTTCGGCTCGTCGCAGCTGTCGCAGTTCATGGATCAGACCAATCCGCTGTCGGAAATCACCCACAAGCGTCGTCTCTCGGCGCTTGGGCCGGGTGGTCTGACCCGCGAGCGTGCCGGCTTTGAAGTCCGCGACGTGCATCCGACCCACTATGGCCGTATCTGCCCGATCGAGACGCCGGAAGGCCCGAATATCGGTCTGATCAACTCGCTGTCGACTTTCGCCCGCGTCAACAAGTACGGTTTCATCGAAACCCCGTACCGCAAGATCGTGGACGGCAAGCTGACGACCGACGTGGTTTACCTCTCCGCCATGGAAGAGGCCAAGCACTACGTCGCGCAGGCCAACGTCGAGTTCAATGCCGACGGTACGCTGACCCATGACCTGGTCGTGGCTCGCCATGCTGGTGACAACGGCCTGACGCCCAAGGAAAACGTCGACCTTATGGACGTTTCCCCCAAGCAGATGGTGTCGGTTGCCGCCTCGCTGATCCCGTTCCTCGAGAACGACGACGCCAACCGTGCTCTGATGGGCTCGAACATGCAGCGTCAGGCTGTGCCGCTGCTGCGCGCTCACGCGCCCTTCGTCGGTACCGGCATGGAAGCTGTCGTGGCTCGTGACTCGGGCGCTGCCATCGTGGCCAAGCGCAAGGGCATCGTCGATCAGGTGGACGCCACCCGTATCGTTATTCGCGCAACGGAAGAAACCGATGCGTCGAAGTCGGGCGTCGACATCTACAACCTGATGAAGTTCCAGCGTTCGAACCAGTCGACCTGCATCAACCAGCGTCCGCTGGTCGTCGTGGGCGATCATGTCAACCAGGGCGATATCATCGCCGACGGTCCCTCGACCGAACTGGGCGATCTGGCGCTGGGCCGCAACGTGCTCGTCGCGTTCATGCCCTGGAACGGCTACAACTTCGAAGACTCCATCCTGCTCAGCGAGAAGATCGCCATGCAGGACGTCTTCACCTCGATCCATATCGAGGAATATGAAGTGATGGCCCGCGACACCAAGCTTGGTCCGGAAGAAATCACGCGCGACATTCCGAACGTTTCGGAAGAAGCGCTGAAGAACCTCGACGAAGCCGGTATCGTGCACATCGGTGCCGAAGTTGCTCCTGGCGACATCCTGGTCGGCAAGATCACCCCCAAGGGTGAATCGCCGATGACGCCGGAAGAGAAGCTCCTCCGCGCCATCTTCGGTGAAAAGGCCTCGGACGTTCGTGATACCTCGCTCCGCGTTCCGCCGGGCGATGCTGGTACTGTCGTTGAAGTGCGCGTGTTCAATCGCCACGGCATCGACAAGGACGAGCGCGCCATGGCTATCGAGCGCGAAGAAATCGAACGTCTCGCCAAGGACCGTGACGACGAACAGTCGATCCTCGACCGTAACGTCTATGCAC
Organism: uncultured Devosia sp.; assembly: GCF_963517015.1. Lineage (NCBI taxonomy): Bacteria > Pseudomonadati > Pseudomonadota > Alphaproteobacteria > Hyphomicrobiales > Devosiaceae > Devosia > uncultured Devosia sp. The sequence continues at coordinate 2,075,010 of NZ_CAUQDV010000001.1, forward strand.
GTCTCAAGGAAATGCTGTTCGGCAAGGCTGCCACTGCTGGCCCGAAGGGCTATGTCGTCGGCACCAAGCTGAATGACCAGATGTTCGAAGCCCAGCCGCGTTCGAAGTGGTGGCAGTTTGCCGTCGACGACGACAAGGTAATGGCCGAGATGGAAGCCCTTCATGCGCAGTATGAAGAGAGCCGCCGTCTGCTTGAGCAGCGCTTCATCGACAAGGTGGACAAGCTGCAGCGCGGTGACGAACTTCCGCCGGGCGTGATGAAGATGGTCAAGGTCTTCATCGCAACCAAGCGCAAGATCCAGCCGGGCGACAAGATGGCCGGCCGTCACGGCAACAAGGGTGTGGTTTCGCGCATCGTTCCCGTGGAAGACATGCCGTACCTCGAAGACGGTACGTCGGTCGACATCGTGCTGAACCCGCTGGGCGTCCCGTCGCGCATGAACGTGGGCCAGATCCTCGAGACGCACCTGGGCTGGGCTTGCGCCGGCATGGGCAAGAAGATCGACGAGATGGTCCGCATCTACCAGCAGAAGGGTGACCTCAAGCCGCTCCGTGCGGAAGTGGGTTCGCTGTTTGCCGGTGACGAAACGATTACCGATCTGGACGACGATGGCCTCATCCGCCTCGGCGAACACCTTTCCAAGGGCGTGTCGATCGCGACCCCGGTGTTCGACGGTGCCAAGGAAGCCGATATCGTCGAGATGCTGGAACGTGCAGGTCTCAAGGGCTCTGGCCAGTCGACCGTCTTTGACGGCCGTTCGGGCGAACAGTTCGACCGTCAGGTGACCGTGGGCTATATCTATATGCTCAAGCTCGACCACCTGGTGGACAACAAGATCCACGCCCGTTCGATCGGCCCTTACTCGCTGGTCACCCAGCAGCCGCTCGGCGGCAAGGCCCAGTTCGGCGGTCAGCGCTTCGGCGAGATGGAAGTGTGGGCTCTCGAAGCCTATGGCGCGGCTTACACGCTCCAGGAAATGCTCACCATCAAGTCGGACGACGTTGCTGGTCGTACCAAGGTCTACGAAGCCATCGTTCGCGGCGACGACACGTTCGAAGCGGGCATCCCCGAGAGCTTCAACGTTCTGGTCAAGGAAATCCGTTCGCTCGGTCTCAATGTCGAACTCGACATGCGCGAGATCGAGGGTGACGGCAGCCAGGCCGAAGCGGAGCTCGCACCTCCTCAGGAAGCGGCGGAATAATCCGGCACTTCCTACCCCCATTCACTTCCCGAGGGAGCAGGGCGCAAGCCCGCTCCTGACGGAAAGAGGAGAGAATTGATGAATCATCATTCCCACGTCATGGATCCGTTCAACCCAGCGGTTCCGGTCCAGACCTTCGACCAGATGAAGATCTCCATCGCGAGCCCGGAAAAGATCCTTTCCTGGTCGTATGGCGAGATCAAGAAGCCAGAAACCATCAACTATCGTACGTTCAAGCCCGAACGCGATGGTCTGTTCTGCGCGCGCATCTTTGGCCCCGTGAAGGACTATGAGTGCCTGTGCGGCAAGTACAAGCGCATGAAGTTCAAGGGCGTCATCTGCGAAAAGTGCGGTGTGGAAGTCACCCTGAGCCGCGTTCGTCGCGAGCGCATGGGCCATATCGAACTGGCCGCTCCGGTTGCCCACATCTGGTTCCTGAAGTCCCTGCCGTCCCGTATCGCGCTGCTGCTCGATATGACGCTGAAAGACATCGAACGCATTCTCTACTTCGAGAACTATGTCGTTCTGGACGCGGGCCTGACCCCGTTCACGACGCATGAGCTGCTGACCGAAGAGCAGTATCTCGATGCACAGGACGAGTATGGTGCCGACAGCTTCACCGCCAAGATCGGCGCCGAAGCCATCCGCGACATCCTGCTCGCCCTCGATCTCGAAAAGATCGCGGCCGACCTGCGCGTGGAAATTGCCGAGTCGACCACCGAGCTGAAGCCGAAGAAGCTGGCCAAGCGCCTCAAGATCGTCGAGCAGTTCATCGTTTCGGGCAACAAGCCCGAGTGGATGATCATGACCGTGATCCCCGTGATTCCGCCGGAACTGCGTCCGCTGGTTCCGCTGGATGGCGGCCGCTTTGCCACGTCGGATCTCAACGATCTCTATCGTCGTGTGATCAACCGCAACAACCGCCTCAAGCGCCTGATCGAGCTCCGTGCCCCGGACATCATCATCCGCAACGAAAAGCGCATGTTGCAGGAAGCTGTGGACGCGCTGTTCGACAATGGTCGTCGTGGCCGCACCATTACCGGTGCCAACAAGCGTCCGCTGAAGTCGCTGTCCGACATGCTCAAGGGCAAGCAGGGCCGCTTCCGCCAGAACCTGCTCGGCAAGCGCGTCGACTATTCGGGTCGTTCGGTTATCACCGTGGGTCCGAACCTCAAGCTGCACCAGTGCGGTCTTCCCAAGAAGATGGCGCTCGAGCTGTTCAAGCCGTTCATCTATTCGCGCCTTGAAGCCAAGGGCTTCTCGTCGACGGTGAAGCAGGCCAAGAAGCTGGTCGAGAAGGAAAAGCCCGAGGTTTGGGATATCCTGGACGAAGTGATCCGCGAGCATCCGGTTCTGCTGAACCGCGCTCCGACGCTGCACCGTCTTGGCATCCAGGCTTTCGAGCCCATGCTGATCGAAGGCAAGGCAATCCGTCTGCATCCGCTCGTCTGCTCGGCCTTCAACGCCGACTTCGACGGTGACCAGATGGCCGTGCACGTTCCGCTGTCGCTTGAAGCGCAGCTGGAAGCACGCGTGCTGATGATGTCCACCAACAACATTCTGCACCCCGCGAATGGTCAGCCGATCATCGTGCCGTCGCAGGACATTGTTCTGGGCCTCTACTACCTGTCGCTGATGAACGACAACGAGCCGGGCGAAGGCATGGCCTTCTCGTCCTATGCCGAGCTCGAACATGCGCTCGACAACAAGATCGTCACGCTGCACACCAAGATTAAGGGCCGCGTCGTCGATTGGGACGAAAATGGCAACCAGACGACCCAGATCGTGGAAACGACTCCGGGCCGCATGCTGATCGGCCAGATCCTGCCCAAGCATCCGGCTGTGCCGTTCTCGACGGCCAACCAGCTGATGACCAAGAAGATGATCTCCAAGATGATCGACACCGTGTATCGCGGTTGCGGCCAGAAGGAGACGGTCATTTTCTGTGACCGCGTCATGCAGCTTGGCTTCAAGAACGCCTGTGACGCCGGTATCTCGTTCGGCAAGGACGACATGGTTATCCCGGCCTCCAAGTACACGATCGTGGAAGCTGCCCGTAAGCAGGTCGAAGAGTTCGAACAGCAGTACAATGACGGCCTGATCACTCAGGGCGAAAAGTACAACAAGGTGGTCGACGCCTGGGCCAAATGCGGTGACAAGGTCGCCGAAGAGATGATGGACGCGATCCGCAAGGTGCAGATCGACGAAGAGACCGGCCGTCAGAAGCCGATCAACTCGGTCTATATGATGTCTCACTCGGGCGCCCGCGGTTCGCCGGCCCAGATGAAGCAGCTTGCCGGCATGCGCGGCCTGATGGCCCGTCCTGACGGCTCGATCATCGAGACCCCGATCACGGCTAACTTCAAGGAAGGCCTGAACGTTCTCGAGTACTTCAACTCCACCCACGGTGCCCGCAAGGGTCTCGCGGATACGGCGCTGAAGACTGCGAACTCGGGTTACCTGACCCGTCGTCTCGTCGACGTGGCGCAGGACGCGATCATCGTGTCGACCGATTGCGGCACCGAGCGTGGCCTGACCATGGAACCGATCGTCGATGCCGGCCAGATCGTTGCCTCCATCGGCCAGCGCGTCCTGGGTCGTACGGCAGCCGACGACATCTTCCATCCGCTGTCTGGCGACCTGATCGCTGCCAAGGGCACGCTGCTGGAAGAAAAGCATGTCGATGTCATCGAGGAAGCCCGGATCCAGTCGATCCGCATCCGCTCCCCGCTGACCTGCGACATGCGCCAGGGCACCTGCGCGGCCTGCTATGGTCGTGACCTTGCTCGCGGTACCCCCGTGAACATGGGTGAAGCTGTGGGCGTCATCGCCGCACAGTCGATCGGTGAACCCGGTACCCAGCTCACCATGCGTACGTTCCACATTGGTGGTACGGCACAGGTGGTCGACTCCTCGTTCCTCGAGTCCGGCGCGGAAGGCACCATTGCCATCCGCAATCCGAGCCTCGCCAAGGTCGAGGGCGGCAAGCTGGTCGTCATGGCCCGTAACGTCTCGCTCGCCATTCTCGATGCCGACGGCAAGGAACGCGCCACCCACAAGGTGACCTATGGTTCCAAGCTGCTGGTCAAGGAAGGTGATGCGGTTCGCCGTGGTCAGCGTCTGGCTGAATGGGACCCCTACACCCGTCCGGTCCTTGCCGAAGTCGAAGGCGAAGTGGTCTTTGAAGACATGGTCGATGGTGCTTCCGTTGCGGAAAACACCGACGAGGCCACCGGCTTCACCAAGCGCGTTGTCATCGACTGGCGTACCAACCAGCGTGGCGAGGGCCTCAAGCCGGCCCTGGCGATCGCTCGTGGCGGTGCCGTTCAGAAGGTGGAACGTGGTGGCGACGCCCGTTACCTGCTCTCCGTGGATGCCGTTATCGCGGTCGAGCCGGGCGAAAAGGTTTCGCCGGGTGACGTGCTGGCCCGTATTCCGCTGGAATCGGCCAAGACCAAGGACATCACCGGCGGTCTGCCGCGTGTGGCCGAGCTGTTCGAAGCCCGTCGTCCGAAGGATCACGCCATCATCGCCGAGATCGATGGCACGATCCGCTTCGGCCGCGACTACAAGAACAAGCGTCGCGTCATCATCGAGCCGCATGAAGAGGGTGCAGATCCGGTCGAGTACCTGATCCCGAAGGGCAAGCCCTTCCACCTGCAGGAAGGTGACGCTATCGAAAAGGGTGAATACATCCTCGACGGTAACCCGGCACCGCATGACATTCTGGCCATCAAGGGCGTGGAAGAGCTTGCTCGTTACCTCGTCAATGAAATCCAGGAGGTCTATCGCCTGCAGGGCGTGCTGATCAACGACAAGCACATCGAGGTGATCGTTCGCCAGATGCTGCAGAAGGTCGAGATCGTGGATCCAGGTGACACGGGCATGCTCAAGGACGAGCAGCTCGACAAGCTGGACTTCGACGAGCTCAACGACGCCCTGGTTGCCGAAGGCAAGAAGCCGGCAACGGCGAACCCGGTTCTGCTGGGTATCACCAAGGCATCGCTGCAGACCCGTTCGTTCATCTCGGCTGCCTCGTTCCAGGAAACCACCCGCGTCCTCACGGAAGCGGCAATTTCCGGCAAGGCCGACCTGCTCGAAGGCCTCAAGGAAAACGTCATCGTCGGCCGCCTGATCCCGGCCGGTACCGGTGCCGGTATCTCCTCGGCCAAGCTGATCGCCACCAAGCGTGACGACCTGATCCTCGACGAACGTCGCCGCCAGGCGAATACCGTCAAGATCGCTGCGCCCGCCGCCGAATAAGCGACAGCCAGATTATCGAATTGAGGGAAGGGGGCCGCGAGGTCCCCTTTCTTTTTGCTGTGATCGTGGTTTGGAATGTCACCACCAATTCACGCCGCTGTGATGGGGACGACATGGCGGGGCTTTAGGGGAGGGCGGTCAGCTTACTCTGGAGACTTTCATGTCGCTCAAAGCCCTTTTTGCCGGCGCAGGCCTTGCTGCTCTCGCTTCTGCCGCCTTTGCCCAGGACAATACCGCGTCCGCTCCAGTGGCCTTCGATGCCACGCTCAAGGCCCATGCCGAATTGCCGGCCCAGACCTTTGTGCCGGCACCGGCCGATGCGCCCTATGGGCTGCAGATGTCGGGCCGCTTTACCTCGGGCAAGCGCGTCGAGACCCCATATGGCTGGGCCAATCCGGCTTCGGGCATTGCCATGCCGTTTCCAGGCCAGCCTGTGCAGGGCATGAGCGGCGTGCGCTCGCTTGGCGATGATCGCTTCGTCTTCCTCACCGACAACGGCTTTGGCAACAAGGCCAATTCGTCGGACGCCATGCTGATGTTCAACTTCATGAAGATGGACTGGGAAGCCGGCAAGGTCGCGCTGGAGCGTACGGTGTTCCTTAGTGATCCGAACCGCGTTGTGCCGTTCCCGATCGTTACCGAGCATAGCGAGAGCCGCTATCTGACCGGTGCCGATTTCGACCCGGAAAGCATCCAGCCGGTGGGCGACCACTTCTGGATCGGTGATGAATTCGGCCCGTGGTTGATCGAAGTCGATGCCGATGGCGTGGTGCTGCAGGTGGTGGCGACCAACCCGGGCGGCGTCGCCTATACCTCGCCGGACAATCCGTTCATTTCGACCCCGGCTGCGGGCGCGACGGTGACCGGCGTCAACACCGGCCGGTCGGGCGGCTATGAGGGCATGGCGCAGTCGATGGACGGCAAGACGCTCTATCCGCTGCTCGAAAAGCCATTCTACGACGAGGAAGCCGGTGCACTGGAAACGGTGGGCGGGCAGCCGGTGATCCGCATGCTGGAATTCACGCCGGCCGACGCGACATGGTCCGACACGGTCCGCTACTACCCGCTCGATGACGCCGGCCATGCCATTGGCGATTTCAACATCTTCGAAGGCACGCGCGGGTTGATCATCGAGCGCGACAATAATGAAGGCGACGACGGTCGCGAAAAGGCCGCTGCCTTCAAGCGCATCTATCTCGTCGATATCGAACGTGCCGACGAAAACGGCGTGCTCGAAAAAATCGCCTATATCGACCTGATGGCGATCAAAGACCCGGATGGCATTGCGCCGCGCGGTTCGGTTGACGGCGTCTTCACCTTCCCCTTCGTCACCATCGAGGACGTCGATCTGGTCGATCCGACCACCATCATCGTCGCCAATGACAACAACTATCCGGGCTCTACCGGCCGCGAGGCGGGCCGTGCCGACGACAACGAATATATCCTGCTCGACGTGGCCGACTTCCTCAAGGCCGAGTGACTGAGTGGACGGTTTACGCCGTTGGTTGCTTCATGACTGAGACGGGAAGGGGGCTTTGGCCCCCTTTTCAATGGTCGGCTTAGACCCCAGGCTTTCGTTCGAGTTCCGAAAGCGTGCGACGAGCTGACACGTCTGGGTCGTGCCAAGAGCGTGTTGGCCTAGAGACCATGTTAACCCGCATCGACAATTTTGTGCGCGGGGAGGGATTTAGCTCGGGCAGAAGGCCCAAGGGAAATCCGACATGATCTCGATTCAAGACAAATTCACGTCGTGGCAGGGCCAGGACAGGGAGCTGGGCGAGATCGTCCATGCCCGTATCAGCAAGCATCTCGAATCCATTCTGCTCAAAGCCTATCAAGGCGTTGACCCGTCGTTGCAGGCGGTGCCGGCCAGCGTGCTTGAAACAGAGCAACGCAAGTTTGCCTGTGTGACCCGCGGGGAGTTCTCGGACACGTTCTTTGACGAGCAGCAGAAGATCATCGCGGACATCAGCAGCAAGACTGACTTTGTCGATTATTTGATGGGCGGATATGTGCCCTATGCCACGGGCCTGGTCACGACCTTGATGAAGGAGAGCAAGTGGCCGGACCGGCAGCGCGAGGCGCTGATGGCAAGTCTTATCCGGTCGATCTTCTCGGAGACGACCGTGGTGGTGCACTTCTACTTCTCCGAGCTCAACAAGATTGCAGAGGCGGAGCGCGCTGCAGCAGAAGCCGAGCGTCGCAAGGCTGAAGCGGAACGCGCCAATGTTGCCGCCGAAGACAAGCGGTCGATCGAGGTGTTGAGTGCAGCCCTGGCCTCGCTTGCCGCCGGCGACCTGACCAAGCGTATCGGTGACGAGATGCCGGAGAAGGCCGACGCCTTGCGGCACAATTTCAATGAAGCGGCTGACGGGCTGGAACGGCTCATCGCCAAGGTTACCGAGAGCGCCGATACGATCCGCACCGGGACCAGCGAGATTTCGACGGCTTCGACAGACCTGTCGCACCGGACGGAGCAACAGGCTGCGAGCATCGAGGAAATTGCCGCGACGTTGAGCCAGTTGACCGAGACGGTATCCGGGTCCGCTGTTGCGGCGCGCGAGATGCGGGATTCCGTTGCGGCCACGCGGCAGGATGCGGCGCAGTCGGGCAAGGTCATGGCGCAGGCCGAGCAGGCCATGGCGGCGATCGAGGCGTCGTCGCGCAAGATCCAGCATATCATCGGGGTGATCGAAGAGATCGCCTTCCAGACCAACCTGCTGGCGCTCAACGCCAGTGTCGAGGCGGCGCGTGCCGGGGAGGCCGGCAAGGGCTTTGCCGTGGTGGCGACCGAAGTGCGCAGCCTGGCCAAGCGCTCGGCGGAATCCTCCAAGGAAATCCAGGCGCTGATCACCAGTTCGGGCCAGCAGGTCGCGACGGGCGTGAAGCTGGTTACAGAAACGGTCAGCGCCCAGGGGCGGATGGAAGAGCAGATCGTCTCGATCGATACGATCATCGGCCAGATCGCCAATTCCGCACAGGAGCAGGCGGACGGGATCGGGCAGATCAATACGGCGGTGACGCAGATGGATCAGTTCACCCAGCAGAATGCAGCCATGGTGGAAGAGGCCACGGCGGCCAGCATGAGCCTTGAAGCGCAGACCGACGAGCTGTCCCAGTTCGTGCGCAAGTTCCGCGTGTCCGGCGATGGCGGTTCGGTGGTGCGCAAGAGTCCTTCCACCCCGGTTGCTCGCGCACCAATTGTCCAGATGAAAGTATCGGGCAGCAACCTGGCGCCCTCGCGTACTGTTCATGCCGAGCCGATCAGTGCCGACTGGAACGAGTTCTGATTGCGATTTCGGATATAGGGCAGGGCATGGATCAATATCTTGCCCTGCCATTCACTTACGCAAAAGCATTGCAAGTCCATGCATAGCTCGCTCCCGGTTTTTTCACGAAAGAATCCTTGACGGCTGGGCGAGTCGGTTCTAAACAGCGCCTACCTAAGCGGTCGGTCGTGAATGTCACACCGGGTCCCTGCCATCTTGTGCGGGAATCCAGGACACTCAAACACACTGTCGGGTATCTAGACGAAGCAAATCCTTGTGCGCATGACTGCCCGCTTTGACGTGGGTGGTCCACTGCATTTAGGGCGCGGCCGTAACCTTTTTTGGGTGCGGGGAGCGCCGTTTTGGTTTGCTTTGCCTGGGGCAGGGCGCTAATACCGCCTCGCTTAACAAGCCTGGAGCCCCTCGGGGTGACAGACCGCAATTGAATTTTGGACGATGGAAAGAGCGCAATGCCCACCATTAATCAGCTGATCCGCAAACCACGCGCCAGCAAGCCAAAGCGGAACAAGGTTCCGGCCATGGAAGCAAATCCGCAGAAGCGCGGCGTTTGCTCTCGCGTTTATACGACGACTCCGAAGAAGCCGAACTCGGCTCTGCGCAAGGTTGCCAAGGTTCGCCTGACCAACCAGCGCGAAGTGATTTCGTATATTCCTGGCGAAGGCCACAACCTGCAGGAACACTCCGTGGTCCTGATCCGTGGCGGCCGCGTGCGCGACCTTCCCGGTGTTCGTTATCACGTGCTCCGCGGTGTGCTCGACACGCAGAGCGTCAAGGACCGCAAGCAGCGCCGTTCGAAGTACGGCGCGAAGCGTCCGAAGTAAGGAGATCGAGATATGTCCCGTCGTCACCGCGCAGAGAAGCGCGACGTTCTCCCGGATGCCAAGTATGGCGATCTCGTCCTGACCAAGTTCATGAACTCGCTCATGAAGGACGGCAAGAAGTCGGCTGCCGAAGGCATCGTTTACGGTGCATTCGACATCGTCGAAGCCAAGGTCAAGCAGAACCCGGTTGAGGTGTTCCACACCGCTCTGGAAAACATCCGCCCGTCGGTCGAAGTTCGTTCGCGCCGCGTTGGTGGTGCCACGTACCAGGTTCCGGTCGAAGTTCGTACCGATCGTCAGCAGGCCCTGGCCATTCGCTGGCTGATCGAATCCGCCCGCAAGCGCGGCGAGAACACCATGCGTGAACGCCTGTCGGGCGAGCTCATGGATGCTCTCAATGGCCGTGGCCAGGCCGTCAAGAAGCGCGAAGATACGCACCGTATGGCTGACGCCAACCGTGCCTTCTCGCACTATCGCTGGTAGCAGGAGCGCCTTATGGCACGCGATTTCCCAATTCCGCTGTATCGTAACTTCGGCATCATGGCTCACATCGATGCTGGCAAGACGACCACGACCGAACGCATCCTCTACTACACCGGCAAGTCCCATAAGATCGGCGAAGTCCATGACGGCGCTGCTACCATGGACTGGATGGAGCAGGAGCAGGAACGCGGTATCACCATCACGTCGGCTGCCACCACGACCTTCTGGAAGGGCCGTGACGGTACCCAGCATCGCTTTAACATCATCGACACCCCCGGCCACGTGGACTTCACCATTGAAGTCGAACGTTCGCTCCGCGTGCTCGACGGTGCTGTCGCTCTGCTTGACGCCAACGCCGGTGTCGAGCCCCAGACCGAAACCGTCTGGCGCCAGGCTGACAAGTACAATGTTCCCCGTCTGATCTTCGTGAACAAGATGGACAAGATCGGCGCCGATTTCTATCGCTGCGTCGAAATGATCGGCTCGCGCCTTGGTGCACGTGGCGTTCCTGTCCAGCTGCCGATCGGTGCCGAGAACGAGTTCAAGGGCGTCGTCGATCTGATCGAGATGAACGCACTCGTCTGGCGCAACGAAGAGCTCGGTGCGCAGTGGGACGTCGTCGAGATTCCGGAAGACCTCAAGGCTTCGGCTGCGAAGTACCGCGAACAGATGATCGAAGCTGCCGTCGAACTCGACGAAGGCGCGATGGAAGCCTATCTGAACGGCGACCTGCCCAACAACGACACTATCCGTCGTCTGCTCCGTCAGGGCACCATCGACACCAAGTTCTTCCTGGTGTTCGCTGGCTCGGCCTTCAAGAACAAGGGCGTGCAGCCCCTGCTCGACGGCGTTATCGACTTCCTGCCGTCGCCTGCCGACGTTCCGGCCATTCAGGGCATCGATGCCCGTACGGAAGAGCCGATCGAACGTCACGCCGACGACAACGAGCCGCTCTCGATGCTGGCATTCAAGATCGCCAACGACCCGCACATGGGTACGCTGACCTTCTGCCGCATCTACTCGGGCAAGCTCGAGCAGGGCATGATGCTCGAGAACACCGTCAAGGAAAAGCGCGAGCGCGTTGGTCGTCTGTTCCAGATGCACGCCAACAGCCGCGAGCAGATCACGGAAGCCTATGCTGGTGACATCGTCGCCATCGTGGGTCTGAAGGACACCACCACTGGTGATACGCTCTGCCCGCAGAACGCTCAGGTCATCCTTGAACGCATGATCTTCCCGGAACCGGTTATCGACATCTCCGTCGAGCCGAAGTCCAAGGCCGACCAGGAAAAGATGGGCCTCGCCCTGAACCGCCTGGCTGCCGAAGATCCGACGTTCCGCGTCAAGACCGACGAAGAGTCCGGCCAGACCATCATCTCCGGCATGGGCGAACTTCACCTCGACATTCTCGTCGATCGCATGAAGCGCGAATTCAAGGTGGAAGCCAACATCGGTCAGCCGCAGGTGGCTTACCGTGAAACGATTACCCGCAAGGCCGATGTGGACTATACCCACAAGAAGCAGTCGGGTGGTTCGGGCCAGTTCGCTCGCGTCAAGCTGACCGTCGAGCCGTCGGAAGTCGGCAAGGGTCTGGAATTCGTCAACGCCGTCGTTGGCGGTTCGGTGCCGAAGGAATACATCCCCGGCGTCGAAAAGGGCGTGAAGTCGGTCATGTCGGCCGGTCCGCTGATCGGGTTCCCGATTGTGGACGTCAAGGTCACCCTGACCGAAGGCGCATACCACGACGTCGACTCCTCCGTGCTGGCTTTCGAAATCGCTGGTCGTGCTGGCTTCAACGAAGGCCTCCGCAAGGCGGCTCCGAAGATCCTCGAGCCGATCATGAAGGTTGAAGTTGTCACGCCGGAAGATTACATGGGCGACGTCATCGGCGATCTGAATTCGCGTCGTGGTCAGATCCAGGGCACTGAAAGCCGTGGCATCCTCCAGGTCGTGAATGCCTTCGTCCCGCTCGCGAACATGTTCGGTTACGTGAACTCCCTCCGCTCGATGAGCCAGGGCCGTGCACAGTACTCGATGACGTTCGATCACTACGAGCAGGTTCCGCAGGCAGTCGCCGACGAAGTCCAGGCCAAGTACGCCTAAACAAGAAACTGAAACGCAAGGTTGGCCTGCTGGCTGACGAATACGGAGAAAAGCAATGGGTAAGGAAAAGTTTTCCCGCTCTAAGCCGCACTGCAACATCGGCACCATCGGTCACGTTGACCATGGCAAGACCTCGCTGACCGCAGCGATCACCAAGGTCCTTGCTGAAACCGGCGGCGCGACCTTCAAGGCGTACGACCAGATTGACGCTGCCCCCGAAGAAAAGGCACGCGGCATCACCATCAACACCGCCCACGTCGAGTACGAGACGGCTAACCGTCACTACGCTCACGTGGACTGCCCTGGCCACGCCGACTATGTGAAGAACATGATCACCGGCGCTGCCCAGATGGACGGCGCGATCCTGGTCGTGTCGGCTGCCGACGGCCCGATGCCCCAGACTCGTGAGCACATCCTGCTCGCCCGTCAGGTTGGCGTTCCCGCGCTGGTCGTGTTCCTGAACAAGTGCGACATGGTCGACGATCCGGAACTGCTCGAACTCGTCGAAATGGAAGTTCGCGAACTTCTGTCCTCGTACGAATTCCCGGGCGACGACATTCCGGTCATCAAGGGTTCGGCTCTGGCCGCCCTCGAAGACAGCGACAAGAAGCTCGGCCACGACGCCGTTCTCGAGCTGATGCGCAATGTTGACGAATACATCCCGCAGCCGGAACGTCCGGTTGACCAGCCGTTCCTGCTCCCGATCGAAGACGTGTTCTCGATCTCGGGCCGCGGCACCGTGGTCACCGGCCGTGTCGAACGCGGTATCGTCAAGGTTGGCGAAGAAGTCGAAATCGTCGGCATCAAGGCAACCCAGAAGACCACCGTTACCGGTGTCGAAATGTTCCGCAAGCTGCTCGACTCGGGCCAGGCTGGCGACAACGTTGGCGCACTGATCCGTGGTATCGACCGCACTCAGGTTGAGCGCGGCCAGGTTCTCTGCAAGCCCGGCTCGGTTACCCCGCACACCGACTTCACTGCTGAAGTCTATATCCTGACCAAGGAAGAAGGCGGTCGCCACACTCCGTTCTTCGGCAACTACCGTCCGCAGTTCTACTTCCGTACCACGGACGTTACCGGTATCGTGACCCTTCCCGAAGGCACCGAGATGGTGATGCCGGGCGACAACCTGAACATCAACGTTCAGCTGATCGTTCCGATCGCCATGGAAGAGAAGCTCCGCTTCGCTATCCGTGAAGGTGGCCGTACTGTTGGTTCGGGCGTCGTCGCCACGATCCTCAAGTAAGCCTAGTTGACATATTCGCGGCGCGCGGCTACACGCGCGCCGCGATCCATTTTCGCAGGATTTACAAACATGAACGGTCAGAATATTCGCATTCGCCTCAAGGCGTTTGACCATCGCGTTCTCGACGCCTCGACGCGCGAGATCGTATCGACGGCCAAGCGTACGGGTGCGCAGGTTCGCGGTCCCATTCCGCTGCCGACGCGAATCGACAAGTTTACCGTCAACCGCTCGCCGCACATCGACAAGAAGGCACGCGAGCAGTTCGAGATCCGTACCCACAAGCGTCTCCTTGACATTGTGGATCCGACTCCCCAGACGGTTGACGCACTGATGAAGCTCGATCTCGCCGCCGGCGTCGACGTCGAAATCAAGCTCTAAGTCTAGAAGACTACAGAACTACGACAGTTTCCGCGCTCACCGCTAAAAGGGTCCTCTGAAACCATGACCCGGTGCAGCGCCAAAAAGAAGGTATAACCGATGCGTTCTGGATTGATCGCACAGAAGCTGGGCATGACCCGCATCTTTACCGCGGACGGCTCGCACGTCCCCGTAACGGTGCTGAGCCTGCAGAACTGCCAGGTGGTAGGCCAGCGGACCGCTGATAAGGATGGCTATGTGGCACTGCAGCTTGGCGCTGGCCAGGCCAAGGTGAAGAACACGACCAAGGCAGAGCGCGGCCAGTTCGCCGTGGCCAAGGTTGAGCCCAAGCGCCATGTCGCGGAATTCCGCGTGGACGAAACCAACCTCATCGAGGTCGGTGCCACGCTGCAGGCAGACCATTTCATCGAAGGCCAGCTGGTGGACGTCACCGGTACCTCGATCGGTAAGGGTTTTGCTGGTGGTATGAAGCGCTGGAACTTCGGCGGCCTGCGTGCAACGCACGGCGTGTCGGTTTCGCACCGCTCGATCGGTTCTACCGGTGGCCGTCAGGACCCGGGCAAGACCTTCAAGAACAAGAAGATGCCGGGCCACATGGGCGATCGTCGCATCACCACGCAGAACGTCAAGGTCGTCAAGACCGACGTGGAGCGTGGCCTGATCATGATCCAGGGTTCGGTTCCCGGCGCCAAGGGCGCCTGGATCATGGTCAAGGACGCTGTGAAGAAGCCGGCCCCTCAGGGCGCTGCCTTCCCGGGCTCGTTCAAGGCCGCCGCCGAAGTCGCGGGGGAAGGTAAGTAAATGGAACTCAAGGTTACAACCCTCGACGGCAAGGCCGCTGGTTCTGTCCAGCTCGCTGACGACGTCTTCGGTCTGGAAGTCCGCCAGGACATCCTGCACCGCATGGTTCGCTACCAGCAGCTCAAGGCGATGTCCGGTACGCACGATGTCAAGCATCGTTCGGAAGGCTCGCGCACCGGCAAGAAGTTCGTGAAGCAGAAGGGCTCGGGTGGCGCTCGCCATGGCGATCGCAAGGCTCCGCAGTTCCGTGGTGGTGGCCGTGCATTCGGTCCGACCCCGCGCAGCCACGCGATCGACCTGCCCAAGAAGGTCCGCGCGCTTGCTCTCAAGCACGCCCTGTCGTCCAAGGCCAAGTCCGGCTCGCTGATCGTCATCGATAGCGTTGCCCAGGCTGAAGCCAAGACTGCAGCGCTGCGCACCACCTTCGGCAAGCTGGAATGGGCTAACGCCCTGATCATCGATGGTGCTGCTGTCGACCAGAACTTCGCTCTGGCCGCGCGCAACATCCCGCATATCGACGTGCTGCCGATTCAGGGGATCAACGTTGTTTCGATCCTCAAGCGCGACAAGCTCGTCCTGACCAAGGCAGCGCTCGAAGCGCTGGAAGCGAGGTTCGCATGAACAAGCTCAGCGCTTACGACATCGTCCGTAACCCCGTCGTGACTGAAAAGTCGACGATGGCTTCGGAAGCAAACCAGGTCGTTTTCGACGTGGCGATCGATGCCAACAAGACCGAGATCAAGGCTGCCGTCGAGCAGCTCTTCTCGGTCAAGGTCAAGGCAGTGAATACCCTGGTCCGCAAGGGCAAGGTGAAGCGCTTCCGCGGTCACATTGGCACTCGCAACGACGTCAAAAAGGCGATCGTTACCCTCGTCGACGGCCAGTCGATCGATATTTCGACCGGCCTCTAAGGGATAAGAGACAGCAAAATGGCTCTAAAAACTTACAACCCCACCTCCGAAGGCCGTCGTCAGCTCGTTACGACTGATCGCTCGGAACTCTGGAAGGGCGCCCCGGTCAAGACCCTCACTGAAGGTCTGTCCAAGTCCGGTGGCCGTAACAACCGTGGTCGCATTACGTCGTTCCACCGTGGTGGCGGTCACAAGCGCACCTACCGCATGATCGACTTCAAGCGCGTCAAGTTTGACGTGACCGGTACGATCGAACGCCTGGAATATGATCCGAACCGCACGGCCTGGATCGCCCTGGTGAAGTACGAAGACGGCGAACTCGCCTATATCGTCGCACCGCAGCGCCTGTCGGCCGGCGACAAGGTCATCTCGTCGATGAACACTGTCGACGTGAAGCCGGGCAATGCCATGCCGCTCGAGCGTATGCCGGTCGGTACCATCGTCCACAATATCGAGCTGAAGCCCCGCAAGGGCGGCCAGGTCGCCCGTTCGGCTGGTGCCTATGCCCAGTACGTCGGTCGTGACCAGGGTTGGGCGATCCTTCGCCTCAACTCCGGCGAACAGCGCCGTGTCCATGGTTCGTGCCTCGCCACCGTCGGTGCCGTGTCGAACCAGGATCACTCGAACACTTCGCTCGGCAAGGCTGGCCGGTCGCGCTGGCTGGGTCGCAAGCCCGTCAACCGCGGCGTGACCATGAACCCGGTCGACCACCCGCATGGTGGTGGTGAAGGCCGTACTTCGGGTGGCCGTCATCCGGTGACCCCATGGGGCAAGCCGACCAAGGGTAAGAAGACCCGCAGCAACAAGGCAACGGACAAGTTCATCGTTCGCAGCCGTCACGTGAAGAAGGGCAGGTAAGCGATGACCCGTTCAATCTGGAAGGGGCCGTTTGTCGACGGCTACATGCTCAAGAAGGCCGAGAAGGCCCTCTCGTCTGGCCGCAACGATGTGGTCAAGATCTGGAGCCGCCGCTCGACCATCCTGCCGCAGTTCGTTGGTATCACCTTCGGTGTCCACAACGGTCACAAGCACGTCCCGGTCTCGGTTACCGAAGACATGATCGGCCACAAGTTCGGCGAATTTGCACCGACCCGTACCTATTACGGTCATGCTGCCGACAAGAAGGCCAAGAGGAAGTAAGATGGGCAAGCCAAAAACCCAGCGCGCTCTCAAGGACAACGAGGCCAAGGCTGTACTGCGCATGCTGCGCATCAGCCCGCAGAAGCTCAACCTTCTGGCCCAGCTGATCCGCGGCAAGAAGGTCGAGAAGGCTCTGGCCGAACTCGAGTTCAGCCACAAGCGCATCTCCGGCCAGGTGAAGAAGGTGCTCGAGAGCGCCATCGCCAATGCCGAAAACAACCATGGCCTTGACACCGACTCTCTGGTCGTTGCTGAAGCTTTTGTTGGTAATTCGCTTGTAATGAAGCGTTTCACCGCACGTGGTCGCGGTCGTTCTTCGCGCATCGAAAAGCCGTTTGCGCATCTGACGATCGTCGTCCGGCAAGTTGAGGAGGCCGCATAATGGGCCAGAAGATCAATCCAATCGGCTTCCGCCTCGGCATCAACCGTACGTGGGACAGCCGCTGGTTCGCCAACAAGGGCGAATACGGCACGCTGCTTCAGGAAGACCTGAAGATCCGCACGATGCTGCTGGAAGACCTCAAGGCTGCCGCAGTCTCGAAGATCGTCATCGAGCGTCCGCACCGCAAGTGCCGCGTGTCGATTCACACTGCCCGTCCGGGCATCGTGATCGGCAAGAAGGGCGCTGACATCGACAAGATCCGCGCCAAGGTGAAGAAGTTCACCGACAGCGAAGTGCACATCAACATCGTTGAAGTGCGCAAGCCGGAAACCGATGCGACGCTGGTTGCCCAGGGCATTGCCCAGCAGCTGGAACGCCGCGTGGCCTTCCGTCGCGCCATGAAGCGCGCCGTGCAGACGGCGATCCGCATGGGCGCCGGTGGCATCCGCGTCAACGTTGGTGGCCGTCTTGGCGGTGCCGACATCGCTCGTACCGAATGGTACCGCGAAGGCCGCGTCCCGCTGCACACGCTGCGCGCCGACATCGACTATGGTACCGCCGAAGCCGCGACCACCTACGGCATCATCGGTATCAAGGTCTGGGTCTTCAAGGGTGAAGTCCTCGAGCACGATCCCACTGCCCATGAACGTCGCGCCACCGAGGGCGCCGATCAGGGTGGCGTGCGCGCCGAACGCGAACCGCGCCGTGAGCGTGGCGATCGCGACCGCGAACGCGCATAAGAAGGTTAGTTCATTATGCTGCAACCTAAGAAGACCAAGTTCCGCAAGGCCCACAAGGGCCGTATCCATGGCGTTGCCAAGGGCGGTACCGACCTGGCTTTCGGCCAGTATGCCCTCAAGGCAACCGAACCCGAGCGCGTGACTGCTCGCCAGATCGAAGCGGCCCGCCGCGCGATCACCCGCGAAATGAAGCGCCAGGGCCGTGTCTGGATCCGTATTTTCCCGGATCTGCCGGTTTCCAAGAAGCCTACCGAAGTCCGTATGGGTAAGGGTAAGGGCTCGGTGGAATACTGGGCAGCCCGCGTCAAGCCGGGCCGCATCGTATTCGAAATCGACGGCGTCCCCGAGGACGTTGCCAAGGAAGCCCTGCGCCTCGGCGCAATGAAGCTTCCGATCATGACGCGGGTTGTCACCCGCATTGCCGACTAAGGACACGAGCATGAAATCCAGTGATGTGCGGAGCAAGACCGCAGACGAACTGAAGGATCAGCTCGTCGACCTCAAGAAAGAACAGTTCAACCTGCGTTTCCAGCGTGCTACCCAGCAGCTCGAAAAGCCGGCCCAGGTGAAGAAGGTCCGCCGCGATATCGCGCGGATCAAGACGATCCTGGCCGAAAAGAACGCAGCGAAGTAAGGAGCCGCGACCATGCCAAAGCGCGTTTTGCAGGGGACTGTTGTCTCCGACGCCAATGATAAGACGGTCGTGGTGCGCGTTGAGCGCCGCTTCACGCATCCCGTTATGAAGAAGACTGTTCGCCGGTCCAAGAAGTACCACGCCCACGACGAAGCCAATGTGGCCAAGATCGGGCAGGTTGTCTGGATCGAAGAATGTGCGCCGATCTCCAAGAACAAGCGCTGGACGCTGGTTCAGGGTGCGGCTTCGGAAGGTGTTTCGCCATGATCCAGATGCAGTCCAATCTCGATGTGGCCGACAACTCCGGCGCCAAGCGCGTCATGTGCATCAAGGTACTCGGCGGTTCGCACCGCAAGTACGCTTCGGTTGGTGACGTCATCGTCGTCTCCGTCAAGGATGCCATTCCGCGCGGTCGTGTGAAGAAGGGCCAGGTCATGAAGGCCGTGGTCGTTCGTACCGCCTTCGACATCCGTCGTCCCGATGGCACCGTCATCCGTTTCGACAAGAACGCCGCGGTTCTGATCAACAATCAGAAAGAGCCGATCGGCACCCGTATCTTCGGACCGGTTCCGCGCGAACTCCGCGCCAAGAACCACATGAAGATCATTTCGCTCGCTCCCGAGGTGCTGTAATGGCCGCCAAGATTAAGAAGGGCGACAAGGTCGTCGTCCTGGCTGGCAAGGACAAGGGCAAGACCGGTCAGGTCCTGTCCGTCATCCCAACCGAAACCAAGGCACTGGTCCAGGGTATCAACCTGGTGAAGCGCCACACCAAGCAGACCGCGTCGACCGATGCCGGCATCTTCACCAAGGAAGCGCCGATCCACCTGTCGAACCTCGCGATCGCCGACAAGGATGGCAAGCCCAGCCGCGTTGGTTTCCAGATCAAGGACGGCGTGAAGACGCGCGTCGCCAAGTCGACCGGAGATTCGATCGATGGCTGAGACAGCTTACGTTCCGCGTCTTCGCACGGAATATGAAACCAACATCCGCAAGAGCCTGCAGGATCAGTTCGCCTACAAGAACGTCATGCAGCTTCCGAAGCTGGAAAAGATCGTCCTGAACATGGGCGTTGGCGAAGCCGTCAACGATACCAAGAAGGTCAAGACGGCTGCCGCCGAAATGGAGAAGATCTCCGGCCAGAAGCCGATCATCACTTACGCTCGTAAGTCGATCGCCGGCTTCAAGGTTCGCGAGCAGATGCCCCTGGGCGTCAAGGTGACGCTGCGTGGCACTCGTATGTACGAGTTTCTTGACCGTCTCGTGAACATTGCGCTCCCGCGCGTTCGCGATTTCCGCGGCTTGAACCCGAATTCCTTCGACGGCCGTGGCAATTATGCTATGGGCATCAAGGAACACATCATTTTCCCCGAAATCAACTACGATCAGATCGATCAGGTTTGGGGCATGGACATCGTGGTCGCAACGACCGCCAAGTCCGATGATGAAGCTCGGGCTCTGCTCAAGGCATTCAACTTCCCCTTCCGCCAGTAAGCGGACAGGGAAGGGATAGAGGATCAGGATATGGCAAAGACCAGCTCCATCGTTAAGAACAACAAGCGCGCAGCGCTGGCCAAGCAGTATGCTGGCAAGCGCGCCGCCCTCAAGGCACAGACCAAGGATCAGTCGATCCCGGCCGACGAGCGTTTCGCAGCCCAGCTCAAGCTGGCCGAGCTGCCGCGCAATTCGGCAAAGGTTCGTGTGCGTAACCGCTGTGAAGTCTCGGGTCGTCCCCGTGGCTTCTACCGCAAGCTGAAGATGAGCCGTATCGCTCTGCGTCAGCTTGGCAACCTGGGCCAGATCCCGGGTCTCGTGAAGTCGAGCTGGTAAGGAGAAACCAAGATGAGCTTTTCCGATCCAATCGGCGATATGCTGACCCGTATCCGCAACGCCCAGGAGCGTCGCAAGAATTCCGTTTCGACGCCGGCTTCGACCCTTCGCGGTCGTGTGCTGGACGTTCTCCAGTCCGAGGGTTTCATCCGCGGCTATTCGGAGACCAAGTTCGAAAACGGTGCTTCCGAGTACGAAATCGAACTCAAGTACTCGGACAACGAAGGCGTTATCCGCACGATCGAGCGCGTTTCGCGTCCCGGCCGTCGTGTTTATGCTTCCGTCAAGAATATTCCTCAGGTAGCTAACGGCCTCGGTGTTTCGATCCTCTCCACCCCCAAGGGTGTGATGGCCGATCACGAAGCCAAGGCTGCCAACGTTGGTGGCGAGGTACTCTGCCGCGTGTTCTAAGGCGCAAGCCTTGGATCCGCGGTAAGACGATTACTCAAGGATTGAACTAGAATGTCACGTACTGGCAAGAAACCGGTTGCACCGGTCAGCGGTGTGAACGTTACGATCAATGGTCGTACCGTTACCGCAAAGGGCCCGAAGGGCGAGTTGAGCATCGACCTGGTCGATGTCGTTAAGGTTGAGCAGACCGAAGAAGGTCTGGTGGTTTCGCCCACCAGCGACTCCCGCTTTGCTCGCGCCGCCTGGGGCACCACCCGCGCGCTGCTGCAGAACATCGTTACTGGCGTTTCGGCCGGCTTCGAGAAGAAGCTGGCAATCCAGGGCGTTGGTTATCGCGCTGCGATGCAGGGCAAGGACATCAAGCTGTCGCTTGGTTTCAGCCACGAAGTGATCTATCAGGCCCCTGCGGGCATCACCCTTGCCGTGCCGGCTCCGACGGAAATCGTCGTGACCGGTGCCGACAAGCAGCAGGTCGGTCAGGTTGCGGCAAACATTCGCGCATGGCGCAAGCCCGAGCCCTACAAGGGCAAGGGTGTGCGCTACCAGGGCGAACAAGTCTTCCGCAAAGAAGGCAAGAAGAAGTAAGGAGCGCCTGCAATGGCTATCAGTGCAAAAGGTGCGGACCGCCGCAAGGCTCGTGTTCGCAAGGCGCTCAAGGCTCGTGCCTTCGGTCGTCCCCGTCTGTCGGTTTTCCGTTCGGACAAGAATATCTACGCCCAGATCATCGACGACGCGACCGGCCGTACGCTGGCTGCCGCTTCGACCCTCGACAAGGACGTCAAGGCATCCGGCAAGAGCGGTTCCACCGCCGAGGCCGCTGCTGCAATCGGCAAGTTGATTGCCGAGCGCGGGACCAAGGCCGGCGTTGCTGAAGTGATCTTCGATCGTGGCGCTTACATCTATCATGGCCGTGTAAAGGCCCTTGCAGACGCTGCCCGTGAGGGCGGCCTGCAGTTCTAGGCACGGACAAGGAAAGAACATTATGAGCAGAGACGTTCAAGAACGCGAGAGCGAATTCGTCGATCGCCTGGTCCACATCAACCGCGTGGCCAAAGTGGTCAAGGGTGGTCGTCGCTTCGGCTTCGCAGCACTCGTCGTCGTTGGTGACCAGAAGGGTCGCGTCGGATTCGGTCACGGCAAGGCCCGTGAAGTTCCAGAGGCAATCCGCAAGGCCACCGAGCAGGCCAAGCGCCAGATGATCCGCGTGCCGCTGCGCGACGCCCGCACGTTGCACCACGACGTTGCTGGCCGCCACGGCGCCGGCAAGGTCATCCTGCGTGCAGCCGTTCCCGGTACCGGCATCATCGCCGGCGGTCCGATGCGCGCCGTGTTCGAAACGCTTGGCATCAACGATATCGTTGCCAAGTCGCAGGGCACTGCCAATCCGTACAACATGGTCCGCGCGACCTTCGACGCTCTCAAGCGCGTCGATAGCCCTCGCTCGGTCGCTTCCCGCCGTGGCCTCAAGGTTTCGGAACTGCAGGCTCGCCGCGGCGAAGCCTCTGTCGAAGCTTGATCGCGGTCAGGAGATAGATCATGGCTGAAAAGAAAACCCTCATCGTCAAGCAGGTCGGCTCGCCGATCCGCCGTGACAAGGTTCAGCGCGCGACCCTTATCGGTCTCGGCCTGAACAAGATGAACAAAGAGCGTGAGCTGATCGATACCCCGGAAGTCCGTGGCATGATCAATAAGGTCCCGCATCTCGTCCGCGTCGTCGGCGAATAAGAGAGAAGGCGTACAAATGACTCGTTTGAACGAACTTCGCGACAATCCCGGCGCCAACAAGATCCGTATGCGCATTGGTCGCGGTATCGGTTCCGGCAAGGGCAAGACCGGTGGTCGCGGCGGCAAGGGCCAGACTGCACGCTCGGGCGTTGCAATCAACGGCTTCGAAGGCGGCCAGATGCCCCTTCACATGCGTATGCCGAAGCGTGGCTTCAACGCGCTCAATCCCAAGGATTGGAACGAAGTCCGCATCGACCGCATCCAGAACTACATCGACTCCGGCAAGCTCGACGCCAAGGGCGTGATCGATGCAGCAGCGCTCGTCGCTGCCGGCGTGATCCGTCGTCCGCGTGACGGCGTTCGCCTGATCGGCGCTGAAGGCTTCACCGCCAAGAAGGTGTCTTTCAAGGTCAATTACGCGACCAAGGGTGCCGCTGCTGCCATCGAGGCTGCTGGTGGTTCGGTCGAGGTGATCCCGGCCAAGGAAACCTGGAAGAAGACGCCGTACGCCGGCTAATTCGTCTGCAATATCGCGCATCCGGCTCAAGGGCCGGGTGCGCTTTTTTGGTTTGTTGCGTTAGGGGCGCAAGTGACTATGCTCCCGTAGCGCTCCGAGCGCACCTGGCCTTGTAGCCACAGGGAGCGATACATGGCGTCCGCAGCCGAACAGCTGGCACGTAATCTCAATTTCTCGACATTCTCCAAGGCGAAAGCCCTGCAGCAGCGCATCTGGTTCACACTGGGCGCGCTGCTTGTCTATCGTTTGGGCACGTTCATTCCCGTCCCGGGCATCGATCCCGATGCCTTCCGCGCGACGTTTGAGCAGAGCCAGCAGGGCATTATCGGCATGTTCAACATGTTCGCCGGTGGTGCTGTCGAGCGCATGGCGATCTTCGCCCTCAACCTCATTCCTTACATCACCGCGTCGATCGTGGTGCAGGTGATCTCCACCGCTTCTCCGCGCCTCGAGGCGATGAAGAAGGAAGGTGGCGAAGCTGGCCGTCGCAAGATGAACCAGTACACCCGCTACCTGGCCGTCGTGTTCTGCGCCGTGCAGGCCTATGGCATTGCCATGGGTCTGGAAGCGTCGCAGGGCGTGGTGCTCAATCCGGGCTGGTTCTTCCGTATCTCGACCGTGATTACCCTCGTGGGTGGCACGATGTTCCTGATGTGGCTGGGCGAGCAGATCACCGCGCGCGGCGTGGGTAACGGCATTTCGCTGATCATCTTCGCCGGTATCGTGGCCAACCTGCCGACCACCATTGCGCAGACGCTTGAGCTCAGCCGTACCGGCGCCATTCCGGGCATTGCCGGCTTCGGCATGATCATCCTGTCACTGGTGGTGATTGCGGGCATCGTGTTCTTCGAACGCGCCCAGCGTCGCCTGCTGATCCAGTATCCCAAGCGCCAGGTCGGCAACAAGATGTTTCAGGGCGACAGCTCGCATCTGCCGCTCAAGCTGAATACCTCGGGCGTTATCCCGGTGATCTTTGGTTCGTCGCTGCTGCTGCTGCCGGCTACCATTGCGTCCTTTGCGGCGCAGGGTAACGCTCCGGCATGGCTGACGACTGTCACGGCCCTCCTGGGTCGCGGGCAGCCGCTGTATCTCGCGATGTTTGCCTTCTTCATCATCTTCTTCGCCTTCTTCTATACGGCGATCGTCTTCAATCCGCAGGAAACCGCGGATAACCTGAAGCGGTCTGGCGGCTTCATTCCGGGCATTCGTCCGGGTGAGCGCACTGCCCAGCACATCGACTATGTGTTGACCCGCATCACCGTCATCGGTGCACTCTACCTCACGGTCGTGGCGCTGATTCCGGAAGTGCTGTTCAGCCAGATGGCCATCAGCCAGTTCATCGGCGGCACGTCGCTGCTGATCATGGTGACGGTGACGCTGGATACGGTGAGCCAGATCCAGAGCCATCTGATCGCCCAGCAATATGAGGGGCTCGTGAAGAAGTCCCGTCTTGGAGGAGGCAAGCGCCGATGAGGTTGATACTGCTCGGACCCCCGGGGGCGGGGAAGGGGACACAGGCCAAGATCCTGCTCGAGGCCTATGGCATTCCGCAGCTTTCGACCGGTGACATCCTGCGCTCAGCCATTGCGGCCAAGACGCCGCTGGGCCTCGAGGCCAAGGCGATCGTCGATCGTGGTGACCTGGTTTCGGACGATATCGTCAATGGTATCGTCTCGGAACGTCTCGATGCCGAGGATTGCAAGCCTGGCTTCATCCTCGACGGCTTTCCGCGCACCATTGCGCAGGCCGAAGCGCTTGATCAGATGCTGATCGAGAAGAATTGCCAGCTTAACGCCGTGATCGAGATCAAGGCCGATGCTGACGAGCTGGTGCGCCGGGTGATCCAGCGCGCCAAAGAATCGGGCGGTGCCCGTGCCGACGACAATGAGGAAGTGCTGCGCAAGCGCCTCGGTGTCTATTCGGAACAGACCGCGCCGCTGGTGGCCTACTATGCCGACAAGGGTCTGCTGAAGACCGTCGACGGCATGGAACCGGTCAGCCAGGTGACTGCAGCCATTCAGGCCGCGATCGCTCAATAGAATAGGGGACAGGGTTTCACGGTTGACTCCGTGGAATCTAATCCTTAAAGAACCGCGTCAGTCTCATGGATTATTGGGCTGGATTCGGTTCTTCCACAAAGTGGGGGTCGAATTCGGTCCCTTGTTGTTTAAGGGCGCCAACCGTGATGGTTCGCGCTGAATGAAGGAGAGCAGACGTGGCACGTATCGCTGGCGTCAATATCCCGACGAATAAGCGCGTCGTTATCGCGTTGCAGTATATCCACGGGATCGGCGACAAGTTCGCCGAGGATATCTGCGCAAAGGTTGGCATTCCGGCTGAGCGCCGTGTGAACGAGCTCACTGACGCCGAAGTCATCCAGATCCGTGAAGCCATCGACCGCGACTACGTCGTGGAAGGCGATCTTCGTCGTAACGTTGCGATGAACATCAAGCGCCTGATGGATCTCGGCAACTACCGTGGCCTGCGTCACCGTCGTGGCCTGCCGGTCCGCGGTCAGCGCACCCACACCAATGCCCGCACTCGCAAGGGTCCGGCAAAGCCAATCGCTGGCAAGAAGAAGTAAGAACCCGTTTCGGGTTCTTCGATGTAGCTGCCGGGGCCGCTAGGCTAACGGCAGCGCTGATATCGTATAGAGGAATAGAATGGCTAAAGCTGAAGTCGCACGCGTTCGTCGCAAAGAGCGCAAGAATATCACCTCGGGCGTTGCCCATGTGAACGCCTCGTTCAACAACACCATGATCACCATCGCCGACATGCAGGGCAACACGATTTCGTGGTCCTCGTCGGGCGTGATGGGCTTCAAGGGCTCGCGCAAGTCGACCCCCTATGCTGCCCAGGTTGCCGCTGAAGATGCTGCCAAGAAGGCGCAGGAACACGGCATGAAGACTCTGGAAGTTGAAGTTCGCGGTCCGGGTTCGGGTCGTGAATCGGCACTCCGCGCGCTGCAGGCCGCTGGTTTCAACGTCACCTCGATCCGCGACGTGACCTCGATCCCGCACAATGGCTGCCGCCCGCGCAAGCGGCGCCGCGTCTAATCTAGACCGATTGAAGAGCTCCTGGCCGATTGGATGGGCCGGGAGTCTTATTGCGTTTGCGGCGGAGCGGCTCGGGCTGGGGCCGCGATTTTGAAAGGACATAACCGTGACGATCCAGAGGAACTGGCAAGAACTGATCAAGCCGACCAAGCTGGAGATTGTTTCGGGCAGCGACAACGCGCGCGTGGCCTCGGTAGTAGCCGAGCCGCTTGAGCGCGGTTACGGGCTTACCCTTGGTAATGCTCTGCGTCGCGTGCTGCTGTCGTCGCTCCAGGGCGCGGCAGTTACCGCAATCCAGATTGACGGCATTCTGCATGAATTCTCCTCGCTTCCGGGCGTGCGGGAAGACATCACCGACCTGGTCCTCAACGTGAAAGAAATCGCGTTGAAGATGGGCGGCGAAGGCCCGAAGCGCCTGAACCTGAGCAAGCAGGGTCCGGGTGCCGTGACTGCTGGCGACATCAAGGTCACCGGCGACATCGAAGTGCTGAACCCCGAGCTGGTGATCTGCCATCTCGACGACGGCGCCGAGATCAATATCGAGTTCACCGTCGACACCGGCAAGGGCTATGTCGCTGCCGACAAGAACCGTCCCGAAGACGCACCGATCGGTTACATCCCGGTCGACTCGCTGTTTTCGCCGGTTCGCCGTGTCAGCTACAAGGTCGATGCCACCCGTGCCGGTGAAAGCCTCGACAAGGACAAGCTGACGCTGCAGATCGAGACCAATGGCGCCGTGTCGCCGGAAGATGCCGTGGCCTATGCCGCTCGCATCCTCCAGGACCAGCTGTCGGTTTTCGTGAACTTCGAAGAGCCCAGCAAGGAAAAGGCACAGGATGCCGTTCCAGAACTGGCCTTCAACCCGGCTCTGCTCAAGAAGGTCGACGAACTCGAACTTTCGGTCCGCTCGGCCAACTGCCTCAAGAACGACAACATCGTCTACATCGGCGACCTTATCCAGAAGACGGAAGCCGAGATGCTGCGGACGCCGAATTTCGGCCGCAAGTCGCTCAATGAAATCAAGGAAGTCCTGGCACAGATGGGGCTTCATCTCGGGATGGATGTGGCCAATTGGCCGCCCGAGAATATCGATGACCTCGCCAAGCGCTACGAAGATCACTACTGATCCGGCGCCGCCAAAGACTTTTAGGAGATAACCCATGCGCCACGGTAATTCCGGCCGCAAGCTCAGCCGAACCGCCTCGCACCGCAAGGCAATGTTCGCCAATATGTCCGCCGCGCTGATCAAGCACGAGCAGATCGTTACCACGCTTCCCAAGGCCAAGGACCTGCGTCCGATCGTCGAGAAGCTGATCACCCTCGGCAAGCGCGGCGACCTGCACGCTCGTCGTCAGGCGATCGCTCAGATGCGCGACGAAGGCCAGGTTGCCAAGCTCTTCGCAGTGCTTGGCCCGCGTTACAAGGAACGCCAGGGCGGCTATATCCGCATCATGAAGGCTGGCTTCCGCTACGGCGACAACGCGCCGATGGCCGTGATCGAGTTCGTCGATCGCGACGTCAACGCCAAGGGCCAGGACTCCGGTCCGGTCCAGGTGCGTGAAGACGACGACTACGAAGCCGCATAAGCTTCGCTTTCAGCGCAGAATTGAAAAGCGGTCCCGGTTCATCCCGGGGCCGCTTTTGCTTTTGGGGGGCTTGTGGTTTGCTCTGGTGCGTCAACGAACTCGGTGTCAGCCCGGCCTTGAGCCAGGGCCCATCTTGAGATGGCTCTACGGCCGCTAGGTGGCTGTGACCGCCGCGACGACCTTGCGGCTGTGGCTCGGTCTCAGGATGGATCCCGGCTGAGGGCCGGGATGACATCGGGGGTGAGGCGTTGACGGTGAACAAACCTGGGAGGTGTACCTAATGGCACTCAAGCGCATGGACAATGTCGGGATCGTGGTCGAGGACCTCGCAGCGACGATCGCATTCTTTGTCGAACTGGGTCTGGAACTGGTCGGGCGGGCGATGATCGAGGGGGATTGGTCCGGCAAGGTGACGGGGCTGCATGGCCAGCAGGTTGAGATTGCCATGATGCGCACGCCGGACGGGCATAGCCAGCTGGAGCTGTCGCGGTTCCTTGCGCCTGCAGTCGTCGAGGACCATCGCAGGGCGCCGGTGAACGCGCTGGGCTATCTGCGTGTCATGTTTGCCGTGGACGACCTCGATGAGGTCCTTGGGCGGCTCTATAAGCGCGGCGCGACCTTGGTGGATGAGGTCGTGAATTATCAGGATGTCTACAGGCTCTGCTATATCCGCGGGCCGGAGGGTATTCTCATAGGTCTGGCCGAGGAGCTGGGCTGAGCCTAGCGGCGCTCAAGTCCCCACGAACCATAGAGTGCGTTCACTTCCGCCAGCGAATGGCAGACGACCATGGGCAAGCCGCTTTCCTTCGCCCAGCGACGATATTTGCTGGCGTCTCGGGTTTTCCAGATCCAGCTGACCATGTCCCATTTGACGCTGTCCTTTCCGCCAGCAACGCTGCCGATGCGATCGTGCTCGAACAGCGTGCGCCGGAAATAGCGGATGTAGCGCTTGAGGTAGTGGTCATCGAGCACCACGATCCCCGTTGCCCGCGCATAGCGTTGCGGCATGAGGTCGGTGTAATTGCCGTCCATGACCCACGCGTCTTCGAGAATGGCTGCGTTGTGCAGCGCATGGAATTCGGCCGTGTCGCGCTGGACCCAGTCGGTGTCAGGCAGGTGGCTGAACAGGTCGACATGAACCGCCGGAATGCCCAGCTTGCGACCGATGGCATCGGCGAGGGTCGATTTTCCAGACGTAGTGGGGCCGTTGATCATGATCCGACGGCCGAGGTCGCTCAGTGGTATGGGATGCATTTTCAGTTCCGATATTGATCGGGGTGGAAAAGGCCAGTCTGGTTCAAAGCTAATCGATTCCGCTCTAAACAAAAATCCCCGCCGAAGCGGGGACTTTCAATCGTAACATTCAGGCTACCGCTTATTCCGGCTGCTGGTCCTTGCCGGTATAGGCTTCCTCGACCCAGAACTGGTCGCGGCGGTCGAAGCCGTTGAACGGCGTCAGCGTCGCCTGGGTGTAGGCGCCCATCAGGCCGAATTCGATCCAGTCGTCCTCGTCGATATCGGAGGGCAGGGTGAAGACCTGGGGCAGCACGTCGTAGCTGTCGCAAGTCGGGCCCCACATGGTGAATTCAGAGAATTCCTGGTCATTGTCATGCAGGCGCGGGCCGCGCCAGACCCGCACCGGCGGGGTGAAGTGCATGAATTTGACTTCGTTGAGCGCGCCATAGGCACCGTCGTTGACATAGACCGACTGGCCACCGCGCTGGTGCTTCACGCGCAGCAGCAGCGAGGTCGACGAGGTCACCAGGGCACGGCCGGGCTCGATGATCAGCTCGGGCTTGTTCTTGTCGCCGAAATGGTCGGCAACGGCCGTGGCGATGGTCTCGAAGAAATAGTCCATCGGCGGGGCTTCGCTGGTCGGGTAGGGGGCCGGATAGCCGCCACCGATATTGAGGCGCTTCAGCTCGATGCCGCTTTCCTGGACGATGCGCGAGGCTGCCGCGATGTGGCGCTCATAGGCATAGGCGTCTTCGCACTGCGAACCGACGTGGAAGCAAAGGCTGGGCGTATAGCCCATCTTCTCGACGGCCGTGACGATTTCGGCCGCGCCCTGTTCCATGACGCCGAACTTGATGCCGAAGTCGTAGGACTTCAGCGCCTTGCCAGCCTTGAAGCGGGTGGTGACTTCCACGTCCTTGCTGGGCGAGACCACGGCTGCGAGCTGGTCGAGCTGCTGGGGATGGTCGATGGTGAAGCTGCGGACGCCGAATTCTTCATAGGCGCGGGCGATCTCGCGCTTGTTCTTGATCGGGTTGTTGTAGTGCATCACCGCGCCGGGGGCGTGGTCGCGGACCAGTTCCATTTCGGTGTTGGACGCGACGTCGAAGGCCTTGAGGCCTTCCTGGTGCAGCTGGGCGATCACATGGGGCGAGGGATTGCACTTGACCGCATAGGTCAGCAGCCCGTCGAAACCCTTCTTGAAGACCTTCGCGGCCTTGTGAAGCTCGCGTTCGGAGAACAGGAAAGCCGGAAAGTCCGGCGCTTCGGCCGCAATGAGGGCAGAGGTGTTCTTGTATACGTGCTTCGGCTCGGTGGTCATTGACGACTGGCCTTTCGGGGCTGGAATAGGGTGGAAAGAAGCGCTGCATATAGGGCCGTGCGATCCTGTGCGCAAACGATTATTTGGATGCAAATTACGACGCTTGGATGACGCTCAATTCGCGCGAAAAAGCCTTGGCCTCCTTGAGGTAAACCGATGTCATGGGCGAGCGTTCCATCATCGTGGCCAGCATGGTTGCCAAACGTCTGCGTGACCCTACCGATCGGTAATGAAACTGCCATTGTCGCGCCAGAATCCGGGCGCCTGCCTCTTGGCCGATTTCGCATGGAGTATTCGACATGACATTGCGCGCCTGGCTGTTTGCCGGTTCGGCACTCGTGGTCTTTGCCATAGGCGGCACGCTGGCCTTCTCGCCCTGGAACGCGCCCAGCGTGGCGCAGGTGGCCGTGGAGCCGCCTGCCGCCCCCGCGCCGGCGCAGACCCTGCAGGTGCCGCAGAGCGACGCGCAGGTCAAATTGAGCTTTGCGCCGGTGGCCAAGGCTGTGGCGCCTTCGGTGGTCAATGTCTATGCGACGCGTATTGAACAGCGCCAGGCCTCGCCCTTTGCCAATGACCCGTTCTTTTCGCGCTTCTTTGGCGAGGGCCAGTTCCAGAGCCGGCCGCGGGAAAGCCGTTCGCTGGGTTCGGGCGTGGTGGTGGATGCGGGCGGCGTGATCCTCACTAATCGCCATGTCATCGAGGGCGCGACCGACGTGCGGATCGCGCTGAGCGATGGGCGGGAATTTGCCGTCGATGTGGTGATCGAGGATGCCCAGACCGACCTTGCCGTGCTGCGCGTGCGCGATCCGGGCGACACGAGTTTCCCGGCCATAACGTTTGCCGACAGCGACGCGCTGCTGGTGGGCGATCTGGTGCTGGCCATCGGCAATCCCTTTGGCGTTGGGCAGACGGTGACCAGCGGCATTGTCTCGGCCCTGGCGCGGACGGGCGTCGAAAGCTCGGACTATGAATTCTTCATCCAGACCGATGCGGCGATCAATCCGGGCAATTCCGGTGGGGCGCTGGTCGATCTTGAAGGTCGGCTGGTCGGCATCAATACGGCGATCTATTCGCAGACCGGCGGTTCGGTGGGCATCGGCTTTGCCATTCCGGCCAATATGGCAAAGCTTGTGGCCGAGGCCGGCGTTTCCGGCACGCAAATCGTGCGGCCCTGGTTCGGCGCCAAGCTGCAGGCGGTCAATTCCGACATTGCTGCGAGCCTGGGCATGACGGCGCCGCATGGTGCACTCATTGCGGAAGTGGCTCCCGATGGTCCGGCTGCCCGCGCCGGTTTTGCGGCGGGCGACGTGATCCTGTCGGTCGATGGCGTGCCAGTGGATGATCCCAGCGCCTTCAACTTCCGCCTTGCCACCAAGCCGGTGGGCCAGCCGACCACGCTTGAGCGGCTGCGCGGCGGCAATAACGAACAGGTGCCGTTCAACGTGGAAGCCGCGCCCGCCGCTGGCGACGACATGCTGGCGACCATAACCGGTAGCTCACGCTTTACCGGTACCAGCGTGCGCCAGCTCGATCCGGCTTTGGCCGAGGCCAAGAACCTGCCCTATGACGCAACGGGCGTCATCATCACCGCCATCGAGGCAGGATCGCCGGCTGAGCAGATGGGCCTGCGGGTGGACGATGTGATCCTGTCGCTCAACGACCAGAAGATGGATACCGCCAAGGCGTTTGCCGATACGGCCAGCCAGCGAGCGCGGACGTGGCAGATTATTTTGCAACGCGGGGGTCGGGTGAGCCGGAGCATTGTGAGCGGTTGAGGAGCTGAGTGGAGCGCGGTTTGCCTCCACCGTTTACGGGGGAGGGGGACCGCCGTCAGGCGGTGGAGGGGGAGCCGCTTGCGCAAGATCCCGTGCGTGTGGCTCCCCTCTCCACCACGCTTTGCGTGGTCCCCCTCTCCCGCAGGCGGGAGAGGACAACAGCCTACCCATCTGTGCTAATACAGACTCATGTCCGATCTCTTCGCCGCCGACTCTTCCGAAACCGACAAGGCCCGTCCGCTCGCCGATCAGTTGCGTCCGCGCAGCCTCGACGAGGTCATTGGCCAAACCCATTTGCTGGGCGCCGATGGTACGCTGCGGCGGATGATCGCTTCGGGGCGGCTGGGGTCGCTGATCCTCTGGGGGCCGCCGGGCACGGGCAAGACCACGGTGGCGCGGTTGCTGGCCGAGCAGATCGACGTCAAATTCGTGCAGATTTCGGCGATTTTTTCGGGCGTGGCCGAGCTCAAGAAAGTGTTCGAGCAGGCCCGGTTCGAACGGCTGTCCGGTCATCGCACGCTGCTGTTCGTCGACGAAATCCACCGCTTCAACCGTGCCCAGCAGGACAGTTTCCTGCCCGTGATGGAAGACGGCACCATCATTCTCGTCGGTGCAACGACGGAAAATCCGAGTTTCGAGCTCAATGCGGCTCTGTTGTCGCGCAGCCAAGTGCTGCGATTCCAGTCGCTGGTGCGCGACGATCTCGAACTGTTGCTGCAGCGAGCCGAAGAGCTGGTGGGTGAAAAGCTGCCGCTGACCGAGGAAGCCCGCGAGACGCTGCTGGGCCTGGCCGATGGCGACGGGCGGGCCTTGCTCGGGCTGGTCGAGGAAATCCTGGCGTCGGCACGCTCGGAAGAGGTGCTCGATGCGACAAGCCTGCTTACCGTCGTGCAGCGGCGGGCGCCGATCTACGACAAGGCGCAGGACGGGCACTACAATCTGATCTCGGCCCTGCACAAAACGATCCGCGGCTCAGATCCCGATGCGGCGCTGTATTATTTTGCCCGCATGCTGGTGGCTGGCGAGGATCCGCTGTTCCTCGCGCGGCGGCTGATCCGCATGGCGTCCGAAGATGTTGGCGAGGCCGATCCTCAGGCGCTGCCGCTGGCCGTTGCGGCGCGGGACAGTTACCAGATGCTGGGTTCGCCCGAGGGCGAGCTGGCGCTGGCGCAGGTTGTGGTGCATCTGGCGCTCGCGCCCAAATCCAACGCCGTCTACACGGCCTTCAAGGCGGCGATGAGCCTGGCGAAGGAAACCGGCTCGCCCATGCCGCCCATGGTCATCCTCAATGCGCCCACCAAGCTGATGAAGGGTTCGGGCTATGGCGATGGCTATATCTATGACCACGATACGCCCGAGGCGTTTTCCGGCCAGGAATACTTCCCCGAAAAGCTGGGCCGGCAGAAATTTTACGAACCGGTCGAGCGTGGCTTCGAGCGCGACCTGAAAAAGCGCGTCGAGTATTTCGAGCGACTGCGCGCGGCCAAGCGGGGCGAGGCATAATGTATGCATTCCTTCTCGTCGGCGCGGGCGGCGCCATTGGTGCCATGGCGCGCTTTGGTCTGGGTGGCCTCGTTGGCCAGCTGTGGCCGATGGGCTTTCCACTGGCGACGCTGCTGATCAATATCGCGGGCTCGGCCGCCATGGGCGTGTTTGTCGGGCTGATGGCCCGCTTGCTGCCGGCATGGCAGGAGGATGCGCGGCTGTTTATTGCCGTGGGCGTGCTGGGTGGCTTCACCACGTTTTCCTCCTTTTCGCTCGATGCGATCGTGTTGATGGAGCGCGGAGAATTGCTTGCGGCTGGGTTCTATGTGCTGTTGTCGGTTGTGCTCTGCCTCATTGGGCTTTATCTCGGCCTTTTGGTGACCCGAGGCGTGGCATGAGTGGCGTACAACATCGACTGGTGAATGATGACGAAGACGGCATGCGTCTCGATCGCTGGTTCGCCACCCATTTTCCCCAAGTGGGCTTTGGCCGGCTGCAAAAGCTGATACGTAATGGCGAGGTCAAGGTCGACAAGGCCAAGGTGACGACCAGCACCCGCGTATCCGCCGGACAGACCGTGCGCATTCCGCCGGTCGACGATGCCGACGTGGTGCGGGCGCCCAAGCTCAATGAGGCCGATGCCCGTTTCCTCAAGGACCTGATCCTCTACGAGGATGACGACATCTATGTCTTCAACAAGCCGCATGGCCTGGCCGTGCAGGGCGGCAGCGGACAGAGCCGCCACCTTGACGGCATGTTGAAGAGCCTGCCTAACAGCAAGGGCGAGGCGCCGCGCCTGGTGCATCGCCTCGACCGCGATACTTCGGGGTGCCTCGTCGTGGCCAAGACCAAGCAGGCGGCCAGCCATTTCGGCGAAGTGTTTCGCTCGCGTTCGGCGCGCAAGATCTATTGGGCCATCGTTGCGGGCAATCCGCATCCACAGCAGGGCGAAATCTCCTGCTTCCTCGCCCGCCAGAGCACGGACGATGGCGAACAGATGGTCGTGGTCAAGAATGGCACGCCCGGCGCGCAGCATTCGCAGAGCTATTATTCGACCACCGACACCGCCAGCCGGCGCTTCGCCTGGGTGACCCTGAAGCCGGTAACGGGCCGCACGCATCAGTTGCGCGTCCATATGGCCCAACTCGGCACGCCGATCATTGGCGACCCGCGCTATTTCAACATCGAGAACTGGCAGGGCGCCGAGGGGCTCAGCGAAGGCTTGCATCTGCATGCCCGCCGCATTGCCATTCCGCTGCGTGGTGGCAAGCGGCTTGATATTTCGGCGCCATTGCCGCCGCATATGCGCGCGAGCTTTGAGACGCTGGGCTTTGATCCTGACCGCTATGACGTGAGCGGCGATCCCGAGGACGGCAAGTGAAACTCGTCGTCTTTGACATGGATGGTACGCTGATCGATACGCAGGCGCTGATCAGCGAGCATATGGCGACGACCTTTACCGAGGCAGGGCTCGTTGCACCGACCCCGGCAGAGTCGCGCCGCGTCATCGGCCTGTCCCTGCCGATCGCGCTGGCCCGGCTGGCGAAGACCGACGATCCGGTGCTGATCGAAAAACTGGTTGGGGACTACAAGGCGCATTATCGTGCGTCGCTGCTGACCGAAGACAGCCGCGAAGGCCTGTTTCCCGGCGCGCGCGAGGCCCTCGATGTCCTCAAGGCGCAAGACGATGTGCTGCTTGGCATTGCCACGGGCAAGGGACTCAATGGCGTGCATCGCATCCTGGAACTGCACGGGCTCTCGGACTATTTCGTTTCCCTGCAGACCCCCGACCACAACCCGTCCAAGCCGCATCCCGGCATGCTGGAAACGGCGATGCGCGAGACCGGGGCAACGCCTGCCGAGACGGTGATGATCGGCGACACGACCTTCGACATCGAAATGGGCGTGGCGGCCGGCTGCAAGACCATCGGCGTCACCTGGGGCTATCACGAGCCGCGCGAGCTGATCGCCGTCGGCGCCGACACCATGATCGATCGCTATGACCAGTTGGTCGGCGCGATCGGCAAACTCCTGGACTGACTTTCCCATGCGCGACCAGCTCGAAGACATCCAACAGCATCTCAATGACGGCTATGGCCGCGCGCAGCAGCTCGACAAGGTCGAATTGCCCAAGCGCTTCTACAAGGAGGTCGCCGCCGGCCCGCTGGACGACGGCTTTGTCGTGACGCTGGATGGGCGCCAGACTCGCACGCCGGGCAAGGTGGCGATTGCCGTGCCTGCCGCGAGCATTGCCACGGCCATGGCCGAAGAATGGTCGGCGCAGGGCGAGTTCATCGACGCCACCACCATGCCCATGGTGCGGCTGGTCAACTCCGCAATCGAGAGCGGTGAGACGATGATCCCGTCCTTCCGGGACGAGGTGGTGAAATTCGCTGCCAATGACCTGCTGCTCTATCGCGCCGACAGCCCGCAGGAGCTGGTCTCTGAGCAGGAAATGGTCTGGGACAATGCGCTTGAAACGCTGGCCCGCCACTTCGGCGTCCGCTTCGAGCCGACCACCGGCATCATCCACCGGGGGCAGCCGCAGGCGACGCTGGACCGGCTGGCGGAGTCACTGACCGCCGAAAACCTGCTGACCCTGACAGCACTGGTGTCGATCACCGGCCTGACGGGTTCGGGCCTCCTGGCTATCGGCCTTCTCCACAAGCTGTTTTCGCCAGAGCAGGTGTGGAAGGCCGCCCATGTCGATGAGGACTATCAGGTCAGCCAGTGGGGCCAGGACGAGGAAGCGGCGGAGCGTCGCGCCAAGCGCCGGGTGGATTTCGACACTGCGGTCTTTGCCATTGAGGCGTTGCGCGCCTGAGCAGCGCCTAATGCGCTTTGGCGGCTCTCGATGCCAACAGTCTGCTAACGTCAGGGGCGATTTCAGCCAGTGGCGTTAGCACGAAGTCGCGCTCGTGGGCGTGGGGATGCGGCAGGGTCAGGCGCGGGGTGTTCATCTCGATCTGGTCGTAGGCGATGATGTCGATATCGATCACCCGCGGGCCCCAGACTTCGGCGCGGACACGGCCCATTTCGAGCTCGATGGCCTGTAGAATATCGAGCAGTTCCAGCGGTTTGAGCGTGGTTTCGATCTCGATAGCCAGATTGGCGAAATCGGGTTGATCGAGCTTGCCCCAA
The DNA here is from genome assembly GCF_963517015.1 of uncultured Devosia sp. Taxonomy (NCBI): domain Bacteria; kingdom Pseudomonadati; phylum Pseudomonadota; class Alphaproteobacteria; order Hyphomicrobiales; family Devosiaceae; genus Devosia; species uncultured Devosia sp. The sequence goes on from NZ_CAUQDV010000001.1 coordinate 2,111,486, forward strand.
GGCTTGGTCAGGACAAGATCCGACTGTTTCGTGACGCGGATGTCTTCGGCAGAGTCGATTTTTTCAACGGCAGCAAGAACTTGTGCTGCCGGATCGTCGCCGATATTGGCGCCGAGGCTGAGCCAAGCCATTGAGGTCATTGGATTTTCCGCTGGCGATGCAGTTCGATCGCGGCTTCGCCCCGCACCATGGCAATGGGGGCTTCCGGCTTGCGGACGCGGACGATGATCCAGGTGACGTCGGCGAAGGCGTCGAAGATCGCATCGACGATGTTTTGTGCAACGGCCTCAATGAGATGCATGCGCTTGTTCTCGAAGGCGAGCTTTACCACATCATAGACATCGGCATAGGAGACCGTGCCATTGATGCTGTCGGTGGTGGCGGCGCGGCTGAGGTCGAGACCGCATTCGAGATCGATGAAGAAGCGCTGGCCGAGCGCCTTTTCCTCGTTCATCAGCCCGTGGTAGCCGTAAAAACCGAGATCTTTCAGGATGATACGGTCGCCCGTGAACGCGTGGGTCATGCGCTAATTCCTTCTGCGGGCGGACCATATAGCACGGCTTGGGCGACGCGAAGGGCATCGCGATTGGCGCGGACGTCATGGACACGGAAGATGTGGCCGCCGTTCTGATAGGCGAGCGTGTTGAGAGCGATGGTGCCAGCGAGGCGTTCGCCGGGTTCATTGCCAAGCAATTTTCCGATCATCGATTTGCGCGACGTTCCGATCAAAAGCGGGAATATGAACGAATTCTGAACGCCTAGTGAAAGCCGGTCCAGATCGCGCAGCAGTGTGTAGTTTTCGGCCAGCGACTTGCCGAAGCCAAAGCCGGGGTCGAGGATGATTTGCTCCCGACTTATCCCCCTCTCTTCGGCCCGTGCGATACTGCGCTCGAAGTAGAGCTGCATGTCGTCAATGAGGGGAATTTCTGTGTCGCGATCTTTTTGCCAGTGCATGGCGATGACCGGGACCTGGTGCAGGGCGGCCACGTCCACCATTTCCGGCGCGCCTTGCAGGCCATGCACATCGTTGATGATGGACGCACCAGCCTGGACGGCCTGGTCGGCGACGAGCGGCTTGTAGGTGTCGATGGAAATTGGGGTGGTGATGCCGTCGGCGATCAGCGCGTCGATCACCGGCATGACGCGGTCGAGTTCCTGCTGGGTGCCGACCGGGGTGGAGCCGGGACGGGTGCTTTCGCCGCCGATATCGATGATATCGGCGCCTTCGGCCAGCATCTGGCGGGCGTGGGCGAGGGCGCTTTCGACCAGATTGTGCTGGCCGCCGTCGGAAAAACTGTCCGGGGTGACGTTGAGAATGCCCATGACCAGCGGCGTCTCGCCGAGGATCAGCGGCGCGCGGTCGGGCAGGGCAATGGTGTGACGCGTATGCATGGGGCTCTTCTAGCCCCATCGTATCAGAAGGGCCAGACGATCATCAGCACAGGAACTGCCACGAGAACGACCAGCAGGGAGAGCGGCGCGCCGAGGCGCCAGTAGTCACCGAATTTGTAGCCGCCGGGACCCATGACCAGCGTGTTGCACTGGTGGCCGATGGGGGTGAGGAAATCGCAGCCGGCGCCGATGGCCACCGCGAGGAGGAAGGCTTCGGGCGCATAGCCGAGATCGGTGGCAAAGGTGGCGGCGATGGGCGCCATGACCAGCACGGTGGCAGCATTGTTGAGGAAGGGCGTGACGGCCATGGCGGCGACGAGGATCAGGGCGAGGGCGCCCCAGCCGGGCATGGTGCTGGCGGTGTTGGAGAGGAAACTGGCGATCAGTTCGGTGCCACCGGTGGCACGCAGCGAATCCGAGACCGGGATGAGGCAGGCCAGCATGACGAGGATGGGCGCATCGAGCCGGTTATAGACATCGCGCAGGGGAATGGAGCGGGAGAGCACCATGGCAGCGGCGGCGGCAAAGAAGGCCGGTGCGACGGGAACGACGCCAAAGGCGGTGGCGGCCATGGCGACGAGCAGGATGCCGAGCGGGACGAGGCCATTGCGCACGCTGCCGAGGCGGAGGCCACGCTCGACCAGGGGCAGGCAGTCCCATTCGCGAAGGACTTCGGGCAATTGCTTGAGGTCGCCCTGCAAGAGGATGACGTCGCCATTCTGGAAGCGGATCTGGCCGAGCCGCTCGGTGAAGCGCTGGTCGCGGCGGCTGACGGCGAGCAGGTTGACGCCGGTGCGATCAAAGAGGGTGAGCTGCTTGGCGGTGGCGCCGATGAGGCCGGAGCTTTCGCCGATGACGGCCTCGATGGTGCCGAGGTCTTCCGAGCTGGCGCCGCTGCGGCGATCGGAAAAAACCAGGCCCGATTGGGAGACCATGTTGTCGAGACCTTCGGCGGAGCCTTCGACGATCAGGATATCGCCGGCGCGTAGCTTGGCATCGGGCAGGGGCGTGCGCTTCTGGCCATTGGCGCCCTGGATGCGAATGATCATGGCCTGGCCGTCGGCATTGCGCTGGATTTCGGAGACGGTCTTGCCGATGGCCGATGACTCATCCGTTACGCGAGCTTCCGTCGTGTAGTTCTTGATTTCGATGGCCTTGTCTAACCCGGTTTCCTCGCGGCGACGCTCGGGCAGCAGACGATAGCAGAGGGCGAGAAAGACCACGCCGACCACCGAGAGCGCGAGGCCGGTGGGCGTATAGTCGAACATGGTGAAGGCCTGCCCGGTCATTTCCTCGCGCACGCGGGAGACGATGATATTGGGCGAGGTGCCGATCTGGGTCATCAACCCGCCCAGCAGCGAGGCAAAGGACATGGGCATCAGGAAGAGCGATGGCGAGACGCCGGATTTGCGGGCCATCTGGAAGGCAATCGGCATCATGATGGCCAGCGCGCCGATATTCTTGACGAAGGCGCTGAGCACCGCGACGACAACCACCAGCAGGAGCAGTTGCGACCGGGGCGAAGCAATATTGGGCGCATAGCGGCGAACGGCCACTTCCATGATGCCGGAGTGGGAAACGGCCGCGCTCACCACCAGGGCCGCGCCGACGATGATGACGATATCGTCGGCAAAGCCGGAAAAGGCCTCGGCTGGCGGCACGATGCCAAAGGCCAGAGCGGCGAGCAGTGCCCCCACCGCCACCACATCGTAGCGCCAGCGCCCCCAGATGAAAGCCACCATCATGCAGCCAATGGTGAGGAAGGCGAGGGTCTGGGGAAGTGTCATGATGACTCCGGAAGGCGCAGCCTAACGAAGAACAGCGGCAAGCCGATCCGGCAAGGGCGGAAATTATTGCGGCAGGAGGATTTTGCGTGGAACCGGCTCGAATTGAAGCGACGCATCCAGATGCACAATTGTTCCTGTCTGCCGTTCGACAAGGCATTTTCTATGGGGCCGTGGATCATCTGGAATGGGCAGAATTTTCCCGCCACGGGCAGTTTTTGCTTCAGTTTGTATCCAGCGATTTCCTAAATCACTGACAGGCAACATGTTCCTGGTGGCATGATAATTGCGACTCCTTCTTCGTCCGGATGAGGAGACGGCAATGCAGATTGGTTCTCAAAGCGGTTCGCAAATCGTGCCTGCGGCAAAGCGGGACAAGGCGCCGGAACCGGCCTTCCGACCGACGCACACGACGGTGGTCAAACGTGCGGACCTACCCAAAAGCGTTCAAGAGCAAGATGCGCGGAAGGTGGTATTCCCTACTTCCATGCTGCTCACCAAAACCGACATCGCGCTGATCGAGCGCGCAACGGGCATCAAGACGGACTACGAGACCGGCGAATTCACGCCTGCAGAAGGCCATTCGGAGAAGGCCGGCAACTTCATCATGGAGTTGCAACAGATGCGCTACGACAAGTGGCTGCGACAGGAGCCGGTGGCCGAGCTCACGCCGGAAGCCCTGACCAAGCTGTTCGATGACGCGAAAAGCCGAGGCATCAATATCGACAAGGACATGCTCGACAAGGCGCTGGCATGGTTTGAAGAACGCGCAGAAAAGGCCCTCGCCGACGCGACGGGGCTGCGGGTGGATGTGTTGGCGTGATGTGGTGAGGGCGACTGGAGGCTATCGGGTGGTTGCGGGCAGGCCGGTTTCTGAACTGAAAGCACGTCATACCGGCACTTGCCGAGATGATGAGAGTTTTGAGCGTTCCACTTTCAACCACTCTCGGTAAAAGGCTGGAACCTCTGAAGTTGCAGAGGGGGCTGCTAAACTCTTAAAATCCAAGCTCCGGAAATGCGAACTGCAAAATCGACCGGTTCCACCCAGTGACACTATACGAATGCCAAAAATGCTTTTCGCAACTCGGAAGTTGGTCTTCGGACGAGCTTAGAACCGAAAGTTTAAGCCGGTCGAGATTTTGTGAAATGACAGCTGGTCGGTGAGCGTAACACCTGCACCGGTGAACACGTCAAATTCACCTAAGTGGACGTAGCTGTATTCAGTCTGGATTGTTGCGTGCTCGGCTACAGCATACTCGTGGCCAACGCCGCCTACAAAACCAAACCTGGGGTTGTCGATAACGCCTGCCACATCATTCCCATCGGCGCTGACAGACATTGTTGCAATGGCCGCGCCAGCGTGAGCATAAAACAAGTTGTTGTGCTGGATCACGCCTACTCTGGCACGGAGCGTGCCTAGTCCAGTTAGCCGGTACTCCGCCTCGGTGGAAGCAATATCGGGGATCGTTACATTGCCGGTCAGTCCGATATTGCTGATCGAATAATCCGCAACGAAACCAGCCAGAAATGACTCTTGGGAATAGTCATAACCTGCCCGGATAACTGCCTCCAGGCCGCCGATCGAACTGGATAGCTGACCGGGGGCAGCGTCGGTCGTGAAGTTCAATGTCCCAGATCCTACGCCGCCGGAGACGCCAATGTAACTGCCGCTCCATGGACTAGTTTGTTGAACAGTTGGGGCTGTCAGATAGTCAGCTGCAGGTGTCGGTAACGCCGTGATTGATGAAATGAGTGCTGCTGCAATAAACTTCATTAAAAAGCTCCGTCTCCATTGACGAAAGCATGGCTCAAGATGGTTAATTGTGGATGAAGTTCGCTATCTCAATCGTAGAACCCGCCGACCTTGAAGGCAGGTTTCGGTGAGGTTTAGCACAAACATTAATCACTGACTGGAGTAGGCACCAGCCTGGCGCGGCCGATACCGCCAACGCGCCTGGGAGAGTTGCTACCGCTCATGAGTTCCATTTTATCAGGCCACGGCGGTATCCGCTTGGCCAGCCAGATGTCGGGCTTGCCTGGGCCGTTGGCGTCGGGGATGAAACCGACGACGGTGAAGCCGCAGTTTTTGTAGAAGGTGAGCGGATGCTTCCGGTCAGGGAGCGGCGTGAGGTCGCGCAGCATGGATGCCGTGTCTGAATAGAGGTCTGCGGCAAAAGCGGTGGTACCGCCAAAGTCGTCATCGCTCCCAAGGTAGAGGGTGAGCACGCCGGCGGCGCGGGCCTTGTCTTCCAGGGCCTGGATCAGACGCCTGCCAATGCCTCGTCCCTGATGGCGCGGCGCGACCACCAGCGGGTGCAGCTCCCAGGCGTGGGAATAGCTTGCGATGGCACCCGTCCAGCCACAGACCACGCCGTCCTCGACCGCAGCGAGGCCGGTCCACTCCGTGTTGGCAAGGAGGCTGTTGATCTCGTCGCACGCCTCACCGAGGGTTTTCCAGGCGGACGGGACGTGATCAAGCGCTGCTACAAGCGTTTCGGCGGCGGTCTCAAGTTGAGACGAGCTTAGGTCGGAAAATGGAACGATGCTGATCGTCATGGCCGGCTCCTGCGTTCGTTGCCGATTCTTGAATGCGTCAGGCCTCAGGTTAGAGGGCGGTATTGCGGGTTGGTCAATGCGCCCGGACGGTCGGGTCAGGCCTCGAAAGCCCGGCGATACTCTCTCGGCGTGGTGCCCTTCAACGCCCTGAACTGGCGGTTGAAATTGGCGAGCGAGTCGTAGCCGACGGCGCCGGCGATCTGGCCGATGGGCATGGTGCCGGAGGAGAGCAGGGCGCAGGCGCGGCCGATGCGGAGGCGGATCAGATATTGGCTGACGGTCTGGCGGGTGTGGCGCAAAAAGGTACGGTGGAGGCCCGATGGGCTGAGCGCGGCAATGTCGGCGAGCTGGGCGATGGTGATCGGTTCGGCAAAGCCGGCATGAATATGGTCGAGGACGCGGTCGATGCGGCCGCGATCGGCCGAGGCGGGTGCCAGCTCGGGCGCGCTAGCGGAAAGCGCGGAGCAGGCGCGATCCGTTGCGAGCGTGCTGAGGACGGAGACCAGCGCCAGGAAGCGCTCGACCGGTGGCAGGGTGAAGAGGGTTTCGATGGCCGGGCGGACCTGGCGCGCGGCGGGTTCGGAGAATTTTAGGCCATTGGCGGCGCGGGCAAGCAGGGCGCCGACGGGACGGAGTTCGGCATTGGCGGTCAGGCGTTCGGCCCATTCGGGCAGGAACCACATCACAAGGGCATTGTGCGGCTGCGTTGGGTCGGGCCGGTCCAGCGAATGCCAGGTGTGGGGCAGATAGGGACCGATCAGCACGAGGTCGCCGGGTTCGTAACGGCCGATGTGGTCGCCGATGAAACGCTGGCCGTAAGAGTTGAGCGTCAGGGTCAGCTCGAATTCGGGGTGGTGGTGCCACTGGAAGGGAATGCCGTCATCGAGCCGCCGGTCGAGCGTGGCCCAGGAGGCGTCTGCGTCGGGCGTCAGATGTTCGAGATAGGACTTCATGTGGCGTCGCTCGCATGCGCTACGCCAGAATAGTATCGATAATCGCCATTGCGCGGCAAGATGCGCCGCAAAATCTTGAGTAGCCTCAATCCCATCAGCAAGTCCCAAGGGGGACATGATGGGAGAGAGACATGCAGCCGGCCACGAAACGCGACAGCCATCCGACCACGCAGGTGGTGACCACCCAGCTCAAGGATATCGTCAAGAAACTGCCGCTGCGGGTGCTGAGCCCGGCAGACTGGGAGCATTGGGTGACCAGGGGCTATGTGATTGTGCGCGGTGCGGTGCCGCCGGAAAATGTCGAGCGGCTCAAGGGTTTGCTGTGGGAATTTGATGAAAAGAATCCGGCTGACCCGAGCACCTGGTATGCGCCGCAGCGCCGCGACCACAAGATGAAGGAGCTCAATGGCACGGGCATGGTGGAAATCTACAACCACCAGTTTCTGTGGGACAACCGGATGGAGCAGCGCCTCTATGACGCCTTCGTCGATATCTGGGATCTCGAAGAACTGTGGACCAGCATCGACCGGGCCAATCTCAACGTACCCAAGAAGGTGCATGGCAATCCGAACGGCTTCATTCACTGGGACAGCGACACTTCGCTTGATCCACTTCCCATTGGCGTGCAGGGGGTGTTGAGCCTGGTCAAGCAGGATGGCGACGTCGGCGGTTTCCAGTGCATTCCCGAGCTGTTCTATGACTTCGACAATTGGATGAAGACGCAGCCGGCGGATCGCGACCCGATGCATCCCGATACTACCGGGCTCACGATCACCAATATCGAGATGGAGCCGGGCGACCTGATGATCTTCAACACGCTGCTGGCGCATGGCGTGCGGCCCAATCACTCCAAGGACCGGGTGCGCATGGCGCAGTATATTTCAATGTATCCCGCCGATGAGGCCAACGTGGCCGAGCGGGCCGAGCGCATCCGGCTCTGGCGTGAGCTTGACCACCCACAGCGCGATGCCTTTCCCGGTGATCCGCGCGACTGGGAGAAGAAGAATGCTTCCACCGCCGAGCTGACGCCGCTGGGCGAGAAGCTGCTCGGGCTCAAGAGCTGGCACTAAGCGAGGGCGGCGGCTGGTGACCTAGCGCCAGCCGCCCCTGGCTTCGAGGGTGGATTTCAGCACCAGAGTCAGCACGGCCATAAAGGCCAGGGTCGAGGCGGCAGCGAAGGCGCCGGTGACGTTGAAATCGTTGAACAGCTGGTTGATCTGCAGTGGCAGGGTATTGGTCTGGCCGCGGATCGAGCCGGAGACCACCGAGACGGCGCCGAATTCGCCTATGACGCGGGCATTGGTGAGGATGGCGCCATAAAGAATGGCCCAGCGGATATTGGGCAGCGTCACGTGAAAGAACATCTGCCAGCCGTTGGCGCCCAGCGATAGCGCGGCTTCCTCGTCCTCGGTGCCCTGCTGCTGCATCAGCGGAATGAGCTCGCGAGCGACAAAAGGCGCCGTCACGAATAGGCTGACGAGGAAGATGGCCCAGACGGTGAACATCAGCTGGATGCCAGCGCCCTGAAGCACGGGGCCGAGCAGGCCCTGACCGCCGTAGAGGAAGAGATAGACCGTGCCGGCGACAATGGGGCTGACGGCTGCGGGCAGCTCGATCAGGGTGATCAGCACCTGACGGCCGGGGAATTTGAAGCGGGTGACCAGCCAGGCAATGGCCACGCCGACCACGATATTGATCGGCACGACGACCACCGCAGTCAGGACGGTGAGGCCGATAGCGTGGACGGTGGTGGGTTCAAGGATATTGGCGAGATAGGTGCCGATGCCCTCGCGCAGGGCGAAGGCGAAGATTACCGCCAGGGGCACGACCAGCAGAATGGCCGCGAAGAAGACGGCGAGGGCGATGAGCCAGACCTGGGCGGAGGAGCGCCTTGCCACTGTGGTGCTCATCAGCGGCTCCGATCGGCGTAGCGGACCTGCCAGGCCTGGAGGGCATTGGTCAGGAGCAGGGTGACGAAGGCGGCGACGAGCAGGACGAAGGCGAGGGCAGCGGCGCCTTCGTAGTTATATTCGTCGAGGCGGATGAAGATCAGCAGCGAGACGATTTCGGTCAGGCCCGGCAGGTTGCCGGCGATAAAGACGACGGCGCCGAATTCGCCCAGCGAGCGGGCGAAGGAGAGCACGCAGCCGGCCATGAAGGCAGGCAGGATGGTGGGCCAGATGACGCGGGCAAAGACCTGCCATGGCGTGGCGCCCAAGGTGCGCGCGGCTTCCTCCAGCTCGCCCTGCATTTCCTCGAGCACCGGCTGGACGGTGCGGACGACGAAGGGAATGGAGGTGAAGGTCATGGCGACGATGATGCCGGCCTGGGTGTAGTTGATCTTGAAGCCATTGGGCTCAAGGAACTGGCCATACCAGCCGGTGGGGGCAAAGAGCGTCACGAGGACGAGGCCGGCCACGGCGGTGGGCAGGGCAAAGGGCAGGTCGACCAGGGCATCGAGAATGCGCTTGCCGGGAAAGCTGTAGCGGGTCAGCACCCAGGCGAGCAGCAGGCCGAGGGCGCCGTTGATCAGGGTGGCGATGAAGGCCGAGCTGAAGGTGATGCGATAGGCGGCAAGCGAGCGATTGGAGGCGACAATGCGCCAGAAATCCTCGAAGCCCATGCCGGCGACCTTGAGCAGCATGGCGAGCAGCGGCAGGACCACGATGATAGTCAGGTAGAGCATGGAAATGCCCAGCGTCAGCCCGAAGCCGGGCAGGAGATGTTTGCCGGGTTTTTTCGCCATGGTCTCTTGTGCAAATGGGCGGGCACGGGCCCGCCTTCTTATTGAGTTGGATACCCCCTCCCATCCTCCCCCTGATAGGGGGAGGGGCCGGGCCGGAGGATGCGGCGCTTATTGGTTCACGAAAACCTTGTCGAGCAGGCCGCCGTCGGCGAAGTGCTCGGTGGAGACCTGTTCCCAGCCGCCAAAGGCGTCTTCGACGGTTACGAGGCGGATGTCGGGGAAGGTTTCGGCGTGGGCAGCAGCGACGGTTTCGTCCTGCGGGCGGTGGAAGTTGGCGGCAGCGACTTCCTGGCCTTCAGGGGTGAAGAGGAAATCGAGATAGGCCTTGGCGAGCTCGCGGCTGCCCCGCTGGTCGACGACCTTGTCCACGATGGCGACGGGGAATTCGGACAGGAAGCTAACCGAGGGGATGACGGCATCATAGTTGTCTTCGCCCAGCTGCTGGCGGACAGCGAGCACTTCGGCCTCGAAGGTCACCAGCACGTCGCCGAGCTGGCGCTCGGTAAAAGCGGTGGTGGCGGCGCGGCCGCCGGTCTCGAAAACCGGGACATTGGCAAAGAGCTTGGTCAGGAATTCCTCGATCTGGGCCTCGTCGCCGGCATATTCCTCGGTGGCCCAGGCGCGGGCGGCCAGATAGGTGTAGCGGCCGTTGCCGGAGGTTTTCGGGTTCGGGAAGATCACCTGGACGCCTTCGGCGGCGAGATCACCCCAGTCGGAAATCTGCTTGGGATTGCCGGCGCGGACGAGGAAGGCCGGGAAGGAATAGAAGGGCGCGGCATTGTTGGGGAATTCGGACTGCCAGTCTTCGGAGACGAAGCCGCCTTCGACCAGCTTGTCGACGTCGGTCACCTGATTGAAGGTCACCACATCGGCGGCGAGGCCTTCGAGAATGGCGCGGGCCTGAGCGGAGGAGCCGGCGTGGGACTGGTTGACCGTGACGGTGGCGCCCGAGGCGGCATAGGCCGCGTTCTCGGCGGCGAAGACTTCGCGCGCGATGTCATAGGAGGCGTTGAGGATATCGGTGGGCTGGGCGAAGGCCGGGGCGCTACCGAAGGCCAGAACTGCTGCGGCGGTGGCGAAAAGCTTGTTCATGGACGCTGATTTCCAACGAAAGGGAGGACGTTGGGCAGCAGAAGGTCTGATCGCTAAGGCAGCGTCCAGCGGTAAAGCGCTGTTCCGGATGAGTAATTTACGGCGGGGCAGGGTGTCGCAATGCGATTGCGCGGGAAGAGGATCGGGAGGGATTTTGTTTCCACATACTCGGTGTCATCCCGGCCTTGAGCCGGGGCCCATCCTGAGATGACTGGTTCGCCGCAAGGTCGATCAATCAACCACCTTGCGGCTGTGGCCTGATCTCGGGATGGGCCCCGGCTCAAGGCCGGGGTGACACCGTGGGTGGGGGGACGTCTGTGAAAGCTTTAACTCCGGTCAAACAAAAGGCGCCGCTTGTGCGGCGCCTTTAGAATTTGAGTCCGGCGATCCGGCCAAGTCACTGCTAGTTCAGTGACTTTACCGGTTCGGCAAAGAGGTCGTATTCGTCGCTGTCGGTGACCAGAACGTCGACCATGTCGCCGATCTTGATGCCGGTGGCATTGTTGACCACGACCTGGCCGTCGATTTCGGGTGCGTCCCACTTGGAGCGGGCGATAGCCTTGTTGGTCTCGGGCTGCACGTCGTCGACGAGAACCTGGATGGTGCGGCCGACCTTCTTGGCGAGCTGACCGGCAGAGACGTTCTGCGCCACTTCCATCAGCTGTTCCCAACGTTCCTGGGCGACGTCGTCGGGAACGATGCCTTCCAGTTCATTGGCCGGGGCGCCGGTGACGGGCTCGTATTTGAAGCAGCCGGCGCGGTCGATTTCGGCTTCCTCGATGAAGTCGAGCATCATCTCGAAATCTTCCTCGGTTTCGCCCGGGAAGCCGACAATGAAATTGGAGCGGACGGTCAGGTCCGGGACCTGGCGCTTCCAGTCGAGAATGCGGTTGAGCGTCTTTTCCTGATGCGCCGGGCGGCGCATGGCCTTCAGCACCTTGGGCGAAGCGTGCTGGAAGGGGATGTCGAGATAGGGCAGCACGAGGCCGTCCGACATCAGCTCCATGACGGCGTCGACATGGGGGTAGGGATAGACATAGTGCAGGCGCACCCAGGCGCCGAACTGGCCGAGTTCCTTGGCCAGGTCGTAGAACTTGGCCTTGACCGGGCGGCCGCGGTAATTGCTCTCGGCATATTTGATGTCGAGGCCATAAGCGGACGTGTCCTGGGAAATGACCAGCAGTTCCTTGGCGCCGGAGCGGACAAGACCTTCGGCTTCGGCCAGAATGCCGCCGGCGGGCCGGCTGGCGAGATCGCCGCGGATCTGGGGGATGATGCAGAAGGAGCAGCGGTTGTTGCAGCCTTCGGAAATCTTGAGATAGGCGTAGTGGCGCGGCGTGAGCTTGAGGCTCTGCTCGGGCACGAGGTCGACGAATTTGTTGGGGACCGGCGGCAGGTGTTCATGCACCGCCGAAACCACGTCCTCATATTGATGCGGGCCGGTGATCGCCAACACATTGGGATGGGTCTCGCGGATCATCGATTCCTCGACGCCCAGGCAGCCGGTCACGATGACGCGACCATTTTCATTGAGGGCCTCGCCAATGGCTTCGAGCGATTCCTGCTTGGCGGAATCGAGGAAGCCGCAGGTGTTGACGAGCACGATGTCAGCGCCCGCATAGTCGCGGCTGAACGAATAGCCCTGCGAGCGCAGCGTGGACATGATGCGTTCGCTATCGACAAGGGCTTTGGGGCAGCCGAGGCTGACGAGGCCAATTTTTGGCGCTTGGCTCATGTGAGCAAGTATTCCAATGTAGGATAAGTTGGCGGCGTCATACAGCCAATTTGACGGTTACGCAATGATACCGCCTCCCGCAGGGCGCGGGGCTGATGTTCCGATTCCGGCGAACAGATGTCCTTGTATGTTCGCTTTAGTGAACAGTGCTTCCGTGATTGGGCTGGTTCTGGCGTGCAACCGTTTGCTTTAGTGCGCTTTGTCCATTGCGCCGGTTGGGGTGGCGCAGCGTCCCAATGCTCAAAGGAGCACCAACATGTTCGACCGTCTCTCCGCTTACGCGCCGCAGGCCCTCGCCGCGCTGCGCATCATCTCGGCCCTGCTGTTCATCGCCCATGGTACTCAGAAGGTCCTCGGCTTCCCCGAAGGCATGTTGCCGCCGGTTGGCAGCATCTTCTGGTTTGCCGGTATCATCGAAATCGTCACCGGCGTGCTGATCGCCGTGGGCTTCTTCACCCGCCCGGCCGCCTTCCTCGCTTCGGGCACCATGGCCGTCGCCTATTGGATGGCTCACGCGCCGTCCAACTTCCTGCCCGTCCTCAATGGCGGCGACGCAGCAATCCTGTTCTGCTTCGTGTTCCTGTATCTGGTTTTCTCGGGTCCGGGCGCCTGGAGCGTCAACAAGCACTAAGCTTGTGAGCTGAAATGAAAGAGGCCGCCGTGACATGTGTCGCGGCGGCCTTTTTGTTTTGTGGACCTGCCTGACGGTCAGGTGACGTTCTTGGGCGGTGGCGTGCGCTTGGCGGTGCGGCGCGGCTTGGCGAAGACTTCGCCGGAAGTCGTGGCCGGGGCGCGGGTGCTGTCCGTTGGTGCCGGCATGTCGGGAATGATCGGGCTGGTGGGCGCGACATAGGGAGCCGGGTCCGTGGCCGGGGTGATATATTCGTCGGCCTCGGCATAGTCGCGGTCATCGCCTTCCTCGGCGAGATCGCGGATGGCGTCGCGCACTTCATCGAGCAGGGAGGCCGAAAAGCGCGAGCGGTTGACCGTGTCGCCGGTGACTTCATGGGTCTTGAACCAGACCAGCAGCGCTTCGCAGAGGATGCGCAGGCCGACGAAGGACAAAAGGCCAAAGACCACGATTTCGAGCAGGCCCCAGAGGCCGTTGCCGAAACCAAAGCCAAAGCTCCAGAACAGATGGCTGACGGCCCAGAGCAGAATGCCGGCCAAGCCAAGCGCGTAAAGGATCGGCACCAGCTTGGGCGACAGGATCGCGTCGAGCTTGAAGAGGGTTTGCCGCGTGAAAAGGCGTTTCAGGTCATCCAGCGTCATCTTGATCTCCAAGGCTCGATTCTGTCGTTATGCAACTTGGCCATGCGAGGTGCGGCTGACAAGGCTTTCCTCGCCCGCTGCGACGGTGGGACCGAAGCGGTTCTCGAAAGCGGCGCGCAGCACCGAATCGACTTCGGCCATGGAAAGCAGCTGGCCGAGGTCCTCGAAACTGGTGACGCCCTGGTCGGTGATGCCGCAGGGCACGATGCCGTCGTAGTGGGACAGATCGGGCGCGACATTGAGGGAAATGCCGTGGAAGGTCACCCATTTGGAGACGCGCACGCCGATGGCGGCGATCTTGTCTTCCTTGAGCACGCCCTTGTCGGGGCGCTTGACCCAGACGCCAATGCGACCCTCGCGGCGTTCGCCGGTGATGTTGTGGGCGGCAAGAGTATCGATGACCCAGTCTTCCAGCCCCTGGACGAGGCAGCGGATGTCGCGGCCGCGCCGGGTGAGGTCGAGCATGACATAGGCCACGCGCTGGCCGGGGCCATGATAGGTGTATTGCCCGCCGCGGCCGGCGTCATAGACCGGAAAGCGGTCCGACAGCAGGTCATCGGCGACGGCGGATGTGCCGGCGGTATAGAGTGGCGGATGTTCGAGCAGCCAGATGGCTTCCTCGGCCTCGCCCGCGGCTATGGCGGCAGCGCGGGCCTTCATGGCGTCCAGTGCAACGAGGTAGGGCACGGGCTCGGCGGAAATGATCCACTGTACGGGTCGCGCGTCATTGCGTGCCAGTTTGACGCTGGTTTCGCAGGTTTCGCCGTCTGAAATTAACGCTTCCATAACCATGACTACCGGACACTTGGAGTAACAGATTCAGCGGGTGCCCTGTGCAGCCCGCCGCGGGGTTTTGTATCTATCTATGAGCACTCTGGACAATATTGAAGTGGACATCACGGTCGAGCTGGGTGCGACGACCCTGCCGATCCATCACCTGCTGCGGCTGGGTCGCGGCGCGGTGATCGAGCTTGATGCCTCGGAAAACGATCCGCTCAACATCTATGCAAATAGCACATTGATCGCCCATGGCGAGGTGAGCGTCGAAGACGGCCAGCTGCGCGTGATGGTGTCCGAAAAAATCTTCAAACGCGGCTAGATACGCCGCCTCTTCGTTCATGCCGGCCTGCAAGCCGCCATTTCCTGCGCTTCCGGTGCTCACGTACTCATGTACGCTGCGCTCCGGTTCTCGGAAACGGCGCCTTTCGACTCGGCCTGAACGAAGATCCGGCATATCTAGTGCCACACGCGCGGCATAGCTGGGGGCGTCCGTTATCAGTCCCGATATGTCGGTTCGACGACAGTTTCCAACAGGCGCGTTGAAAATCTCGATTTAGGCGCTTGAGGTTATGAAAGACCTTTGCTACATCCCCACTCGCTTCGACCCGCTGGGTTGAGGCGCTACCAGAATGCGGTCGTGGCGGAATTGGTAGACGCGCAGCGTTGAGGTCGCTGTGCCCGAAAGGGCGTGGAAGTTCGAGTCTTCTCGACCGCACCATCATCTCCGGATGAAACGAAAAAAGCCTTCCTTCGGGAAGGCTTTTTTGTTTTTGGCAGCCAGCCAAGCAAAAGGGCCACCCGATGGGTGGCCCTTGGTATTCTCGCCTTAGCTGGCGGGAGCCACCGGGGCGGGCTCGGCAGGAGCCGGGGTGGTGGCCGGCGCAGCAGGCGCGGCATCGGCGGGTGGGGTGGCGCCACCAGCCGGCGGGGCATCACCGCCGCAAGCGGCCAGGGTGAGAGCAGCGACGATTGCCAGCGGGGCAAGCAAGGTCTTCGACATGGGATCTCCTTGGATTGTATCTCTGTTGATCTTGGTCTTCACAACGCCGAGAGCTAAGCGGTGCTTTGAGGCAAAGATGGGGCTGGAATTCAGCCATCCTGAGACGATTTGGTCGGTCTTTGCTCCAACAGCGATTTCGGCGCCTTGTGCCGCCAGCCATCCTCGATACGCAGGGACAGCTCCTCGTCACCGATCCGGTCGAGCCGGATCAGGACAGCGGCATGACCGACATAATGCTCGGTCTCGAAATAGGTTTCGGGCGATATCTCCATCAGCAAGGTCTTCTGCTCGGGTGGGCAGAGCAGAACGAGCACCTGAGGCTCGCGCAAGCGCATGAAGCTCTTGTCGCGGACCTTGAGGGCAGGGGTGCCATAGCTGGTGGAGCGGGTGATGCCGGGCAGGTCGCGCGCCTCTGCCAGTTGCTCGATGCGGGCGAAGGCCTCGTCGAGGTCGTTACTCATGATTGCATAACCTCTTCAATTGTCTGCGCCCAAGTCTGGCGGTTTGCATGGCGATTGGCTACAGGTTGGCCTGCCCCCAAAATTCTGACGCCAAAGGGCTTCCAATGAGCACAGATCCAGAGATGGCCCCCGACCTCGAGGTCGGGATCGACAGCAATGCGTTCCGCGACAGCGAAGACCGCATCAGTCCGCTCTGGCTTGAACGCTTGCGGGCCTATTTGGCTGCCGGACGCGACGATGATGTCGCAACCGTGGTCGAGCCACTGCATGCCGCCGACCTGGGCGACGTGCTGGAATCGCTCGAAGCGGAAGAGCGGCTGCATCTGGTGCGGCTGCTGGGCGACCGTTTCGACTATTCGGCGCTGACCGAGGTCGATGAATCCGTCCGCATGGAGATGATGGACGAGATCTCCAATGCCGATATCGCGCGCGGCGTGGCGCAGCTCGACAGCGACGACGCGGTGGCGATTCTCGAAGACCTCGAGCAGGAGGACCGCGACGAGGTTCTGGCCAAGCTGCCGACCTTCGAGCGGCTCAGCCTCAAGCGCAGTCTCGATTTCCCCGAGGATTCCGCCGGCAGGCGGATGCAGACCGATTTCATCGCCATTCCGCCGTTCTGGACGGTGGGGCAAACGATCGACTATCTGCGCAGCGAAAAGGATCTGCCGGACGAATTCTACCAGATCTATGTGGTGGATGCGTCCTATCAGGTGCTGGGCACGATCCCGCTCGACAAGTTCCTGCGGGCCAAGCGCGCCACCTCGATCGAAGCGCTGATGAACAGCAATCTGGTGCTGGTCGATGCCAACGAGGACCAGGAAGAAGCAGCGCGCGACTTCGAGCGCTATGACCTTGTCGAAGTGGGCGTGGTGGACGAAAGCAAGCGCCTCGTCGGCGTTTTGACCATCGACGATATCGTCGACGTCATCCACGAAGAGGCCGACGAGGACATCAAGCTGCTGGCCGGCGTGGGCGACGAGGATATTTCCGACTCGACCGCGGATACTGTGCGCAGCCGTGTGCCCTGGCTGGTGGTGAATCTTGTCGCCGCCGTCTGCGTGTCGCTGGTGATCGGGCTGTTCAATGCGACGATCGAACAGATGGTGTCGCTGGCCGTGCTGATGCCCATCGTGGCATCGATGGGTGGCAATGCGGGCACTCAGACCATGACGGTGACGGTGCGGGCGCTCGCCATGCGCGAGTTGGACGGACGGCGCATGCGGCGGCTGATCACCCGCGAAATGGTGGTTGGGCTGGTCAATGGCATCATCTTCGCCATCCTGATCGGGCTGGTGACCTGGGTGCGTTTCGGTAATTCAGGGTTGGGCATCGTGATCGGCCTGGCCATGATCACCAATATGATGGTGGCCGGAACGGCAGGCATTCTCATTCCGATCATGCTGGACAAGTTCAAGGCCGACCCGGCGATTGCCTCAGCGGTTTTCGTGACGACGATCACCGACGTCGTCGGATTTTTTGCCTTCCTCGGCATTGCCGGCCTGTGGTTCGGCCTGTTCTAGCGACTGGATAAAATGCCGGATATCGCGGAGATCGGGACTTAACTGTGGCCTTCGGGTGGCTGTGGAGCGTTGCAACTTTGCCGCTTGTAAACCATTTATGACGCAGTTAACGATTTGCTACCGGGTGCAGCAGGCGTGCAACGCAGCAAGGCCCGGAGTGAACGGCTGACAAGGAGCGAACATGCGTAGTCAACCGAAGAACGTCGCAAACATGTGGCGTGCCGCGAGCTGGACACTGGTTTGCCTGTTGTCCATGGGATTGGTTTTCTCCGTTATTGCAGGTGTGTAAGACGCACTAGAGTTATTCACTGACAGCCATTTGGAAGGGCGCCCAAGTTGATGGGCGCCCTTCCTTTTCTCGGGGAGCGTTTGATGAAGCTGCTGATCGGCAATCGCAATTATTCCACCTGGTCGCTGCGGCCCTGGCTGGTGCTGAAACACTTCGGCATTCCGTTCGAGGACGAGGTGCTGCAGCTGGCGGGCGAGGGCTGGCGGGAGAATCTGGCAGCACGGTCGCCGACCGGCAAGGTGCCGGTGTTGGTTGACGGCGATCTGGTCGTGCCCGAGACGATTGCGATCGTGGAATATCTGGCGGACCGGTTTCCGGAGAAAGCGATCTGGCCGGCCGACATCAGTCAACGGGCCAAGGCGCGCGCCGCGGCGGCCGAGATGCATTCGAGCTTTGGCTCGCTGCGCAGCCATGCGCCGATGAACCTGCGGGCAGAGCATCCGGGCAAGGTCAGCGTGGATTCGGTGGCCAAGGATCTCCATCGCCTCGAAACGCTGTGGGGCGAGCTGTTGAGCGCGTCGGGCGGGCCATTCCTGTTTGGAGAGTTCACGGCTGCCGATGCGATGTTTGCGCCGGTAGCGACGCGCATCCGCACCTATGCGCTTCCAGTCTCGGATCTTGCATCGGGCTATGTCGAGGCTATCTATGCGCTGCCGGCTTTCCAAGAATGGCTGATGCTGGCGCTGCGCGAGCCCTGGATCGTGGACGACGACGAGATCGACGTCATCCAGGGCCGTGTCAAACCGGGAACTCTTGTATGATCCATATGATCAAGCTCTGCGTCGGCGTTTCGAGCTACGAGGAGCTGGAAAGCTATCGCGACGAGCGCCATCACTGGTGGGATGCCGACTATGGCACCGATGTGCATGTGCATCGCACACGCATGATGCCCAAGCGGGCCGCCGAGATGGAAGGCCTGAGCTCGATCTACTGGGTGATTGCCGGGCAGGTGGTGTGCCGCCAGCCGATCCTGCGGTTGGCCAAATTCACCAATGCCGAGGGTATCGACTATTGCGATATCATCATGGCGCCGGACATGGTGCGGACCGTGCCCTATCCCAAGCGACCGTTCCAGGGCTGGCGCTATCTGCGCCCAGAGGATGCGCCGCCTGATCTGGGTGCCAATGAAAATGCCGAATCCATGGCGCTGGCGGCCGACCTGGCCAAGCTGGGACTGATCTAGGCCGAGGGCTTCCGCACATTGCCGAGGGCCTGCTCAAGCGTTTCTTCATGCGTAACGACACGGTTACGACCGCCGTGCTTGGCGGCGTAGAGCGCATCGTCGGCGCGGCGCAGGGCAGCCTCGAAACTATCGGTCGTGCCCAGGCCCATGGCGAGGCCAGCGCTGACGGTCCCGTGGAAAGCCCCTGCGGGTCCCTGGACGAGTTCGAGGGCAAAGCTGGCCCGGATGGCTTCGGCAAGGGCGAAAGCGCGCTGGGCGTCGGTCTGTGGTGCGACAAGGATGAATTCCTCGCCGCCCAGGCGGGCAATGGCGGCATTGGCGGGGCCGTGCTGGCGCAGGACATTGGCGAAGCGCTTCAAGGCCTCGTCGCCGGCGGCGTGGCCGTGGCGGTCATTGATCGATTTGAAATGGTCGAGATCGAAAATGATGGTGGCCGTAGCGGTATCGAGGCCGCTGCGATCGTAGCGCTCGAAAATGGCGCGGCGGTTGAGCAGGCCGGTCAGGGCGTCGGTGTTGGCGGCCTGTTGGTGGGTGCGCGACACGCGGGCCTGGTTGAGCGCCAGCGACAGCGCGCCGATGCCGGTGAGGCCGATCAGGCCGATGATCGAATTGAGGTCCTCGGCCCAGCCGCTTGGCGGCGCAGACAGAACGAGCGGGCCCTTCACGAAGATCATCACCGCGCAGGGAATGAAGGACAGGGCGGTGAGGCTATAGAGGCCGACAATGCCGCCGACCCAAAGCGGGGCTTCCTCGCGGCCATCCCAGAATTTTTTGGCCGTGGTGGCCAGCACCAGCGCATTGGCGATATTGCCGGTCATGGCGCCCAAGGCGTCGAAGCCGACGATGAAGGGCAAGGTGATGGCGGTGGCAACCAGACCGCCCAGCGCGGTCACGCGCCCCTGGGGCAGGTGTTTTTCGGTGAAAAGGCATGCGGCGCCGTAAAAGATCACGAAGCTGCCCGTGAGCAGCATGTTGGAAATCCAGAGCAGCACATAGATGCTGGTGACGGCATAGATGGAAAAACCGGCAAAACCGAAGACCATGACCCCGGCGCCGGTGGCCCAGAGCAGGATGAATCGTTCACTGCGCGCTGAAAGCCAGGTCACGAAAAGCGTGGTGGCCAATGCAAAGGCGGCAAAGCCGAGCGCCAGCAGCAATGAAGTCTGATCCACAAACATGGTGGGTCTCGTCGAATGAAATAGTATGACCAGAGACTTAGCCCACGCTGGTGATCAAACCCTTACCTGCGGGGCGTGCAGATAAGGCAACTCGCGGCGTCTTGTTCTTGTCCAATGGCGCACCTAGCTTAGCAGGACAGACCATAGAGAGGCATGAGCCATGAGCGACTTCAACGACCAGGTCATTGCGGATTTCAACGCCAGCGGCGGCAAGCCGGGTGGCCACTTCAAGAATGCACCGGTGCTGCTGCTGCATTCCATTGGCGCCAAGAGTGGTCTCGAGCGGACGCAGCCGCTGATGTTCCTGCCTGAAGGCAGTGACGCCTGGTTCGTTTTTGCATCCTACGCCGGTGGACCAAAGGACCCAGCCTGGTACCACAATGTCGTCGCCAATCCCGATTTCGATATTTCCGTTGGCGACGGTTCCACGATTTCGCGCGTGCCGGTGCATGCGCGTGTGCTGGAAGGGCAGGAGCGTGACGATGTTTACGCCAAGCAGGCCGGGCTGTTCCCGCAATTTGCCGAGTATGAAGAAAAGACCAGCCGTGACGTGATCCCGGTGATCGAGCTCAGCCGACGTAACTGACCCAGCCGCGAAAGCTGAGGCCGGCGTAGAACAGCGTGGTGCCGGTGAAACCGACTTGCGCCAGCATGGCCTCTTCGTCGTCGGGCGAGAGAATGGACAAGCGCGTGCCAATCGCCTGGCGCGCGCTTTCTGCATTTGCGGGATCCGTACCGCCGAAAGCGACATGGTGCGCGATCCACTGGCTGCGTTCAGGCTCGATCTGGGGGAAGCTGATATGGGCGAGCACGAAGGGCGCGCCGGGTTTGAGGCGGGCGCGAATTTCCCGCAGGGTTTCGAGCCGCTGCTCGCGGGCGATGAAATGGAAGGTGAGGAGGCAGACGGCGCCGTCGAAGGGGCCTTCAGGCGCCTGCTGGATATAGCCCTCGTGCAGTTTCACGCGATCGCCAAGCTGGGCGGTGGTTTCGGCGGCGACCTGCAACATGCTGGCGGAAGGATCGACGCCGTCAAAGCGCCAGGCGGGATTGAAGGCGGCCAGGGCCTCGATCTCAAGCCCGCCACCGGCGCCGAGGACCAGGATGCGGCCGGCATCGGGCACCTGTTCGGCCAGCAGCATGCCAGTCATGCGATGGAGGCTGGCAAAGCCTGGCACCTGGCGCGGCGGGCCATCGCGATAGGCAGGGGTGGCGTTGGAGAAGGGCGGTGGGTTCGTCATTGACCGGCTCATCGTATGTAACTTTCAATGTTACATAAGGCATGGTGGGGCAATGTCTAGTGCAGGGCGGCGGTCAAACGGGCCATGCGCTCCTGCCTCGTGCCGAACAGGTCGAGCACGGGCGGTCCGGATGCAAGCAGGCCGAGGTCATCCTGCCGCAGCATGGTTTTCAGCCGACGATCGACCTGCTGGCGCAGGCGAGGGTGTTCGATGGCAACCACTATCTCGTCGGGCTGTCGCAGGGGCACGAAAGCCACGAGGTCGAGGGTGGCAAGGGCCTTGTCGATCTGGACGAGCAGCCGGCCGTCGGGTAGCCATTCAAAGCCTTCGGCGGCGCTGACGACGTCCAGATAGGCCAGAAAGTCCAGCGGGCAGCGGTCAAAGATCAGATCCTTGCCGGTCATGTCGAGCAGCAGGCGGCAGCTCTGGCGGAGTTGCTGCTCGAGGTCGGCGGCGGTGGCGCCATCGGCGAAGGGCAGGCCGTCCTGCGCCAGGAGCCAATAGGGTTCGGGCACGGATTCATAGCCAGGATGGGCCCTGACGAAATCGTCGACCAGCGTGGTCTTGCCGCAGCCATGCGTGCCGGTCACCGCTATGCGCATCATCCGTCCCCCCAGCTCCAGATAGGCCGAGGCGCGGTGGCAAGCAATATGGACGGAGGCTAGAGCGCCGCCATGGTGGAATAGGAAGCGACCGGGCAAGCGCCATTGGGGTCGAGCGGGGCCGTGCGTGGGTCGTTGAGGTTGAACACGTAACGCTGCTGGCAGACGTCCCAGGTGGGAAGCTGCTTGGACTGGTCGAAGGCGTCGGCGCCGACCTTGAGATCGCGCCAGAAGGCGATGTGCGGGCTCGATGCGTGGCGGGCGAAGTTCTCTTCGGTCATGCGGAAGGGCAGGAGCTGCAGCTGGACGCTCGGATTGCCGCCTTTGAAGGCCTCGCGGGTCATGGCGTAGATTTCCTTGATGCCATCGTCGGTCATGGCGTAGCAGCCAACCGACAGGCAATCGCCGTGGATCATCAGGTAGGAGCCGGTGCGGTTGAGCGCCTGGTCGAACTTGTTGGGAAAGCCCACATTGAAGGACAGGTGATAGGAGGACTTCGGGTTCAGCAGGCCCGGTGTCACGTCATAGAAGCCTTCTGGCGACTGATAGTCGCCTTCCCTGATCTTGGGGCCTAGCGTGCCGGACCATTTGCAGATCGGATAGGTCTTGAGCAGGGCGAACTGACCCGAACGGGTGCGCTTCCAGACTTCGAGCTCGGAGCTTTCCTTGTAGACGCGGACCATCATGGAATCGCCCGGCGTGGTGCCGATCTGCGCCATGCGCTGCAACAGGGCCTGCGGGATCGGCACATTGCCGCGATTGTCGGCCACGAAGGCGCAGCCGGCGAGGGCGGCGACGGCAAACAGAAGGGCGATGGTGCGCAGAGCTTTGGCAAACATGGGCTGACCCGTAAAAGTTTAGCGCACCATGAAACCGGCTGGTTACCGTTGGGTGAACGTTACGAAGTTGTGAGCAACACACCTCGCACCTTCCGCAAACTCGATGTCATCCCGGCCTTGAGCCGGGATCCATCTCCCAGTGGTTTCGCTACAGCAAGGTGGTCCGAACGATCGACCTTGCGGCTGCGGCGCTACCTCGGGATGGGCCCCGGCTCAAGGCCGGGGTGACACCGTGGACGTGGAAGCGCATTGCCTTGCGAACCCGCCGTTCCACCCACATATTGCAGGCATGGCGGACAAAGACCAGATAGCGAAAAACGGCGGCAGCCTTCCACAACAGGGCAAGGTGAGCGGCGATATCGCCGCCTTTGTCAAAAAGGTCGGCACAATGGCCCGGCCGGGGGCGGCCAATGACGGACGATTGCTGTTCGCGCTCGATGCGACGATGAGCCGGCAGCCGACCTGGGACCTGGCCTGTTCGCTGCAGGCGGAAATGTTTCGTGCCATTCCAAAGCCCAGCGCGCTGCAGGTGCAACTGCTGTACTTCCGTGGCTTTGGCGAGTGCCGCGCCAGCAAATGGGTGGTGGATGGCGATGCGCTGGCCAAGCTGATGAGCGGCATCGACTGTCGCGGCGGGCACACGCAGATCGGCAAGGTGTTCGCCCATGCGCGGGCCGAGCATGCCAAAAGACGGATCAATGCAGTGATCTATGTCGGTGATGCGATCGAGGAAAATGTCGACGACCTGGCCGAAAAGGCCGGGCAATTGGGATTGTTGGGGCTGCCGATGTTCGTTTTCCAGGAAGGGCGCGATGCCACGGTCGAGGCCGGATTTCGCGAGTTTGCTCGGTTGAGCAAGGGCGCCTATGCCCGCTTTGACGCTTCGGCGCCGGGAGAGCTGGCTGCCTTGCTGAAGGCCGTGGCGGCCTATGTGAGCGGCGGGCGGGACCTGATGAAGCTGCAGGGCAGCGGGCCGGCGCAGGCCTTGCTGGCGCAGTTGCCGAAATGACCTGGATCTTTGTTGGCGGTTTCGCCCTGCTGGCCGGCTTTGCGGCCTATAACTACATCCGGGGCATGGATCGACGCCTGCTGCGACGGGCGCTGCGCTGGCTGGTGGGTGGCGGTGGTCTGCTGGTTGCGGCGAGCCTGTTGTGGGCGCGACGCTTTGACATTGCGCTGTTTGTGGGCGCGGGTGCCTTTGCCGTGCTGCGCACCGGGCGGATCGGCGCCTTTTCCTTCGATGGGCCACAGACCGACAGCGGCAATATTTCCAAGGTGCAGAGCTATCGTTTTGCCATGGAGCTCGACCACGATACCGGCGCGGTGACCGGGCGCGTGCTCAATGGCAGTTTCGCCGGCATGGATCTGATGGATCTGGGCGAGCAGGAGACGCGAATCCTGCTCAGCGAAGTCGAGGGCGATGCGGATAGCCTCAGCCTGTTCGAGAGCTGGCTCGACGCCAATCGGGCAGGGTGGCGAGAATATTTTGCCGGACAGGATGCGGACGCGGAAGCCCCGCGGTCGAGCGATCCGATTGCCGAAGCCTATGACATTCTCGGGCTCAAGCCGGGCGCCACGGATGCGCAAATCCGCGCCGCGCATCGGGAATTGATGAAAGCGGTGCATCCCGACCATGGCGGCTCGAGCTATCTCGCCTCGCGCATCAATGCGGCTCGTGACCGGTTGTTGTCTCATTAACTTCGCTTAACAACAGATTGCGATTAACCGCCTGTTAACCCTGCGCGCCGCTTGTAGGGGCAGGATTGATTTTGTGAGGGCGGCTATGCGTGATGGTGCGCATGTCATCGTGGTTGGCAACGAGAAGGGCGGGTCGGGCAAGTCGACCACGGCTTTCCATCTGGCCGTCTATCTGCTGTATGCCGGCCATCGCGTGGCGACGGTCGATGTGGACAGCCGCCAGCAGACCATGACGCATTATGTGCGCAACCGTCGCGCGCATATCCAGGAAAGCGGCCGCCAGCTGCCCAATCCGCTGCATTACCACCTGCCGGCCGCCTGGGGCGACTCGCAGAAGGAAAACCAGCAGGCCGAGTTCGACATGTTCCGCCGCGCCGTGGGCGAGGTGGAGAACAAGGTCGATTTCCTGATCATCGACACCCCCGGCTTTGACACCAACCTGACCCGGTTGGCGCATTCGCTGGCCGATACTCTGGTGACGCCGGTCAATGATTCCATGATCGACATCAATGTGCTTGCCCGCATCGATCCGAGCACCGGCCAGCCGATCGAGACCAGCCACTATGCACGCCTCGTGCAGCGTGCCCGGTCGGAGCGCATGGCGGTGGATGGGCAGACCATCGACTGGGTGCTGGTGCGCAATCGCATTTCCATGCTCGGTTCGCGCAATGCGCGGCAGGTCGTGGCGACGCTCGATGGCGTGGCGACACGCTTTGGCTGCCGCATTGCCGATGGCATTGCCGAGCGCGTAATTTTTCGTTCGCTGTTTCCCACCGGCATGACGGTGTTCGATCCGCTGGATGACGAGGTGGACTCGGCCTCCGTGTCGCATGTCAGCGCGCGGCAGGAATATCGCAATCTTGTCGCGGCACTGAACCTGCCGGTCAGCGAGCCGATGCGGCTTTCCGCCTAGCATTGTCGGTCGCGTTAAGCGTAACCGAAAATTCACCATTCACGCCCTTGCCAGTGGGCCGCGAAGCCACGAGATTTCGGCGGACACGAATCCGCTGAGGGACCCATGGCGCGCAAGAGCGTTCATGTCATTGTCGTCGGGAACGAGAAGGGTGGTTCGGGTAAATCCACCACGGCCTTCCATCTGGCTATTCTGCTGCTTTACGAGGGCTACAAGGTCGCCACCCTCGACGTGGACAGCCGCCAGCAGACCCTGACGCAATATGTGCGCAACCGGCGCGCCTGGGCCCTGGACAAGGGCCTGTCCATCCCGCACCTGACCCATTTCCACCTGCCGCTGCTGCGGGGGGATTCCACCCGGGAAAACAACAGCGTCGAATTCGACCTGTTCCGCCAGGCGGTGGGGGAGGTCGAGCATGATGCCGATTATCTCATCGTCGACACGCCCGGCTTCGATACCCACCTGACGCGGCTGGCGCATTCGCTGGCCGATACGCTGGTAACGCCGGTCAATGACAGCCTGATCGACCTCAATGTGATTGCGCAATTTGACATGGCGACCGGCGAGCCGCGCGAGATGAGCCACTACGCGAGGCTGGTTCAGCGCGCCCGCTCGGAGCGCATGAGCGTGGATGGCAAGTCGATCGACTGGGTGCTGGTGCGCAACCGCATCTCGATGCTGTCCTCGCGCAACATGCGGCAGGTGCAGACCATGCTGGAGCGGGTGGCGGCGCGGTTGGGCTGCCGGGTGGCGGATGGCATTGCCGAACGGGTGATCTTCCGCTCGCTGTTTCCGGCGGGACTGACGGTGTTTGATCCGCTGGATCAGCAATTGCTGGGCGGGGTGCCGTCGCTATCGCATATGAGTGCGCGGCAGGAGTATCGCACGCTGGCCAAGGCGCTGCACCTGCCGGTGCCGGAACGGGATGAGGACGCGCCGGAAGACCGCTACGCCCATCTGGTCGATACCGACAGCTAGGGTCTTTGTCTGGTCGCGTTTGCGAACCGCAAAACCGGCGACCACTTTTGCTGCAAACGCTCTACGGCAGATCGTGTCCGAAGGACATGCTGATCGCGCGGGCGCCGCCCGGAGCGAAGACGTCGAGATCGATGCGGACGGGTTCCTGCACCATGCGGCGGGTGCGCGAGGACATGGTCATGACCACGCCCAGCAGGTCGCCCACCGTGCGGCGACGCGGCAGGAAGCGCTGGGTGATACCGGCCAGGGCGCGATTGCGAATGGCCATATCGTCCGAAGAGAGGCTCGACTTGCCGACGAAATTCGCCAGCTCGACGAGAGCAGTGCGTTCGCTCATTGGGCTACTCCAAACACAGGCGCCAATTTGCTTGTCCAGTGAGCGGCACCTTTCATGCGGCGCCGTCTCGTCCTTTCGTCACACCGACCAATACGCGGCAGGTGGGTAGGCTTAGTTCCTAAAATCAGCTCTGCATGGCCAGGCAGCTCATGTCCTGCTGCTTGAGCTGGTTGCACATGGCCGTTGCGTCATCGCGATCGCCGAAGCCGACGAAGCGAGCGCGGAAGAAGGTCTGGCCGTTCTTGTCGAAGCGTTCGACGTAGGAGCGGAAATCACCGAGGTTGCCGACCTTGCCGGCGGCGTCGGAGAGCATGGCGCGAGCGCTGTCTTCCGACGGGCCGGCGCCGATCTGTACGACCCATCCACCGACGGCTGCTGCCGTCTGGACGGAACCCGAAGTCATCAGGTCGACTGGCTGCTGGGCCTGGTCGCCGCCGACATTGGCCGGAGGCGGCTGGAAGCCGAGCGGCGCGGAGGGGGCGGTCTGGCCAAGGGCCGAGGGCGGTGCGCCGAGGTTATAGCTTTCGGAAAGCCAGGCGCCGATGATGTCCTGGCTCGGATAGGCCGGCTGCGGCGCCTGGGAGGGCGCGGCCAGCGTATTGGCAGCCTGGACGGCAGCCTGCTGATTGAGATCGGCCGGCATGGGTGCGGGCTGCGGCGAAGTGCTGGCGACCACGACCTGAGGCATGGCCTGCGGCGGGGGGCTGTTGGCGGCGGCGAGCTGGGCCAGGCGGAAGCCGGGCATGGGCATGGGCATGACGAAGACCGGCCCGGCAGCCGGCGCCGACTGGGCAACTGCAACCTGAACATTGCCCTGGCGGCCCGGGATCGGAACCTGGGCGACATAATTGCCGCTGCGACCCTTGGGCAGATAGGCGGCAACCAGTTCACGGACCTTCTGGTCGCGCGAGCCTGCAGAGTTGAAGCCGAAGGCGATGATGACGATGTGGCGACCGTCCTTGCGGGCGGCAGTCATCAGGTTGGAGCCGGCCGCATTGATGTAGCCGGTCTTGATGCCGTCGACAGCGCCCATATAGCCGAGCACGCGGTTGTGGTTGCCATAGGTCGACTTTCCGTAGTTGAAGCTACGGGTCTGGAAGAACTCGTAATAGTTCGGGAAGTGCTGGTAGATGGCGATGGCCAGGATCGCCTGGTCGCGCACCGTGGTGGTCTGGCCGCCGTCGGGCAGGCCCGAGGCATTGCGATAGGTGGTGTTGCGCATGCCCATGGCGCGGGCCGTGGCGGTCATGCGCTCGGCGAATTTTTCTTCGGAGCCGGAGATGTTCTCGGCGATGACGCGGGCCATGTCATTGGCCGACAGGGTCACCAGCGACTTGATGGCGTCTTCCACGGTGATTTCCGAGCCGGCGCGCAGGCCGAGCTTGGTCGGCACGGCAGCCGCAGCATGGCGCGAGACGGTCATCTTGGTGGAGAGCTTGAGATTGCCGGCGCTGAGCTCCTGGAACAGGACGTAGAGCGTCATCACCTTGGCGACGGAAGCGGGATAGCGCTTGCTGTCGGCATTCTCTTCATAGAGCACCTGGTTCGACTTGGCGTCGACCACGATGCCCGCATATTTGCGCAGGTTTTCAATAGCGTGTGCCGGAGCTGCCATATGGGCGGAAACCGCCAGGGCAACAACAACTGCGGCAAGGGCGCGGGTCAGTACGACGCGCCATGGGGTTTTCGCCTGGGAAGCCACCCGGTACTCCAGTTTTTCACACCGGACACTTCTGTGTCCGTACGCAACACAACATGCCGATCTCCGTGCGAGCCCCATCGCCCGGTCGATCCGCTAATTCGTGAGACTTTACGCGCCCGCCGTTACCATTCGGTAAAATGCGAAGGATTTTGGCGAGGGTGTGGAAGCTGAGTAACGGGTGAGTGACTTCGAGCAGTTACGGACGTGCCAAACACTCGATGTCATCCCGGCCTTGAGCCGGGATCCATCCCGAGATGTATGTGCTGCCGCAAGGTCTTGGTGATGGGTAGAACCACCTTGCGGCCGTGGCGCGATCTCGGGATGGGCCCCGGCTCAAGGCCGGGGTGACACCGTGGGTGGGGTAGCATCTGTGGCCAATGCCCCCCACCTCAAGATCGACAGAACCTTACGTCAAACCCTCGTGCGGTTGCCGTAGTTGGTGGCGATGAACTGGCCGGCATAGGCGGCGATGACGGCCTTGACCAGGTCACCCGGCACGAAGATCAGGTTGCCGATCGCGGCGTCATAGGGCGAAAGGCCGACATAGGTGGCCAGCCAGGTGATGCCGCAGATATGGGTGATGATCACACCGGCAACGCCGGCGCCGAGGAAGCCGAGGAAGAGTTTCCAGCCGCCGGTGGCGCTGGCCGCGACCCTGTCAGCGATGAGACCGGTGACGAGCGCTGCCGGGATGAAGCCGACGAGATAGCCGGTGGTGGGACCAAAGAAGACGGCAAGGCCACCGCGGCCGCCGGACAGCACCGGCAGGCCGGCCGCGACCAGCACCATCAGCAGGAGCACGGAAAGCGTGCCGCCACGGGCGCCGAGCACGACGCCGGCCAGGATGATGCCCAGGCTCTGCGCCTGGATGGCGACGGGGAAAAAGCTCAACATGATGGGCGGGATAAAGCCCAGCACGACAATGATTGCCGTGAACAGCGCGATCAGGACCAGGGAGCGAGTTTGCACTTTGGTTAGCCTTGTTTGGGTTCGGTTGGTTTGGAGCGGATGCCTCTGGCGTCGATGGCATTGGCGATGTCGTCGGCGCTTTGCAGCGTGCCGATCACCATGGGCGCGAGAACGGTGGAGATGCGAAGCTTCAGCCCGCGGGCGCGATGGGCGTCGGAAACGGCGCGATAGCGGGCATGCACTTCGGGAATGAAGCGGATGACCAGACCGATGGAGAGGCCGATGTCGCGGGCGTTGGCGAGGCCGATCCGCTCCAGCGGCTGGGCGAGGCGGGTGATGGTGTCGATGAAGGCGCCGATCGTGGTCGTGGTGGTGACCAGCGTGGCAAAGAGGCTGAGCGAGCCGAGGCGCAATAGCACCAGCAGCGCGGCTTCGAGGCCGGTGGCAAAGGCGGTCCAGGCAACGACGACGGCAATGGTCAGCAACAGGGCCCAGGATTTGAGCCAATGCAGCAGGGCCGGGCGGCAGAGCGTCAAGCACAGCAGGACGATCAGGCCCGCGATGATGCCAAGGATGATGACGTCGCGCAGCGTGAAGAGCAGGATGGACAGTGCAAAGAGCGCCGCGAGCTTGGCAGTGGTGGGCAGGCGCTGCAGCGGGCCGCCATCACTCGTGTTCGAGAAGATCATGCGACGAGCGCCTGGTAGCGGGCGATTGTCTCCGCAGAAGGACCGTCATGGATCAGCGCGCCTTCGTGGAACAGCAGGACGCGCTCGAAGCCGGCGAGGAGGCTCAGGTCATGGCTGACCACGATGACGTTTTCGGGCAGGTCGTGGATGGTGCGCTGGACGAGATTGCGGTTCTTCAGGTCGAGCTGGTTGGTCGGCTCGTCCATGATGACCACGTCGGGCTCGGTCACCAGTACCGAGGCGAGGGCAGCGAGCTGGATTTCTCCGCCCGACAGCTCATGGGCGCCGCGGTCCGCCAGATGGGTGATGCCGAGGCGGGCGAGCACGGTCGAAACCAGGCGCTCCACGTCCGGCTTGCCCAGGCGGCGCGATTGCAGGCCCAGGGCGATATCATCGCGGATCAGCGGCAGAACGATCTGGTTGGCGGGGTTCTGGAAGATATAGCCGACCTGGCTGCGGACCTTCGCGGCTTCCTTCACCGTGTCGTGGCCATTGGTCAGCACACGGCCGGCGGAGGGCTGGACCAGGCCATTGATCAGGCGGGAGAAGGTTGTCTTGCCCGAGCCATTGAGCCCGATGATGCCGATGCGGCGCTCGGTCAGCGTCAGCGAGAGCGGCTGGAGCACCACGCGGTCGGCGAATTTCGCCTCGGCCCTGTCAAACTCGATCCGCAATATGTGTCCCCTCGACGCGGGCATGGCTTTGCTCCGGGCGGCTCGCGCGGTCAAGCTCTGGATGGGGAAAGGCCGTGGATTTTCTCCATTCCGAACCATTTCTGGAATGACCAATTTGGCCTGTCACAAAAACGAGAAGCTTTACCCCTTAACACTCACCGCTTTTTGCCTACATAATGGTCCTCACCATGCTGCTTCGTTTTTCTCACGACAGATGTCTATCCATGATCCTACCTGACCTCCTCGCCACAACCGAAGAGGCCCCAGTCGCGATGCGCCTGGTGCCTGCGACCGCCCGTATGGGGCCCAAGGAGGATGATCCTGGCAAGGGCAGTGGGGGTGACAAGGGCGGCACCGAGACCGGGACCATCACCAAGACCCGGCCAAAAACCAAGCGTCCGAGCCTTTATCGGGTGCTTCTGCTCAACGACGACTACACGCCGATGGAATTCGTCGTTCTGGTCCTGCAGGACGTCTTCAACAAATCCCGTGAAGAAGCCATGCAGATCATGCTGCACGTTCACCAAAAGGGGGTGGGTGAGTGCGGCGTATATCCATACGAAGTGGCCGAAACCAAGGTCACCAGGGTCATGGATACGGCACGCAAGAACCAGCATCCGCTGCAATGCGTGATGGAAAAGCAATAGGAACATCATATGCCCTCATTTTCCCGCGGACTTGAAAAGGCTCTGCATCAGGCGATGAACCTGGCGCGCGAGCGCAATCATGAGTTCGCTACGCTCGAGCACCTGCTGCTGGCCCTGACCGACGACCGTGAAACGATCGCCGTGCTGACCGGCTGCGACGTCGATATCGACGCGCTCAAGAGCGACCTCGAAGATTTCATCAATGAAGAGCTGGACAGCCTGATCGTGGCCAATGGCCAGGATGCGCGGCCGACCGCCGCCTTCCAGCGCGTGATCCAGCGTGCGGTGATCCATGTGCAATCGTCCGGTCGCGAAGAGGTTACGGGTGCCAATGTGCTCGTCGCCATCTTTGCCGAGCGCGAGAGCCATGCCGCCTATTTCCTCGAACAGCAGGACATGAGCCGGCTGGACGCGGTCAATTTCATCAGCCACGGCATCACCAAGTCCGGCCCCAATGAAGAGCGCAAGGTGCGCGGTTCGGAGGAAGAGACCGGCAATAACGAAGGCGGTCCCGAGGCCAAGAAGACGTCGGCCCTTGCCGATTTCTGCGTCAACCTCAACGAGAAGGCCCGCGCCGGCAAGATCGATCCGCTGATCGGTCGCGACAGCGAGCTGCGCCGGACGATCCAGGTGCTGTGCCGCCGTTCCAAGAACAACCCGCTCTATGTCGGCGATGCCGGCGTGGGCAAGACGGCGATTGCCGAAGGTCTTGCGCGCAAGATCATCGAAGGCGATGTGCCCGAAGTGCTCAAGGAAGCGGTGATCTATTCGCTGGACATGGGATCGCTCCTGGCTGGCACCCGCTATCGCGGTGACTTCGAGGAACGCCTCAAGGCCGTGATGAAGGAGCTCGAAAAGCTCCCCAATTCGGTGCTGTTCATCGACGAGATCCACACCATGATTGGTGCGGGCGCCACCTCCGGCGGCGCGCTCGATGCCTCGAACCTGCTCAAGCCCGCTCTGGCGAGTGGGGCGATCCGCTGCATCGGCTCGACCACCTACAAGGAATATCGCCAGTTCTTCGAGAAGGACCGGGCGCTGGTGCGTCGCTTCCAGAAGATCGACGTCAATGAGCCTTCGGTTCCTGACGCGATCGAGATCGTGAAGGGTCTTCGCCCGTATTTCGAGGACTTCCACAAGATCAAGTATACCGATGATGCCCTCAAGGCCGCCGTCGAGCTTTCGGCGCGTTACATCAACGACCGCAAGCTGCCGGACAAGGCGATCGACGTGCTGGACGAGACCGGTGCGTCGCAGATGCTGGTGACCGAGGACAAGCGCAAGAAGATCATCGATGTCGAAGACATCGAGGCGACCATAGCCACGATCGCGCGCATTCCGCCAAAATCAGTTTCCAAGTCCGATGCCGAATTGCTGAGTGGTCTCGAGCAGAGCCTCAAAACGGTGGTGTTCGGTCAGGACAATGCGATCATTGCGCTGACGTCGGCGATCAAGCTGGCCCGTGCAGGCCTGCGCGAACCGGAAAAGCCGATCGGCTCGTATCTGTTCACCGGCCCGACCGGTGTCGGCAAGACCGAAGTCGCCAAGCAGCTCGCCGACACGCTGGGCGTGGAACTGCTGCGCTTTGACATGTCGGAATATATGGAACGTCACACGGTGAGCCGCCTGATTGGTGCCCCTCCGGGCTATGTCGGCTTCGACCAGGGAGGCCTCCTCACCGATGGCGTCGACCAGAACCCGCATTGCGTGGTGCTGCTCGACGAAATCGAAAAGGCCCATCCGGACCTCTACAATATCCTGTTGCAGGTGATGGACCACGGCAAGCTGACGGATCACAACGGCAAGTCGGTCGACTTCCGCAATGTGATCCTGATCATGACGTCGAATGTGGGTGCCAGCGAGCTGGCCCGTTCGCCGATCGGCTTTGGCCGTAAGCGCGAGCAGGGCGACGACGAAGAGGCGATCAATCGCACCTTCACGCCGGAATTCCGCAATCGTCTCGACGCCATCATCTCCTTTGCGCCGTTGCCGCGCGAAGTGGTGCGCCGGGTGGTGGAAAAGTTCGTGCTGCAGCTCGAAGGCCAACTGGCCGAACGCGGCGTCACGATCAATCTCACGCCAGAAGCGGCCGACTGGCTGTCGGAACGCGGCTATGACGAGCGCATGGGCGCGCGCCCGCTGGGCCGCGTCATCCAAGAGCATATCAAGAAGCCGCTGGCCGACCAGGTGCTGTTTGGCGAGCTGGTCAATGGCGGCAATGTCACCGTTGCCGTGATCGGCGAGGGCAATGAGGCCAAGCTGGAGCTGGTAGCCGTGCCACCGCGCCCAGCCAAGCCGAAGGCCCTGCCGCGGCCCAAGAAGCCCAAGGCCACGGCCGACAAGAGCTAAGACAAAGGCCCGGAGCGATCCGGGCCTTTTTGTTTGGGGACAGACAGATCAGCCATGCCAATGAGCTGATTGACCGCTCCGCCGGTCTGCCGTATTTCACTCCAGTCGAAATGAAGTCGCCGGTTGGTATCCCGGCACCGCACCAGCGGAATTCGGCGCGCGAGCGTCCCATCGGCATCACACCCTTAACATAGGCGTGGTGTTGGCATGGGATGGTCTCTGCCAGCGTCCGACCGTTGGAGAAACGACCTTGCCACTCAAAACCAGAATTATCATGCAATTGCTCATCAGCTGCATGATGGCCTTCCTCATGTCGGGCATCATGGGCTTCATCAGCCTGGGCCCGCAATTCGTGTCGCATTGGCTGCTGGCCTTCGTCACCGCATGGCCGATCGCTTTCATCGTCAGCCAGGGCGTCGGCCCGATTGCCGTCAAGCTCGCCTTCCTGCTGGCGCCGCCGACACGCGGCTGAGGCAATGTTGTGGGCCGGGGATCGCTCCGGCCCGTTTCGTCACGGCTCTGTCACAGGCAGGCGGTAACCCAGTAATGTTACACCATTACGGAGCCTCTTGATGATCCGCCAATCCCTTCTCGCCATGCTTTTCGCCCTGCCACTGGCCGTGCCCGTTGTCGCTCAGGACCATGACCACGAGCACGAAGCCAGCGAGGGCAACCTGACCATTGTCCATCCCTGGGCGCGGGCCGCATCGGCTGGTGGCGAGAGCATGGTGTTTTTCGAAATCGAGAATGCGGGCGAAGCTGTGGAGCTGACCGGTGCAGAAACCGAAATTGCCGCCAGCGTCGAGCTGTTCGGTGCGGCGCTGGGAACTGACGCCAATCAGACCTGGCAGCCGGTGGGCGCCGTATCGGTGGCCGCAGGCGATTTCGTGCTCGAGCCCAGTGGGCTTGGCTTCCTCCTGACTGGCCTGACGCAGGATCTGCTGCAGGGCGAGGATTTCGAGATGGAAGTCGAGTTTGGCGACGGCACGCATATTCATGTGCATGTCGAGATCGAAGCGGCCGACGCCACCCAGCACAGCCATGCCGGGCATAGCCACTAAAGAAATCGGAGACCGGCGGAGAGGCGTAGCTTCCTGACTCCGCCGGCACTCTGGTGGGGGAGTCGCGCAAGCGGCTCCCTTCTTCGTTGGTCGCGCTTTCGAACCGGAAAACCGGCAACCACTTTTCCTGAAAGCGCTCCCTTCTTGTTTCTTTAGCGCAATCCTTCGACAACTGGACGACGGTAGATCAGCAGGGCCGGGAGGGTGGCGAGGACGAGGCCCAGGGCGACGAGGATGGCCACGAGGCCATATTCGCGCGAACCGATCTGCGCCTGCATCGAAACACCCGTCTGCTGTGCCAGGAGTTCGGAGACGCCTGCTGCGACACCCCAGCCGAGGACGAGGCCGATCATGGCGCCGGTGACGATGATGGCGGCGACATAGACCCAGACCGTCGCGAAGATGAAAGCGCGGCCAGCGCCCAGCGCACGCAGGACGGCGAATTGCTGGCGCTGCAAATCGAGAATGGCGACGATGCCGGCAAGGATCGCTGCGATGACGAGGGCCTGGGCGGCCAGGGTCAGCGCACTCATGATGGCGGTGGCATTGCCGAGCAGGCCGTAGAGTTCCACCAGCACCTCGGCGGGGAAGAAGGCCGTGGACTGGGGCGTGCGATAGGCGCCGCGCAGGCCATAGGCGGCGGCGACGTCGCTGGGCTTTACGACGACGGCGGGCAGGCCGGGCAGGGCATCGGGGTCGAAGGGTGGGCCGAGATGAGTGTCCTCGGGTAGATGGCCATTGCCCATGCCATGGGCCAGCCAGTTGTATTCGATCGGTACAATGACGGCCCGGTCCCAAGGCGTGCCGGTGGGCCGCATGCGGCCGACGACGGTCAGGTGCGGATGATCGTGTTCGCCTTCCACGACGCCGCCCGATTCCAGTGCATCGGCGGCCGCGTCGGCATCGGCGCCACCGCCGGCACCATGGCCATGCGAAACTTCCAGCTCGTCACCGATGTGATGCGGTGAGAGCGCGCCAACCACCGCCTCCTCGACATCGG
Source organism: uncultured Devosia sp. (assembly GCF_963517015.1). NCBI lineage: Bacteria > Pseudomonadati > Pseudomonadota > Alphaproteobacteria > Hyphomicrobiales > Devosiaceae > Devosia > uncultured Devosia sp. Next base: position 2,147,063 of record NZ_CAUQDV010000001.1, read on the forward strand.
CAAAGACGCGTCCGTCGGAGAGCCCGCCTGACAGGTGGGTAACGAAATCGGCGGTGGTGCCGACGACGGGGGCCTCGTCGATGGAATCGCCAAAGCCGATCGGGGCAACGAAATCGGCTTGGTCTTCCTCGAACAGATGACGGGTGATGGCCGGGTCGAGCAGTTCGACCGATGTGGGATCGAGATAGACGGTCGAGAACAGCACGTCATTGTGGCTGCCGGGAGCGGCGACGATGAGGTCGAACTTGTCGGCCGCGCGGGCGCTGCCGACGCGAAGGGCGCGTTCCTGGGCGGAAATGGCAATGCCCAGCGCAACGGCGAGGGCCACGATGACCGCAAAGAGAATGGCGGTGAAACGGTTGCGGCGCAGCGAGGCGAAGGCGATCGGTAGGGGATTCATGCGGCTGCTCCGATGGAAACCGTGCTGCCATGATCGAGCTGGACCACGCTATCGGCCACGGCGCGCAACGCCGGATCGTGGGTCGCGACCAGAACCGTGCGGCCCTCGTCCTTCGCCAGTTTGCGTAACGTCTGGATTACCGTTTCGCCGGAGGCGGCATCGAGGCTGGCCGTGGGTTCGTCGGCAAAGATCACTTGCGGATCAAGGATCAGGGCGCGGGCGATGGCGACGCGCTGCTGCTGGCCGCGCGACAAAAGGGATGTCCTGGTGCGGTTGAGCGGGACCTCCAGCTGGTCGAGCAGGGCTTTGGCCCGATCTCTCGCTGGCTGGGCCGAGAAGCGATCGAACCACAGGGGCACCAGAACATTGTCCAGCGGACTCAGCTCTTCGATCAGGTGGAAATTCTGAAAGATGAATCCGGCCGTCTGGCGGCGCCAGCGGTCGCGCCGGGACTCGCTGAGCCTGGCGATATCCTCGTCAGACCAGACCACGCTGCCGGCATCCGGGCGCAGCAGGCCGGACAGCAGGTAGAGCAGCGTGCTCTTGCCGGACCCGGACGGGCCGGCCAGGACGGTCAGCGAGCCGGGCGATACGGACAATTGCGGCAGGTCGATAATGCCTTCACCCGAAAAGGCGAGGCGCAGGCCAGAAGCGGCCAGGGGCAGTCCCGGCATGTGGCTTACTCAGAGACGGGTATAGGTGGTGTCGAGCAGGCGGACCTTGCTGACGAAGCCGGTTGGCTCGTCCGTCTCGATGCCGGTGTCAAAAGTGCCGGTGACGCGGATCAGGTTGGAGAAGCGCGTGAACTCCATGTCGCCCTCGAAATAGGAGACGACGATGTCGTTCGGCCAGTCCTGGGAATCGTCGCAGAACGGGCAGGTGGCCATGGGTGTCTTGGTCAGCACGAAGAAATTGATCTCGGGCTTGAGCGGTGGCGCCATGTAGCCGATCATTTCGATGCGCTGGCCCTGAAGTGCAATGGCTTCTTCGGACAGGTCCTTGCCGCGCGAATACATGTCGCGGAAGCGCAGGCTCGGCGTATTGGCAAAGGCTGGGGTGATCAGTGGAAAGAGGGAAGCGGCCGCAATGCCGCCGATGAGTGCGCGTCTATCCATGGTTTTGTCCTTCTTGTCCGCTGGCGTTGTGGCGCCTCCGCACGATGTCACCCCGGCCTTGAGCCGGGGCTCATCCCGAGATCGCGACGCAGCCGCCAGGTCGACCCTTGGCCATCTTGCCCGAGGTACCATCTCAGGATGGATCCCGGCTCAAGGCCGGGATGACATCGAGAGTGTGGGCGCTTCGTGAAAAGTACCAGCCGTCTTTCTGTCCGGTATGACAGTCACGGCTTCGTGAAAATGGTGTGGCCGCCGGTCCGAAGATCGGCGGCCGTGATCAAATCAACCGCTTACTTGGTAGCGTTGAGTTCGAGAGCCTTGGCCATCACGTGGTAAACCATGTTCTGTTCGATGACGCCGTCGAACAGATAGGCCTGCGGGCCCTGGGCGAAGACGGCAACGTCGTCACCGGCATGGGTTTCCGAACCCAGCGGGATCAGAGCCTGCTGCAGGAAGTCGATGTCGGTGGTGTCGACATCGGTCAGGTCGGCGCGGGGTTCGTCGACGGTGGCGCCGGGGCCGTTCATGTAGCCGAGGGTGGTGTAGGGCTTGCCATCGTCGCCTTCGCCGGCAATGCCGAGGATCGAGGTGTCGCGGGTCGGGTAGCCGGCGATGGTGAAGACGTGGCTGTGGTCGGCGGTGATCAGGATGAGGGTTTCTTCCGGGTTCACAGCGTCGTAGGCAGCCTGGACGGCTTCCGAAGCGGCAATGGCATCGGTCAGGGCGCGGGCAGCATTACCGGCGTGGTGGGCGTGGTCGACACGGCCACCTTCGACCATCAGCACGAAGCCGTCTTTGTTCTTCTCGAGGATTTCGATGGCCTTGGTGGTCATCTCGGCCAGCGAGGGCTCGCCGCCGGCATCGGTCGCGCGGTCGGCTTCATACTGCATATGCGAGCCGTTGAAGAGACCGAATGCCTTGGTGGTTTCGGCGGACAGGGCGTCGAAGCCTTCCTGGTTCCAGACATAGGTGCCGTCGGCATACTTTTCCTGCCATTCGGCAACCAGGTCGCGTTCCTTACGCGAGCCGGTCTTGGTCTCGTCTTCTGGATCCGTCTGGCTGTCGAGCATGAAGTTGGAACGGCCACCGCCGAAGACGACTTCAAAGCCGTCGCCGAAATCCCAATCGATCAGCTGGGCGGCAATGTCCTTGCAGGTGCCAACAGCGTCTTCGGGCAGGTTGGTGTCGGCTTCCCAGTCGCGGCCCACGGTATGGGCATAGGTGGCAGCCGGGGTGGCATGGGTGATGCGGGCGGTCGAGATCACGCCGGTCGCAAGACCGGCTTCTTCGGCCTGTTCGAAGATCGACATGGTGGTGGCGCCAGCCTGGGTCGAGCAATCTTCAAGCACGGCGGTCTGGTCGACGCCGATCGTGCCGTTGAGAGCCTTCACGCCGGAGGTGATGGCGGTGGCGGTGGGAGCAGAGTCAGCGACCTGGCTGTCATGGGTGTAGGTCTTGACCAGAGCGGTGTGCGGCAGCAGCTTTTCGAAAGCGAGGCTGTGCGAAGCGCCGTCGACGTCCTGGTCCTGGCCTTCCATGATGCGGGCGGCAGTGATGGTGGGGATCGACAGGCCGTCGACCACGAACATGATGACGTTCTTGGCCTTGCCGGTGTTGGGCTGGATGGCTTCGCGGGCAGCAAGCTGCTCCTGCGCTGCGAGGAAGTAGCTGTCATCAGCTTGCGGCAAGGTCGACTGGGCGAAAGCGGGGGCCGTGAGGGCAATCACGGACACGCCGGCGACGAGGGCACGGGCAAAGGATTTCATGGTAGCTTCCTGAAAATTCGGTAACGGGGCCGTGAAACGGCGAGCGGACCGTAGGGAGAGCGCATGACAGAGTGGTTGCAGGTTTGTGACAGTTCCATGATAGCGCGGCGACGAGGCGTCGCAGCTCAGACACGGAGTTATCAGTAACTCGGCGGTTGCCGATTGTGACGATTCAGCAAGGTCGTAAATGCCAAGGCCGGGAGTGATCCCGGCCTTTGTTGTTTGCCACCAGATGGTTCAGCGCGACTTCCAGGCGACTGCGCCGGATACCGCGGCCGCCAGCAGCAAAAAGACAATGCCAACATTGGGACCGATGCTGATGGCATTGCCGGCGCCGAGCTGGGCCATGGCCGCATTGACCTCGCCGAGCTGACCAGCGACGGGATTAAAATAGAGGCCGACGATGATGGCGAGGACGGCGGCGACAATGGCTGCGCCGGCCAGGATCAGGCGATAGGGCGCAAGCTGGATAACATACCAGGAGGCTGCAGCGGCAGCGAAGACGATCAGCGCCAGCCAGGCGGCCCAGCCGGCGGCGGCAAAGCCATTGAGATAGCCGGACTGGTCCATGCCCATGCCCAGATTGGTCGAAATGGTGACGAAGGGCGTCAGCAGGGCGATCAGCGCCACGACGGCGGCGAGAATGGCCTTGGCCGGATTGCTGTTGCGCAGCGTGGCAATGAGTTGCTTCAGATCAGCCTGCGGCACGGGATTGGAATCGGTCATTAAAAAGAGCCTCCAGAGTAAAGAGGACTTGGCTATCACGCTGCCGTGATAAATTCCATGACAGTCCTTGCCCGGCATTTACTGGTGTTTTGCTGCTTGCCAATTGATCGATGACGCGGCACATGTTGGGTCTTCGTCGGACTCGGGCCTGGACCCGGGTGGCTTCTCCGGGCGCCTATCCCTCGGTAACCAACTCTTTGCCTCCTGCTGATGTGCGCTGCCGCGCAGGACGCCTGTTGGATCCTTTTTCATGTTCAATCTCGACCAATACCGCCACGAGTGGTTCGGTAATATTCGTGGCGATGCCCTGTCGGGCCTCGTCGTGGCCCTGGCGCTGGTGCCCGAGGCCATCGCCTTTTCCATCATTGCGGGCGTCGACCCCAAGGTGGGGCTCTATGCCTCGGTGGTGATCGCCGTGGTCATCGCCTTTGTCGGCGGACGGCCCGCCATGATCTCCGCGGCCACGGCGGCGACGGCGGTCTTGATGGGGTCGCTGGTGCGCGAGCATGGCCTGCAGTATCTGCTGGCCGCCACCATCCTCGCTGGCCTGCTTCAGCTGGCCGCTGGCTGGCTCAACCTTCATCGTGTCATGCGCTTCGTTTCGAAATCGGTGATGACGGGCTTCGTCAATGCGCTGGCCATCCTGATCTTCATGGCGCAATTGCCCGAGTTGATCGACGTGCCCTGGATGACCTATCCCATGCTGGGACTGGCGCTGGTCATCATCTATCTGTTCCCGCGTCTCACCAAAATCGTGCCGTCACCTCTGGTAGCGATCGTGGTCCTTACGGCCATTGCCTGGTTTGCGGGGATGGATCTTCATACGGTCGGCGACATGGGCGAGTTGCCGCGGGCCTTGCCGCAGCTGTTGATCCCGCAGGTGCCGCTCAATCTCGATACGCTCTGGATCATCCTGCCCTATGCTGTGGGCGTGGCAGCGGTGGGTCTACTGGAATCGCTGATGACGGCGCAGATCGTCGACGAGGCGACCGATACGGGTAGCGACAAGCGCCAGGAAAGCTTCGGGCAGGGCATTGCCAATGTGGCCTCGGCCTTCTTCGGCGGTATGGCAGGTTGCGCCATGATCGGCCAGTCGGGCATCAACGTCCGCTCGGGTGGGCGTGGCCGGCTCTCGACCTTCCTCGCCGGTGCCTATCTTCTCGTGTTGATGGTGCTGCTGGGCGACCTGCTGCGTATCATACCCATGCCGGCGCTGGTGGCCGTGATGATCATGGTGGCGGTCGGCACGTTCGACTGGCGCTCGATCCTCAACCTGCGGTCGCATCCGCGTTCGTCGTCCTTCGTTATGCTGGCGACGGTGGCCTTCGTCGTGGGTACGCATAACCTCGCCATCGGCGTGCTGGTTGGCGTACTGCTGTCTGGTGTGTTCTTCGCGTGGAAGATCTCGCAGATCTTTGCCGTGCGCAGTGAACTGTCAGCGGATGGCAAGGAACGGACATATCATGTCAGCGGCCAGCTGTTCTTTGCCTCGGCCGAACAGTTCATGGCGGCGTTCGATTTTGCCGAGCCCGTGCGCCGCGTGGTGATCGACCTCACCCATGCCCATATCTGGGATATTTCGAGCGTCGCGACGCTGGACAAGGCGGTGGTCAAGTTCCGCCGCCAGGGTGTCATCGTGACGCTGACGGGCCTCAACGAAGCCAGCGCCACCATCGTCGACAATCTGGGCCAGCATCACCGCGAGGATGCCGATATCGTCATGGGGCATTGACCCCGGGCCCGGGTGGTCAGCCGATCACCCGGGCCGGTCGACGGGCGATGAAGGCGACGAGAAATCCCAGATAGATGCCCGTCGGCACCAACAGGGCATTGACGGCGGCCCAGCGATAGGACCAGGCGCCGAGCAGTCCGCCCAGCAGCAGCGAAGCCCAGACCAACATATGCTGCGCCCAGCGCCACGGTGGGGCGAGGCCGCGCAGGGCCTTGGCAAGATCGAGCCCGGCAGCGAACAGGGTTCCGGTGACAAAGGTCGTGCCCAGCCGCACCGAGCCGGTCGAGGGCAGGATGGCATTCTGCGCACCGGCGCCGGCGGCCAGGATCAGCATGAATTGCCCGGACGGCCAGCCGGCGAAGGCCAGCGCAAGCGTCGCGACAAAGCTCAAGAGGACCAGCGCCGTCACCGCGCTCGAACCCCAGCGCACTCCGCCCAGGAGGGCCGCGAGCGACCCGACGACACTGCCCACAAAGAACAGCAGAACCAGCGCGCCGCTGAGCAGCGCAACCGGCCAGACGCCCTGCGCCAGTGCATCGCCCAATTGGGTCGTGTTGCCGCTCATGAAGGAGGTGAAATGTCCGCCCAGCTCGATGAAGCCGACGACGTCGGCAAAGCCGGCCGCGGCGGTCAGCAGCAGGCCGAGGGTGAGGTGTGGGGCAGGGGTCATGCCGCGATTTGCCACGAGTCGCCCATGGCATGGCAAGCGTCATCCCGGTAACCGCTCGGGAACCTTTCCTAACCAATTGCTAACCAAATGCCGCCAATCCCCGCTGTTCCCGCTGCACACACTGGACAGGAACAAACAAGAAACATATAAGAACATTATAGCAACACGGGAGATGCAGATGCTCACTTTCATCAAGGACTTCGCCGCATTCGTCACGCTGGGAGCCTTCACCATCGGCTCGCTCACCTGGATGGATGTCATCACCAAACTGGTGTGACCATCAAGCGCTGTGGATAGTGCCCGCAGTGATTTGAGGATCGCGCGGCGCAGGTGGTAAGGGTCAAGCATGAGCGGTCCAGGTTTTATCCATCTTCACGTCCATTCGGCCTTCTCGCTTCTGGAAGGCGCCCTGCAGCTCGAGAATATTCTCAAGCTCGCCGCAGCCGACAATCAGCCGGCGCTCGGCATTGCCGACACCGGCAATCTGTTCGGGGCGCTGGAGTTTTCCGAGAAGGCGACCAAAAAGGGCATCCAGCCGCTGATCAGCGTGGAATTGCCCGTCGATTTTGCCGCCACCGAGGAGCGGATCAGCGAGCGCGGGTTCGTCGCCTGGTCGGGCAAGTCCTCCGTTGTGCTGACGGCCCAGACGGCCGAAGGCTTCGCCAATCTCTCGACGATCGTGTCGCGCGCCTATCTCGAAGGCGAGGACGGCATGAGCCGCGCCAAGCCGGACTGGATGACGCGCGAATCCATGGCCGGGGTGATTTGCCTCAGCGGTGGCCCCGAGGGCGCCATCGACATGGCCTTTGCCCAGGGGCAGGATGCCAATGCTCTGCGCCGGCTCGATCGCCTGGCCGAGGTGTTCGGCGACCGCTTCTATATCGAATTGCAGCGCCATGGCCGTGCGCAGGAAGCCAGTGTCGAGCCGCGGCTGATCGACTATGCCTATCGCAAGGGCATTCCGCTGGTCGCCACCAACGAGCCCTTCTTCAAGACGGAGAAGGAATTCGAGGCCCATGATGCGCTGCTGGCCATCGCCGGCGGCACGGTGCTGGCGCAGACCGAGCGGCGCAAGCTCAACGATCAGTATTATTTCAAGTCGCGGGCCGAAATGGTCGAGCTGTTCTCGGATATTCCCGAGGCGCTGGATTCGACCATCGAGATCGCCCGCCGCGTCAGCTTCCGGCCGCGTACGCGCGGGCCGATCCTGCCAAAATTCGCCGCCGATCCCAATGCGCCTGAAGATGTCGTGGTGGCCGCAGAGGCCAAGGCGTTGCGCAAGATCTCGGAGGAGGGGCTCGACAGGCGCCTCGCCACCACCGGCATAGCGCCGGGCAAGACTGAAAAGGACTATCGCGACCGCCTGGCCTTCGAGCTGGACGTCATCGAGAAGATGAAGTTCCCCGGCTATTTCCTGATCGTGGCCGACTTCATCCAGTGGGGCAAGGCGCAGGGTATTCCGGTGGGGCCGGGGCGTGGCTCGGGTGCCGGGTCGCTGGTGGCCTACGCGACCACGATCACCGACCTCGATCCGCTGCGCTACAATCTCCTGTTCGAGCGCTTCCTCAATCCCGAACGTATCTCGATGCCGGACTTCGACATCGACTTCTGCCAGGACCGGCGCGAAGAGGTCATTCGCTACGTCCAGAACAAATATGGCGCCAGCCAGGTGGCACAGATCATCACCTTCGGAACGCTGCAGGCCCGTGTGGTGCTGCGCGACGTCGGCCGCGTGCTGCAGATGCCCTATGGACAGGTGGATCGCCTGTGCAAGCTGGTGCCCGCCAATCCGGCCGATCCATGGTCGATCGAGCGGACCATGAGGGAGCTGCCGGCTTTCAAGCAGATGGTGGACGAGGACGAAACCGTCGCACAGCTGGTGGAAATCGGTTCGGCGCTGGAAGGGCTGTTCCGCCACGCATCGACCCATGCCGCCGGCATCGTGATCGGCGATCGTCCGCTGCACGAGCTGATCCCGCTCTATCGCGACCCCCGCTCCGACATGCCGGTGACACAATATAATCTGAAGTGGGTGGAGCCGGCGGGTCTGGTCAAGTTCGACTTCCTCGGCCTCAAGACGCTGACGACCATTCGCTATGCCGTGGACATGGTCAACCTGACCCGCGAGGGCGCGCCGCTCGATATCGACGCCATTCCGATCGAGGACGCCGAGACCTACAAGCTCTACGCCCAGGGCGATACCTACGGCATCTTCCAGTTTGAATCGGCGGGCATGCGCCGGGCCCTGATGGACCTCAAGCCCGACCGGATCGAAGATCTCATCGCTATGAACGCGCTCTATCGGCCTGGTCCGATGGACAATATCCCCAGCTTCGTCGATCGAAAGCATGGCCGCGAGGATGTGGCCTATCCCCATCCGGCGCTGTCGACCGTGCTCGACGAAACCTATGGCATCATCGTCTACCAGGAGCAGGTGATGCAGATCGCCCAGCTGCTGTCGGGCTATTCGCTGGGCGAAGCGGACATGCTGCGCCGCGCCATGGGCAAGAAGGACAAGGCGGAGATGGACCGCCAGCGTATCCGTTTCCGCGAGGGTTCGGCGACGCAGGGCGTCAAGGAAAAGCTGGCCGACCAGATCTTCGATCTGCTGGCCAAATTCGCCAACTATGGCTTCAACAAGAGCCATGCCGCCGCCTATGCCTGGGTGTCCTACCAGACGGCTTTCCTCAAGAAGCATCATCCGCATGAATTCTATGCGGCCTCGATGACGCTCGACATGGCGCAGACCGACAAGCTCTCCGATTTCCGCCGCGAGGCGGGCAAGAAGGGCATCGAGGTCGTGCCGCCCTGCGTCAATTCCTCAGAGGTTGTGTTTGCGGTGAAGGACCGCCGCATCCACTACGGCCTCTCCGCCGTCAAGGGCGTCGGCCGCGCCATGGCCGAGCATATCGTTGAGGTGCGGGGGCAGACGCCGTTCAAGGACCTGGGCGATTTCGCCCGTCGGGTCGATCCAAAGGTGCTCAACAAGCGCACCCTCGAGACCATGGTCAATGCCGGCGCCTTCGATGCGCTGGTGCCGCGCCGCGAAGTGGCCTTTGCCGCGATGGAAGCGGTGATCGGCATGGCGCAATCGCTGACGGCCGAGCGCAATGAAGGTCAGTGGAACATGTTCGATACGGGCGAGCCCGAGCCGCTGCGCATGCCGGCCGGCGTTCCGGCCTGGACCACCACCGAACGCGCCGATCGCGAACTTTCGGCCATCGGCTTCCACCTGTCGGCCCATCCGCTCGATGCCTATTCGGACCTGTTCGAAAAGCTGCGCGTGCAACGCTGGGGTGATTTCGAGCGGGCGGTCAAGGATGGGGCGTCGGCAGGACGCCTTGCTGGCACGATCAGCGGGCGGCAGGACCGGCGGACCAAGAAGGGCACGCCGATGATGATCCTGACCCTTTCCGATCAGACCGGCACTTTCGAGCTGATCGCCTTTTCCGAGCAGATCAACGAGTTCGGCGCCATCCTGACGCCGGGCAAGTCGGTGATCCTGCAGGTCGGCGCCGACGAGCGCCCTGATGGCATCAGCTTGCGCTTGCTCTCGGCCCAGAAGCTCGAAGGCATCGAGGACACGATCGAGCGACGCCTGACCATCTATGCCGCCGACCAGAAGGCCCTGGGTTCGATCAGTGCGCAGCTCAAGAAGGGTGGGGAAGGGAAGGTCAACTTCGTCGTCATCCGCGATGCCGGTGCGCGCGAATATGAAGTCGAGCTCCCCGGCTCCTACCGCCTCACCGCCGAAGTGGCCGGCGGTATCAAGGCGCTGGATGGGGTCACCCATGCCGAATTTATCTAGGGCTTAGCCAAGGCACGCTCTTTCCTCTCCCGTGAACGGGAGAGGATACTCTCACCCATTTATCTCATCTGGTAACGGATCTGTTGCGGGTCGGCGCTGAACGCGCTTATCCCAGCGCTGCGACCAGACTGGCGACCGCCATATAGACAATGATCAGCGATCCGACCGTCCAAAGTGAAGCCCGAACGTCGTGGATCTGTGCGGTGAAATAGGCCGCAAAGTGCAAGAGCCGCGAGAGTGCGTAGCCGTAGAACAGGCACTGGGCGAGGGGAACGGGTGGCGCCGTCAGCACATAGCAGGCACCGGCGGCAAAGAAGAAGGGCAGGTTTTCGAGGTCGTTGTGCTGGATGCGACGGATGCGCTCGACCCTTTCGTCGGGCAGCAATTGGCCCGGATGGGGTGCGCGGTTGAGCGGGGTCGGGCGCAGGTCTTCGGGCGAACGGAAACCGGTCTCGAAGCGCATCATCTGCAAGACCGTCAGCCAGGACATGGCCACGGCCTTGAGCACCATGAGCATGGAAGCAATGGCGAAGGCCGAAAACACCGGATTGTCGAAACTCAACGGTTCCATCTGGTCCACCTATCTGGCCAGGTCGAAGGCTGATCCTGCAACTGGCTGACGTCAATCCTGCAGGTGCAAAAAGACGGGCGATAGTGCGCTCATCCGGATCAGCACAGGCGATTGACGATGTTCATTATTGGTAACGGATGCGCTACATTTGCCTACTCGCCGGTGCTGGGGAGGAGACGATGGTCAAGGTGGTGGAAGCGGTTTCCAGTGAGGATATCGACGACGCCCGTCGACTGATGGGTGAGTTCGTGGCCTGGGCCAGGGAGTTGAGTGTCGAAGACCGCCATATGATGGACCGCTATTTCGACCCGGTCGAATTCGAGGCAGAGCTCGAGGGCCTGCCGGGGAAATATGCGCCGCCCGCTGGGCGACTGTTGCTGGCCAAGGATGGGGAGGTGGCCATCGGTTGCGTTGCACTGCGCCCCCTGGGAGAGGGCGTCTGCGAAATGAAGCGGATGTTCGTCGAGCCGAGTTTTCACGGTAGGGGAGTTGGCCTGTCGCTTGCCACGCGGCTGATCGTCCTGGCGCGGGAAAGCAATCACAATGTCATGCGGCTCGACACCAGCCGCCACCAGGGCCCGGCGATCGGTCTCTACCAGAAGCTGGGCTTCCGCAAAATCCCGGCCTATTATCCGCAGCCAGCAGGTTCGGATGGCTTCCTGCTGTTCTTCGAAAAGGACCTGACACAGCCCGATTGAGGCGTGCCCCACCACGCCCCTTGCTCTTTTGGGTGTCTTCGCCTATATCGCCCCTGCGTTTGACTGCGTGTCAGCGCGATTTCACACATGAGGCAGGCGTTTCGAGCAATCGAAATACCATCCGGTGGCGGGAAAACCGTCGCAAGGCCTCGTGGCGGCATCAACCGGTAAACTTAGGAGCAGCCAGATGGCTCTGCCCGAATTCTCCATGCGTCAACTGCTTGAAGCAGGCGTTCACTTTGGTCACCAGAAGCACCGCTGGAACCCGAAGATGGAGCGCCATATTTTCGGCGTTCGCAACGACATCCACATTCTCGATCTGTCGCAGACCGTGCCGGCCCTGAGCCGCGCGCTGCAGCTGGTGTCCGACACCGTTGCCGATGGCGGTCGCGTGCTGTTCGTCGGCACCAAGCGCCAGGCCGCTCCGCTGGTGGCTGAAGCCGCCAAGCAGTCGGCTCAGTACTACGTCAACTCGCGTTGGCTCGGCGGCACGCTGACCAACTGGCAGACCATTTCGAACTCGATCTCGCGCCTGCGCGAACTCGAATCGATGAGCGAAGACCAGCTGGCTCTGCGCACCAAGAAAGAGCGCCTGATGATGTCCCGCGAGCAGGAACGCCTTGAGCGCGACTTGGGCGGCATCAAGGACATGGGCAACCTGCCGTCGCTCCTGTTCGTGATCGACACCAACAAGGAAGCCAATGCGATCAAGGAAGCCCGTCGTCTGGGTATCCCGGTCGTGGCCATCGTCGATACCAATTGCGATCCCGACACCGTCGACTACGCAATTCCGGGCAATGACGACGCTTCGCGCGCCCTCGAGCTCTACACCTCGCTGATCTCGCGCGCTGCCATCGACGGCATCGGCCGTTCGGCTTCGGGCCTGGGTGCCGATCTCGGCGCTTCGGATCGCGCTCCGGCCGAAGAGCTGCCGAGCGAAGACGCTCCTGCCGCCTAATATTGGATCGGTGCGTTTCACTGGAAACGCACCGGGTCCGTCACACGGACTTCTTTCTGAACTGAAACCATGCGGCCCCGTATAGAGGGGTCGCCGAAAGGTATTATCATGGTTGAAATTACTGCAGGCCTGGTCAAGCAGCTCCGCGACTCGACCGGCGTCGGGATGATGGATTGCAAGAAGGCCCTGGCCGAGACCAATGGCGACATGGAAGCCGCAGTCGACTGGCTGCGCACCCGTGGCCTGGCCAAGGCTGCCAAGAAGGCTGATCGCGTTGCCGCTGAAGGCCTGGTTGGCGTTGCCACCGATGGCACCAAGGCTGCCGTGGTCGAAGTGAACTCTGAAACCGACTTCGTTGCCCGCAACGAGCAGTTCCAGAACATCGTCACCGCCATTTCCAAGCTTGCGCTGGATGCGGAAAGCGATGTTGCCAAGCTCGGCGAAATGCCGTTCCCCGGCACGGGTCACTCGGTTTCGGCCGAACTGACCGAAGCAATCGCCAAGATCGGCGAGAACATGAACCTGCGCCGCACCGAAGTCGTTTCGGTTTCCGATGGCGTGGTGGAAAGCTATGTCCACAATGCCGTCAAGGCTGGCCTGGGCAAGATCGGCATTCTCGTGGCTCTCGAGTCGACCGGCGACAAGGCCGCCCTGTCGGCTCTGGGCAAGCAGCTCGCCATGCATATCGCCGCAACCAATCCGCTGGCGATCGACCCCGAAGAACTCGACCAGGCCGTGGTTGCCCGCGAACGCGCGATCATCCTCGAGCAGGTCAAGGAATCCGGCAAGTCGGCTGAAATCGCCGAGAAGATGGTTGATGGCCGCATGCGCAAGTACTTCGAAGAAGTCACGCTCCTGGCCCAGACCTTCGTGATCGATGGCGAGACCAAGGTCCGCGATGCGATCAAGAATGCCGAGAAGGACGCAGGCGCCCCGATCAAGCTGACCAAGTTCGTGCGCTATGCGCTCGGCGAAGGCATTGAAAAGGTCGAGACCGACTTCGCCGCTGAAGTCGCTGCCACTGCTGGCGTCAAGGCCTAAGTCATCAAGACATGTCGCAGGTGGACCTCCGGGCCCACCTGCTGCTCTCCCGCCTTGATTTGGCCGGGATCGAGCGCAAAACCCTGCCGTAGCTTTTTCCATTGGTGTGACGCCTTCTGTTGGAGGCGGTTTTGCCATAGGGTTCGCCGGGTGATCCCGGATTCGGGACCCCGTATTGATTTGTCCAGTAAAGGGGTCTGCCGATGGCACCTGCCTACAAACGCATTCTCCTCAAGGTTTCAGGCGAGGCGCTGGCGGGCGACAATTCCTTCGGTATCGAACCCGTTTTCCTGCAGTCCATCGCCAAGCAGATCGCCGACGTCGCCAAGACGGGCGTGCAGATCGCCATCGTGGTGGGCGGCGGCAATATCTTCCGCGGCATGGCCGGCGCTGCCGAAGGTACCGACCGTGTGACCGCCGACCTGATGGGCATGCTGGGCACGATGATCAATGCCCTGGCCCTGTCCAACGCGATTTCCCGCCAAGGCGTCAAATGCAAGCCCTATAGCGCGGCTTCGATGCCATCGGTCGCCGATACATTCACGGCGCGCGATGCCAAGCTGGCGCTCGAAGACGGTTTCGTCGTCGTGCTGGGTGGCGGCACCGGCAATCCGTTTTTCACCACCGACACGGCTTCGACGCTGCGCGCGATCGAGTTGGAATGCGATGTCGTGCTCAAGGGCACCAAGGTCGACGGCGTCTATTCGGACGATCCGGTCAAGAATCCGGCTGCAACGCGCTATGACTTCGTCAGTTATGACGAAGTCATCGGAAAGAATTTGCGGGTAATGGATACTGCGGCATTTGCGCTTGCCCGCGACAACGCCATGCCGATAATCGTATATGCGCTGGATGATGCGGCGGGCCTCTCCGGAGTGCTGGCCGGATCCACCAGGTCGACACGCGTCGGCGCGCCGCTTTAGCCTAGAAGGACGACCAGAATGGCCTATGATCTCGCAGACCTCAAAACCCGCATGCAGAAGTCGATCTCTTCGCTGCGCGACGAACTTGCTGGTTTGCGGACCGGACGTGCCAGTGCCAGCCTGCTGGAGCCGGTGACGGTGGAAGCCTATGGTTCGCGCATGCCGCTCAACCAGGTCGCGACCGTCACCGTGCCGGAGCCGCGCATGCTCAGCGTCCAGGTCTGGGATCGCAGCATGGCCAATGCCGTGGAAAAGGCCATTCGCGACAGCGGTCTTGGTTTGAACCCGATGGGCGAAGGCCAGATCATCCGCGTGCCGCTGCCCGAGCTCAACGAGCAGCGCCGCAAGGAGCTGGCCAAGGTTGCCCATAACTATGCCGAGGCTGCCCGCGTTGCCGTGCGTCACATTCGCCGCGATGGTATGGATGACCTCAAGAAGGCGCAGAAGGACGGCCTGAGCGAGGACGATGCCCGCGTGCAGTCCGATCTCGTCCAGAAGGCTACCGACGCAGCCGTGGCCGAGATCGACCAGGTGGTCGCGGCCAAAGAAGCGGAAATCATGCACGTTTAAGTCGGCGTTTGCGCTACGCCGGGAGGGCGTGGGATGTCCATTGATCCAGCCATGACTGTCGAGATTGCGCAGCGCCCGCGTCTGCGCATTCCGACGCATCTTGGCGTCATCATGGATGGCAATGGCCGCTGGGCGAAGTCCCGCGGCAAGCGCCGCACCGAGGGCCATATCGAGGGCGTCAAGGCGCTGCGTGGCCTTGTCGAGCATTGCATCAACTATGGTGTCGCGCATCTGACGGTGTTCAGCTTCTCGTCGGAAAACTGGACGCGGCCCAAGGAAGAAGTCTCGTTCATCTTCAACCTGCTGCGGCGGTTCGTTGCATCGGACCTGCAGCGGTTGATCCGCAACAATGTGCGGGTGCGGATCATCGGTAGCCGGGCAGGGCTCGAGCCGAGCCTGGTCCGCCTGATCGACGATGTGGAGGCCAAGACCGAAGCCAATACGGGTCTGGTGCTGATCGTCGCCTTCAACTATGGCGGCAAGGCAGAAATAGCCGAGGCTGCGCAGCATCTGGCGCGCGAAGTCGTGGCCGGGCGGATGTCGCCCGAGGATATCACCGAGGATGCGATCGCGCGTTCGCTCTATACGGCGGGCCTGCCGGATCCGGACCTCATCATCCGCACCAGCGGCGAGCAGCGGCTGTCCAATTTTCTGCTGTGGCAATCGGCCTATGCCGAATTCGTTTTCGTCGACGAGTATTGGCCCGATTTCAACGAAGCCAGTTTTGTCAGGGTGCTCGAGACCTTTGCGCTCAGGGACCGGCGTTTCGGCGGTATCGAGGCGAAGAATTGAGCGACACGGGCAGCCCAGCGCCTGAACCTCAAGCCAAGGCCCGCCGCAGCTGGTCCGATGTCGGCCCTCGCCTGATATCGGCAGCCGTGCTGCTCGCCCTGACCGCGAGTGCGCTGTTTATCGGCAGCTATGTGTTTGCAGCGGTTGTCGGCGCGGTGTTTGCCGGCTGCTATCGCGAATGGGAGACGATGGTCACCCGCGCACCGCTGACGCCGGCCGGAATGGTGCTGATTGGTCTCGTGGCGGTGTCCGGCCTCGTTTATCCAATGTTTGGCCCGTCGGGCACGATCGTGGTCATCGCGCTGGCCTGTGCCATTGCTGCCGGGATGCGGGGCGAGGGCGTGTTGTGGCGCGTTCTCGGGCTTTGCGTCTATGGCGCGATTATCATCGCGGCCCTGGCCATGCGGGGCGATGCCATTGCGAGTTTAAGCCCCGGCGTGATCGCCGGCGTTTATCTGGGCACCGTGGTGTGGATGACCGATTCTGCGGCCTTTTTCACCGGACGGCAGATCGGCGGGGAAAAGCTCGCGCCCGATATTTCGCCATCGAAAACCTGGTCGGGGGCGCTGGGTGGGCTGGCGCTGGGGACCGGGGCAGGGCTGCTGGTCTGGATCGTTGCGACGGATTCACCGTGGTGGATCGGGCTGGTGCTTTCTGCGACGATCAGCGTGCTGGGCCAATTGGGCGATCTCAGCGAAAGTGCGATCAAGCGGCATTTCCGGGTCAAGGATAGCGGCGACATCATCCCGGGCCATGGCGGCCTGATGGACCGGCTCGACAGCCTTACATTCGGCATCTTGCTGGTGCTCGTCGTCGGGGCGCTGCATGCCGGTTACGGCTCGGTAGCCGAAGGCCTGCTATACTGGTAGTGCCTGCGGCTCGGGTCCTTCAAGGAATACCATGTTCGATTTCATCTTCTGGCTGTTGTCCTATGTCGTTCCGTTTCTGGCGGTCCTGACGATCATCGTGTTCGTGCACGAAATGGGGCATTACCTCGTGGCGCGCTGGAACGGCATCGCCATCCAGGCCTTTTCGATCGGCTTCGGTCGGGAGCTGGTTGGCTGGACCGACAAGCACGGCACGCGCTGGAAGTTTTCGGCTGTTCCGTTGGGCGGCTATGTGCGCTTTCTGGGCGACATGAACGAGGCCAGCGTTCCCGATCCAGATGCCGCCGAGAAAATCGATCCGGCGCTGCGGCCGAAGCTGTTCGCCAGCAAGAATGTCTGGCAGCGCATTTCGGTGGTCATCGCCGGTCCGCTGGCCAATGTGCTGCTGACTTTCGTCATCCTCTATGTGTTGCTGCTCAGCTATGGCCGCATGGTGACGCCGCCCGAGATTGCCCAGGTGGCGATCGGCTCGTCGGCCGAGGAAGCGGGCATCCTGCCGGGCGATGTCATCACCTCGGTCGACGGATTTGCTGTGCGGGGCTTTGAGGATTTCGACCGGCTGGTGGCGACGAGCCCGCAGCGTTCGATCAGTATCACGCTGGAGCGGGCAGGGCAGAGCCAGTCGATCGTCGTCGTTCCCGATTCCATCGAGATCAAGGATCGTTTCGGCAACAATCAGCGCATGGGCACCATCGATGCCTATCCCTTCGTCATTCCCGCCATTGTCGGCGAAGTGCTGCCGGGCAGTGTTGCGGAGCGGGCGGGCCTGTTGCCGGGTGACCGCTTCGTCTCAGTCGATGGCGTCGCTGCGGTCGACTTCCAGGGCTTCCAGCAGCTGGTTTCGTCCCGGCCGGATCAGGCCATTGCGGTCGAGATCGAGCGTGACGGCCAGCGTCAAACCATTGATCTGACACCGGAGCCATTCGACCAGGAAATCCGTTCAGGCGAAGTCGAGACCATCGGCAGAATCGGTGTGCGACCCGCAGCGCCGGAAGGCGTCGAGCGGACGCTTTATCGACCGGGTCCGATCGAGGCGATCGGCATGACGGGCGAGGAGATTCGCTTCATCGTCCAACGTACAGCGGCGTTCCTCGGTGATTTTTTCGTTGGCCGCGGCGATGTCGAGCAACTCGGCGGGCCGGTCAAGGTGGCCAAGGTTTCCGGGGAAGTTGCGACCCTTGGCATTGTCGCGCTGATCAACCTGATGGCGCTGCTGTCGCTAAATATCGGTATTTTCAATCTTTTACCGATACCCATGCTCGACGGCGGCCATCTTCTATATTATCTGGTGGAAGCTGTTAGGGGGCGTCCGCTGAGCATGCGGGTGCAGGAAATAGGGTTCCGCTTCGGCTTCGCCCTGGTTCTCGCATTCATGGTCTTCACGCTCTTCAACGACACGATCTTTGCTCACTTCGGGATTCTGCGTTAAGGCGCGGTTAACCTTGGTTTGCAAGGTGTTGCAGGAATACAAGGGCACCAAGCATTTGCTAACTGCGTCAGGCCATGCGGCTTGTGGTTGGTTAAAAAGCAGGTAAAACGGTGCAATGGAGTTAGCTTGGGGGAGCGCTGTGCATGGCGATTCCCTGGGCCTGGTCGCAGAAGGCAATAACAATATGATCCATCCCACCAAGCTGATGCGCGGCGCGGTTCTGGCGCTTGCCATTTTGGGTGCAGCGCCGCTAGCCGGTCACAGCATTCCAGTTCTTGGCGTTGTGACTGCTCAGGCTCAGGAGCAACTCGTCGCTTCGGTGCTCTTTGAGGGCAACAAGCGCTTCACTGATACACAGTTGCTGGCGATGGTCGACGTTTCGTCGTCTGGCGTCTACACGCAGCAGCGCGTCAATTCCGACATCGAGAGCATCCGTCAGGCCTATGACCGCGACGGGTTCCTCAGCGTGTCGGTTTCGGCGCGTACGGAAGCCACCAATGACGGTCGCGTCCGCGTTATCTTCGTGGTCAACGAAGGCAATCGCGCCGGCATCAAGGCGATCAACTTCACGGGCAACAATGCCTTTGGTTCGAACAGCCTCAAGAGCAACATGCTCACCAAGGAAACCGGCATTCTCAGCTGGCTTTTCAAGGATGACGGCTATGACGAGCAGAAGATTGCCGTCGATCGCGAACGCATCCGTCTCTACTACGCCAATCGTGGTTATCCCGATGCGCAGGTGAATTCGGTCGGCGAATATGACGCCGCCCAGAATGCCTATTTCATCAACTTCACGATCAATGAAGGTCAGAAGTACGAGTTTGCCAATGTTGGTATCGAAACCAGCATTGCCGGTCTTAACACCGATGGCCTCAAGGGCACGGTGCAGACCAGCCAGGGTGGCAATTACTCGGCTGTGAACCTGCAGGACACCATCGAAGAGATGGCCTACGAAGCCAATGCACAGGGTTACTCCTTTGCGGACGTTCGTGCCCGTCTTGACCGTGACGTGACCAATGGCACGTTCAACGTGACCTACCTCGTTGACGAGGGTGCTCGCATCTATGTCGAGCGCATCAATATCTCGGGCAACACCAAGACGCGTGACTTCGTCATCCGTCGCGAGCTGGAGTTCGCCGAAGGCGACCCCTTCAGCCGTGCACTGGTTGTTCGTGGCCGCAAGAACATCGATGCCCTGGGTTACTTCTCGGCCGTCAATCTGACGACCACGCAGGGTTCTGCCCCGGACAAGGTGATCATCAACATCAACGTGACCGAAACCTCGACGGGTGAGTATGGCGCAACTGCCGGTTACTCGACGCAGGACGGCATCCTGGGTGAAGTCTCGCTCACCGAGCGCAACTTCCTCGGTCGTGGCCAGTATCTGCGTGCCTCGATCGGTGCTTCGGAATCGGGTCGTACCTTCGACTTCTCCTTCACCGAGCCCCGCTTCATGGGTCTCAAGGTTGCTGCCGGTATCGACGCCTATCACCGCATCAGCGACGAAGGTTCGTCGATCTTCTACGGTTCGGAATCTACCGGTGGCCAGCTCCGCGCCAATGTGCCGCTGACCAGCGCCCTGTCGGCCACGCTCTTCGTGGGTGGCGAGCACAAGGTCATCAAGGACGAGGAGACTCCGACTTCGGTGCTCGTGTTCAACGACCAGGAGTTCAACAAGGCTTTCGTTGGCTATACGCTGACCTGGAATAGCCTTGACGACACCAAGTCGCCGACCAGCGGTCTCTATGCGTCCTTCACGCAGCAGTACATCGGCTGGGACCACAATCTGCTGAAGTCGGAAGCTCGTGCCCGCTACTACATGCCGCTAATCCAGGACTCGGGCATCGTTGCCAGCGTTCGTGGCCAGGCCGGTATCATCAACGATCTCGGTGACGATGGTGTCCACGCTGTGGAAGCCTTCCGTCCGGGTTCGCAGCTGATCCGTGGCTTCGATGGTGGTGGTCTTGGCCCGCGCCTGACGAATGGCGAGTATCTCGGTGCCGTCGCCTATGCCGGTATCTCGGGCGAGATCGAGTTCCCGATCCCGGTCCTGCCGGAAAGCTACGGCGTGTCGGGTGCTGTCTGGGCCGATGCCGCCTGGATCGACGATGGTCGCTTCCCAGCCTTCGATACCACGGCCGTTGCAGGCGTGGATCCGGGCAGCGTGGATGTCCCGATCCGGACTTCGGTTGGTGCGTCGCTGATTTGGGACAGCCCGTTCGGCCCACTGCGTGGCGACTTCGCCCACGTGATCGACAAGTCCTCCTCGGACAAGACCCAGGTGTTCCAGATCACCATGTCGTCCTTGTTCTAGTCGCATCGACGTGAGACGTTCATTGAGCCGCGGGCGGCAAGCACCGCGGCTCAATCTTTTTGAGTGATAGTATGGTCGATACCCGTTTCCACCCTTTCGCCGGGCCGTTCTCGATCGCCAGTATTCTTGCTGACCTCAAGCGCGACGATCTGCTGGCGGGGCTGAACGGCGCGGACCTTTCCATATCCGGCGTCGCCGAGCTCGAGCTGGCTGGTCCGGAAGAGTTGGGCTTGGCGGCTCACACCAGCTATATCGAAGAGCTGCGTTCGACCTCGGCGGGCGCTGTCGTGGTCTTGCCAGCCTTGCGCGATGTCGTGCCGGACCATGTGCTTGCCATCGTCGCTGACAGGCCGCATCAGCTGTTCGTCGAAATTCTCGACCTACTGTATCCTGCCAACACCAGAGCCGTTCTTTCCGGCGGCCGTACGGATTTTGGTGCGCCTATTTTCGAACGCGATGTCGTTACCGGTTCCAATGCCGTCATCGGGGCGGGCGTCGAAATCGGGCGCGGCACGGTGATCGGCGCCAATACGGTGATCGGCGCCGGCGTTACCATCGGCCGCAATTGCACGATCGCCGCCAATGTGACCATCGACTGCGCGCATATCGGCAACAACGTTACGATACATTCCGGCGTCCGGATCGGAACGGAAGGCTTTGGCTGGCTCGACCATGGCCGGTCGAACCGCAAGATTCCGCAGCTCGGACGGGTGCTGATTCAGGACCATGTCGAGGTCGGTGCCAATACAACCATCGACCGTGGCGCCCTGGGCGATACCATGATCGGCGAGAATACCAAGATCGATAACCTCGTGCAGATCGGCCATAACTGCAAGATCGGCCGGGGCTGCCTGATTGCGGCCATGACGGGACTTGCCGGCACGACCACTCTGGAAGATGGCGTGCTGATGGGGGGCAATTCGGCCTCTTCGGGCCATCTGACGGTGGGCGCAGGTTCGATCGTCCACGCCAGGGGTGCCGTCACCAAGAACTGGCCGCCTGGCAGCAAGCTTGCCGGTGCTCCGGCCGTCGATATAAGAGATCACTGGCGAGAGCTCGCCACATTGCGGAAACTATCCAAAGGGGACAAGCGGGGATGACCGACAGCGCAACAGAGAGCACTGAACTTTCGGCCATGAGCCTTGGCGAAATCTTGCAAAGCCTGCCGCATCGCTATCCGTTCCTGATGATCGACAAGATCGTCAAGATCGATGGCGATCAGACCGCGGTCGGCATCAAGAACATTACCTATAACGAGCCGATCTTTCAGGGTCATTTCCCAGAAAACCCGATTTTCCCGGGCGTGCTGATCATCGAAGGCATGGCGCAGACCGCCGGGGCTATCGTCATCAAGTATGAGGCTGGCACGGGCAAGAAGAACATCGTGCTGATGCTGGGCATCGACAAGGCCAAGTTCCGCAAGCCCGCCATTCCAGGCGACGTGCTGGAGTTCCATATCTCCAAGATCCAGCGTCGCCGCAATGTCGGCCGCTACCAGGCCAGGGCCATGGTGGGTGACACCTTGATCGCCGAGGCGGAAATCTCCGCCATGATCGTCGAGGCCAATTCGTGACCGATACCGTCGTTCATCCGACGGCTATCGTCGCGCCGGGCGCCAAGCTGGGCAAGGGCGTCAAGGTCGGTCCCTATTCGATCGTCGGCGAGAATGTCGTTCTCGGCGACAATGTCGAGTTGGTTTCCCATGCCGTGATCGAAGGCCGCACCAGCATTGGCGCGGACAGCAAGGTCTTTCCCTTTGCTTCGGTCGGACACCAGCCGCAGGACCTCAAGTTTCACGGCGAGGATTCGCGGGTCGAGATCGGTGAGCGCTGCACCATTCGCGAGTCGGTGACGATCAATCCCGGCACAGAGGGCGGCGGCATGCTGACCAAGGTCGGCGATGACTGCCTGCTGATGGCGTGTTCACATGTGGCGCATGACGCTATCGTGGGCAATAACGTCGTGCTGGCCAATTATGTCGGTATTGCCGGCCATGCCATCATCGGCGACCATGTGCGCTTTGGCGGCATTTGCGCCGTGCACCAGTTCGTACGCGTTGGCAACCATGCCTTTATCGGCGCGCATTCGATGGTCGACTCCGACGTCATTCCCTATGGCCTTGCCGTGGGCAATCGCGCGCGTCTTGCCGGGCTCAATCTGGTTGGGTTGAAGCGTCGTGGTTTCGAGCGCGAGGCTATTCATCGCCTGCGCGCGGCCTATCGCCAGATTTTTGCCAGCGAGGGAACCTTGCGCGAACGCGTTGAGGATGCTGCAGAACTGTTCAAGGGCGATGTTCTGGTCCAGGACGTCGTGGCTTTTATCGCCGCGGCTTCGGATCGCCCGATCCTCCTGCCGCGCAACTCCGATCTCGAAGAGACCCAATGAGCGAGCCGGATCGGCTCAAACTGTTTATCCTCGCCGGCGAACCGTCCGGGGACAGGATTGCGGCCGACCTGATCCGTCGTCTCAAGGCGCGGGTGCATCTGGCATTTATTGGTGTCGGCGGGCAGGACATGCAGGCCGAAGGCCTCAAGTCGCTGTTTCCGATGAGCGACCTGGCGGTGATGGGCATCACCGATGTGCTGATGCGCCTGCCGTTGCTGCTATGGCGCGTCGAGCAGACTGCGCGGGCCATTTGCAAGGCCAATCCCGATATTGCGATCCTTGTCGACGCGCAGGACTTTTCCAAGCTGGTGGCCAAGCGCGCCAGAAAGCTCGGCTTCAAGGGCAAGCTCATCCTCTATGTTGCTCCCTCGGTCTGGGCCAGGGCACCGCAACGGGCAGCCAAGCTCAGGCCACTGTTCGAGGAAGTGCTCGCCGTTCTGCCCTTCGAGCCGGCAGTGATGGAGAGACTTGGCGGCCCCCCAACCGCATATGTCGGCCATCCCGCTCTGGGTGAGCGCATCCAGCGCGCGGTTTCTGAGCGCGGGCCGCTGGTGCTGCTGCCGGGTAGCCGCGAGGGCGAGTTGCGTCGCCACTTGCCGTTGTTCCGACAAATGCTGGAGCAGATCGGCAATCAGCCTTCGGTGGACGGCGTGGTCATTCCAACGCTCAAGGCGCTCAAGGATCGGGTCGAGAGAGAGACTGCCGAGTGGCCGGTGCCCGTCACCGTTGTCGCCGATCGGACGGCTCGCGCCGAACTTTACAGCAAAGCGCTGATGGCTGTTGCAGTATCGGGTACGGCAACCCTCGAACTCGCGCTGGCGCAGGTACCGATGGTGGTCAGTTATGTGCTCGATGGACCGCAGGCCAAGGCCTATGACAAGCTGGGCCGGCCGCCAGTCTCGCTGCCCAATATCATCCTGGCCCGCCCGGTCGTCGCCGAGCTGGTGCAGGATGCGCCGGACGCCGTCGCCTTGACACGTGACGTGCTCGATCTGCTGGACAATAAAAAAGCCCGCCAGGACCAGATTGCGGCCTTTGGCGAGCTTGGCGACTTGATGGAGCAGGGGGCCGAAGACCATCCCCGTCAGGACCCGGCGGACCGGGTCCTTTCACACTGGGATCAGCGGCTGCCGAGATCCTGATATTCGCGGGCCGGTGCTCCATCATAGAGCTGGCGCGGACGACCGATCTTCTTCTGCGGATCGGCGATCATTTCCTTCCACTGGCTGATCCAGCCAACGGTGCGGGCGACCGAGAAGAGCACGGTGAACATCGAGGTCGGGAAGCCGATCGCTTCCAGGATGATGCCCGAGTAGAAGTCCACATTCGGATAGAGCTTGCGCTCGACGAAATAGGGGTCTTCCAGCGCAATCTTTTCGAGTTCCTGGGCAACCTGCAGCGTCGGGTTATTGTGCACGCCGAGCAGGTCGAGCACTTCCTTGGCCGTCTTCTGCATCACGGTCGCGCGGGGGTCGAAGTTCTTGTAGACGCGGTGACCAAAGCCCATCAGCTTGAAGCTGTCGGACTTGTCCTTGGCGCGGGCGATGAACTCGGGAATGCGGTCGACGGTGCCGATTTCCTTGAGCATGTTGAGCGCGGCTTCGTTGGCACCGCCATGGGCAGGGCCCCAGAGGCAGGCAACGCCGGCAGCAATACAGGCGAAAGGATTGGCGTCTGACGAGCCGGCGAGACGCACGGTCGAGGTCGACGCGTTCTGCTCATGGTCGGCATGCAGGGTGAAGATCAGGTCCATCGCCTTGGCAATGGTCGGGTTCACCTTGAACTGTTCAGCCGGAACCGAGAAGCACATGTGCAGGAAGTTGGACGCGAAATCGAGATCGTTGCGCGGATAGACGAAGGGCTGGCCGACCGAATATTTGTAGGCCATTGCAGCGATCGTCGGCATCTTGGCGATCATGCGGATCGAGGCGATCTCGCGCTGCTGCGGATCGCTGATGTCGGTCGAGTCATGGTAGAAGGCAGCCATGGCGCCAACCACACCGGTCATGATCGCCATGGGATGCGCATCGCGACGGAAACCGCGGTAGAAATAGTGCATCTGCTCATGCACCATGGTGTGGCGCGTGACGAGCTGCTCGAATTCGGCGAACTGGGTCTTGGTCGGCAGTTCGCCGTAGAGCAGCAGATAGCAAACTTCGAGATAGTTCGACTTTTCAGCCAGTTGTTCGATCGGGTAGCCGCGATACAGCAGCTCGCCCTTGTCGCCGTCGATATAGGTGATGGCGCTTTCGCAAGCGGCCGTCGACGTAAAACCGGGGTCGAAAGTAAACATGCCAGTCTTGGCATAGAGCGTACGAATGTCGATTACATCAGGACCAACGGAACCCGACAACACTGGAAGTTCGTGCGTCTGGTCCCCGATGACGAGTTTGGCGACTTTTTCGGTCATTGAGCTCTCCTCGAGGGCCCCATTCCAGACGGCGAGACTGCGGTCGGCGGGGGCGGAATATTGGGCAGTCACAGCTGCTTTGGACAGGTATCGCTTTTACCCGTCCAAGGCAACCAATGGGTAAGCAAGGCTTACCCTCCGAATGGCACTAGACAGTGCCGGTCTGGTCTTCGAGGCGCGCCATGGATTCATCGCGACCGATGAGCACCATGACCTCGAAAATGCCCGGCGAAACGGTGCGGCCGGTCAGGGCTGCACGCAAGGGCTGGGCCAGCTTGCCGAGCTTGAGGCCCTTGGCTTCTGCCAGGGTCCGCATGGCGCCATCAATGGCCGGAACGGTCCACTCGTTGAGACCGCGCAGGCTGTCGGCCATGTCCTTGAGAACCGAGCGGGTCTCGTCGGTCAGAAGCACGGCGGCGGCGGCATCGATAGCAAGCGGGCGTGACGCATAGATGAACTGGGCGAGGTCGATCAGCTCAAGCACGGTCTTGGCGCGCGGCTGTAGCTCGGGAATGGCGGCGAGGACGATGGCCTCATTGGCGCTGAGGCCTTCGACGTCGGCGGTGCGGCCGACTTCGGCTGCGGTGTCGAGCATGATCTTGTAGAGATAATCCGGCTTGGCTTCGCGGATATAGTGGCCGTTGATGTTCTCGAGCTTGACGAAGTCGAAGCGCGCGGCGCCCTTGTTGAGGCCTTCGAGGCTGAACCATTCGACCATCTGGTCGGTCGAGAAGATCTCGTCGTCGCCATGGCTCCAGCCGAGGCGGGCGAGGTAATTGCGAAGCGCCTCAGGCAGATAGCCCATCTGGCGATAGGCTTCGACGCCCAGTGCGCCGTGGCGCTTGGACAGCTTCGCACCATCGGGGCCGTGGATCAGCGGGATATGGGCCATCTCTGGCACCGTCCAGCCCATGGCCTGATAGATGATGATCTGGCGGGCGGCATTAGTCAGGTGATCGTCGCCGCGGATGATGTGGGTGACGCCCATGTCGTGGTCGTCGACGACCACGGCATGCATGTAAGTCGGGGTGCCGTCCGAGCGCAGGATAATGAAGTCGTCGAGGTTCTCGGTCTTGAACACGACCTTGCCCTGGACGTGGTCGTCCACGACGATATCGCCGCTCAGCGGGGCCTTGATGCGGACCACGGGCGAGACGCCTGCTGGCGCTTCGCTCGGGTCGCGGTCACGCCAAAAACCGTTGTAGCGCGGGGGCTTGCCGGCGGCGCGGGCTTCTTCGCGCATCTGATCGAGCTCGGCGGGCGAGCAGTAGCAATAGTAGGCATGGCCCATCTTGACGAGCTCATGGGCGACTTCGGCGTGACGCGCGGCGCGGCCGAACTGGGAAATCGGCTCGCCATCCCAATGCAGGCCCAGCC
This sequence comes from uncultured Devosia sp., assembly GCF_963517015.1. Classification (NCBI taxonomy): domain Bacteria; kingdom Pseudomonadati; phylum Pseudomonadota; class Alphaproteobacteria; order Hyphomicrobiales; family Devosiaceae; genus Devosia; species uncultured Devosia sp. The sequence goes on from NZ_CAUQDV010000001.1 coordinate 2,173,635, forward strand.
ATTTCAGGCCATCGACCAGGGCGACGACGGCGGCTTCGGTCGAGCGTTCGCGGTCGGTATCCTCGATGCGCAGCAGCATCTTGCCGCCTTTGTTCTGAGCGTAAGCCCATGAAAACAAAGCGGTTCTGGCGCCGCCAATGTGGAGGTAGCCAGTGGGTGAAGGGGCGAAGCGGGTGACGACCTGGGACATGGTACCGGAATGCTTGGAGGATTTTGAAGCCGTGTGTAGCATAGAGCCGCACGAGCGCAAGGGCGGGGGCTGGAGCGGTGCTTGAGGCGGAGACGGGCGAGCGCGAGCCGAGAGCTTTGCCGGTGCCGCACGCCCACCGATTGCCGCAGAAAAAATTAGCAATACCAGTTGTTTGGCTCGAAGATCGGCGGCTTTTCGTGCTGCTGCCCTTTGCCATGATCGCTGGCTTGGTCTGTTATGCGTCGTTGCCGCTGGAGCCGGAAGGCTGGGCGCTGGCCGCGGTTGGGGCGGGTCTGGCTGTTGGATTGGCTCTCGTCTGGCGCACAAGCATGCTTGACGACTTCTTCCTCGTGATCTGCTTCTGGCTTGGATTCTGCCTCCTGCCGCTGCACGGGGCGTGGTTCGGGACAGAAATGTTGTCTCGACCGTCTTATGGATTCTACGAGGCCCGGGTCGAAGAGGTGCTGTCCGCCGATGCGGATGTGCAGCGGGTGGTGGTGACGGGTTTGCTTCCGGTTACCGATGATCGGGTTCTGCCGATCGCCAAGGCCCGTTTGGTGGTGTCGGGTGCGACGGCTCTGGCGCCCGGCGATGTGATCCGGGCCAGCATGCGGCTGGCGCCTGTGCCGGGGCCGATCTTGCCGGGAAGTTTCGACAGCCAGTTCCATGCCTATTTTGCCGGGATCGGGGCGTATGGGACGGTCACGGGGGACTTCGAGCTGGTGCGGCATGGCGAGTTCGACCTGACGCGGGCGGTCGAGGGACTGCGGTCAGGGATTGGTGCGCGGATCGATGCGGTGCTGGGCGAGCATTCGGCGGCGATCGGGCGGGCCATGGTGATGGGGGACCAGAGCGGAATCGACGATGCGACGCGCGACGTGATGGCGGCGTCAGGGCTGGCGCATATCTATTCGATCTCGGGACTGCATCTCTCCATTGTGGCGGGTGGACTGTATTTTCTGTTCCGGCTGGGCATGGCGTCGCTGCCGGGTGTTGCGGTGCGCCGGCCAGTCAAGAAGATCGCGGCGCTGGGCGGGATCGTGGCGGCGGCATTCTATCTGCTGCTGGCGGGTGGCCTCGCCAATGTTCCGGCGCTGCGCTCGACGATCATGCTGGGGCTGATCTTTGGGGCGGTGCTGGCGGGCCGGCGGGCACTGACCATGCGCAATGTGGCGATTGCCGCTCTCCTGATCATCGTGATCGATCCGGCCAGCGTCTTCCGGGCGAGTTTTCAATTGTCCTTTGCGGCCGTGGTGGCGCTGATCGGGATCTACGAGATGCCGCGGCCAGCGCCAGAGGGCGAGCGGGGCCGGGTTGGACGGTTGTGGGCGACGATCTGGACGACGGCGGCGACCAGTTTCATTGCCGGTACCGCGACGCTGTTGTTCTCTGCCTATCATTTCCAGCAGACGGCGCCGCTGGGCGTGTTGGGCAATGTGCTGGTGCTGCCAGTGGTCAGCCTCATCATCATGCCCTTTGCCGTGCTTTCGGTGCTGGCCATGCCGTTCGGCGTGGAGGCGCCGTTTCTCTCCGTGATGGGCTGGGGGATCGACCGCATGGTCGATGGTGCTGTGCTGGTGGCAGGGTGGAGTGCGGGCTGGACTGGTAACCCATTGCTGACCGCATGGGCGCTGGTGATCGGGCTGGTGGGGCTGGGCTGGTTTGCCGTGCTCAACACCTGGTGGCGGCTGTTGGGACCGGCTTTGGCGCTGCCGCTGATCCTGCTGGTGGGGCTGGACCAGAGGCCGGACGTCTTGATTTCGGACACGACCCAAGCGGTCGCGCTGCGCAATCAGGACGGTTATGGGCTGGTCAGTGGCAAGGCCGAGAGCTTTGCCGTCGATGCCTGGAGCCGGCACTATCAGGAAGAGTTTGTGGAAGGTTTTGCCGGCGCCGGTTGCGACAGCCTCGGCTGTGTCGTGCAGACCGAGAAATTCTCGGTGGCGGTGATCCGCAATGCGTCGGCTTTTGCCGAGGATTGTGGCCTTCACCAGTTGATCGTGGCTCGCGTTCGAGCGCCTTCGACATGCCTTGGTGGGCAGGTGGTGGATGTGGACGATCTGGCCGGAGGCGGCGTGCACTGGTTGCGCTGGGACGAAGTGGCGGCGCGGTTCGAAATCCGCACCGCCGTTCCCAATCTGACTAGACCGTGGCGAGTTTTGCCACGGTGACGCCGGCTGCAACCATGTCGGCCGTGCCGAGCACATAGCCACTTTCATCGGCGGCGGGGTTCAGCGTCGCAGCGCCGGCGCCGTAGTTCACATAGATGCGGAAACCCGAACGAGTGCGGCAGCGGACTCCAGCGGGGAGGTTGAGGGTGGGCAGATCGACTTCGGCAATCAGGTAGTCAGCGACGCGCTGCACCAAGGCCTTCGAGCCGCTGGCGCCTAGGTAGAAGAGCTTGCCCTGATTGACCAGGACCGGCCAGCCTTCCGCATCCTCGATCACCACATTGGCGCGGGTTTCGAGGCGCTCGCGCCAGTGATGCACGGCGCCGCTGCCGCGGACTTCAACAGTGATCTCGGGATCGATGCTGTCGACGCGCATGACCTTGACGTCGAGCAGGTTGCTCGGGAGGTCGGGGCCCAGTGCCGTCGGGATGGCAAAGTCCTGCGTCTTGGAGCCAGAGCGCGGGCCGATCAGCAGATGGCCCTCGAAATCGGCAATGGCCGAACGCAGGTCGTCATTCCAGGCAAAGAGCGCGGGAATGGCGACGATGTCATAGCCGGCAAAGCTCTTCGTGCTGGGCGGCAGGATGTCGATATCGACACCATGCTTGCGGAAGGCGGCATAGAGCGCGCGGACATGGGCGCCGTGCGAAAAGCCCTTGGCCTGCGGCTGGATCTGCCAGGCCCATTCGCTTTGATAGTCAAAGACCAGGGCGACGCGGGCCTTGCCCACGGCGCCGCTGAGGTCGAGGCTCTTGAGTTCTTCGGCGACCTGAGACGCCTCGTGATAGGCGGGCGCGGGCTCGCTGTCGGGGCGGAGCAGGCCGGCATGCATCTGTTCCTGGGCGAAGGGCGCCTGACGCCAGCGGAAATATGTGACGACTTCGGCACCATGGGAGAAAGCCTCCCAGGCCCAGAGGCGGGCCATGCCGGGCAGGGGATCGGGATTGAACTGGGCCCAGTTCACCGGGCCGGGCTGCTGTTCCATGATCCACCAGCGGCCGTGGCCTACGGCGCGATAGAGATCATGGTGGAAGGCGGCATTGTCGGGATCACCCTGGCGCATGTAGAGGCGCTTGGTTTCCTCTGGCTCGTCGCTGACGGCGAGATGGCCGAGCGGATAGCTGTCCCAAGAGGCGATATCGAGCGTTTCGGCCACGTCGTAGTGGTCGAAATCGGTGATGCGGCTCATGAAATTGTGGATGACCGGGAGGTCTGGCCGGATCGACTTGAGGATATCGAACTGGACCTTGTTGAAGGCGGCGACCTGATCGGAGGTATAGCGGCGGAAGTCGAGCTCGTGGGCGGGTGCGGCTTCGCAGACCAGCAAATTGGGCAGTTCAACCTGATCGAAGCGATTGTATTCCATGGACCAGAAGACGTTGCCCCAAGCCTGGTTGAGGGCGTCGAGGGTTTGGTACTTCTCTTGCAGCCAGAGCTGGAAGCCGTCTTTCGCGGCGGGCGACCAGGAATAGGTCGTGTCATGGCAGCCATATTCATTGTCGGTCTGCCAGGCGCCAAGCGCGGGATGCTGGCCGACGGCCTCGGCGAGGAGGCGGGTGATGCGGCCGGCTTCTTCGCGATAGCCGAGATGGCTGAAGTCATAGTGGCGGCGCGAGCCAAAGCCCTTGCGCTGGCCGCGGATGTCGACGGGGAGCATGTCGGGATGCTTGTCGACCATCCAGCGCGGCGGGGTCGCAGTAGGCGTGCCCACCACGACCTGAATGCCATGGCGATGGAAGACATCCATGGCGCGGATGATCCAGTCAAAATTCATCTGGCCGGGTGTCGACTCGAAGCGCGACCAGGCGAATTCGCCGATGCGAACCCAGGCGATGCCGACCTCGGCCATGCGGGCCGCGTCGCGCTCCCACCAATCCTCGGGCCAATGTTCGGGATAGTAACAGACGCCGAGGGTTGGGGTGGTCATGAAAGACGCTTTCAGAGAGTGATGCGAGCTTCGGGGAGGCCAGCGACGTCGAGATCGATGGCAAAGAGGCTGCCGGCGTGCTTTTCGGCGGCCAGCTGGTCTTCGCTCAGATTCTTGGCGGCGGTGGTGATGAACAGGGTTTTCAGATCCTTGCCGCCGAAGGCGGGGCAGGTGACCTGGCTGACCGGAACCTGAACGATGCGATCGACTGAACCATCGGGCGCATGTCGCACGACGCAGGCGCCGCCCCAGCGGGCGTTCCAGAGATAGCCTTCGCTGTCGACGACGGCACCATCAGGATGGCCAGGGCCGTCGGTTACATCAGCGAAGAGTGTCCACTCGCCGGTTGGCAGGCCGGTGGCCGGATCGGTCGTCACCTGCATGATTTTGGCAGTAGCCGTGTCGGTCCAGTAGGCGATGCGCCCATCGGGGGAGAAACAGGTGGCATTGGGAATGGCGACATTGGACTTGAGCGTCGTCAGCACGTCCTGGCGGAAGTGATAGACGGCCCCAATCGCCGCGTCGTCGCCGCTGCGATCCATGGTGCCGATCCAGAAGGCGCCGGAGGGGTGGACGCGGCTGTCATTGCCGCGCGTGCCGGGCTTGTCGGCCTCGATTTCGTTGATGCGGTTCATGCCGCCGGTGGCGATATCGAAATGCTTGAGGCCGGTGTCGGTGACCAGCGCCAAGGTGTCATTGTCGACGATGGCCGCGGCCGAGACGGTTTCGTTGAAGAGCCAGCTATTGGTGATCTCGCCTTCAGCCGTGACCGAGAACAGGGTCTGCTCGTTGATGTCGAAGAAGAAGAGTTCCTGACGGCCATCGTGCCAGACCGGGCCTTCGCCCAGCTGGCACTGCGAATCGAGAAGGAGGCGGGCGGTCTGGGTCATCAGGCTTTCCCTGTGTCATAAGCGGCGACGGCGGTCCTGGCGCGTTCGGCAACGTCGGCGGCACTCATGCCGGGCTTGTAGATATAGGTGCCGAGGCCAAAGCCGGTGCAGCCGGCGGCGAAGTATTCGGTGAAATTATCGGGATTGGCGCCACCCACGGCATAAAGCGGGATTTCCGGCGGGAGCACGGCCTTCATGGCCTTGATGCCCTTGGGGCCGAGCACTTCGGCGGGGAAGAATTTAAGGCCCGTGGCGCCCGACTTGACTGCGCGGAAGGCATCGGTGGGGGTGAAAACGCCGGGATAGGATAGCATCTGCAGGCGCACGGTTTCTTCGATGACCTGCTTGTTGGTATCGGGCGAGACGATGAAGGTGCCGCCCGCATCGGAGACGGCCCAGACCTGCTTCTTGGTGAGGACGGTGCCAGCACCGATGGCGGCCGCATCGCTGAGCGAATTGGAGGCCAGGGCGATCGAGGTCAGGGCTTCGGGGGAATTGAGCGGGACCTCGATCATGGTGATGCCGGCGGCGACCAGCGCCTGGCAGACATCGACGGTTTCCGAGGGGGTGATGCCACGCAGGATGGCGATGAGGTGACGGTGTTCCATTGATCGAACTCCCAAACTAACTGGCAAAGCTGCGCGCGGCCTTGAGGCCGGCGAGCACGATTTCGGTGGCATCCTTGGGCGCGCCGCTGGCGCCAGCCATGGTGAGCACCTGGGCATAGAGCGCGCAAAGGGCGGGCGAACCGATCAATGGCACGGGTGCGGTGCCGATCAGATGACGGTTGCTGCCCACTTCTGTTCCAATCAACAGGCCGGACAGAAAGCCGGCACACCAATCTGGCTGGCGACCCGACAGGAGCGAACCGGCCCGGACCTGAAACAGGGTGCCCAGCAATTGCTCGGGATGGGCGAGGCCCGTCTCGGCGCCGGCCTTGAAGCCCTCGTCGCGGCCGGGGCCGTCGAGATCGCCGGTGAGGGAATGGCGCAGGACTGAATGGGTGCGCAGCAGTTCGAACATTTCGCCGGTCATGGCGGTGGAAAAATGCTCGATGCGCGTTCCGGACAGCTGGGCCCACTTGGAATGGGTGCCGGGCATGCAGACCATGCCGGAATAGCCGGTATTGAGGGCGGCGAGGCCCAGGAGCTGGGTTTCTTCGCCGCGCATGACATTGTCGGCGCCGGCCTTCTGGCAAACGCCGGGCAGGATGGCAGCGGTAATGCGGTCGTTACCGGTGTCGGGACGAACGGCGCCTTCGAGCAGGCCGCGCAGGTCGGTGGGGGCTTCGAGATAGGGGGCCTCGAGCCAGCCCTGGCGGGCGCCGGCCATGCCGCAGATCAGGACCTCGAGTTTGTTGCCATTGGCGGTAACGCCATCGAGCAGCTCGGACAGTGCCGCGGGAAATTCCTCGCGCTGCAGCTTGCCCATGCCCTTGGGGGATGACTTTTCGAACACCACCGAACCGTCGGCAGCAATGCCCCAGCCGCGGAGGTTTGATGTCCCCCAGTCAACGGCAATCCATTCCACACTCGTCGTCACGAACTTCCCCTCACGCGGCAGCTTTGTCGCGGCGCGACCCTAATGACTGGTTGCGATTTGGACCAGTGCGATTTTGCGGGGCGCGCGGGCCCATATCTGTTCCGAGACGGCTGAAACGTCCCCTCGTTTGGTAAGATTTTCAGCGCTTTGGAGAAGGTTGAGCGTGGCAAAATGACCACGCTGCTCATTTGTATGATTTTTTACATCGAAGGGCATTCACAGCGCCGTCAGCCATGTTAGAACGAGTCAAACGTAGGCGTGTGCCTGCGGACTCAAAAGGAACATCACATGACGGCAGATAGCGCCGGTTCGAACACCAAAAAGCTGCGTTCGCGCGCCTGGTTTGACAATCCCGACAATCCGGACATGACCGCGCTCTACCTTGAGCGCTACATGAATTTTGGCGTGTCGCGCGAAGAGCTGCAGTCGAACAAGCCGATCATCGGCATCGCGCAGACCGGCTCGGACCTGTCGCCGTGCAACCGTCACCATATCGTCCTGGCCGAGCGCGTGCGCGAAGGCATTCGCGAAGCGGGCGGCATTGCCATCGAGTTCCCGGTGCATCCGATCCAGGAAACCGGCAAGCGTCCGACCGCGGGCCTTGATCGCAACCTTGCCTATCTCGGCCTCGTGGAAGTGCTCTACGGCTATCCGCTCGATGGCGTGGTGCTGACGATCGGTTGCGACAAGACCACGCCGGCCATGCTGATGGGCGCGGCGACGGTCAATATTCCGGCGATCGCGCTGTCGGTCGGGCCGATGCTCAATGGCTGGCACAAGGGCGAGCGCACAGGCTCGGGCACGATCGTGTGGAAGGCGCGCCAGATGATGGCGGCCGGCGAGATCGACTATGCACAGTTCATCGAGCTGGTGGCATCCTCGGCGCCTTCGACGGGCTATTGCAACACGATGGGCACGGCGACGACGATGAATTCGCTGGCCGAGTCGCTGGGCATGCAGCTGCCGGGGTCGGCGGCCATTCCGGCGCCCTATCGCGATCGCCAGGAAATGGCCTATCGCACCGGCAAGCGCATCGTGGACATGGTGCATGAGGACCTGAAGCCCTCCGACATCCTGACCAAGGACAATTTCATCAACACGATCGTCGTCAATTCGGCGATCGGTGGTTCGACCAATGCGCCGATCCATATCCAGGCCATCGCCAAGCATATCGGCGTCGAACTGGAACTGCAGGACTTCCAGACGCATGGTCACAAGGTGCCGCTGCTGGTCAACCTGCAGCCGGCCGGCGAATATCTGGGCGAGGACTATTACCATGCGGGCGGCGTGCCGGCGGTGGTCAACGAGCTGATGAGCCAGGGACTGATCCGCGAGAATGCGCCGACGGTCAATGGCAAGTCGATCGGCGAGAATTGCCGCAATACGACGATCCAGGACGACAAGGTCATCCGTCGCTTCGACAATCCGCTGAAGACCGATGCGGGTTTCCTCGTGCTGCGCGGGAACCTGTTCGACAATGCGATCATGAAGACCAGCGTGATCTCGACCGAATTCCGCGATCGCTATCTCAACAATCCGGAAAGCCCCGGCGCCTTCGAGGGCAAGGCGGTGGTGTTCGACGGGCCGGAGGATTACCACCACCGGATCGACGATCCGTCGCTGGAGATCGACGAGAACACGCTGCTGTTCATGCGCGGCGCGGGTCCGATCGGCTATCCCGGCGCGGCGGAAGTGGTGAACATGCGGCCGCCCGCCTATCTGATCAAGAAGGGCGTGCACGCGCTGGCCTGTATCGGTGACGGGCGCCAGTCGGGCACGTCGGGCTCCCCCTCGATCCTCAATGCTTCGCCGGAAGCGGCGGCGGGTGGCAATCTCGCCATTCTCAAGACCGGCGACCGGGTGCGCATCGATCTCAACAAGGGTCAGGCCAATATCCTGATCTCGGACGAGGAAATTTCTTCGCGTCGTGCGGCTCTGGAAGCTGCGGGTGGCTACAAGTTCCCCAAGCACCAGACGCCGTGGCAGGAAATCCAGCGCGGCCTCGTCGGCCAGCTCGGCGATGGTGCCATCCTCAAGCCTGCCGAGAAGTATCAGCGCATCGCCCAGACCGAAGGCTTGCCGCGCGACAATCACTAAGTGCGATTGCGCTGGCGACAATCACTAAGAGCGATTGCGCTGGCGACAATCACTGATTTTTCGCGCTATGAAGTTCGGAGGCTCGCCAATGGCGGGCCTTTTCTTTTGGAGGACGGGATTTGAGCAAAAAGCCGATAGCGAGCTGCCATTGCGGACAGGTCAAGATCACCCTGCCCAAGGCGCCGGAGGAGGTGGTGGAGTGCAATTGCAGCCTGTGCCGGCGCTATGGTGTGCTTTGGACCTATTGCGAGGCGGGCGAGCTGGACGGATTGCCGGATGCGGGTGAGACCGACACCTATGCCTGGAATGGCCGCCACGTCGATTTTCATCGCTGCAGCACTTGCGGCTGCGTGACGCATTGGGCACCGCGGGCCACGTCGCGGCAGACGATCGGCATCAATGCGCGGCTGCTGGAGCCCGAGCTGATCGCGGCTGCCCGCTTGCGGCACAAGGACGGGGCCGGGTCGGGCAAGTATCTGGACTGACATGTCTTGGGGCCAACAAAAAACCACCGCGACGGATCGCGGTGGTTTCCCGGCGAGCTGCGTCGAAACGCGCTCGCGGCAGTCCTGAGGCTACTAGAGCAGGGTCAGGTTGGTTGCCGATTCCTTGCCGTCGCGGCCGGTTTCGACTTCATAGGTCACCTTGTCGTTCTCGTAGAGGCCCTGGAGGCCCGAACGCTGAACGGCGGAGATGTGGACGAAGGCATCCTTGCCGCCGTTGTCGGGCGAAATGAAGCCGTAGCCCTTGGTGGTGTTGAAGAACTTAACGGTGCCATTGATCAAGGCCATGATATTTCCTTTGCTCATATTCGAGCGGTTATCCATTGGCACAATGCCATGGGGTCACAACGTTCGCATGGTAGAGCAGGAAGCCACGGACCGGCGAACCGGCAGCAGGCAGCCGACTTAGGCTGAAAACGTATGGGATATATGTGGCACGGAACGATGCGCTCCGCAAGGTCTTGCACGATAATGACTTTTGCACGCGGATTCAGAGCAAGTAAGTGGCGCGCATCGACTGGCAAGCAATAGCATCTCCAAGCTTTGAGGCAGCCATGTGCGTTACACTTGCCATCAATGACAAGACAATCGGTCGCACAGCAAAGCAAAAGCCCGGCTACGCATTGCGCAGCCGGGCTTGCTGATCAGGCTATGCCTAATATTTCCGTAACAGACCGACCAGGCGGCCTTGCACCTTGACGCGGTCGGGAGGGAATATGCGGGTTTCGTAGGCGGGATTGGCAGCTTCAAGGGCGACGGTATTGCCCTTGCGACGGAGGCGCTTGAGGGTTGCTTCCTCGTCGTCGACCAGGGCAACGATGATCTCGCCGGTGGAAGCCTGTTCCTGTTTCTTGATGAGGACGGTGTCGCCATCGAAAATGCCGGCATCGATCATGGAGTCTCCGCGCACTTCGAGCGCGTAATGCTCACCGGCGCCGAGCATTTCGGGGGGCACCAGGATGGTGTGGGAATGGGTCTGGATCGCCTCGATCGGCGTGCCGGCGGCAATACGGCCCATCACCGGAATGGAAACGGGACGGACATAGTCTTCCGACTGGGTGGTGACACGCGAGGGAGGCGTCGCGACCTTGCCCAGATTGCCTTCGATGACCGATGGTTCGAAGCGCGCCTTGCGGCCGCCGAGCGAGGGGTTCATCGAGTCCGGGAGCTTGACCACTTCGAGCGCACGGGCACGGTTGGGCAGACGGCGAATGAAGCCGCGTTCCTCGAGCGCGGTGATCAGCCGATGGATGCCGGACTTGGACGCGAGATCCAGCGCATCCTTCATTTCGTCGAATGATGGCGGAATGCCGCTTTCCTTCATCCGTTCATGGATGAACATCAGCAGCTCGTGTTGTTTGCGCGTCAGCATGGGCCCCTCGGGGAGAGAATCGGAACGTAGGCAGAACGAACATAGCTGTTCTAGTTATGTTCTGCAATATCCCCGCGAAAAGAGAGACTTGGAGCCCGGGTATAATTCAGAAGCCGTCAAGCGGGATTGCGTCGACCACGGTTCCGGCGGGCTGGCCGGAGTCGTGCTCCGGCTGAACGATGAGCATGTCGGCCGTGGCCAGCGAGGAGGTGTGGCCGCTGTCGGTCTGGCTGATCGGCTGCAGCTGCAGGCCATCGGGGGTCTGGATCAGATGGGCGCGCATGAAGTGGCGGCGGGCGGTATTTGGCGGTGTCGGACCGGCCAGAGGCAGGCGCCAGAGGGCAGGTTCGGGGAAGCCAAGCCATTGGCGCAGCGCCGGGCGGATGAAGACCATGGCGGTGACCATGGCCGAGACCGGGTTTCCGGGCAGGCCAAAGACCAGGGTTTTGCCACGGGTGCCGAACATCAGTGGTTTGCCCGGACGCATGTTGATGCGCCAGAAGTCGAGCGTGACGCCAAATTCGAGCAGGAGTTCCTGGACGATATCGTGGTCGCCGACGGAGGCGCCGCCGGTGGTGATAAGGATATCGGGCTCACTGGCAAAGATCTCTTCGAGCTTGCCGCGCAGGTCGTCGCGCGTGTCGCGGGCGATGCCGTGGTCGGTGACCTGTTCGGCATAGGGCTGGAGGAGCGGGCGCAGGCCGAAGCTATTGGAGGCGACAATCTGGTCGGGGCCAAGCGTTGCGCCGGGGAGAACCAGTTCATCGCCAGTGGCCAGCAGCGAGACGCGGGGGCGCCTGGCGACTTCGAGCGTTGCGGCGTTGCCGGCTGCGGCGACGGCCAGTTGCATGGGGGCGAGACGGGAGCCAGATTCGATGAGGACCTGGCCCTTCGTGAAATCATTGCCGCGGGGGCGCACGCTGTGGCCGAGCCGGGCAGGCGCGGTGAAAGAGACAAAGCCATCAGAAGCCTCGGCCTCTTCCTGCATGATCACCGTATCGGTGCCCTCGGCGAGCGGTGCGCCGGTGAAGATGCGGACGGCCTCTCCGGGGCCAACGGTGCCGGAGTAGGCCGCGCCGGCCTGGGACATGCCGACAAGCTTCAGGCGGTGACCGTCCACAATGTCTTGGGCGCGCATGGCATAGCCGTCCATGGCGCTGGCGTGGAAGGGCGGCTGGTCATGGGTGGCGGTGAGCGGGGTCAGCAACACGCGGCCGGCAGCGTCAGACAGCGCAACGGTTTCGGCTACAGGAGCCGGAACGCGCCTGAGGATTGCCGCAATGGCGTCTTCGACCGGGAGCAGGCTCATGAGCGGTTGAAGTCGCCGGACTTGCCGCCTGACTTTTCCAGCAGGCAGATGTCGGTGATGGTCATGGCGCGGTCGAGGGCCTTGGCCATGTCGTAAAGCGTCAGTGCGGCGGTCGAGGCTGCGACGAGCGCTTCCATTTCGACGCCGGTCTGGCCGGTGGTTTCGGCCGTGGCCTCGATGCGGATCGCCGTGTCGCCATCGCCCGCAATGTCCACGCTGACCTTGGTCAGCTGGATGGGATGGCAGAGCGGGATCAGCTCGGACGTCTTTTTTGCGGCCATGATGCCGGCGATGCGGGCAACGGCGAGCGCGTCGCCCTTCTTGAGGCCGCCGGCCAGAATGACCGCGATGGTTTCAGCCTGGCCGAGGATACGCGCCTGCGCCACGGCGCGGCGACGGGTAACCGGTTTGTCACCGATGTCAACGATATGGGCCTCGCCCCGCTCGTTCAGATGGGTGAGTTTTTTGGCCATCAGCGGGCGATAGCCGGTTCGCCGAGCAGAAGGGCGCGGGTGGCGGCCTCGACATTGTCCTGGCGCATCAGCGACTCGCCGACAAGGAAGGTGCCGATATTGGCGCGCTCTTCGAGCATGCGGATATGGTCATGATTGACGATGCCGCTCTCGCTGACCAACAGGACATTGCGCGGCAGGCCGACGGCGAGGTTGACCGAAGTTTCGAGCGTGGTTTCGAAGGTGCGCAGATTGCGGTTGTTGATGCCGATGAATTCGGCGCCCAATGCCAGGGCGCGGTCGAGTTCGAGCTGGTCGTGGACTTCCACCAGCGCATCCATGCCCCATTCATGGGCGGAATCGAGCAGGTAGCGGGCCATTTCGTCGTCAACGGCGGCAAGAATGACCAGAATGCAGTCGGCGCCCCAGGCGCGGGCTTCCGCGACCTGGTAGGTCTCGAAGAGGAAGTCCTTGCGCAGGACCGGCAACCGGGTCGCAGCGCGAGCCTCGATCAAATAGCTGGGCGAGCCCTGGAAGCTGGGACGATCTGTGAGCACGGAGAGGCAGGCGGCGCCGGCCATTTCATAGGAACGGGCGATTTCGGCCGGGTTGAAATCGGCGCGGATCAGGCCCTTGGACGGGCTGGCCTTTTTGACCTCGGCAATCAGAGCGAATTTGCCCTGGGCGCGCTTGGCCTTGATGGATTTGATGAAGCCGCGCGGGGCGGGCTGATCGTGGGCCTGGGCCACGACTTCGGCCCAGGGGCGCATGGCCTTGGCAGCGGCGATTTCCTCGCGCTTATAGGCTTCGATCTGCTTGAGGATATCGGTCATCGGTCTCGTCCATTCGATACCGCCACGAGGCGGGCGAGCGTGTCTTTGGCCTTGCCGGCATCGACCGTGGCGCGGGCCATGGCGATGCCGTCTTCAATGGTGGTGACCTTGTCGGCCACGAGCAGGGCTGCGCCAGCGTTGAGCAGCACGGTGTCACGATAGGCGCCGGGGGCGCCATCGAACAATGCGACTATGGCCGCAGCGTTATCAGCCGGTTCACCGCCAAGCAGATCTCTGGGATCGGTCAGCTTGAGGCCAACCTGTTCGGGATGGAGTTCAAAGCTGCGCAGGTCGCCCTTGGCGATCTGGGCGACGAAGTTGGGCCCCGAGGTGGAGAGTTCGTCGAGGCCTTCGCTGGAGTGAACGACCCAGGCCTTGATGGCGCGATTGGCCAAGAGCGCGGCAGCGACCGGTTCGACCCATTGCTGGGAATAGACGCCGAGCAGGTAGCGGCGCACGCCGGCCGGATTGGACTGGGGGCCGAGCAGATTGAACAGGGTGCGGACGCCCAGTTCGGCGCGGGCCGGTCCGACATGGCGCATGGCGGGGTGATGGCTGGGCGCAAACATGAAGCCGATATTGGCGCCGGCAATGGTCGCGGCGATCTCGTCGGGCGTCAGGTCAAGCTTGACGCCCAGGGCTTCGAGCGCCTGGGAGGAGCCGGAGCGCGAGGAGAGGGCCTTGTTGCCGTGCTTGGCCACCGGCACGCCGGCTGCGGCGACGACAATGGCCGTGGCTGTGGAAATGTTGAGGCTGCCGACGCCGTCGCCGCCGGTGCCGACGATGTCCACGGCGTCTTCGGGAGCGGTGACGGGCACCATCTTCTCGCGCAGGATGGAGACGGCAGCGGCGATTTCGCCGACGCTCTCGCCCTTGACGCGCATGCCCATGAGGAAGGCGCCGATCTGACTCTGCGTTGCTTCGCCGGCCATGATGATGCGCATGACGGAGCGCATTTCCTCGCCGGTCAGGTCACGGCCGTCGGCGATCTTGTTGAGGGCTGACTTGATATCCATCACGCGGCCTTCCGTGCGTTGAAGTCGCGGGCGATGTTAAGAAAGTTCTGCAACAGGGCATGGCCGTTTTCGCTGGCGATGCTCTCGGGGTGGAATTGCACGCCGTGCAGCGGCAGGGTCTTGTGCTGCATGCCCATGATCAGGCCATCATCGGTGGAGGCCGTGATCTCCAGCACGTCGGGGAGAGTATCTTCCTTGACGATCAGCGAATGGTAGCGTGTCGCCTCGAACTGGTTGTTGAGGCCGCGGAACAGGCCCTTGCCGGTGTGGTTGATGCGGCTGGTCTTGCCGTGGACGAGATGCGGCGCGCGGATGATGTCGCCGCCCATGGCCTGGCCAATGGCCTGATGGCCGAGGCAGACGCCCAGGATCGGCGTGGTCGAGGCGAAGCGCTCGATCAGGCCGAGGCAGATACCAGCTTCGTTGGGCGTGGCCGGCCCGGGCGAGAGCAGCACGGCGTCGGGTGCCATTTCGGCCACTTCGTCGAGGGTGATCTTGTCGTTGCGCATGACGGTGAGGTCAGCGCCGAGCTCGCCCAGGAAGTGGACGAGGTTGTAGGTAAAGCTGTCGTAATTGTCGATGACGAGCGTGCGGGTCATGTCTGGCTCCAGCGCTTCTGCTTTGTCGCATTTCCGAACCGGAAAACCGGTATCCACTTTTCCTGGAAATGCTCTGCTTGGGGTAACGGGTTCGAAAAATCAGAACCGGCTCCGCCATCGATGTTGGTTGTTTGTCTGCGCCGTCATTGCCCGATCCTCGCCTCGCCGGCATAGCGTAGCGCTTCCTCGGCGGCGCTGAAAAGGGCACGGGCCTTGTTTTCGCATTCCATCTGCTCGAGTTCGGGCTTTGAGTCGGCGACGATGCCGGCACCGGCCTGGGCATAGAGCTTGCCGTTCTTCACGATGGCGGTGCGCAGGACGATGCAGGTGTCCATGGTGCCATCGGCGCCGAAATAGCCGACGCAGCCGCCGTAGATGCCGCGGCGCGACTTTTCCAGCTCGTCGATGATCTCCATGGCGCGCACTTTGGGGGCGCCGGAGACAGTGCCGGCCGGGAAGCCGGCCGAGAGGGCGTCGACGAAATCATACTTTGGGTCGAGCACACCGACCACATTGGAGACGATGTGCATGACGTGGGAATAGCGCTCGAGGAAGAACTTGTCGGTGACCTTGACGGTGCCGGTCCTGGCGACGCGGCCGACATCGTTGCGGCCGAGATCGAGCAGCATCAGGTGTTCGGCCAGTTCCTTGGGGTCGGACAGCAGTTCCTCGGCCAGTTCCTGATCGCGGGTGGGCGTGGCGCCGCGCTTGCGGGTGCCGGCGATGGGGCGAATGGTGACTTCGCCATCCTGCACGCGGACAAGGATTTCCGGGGAGGATCCGGCGACGGCAAAGTCACCGAAATCGAGGAAATACATGTAAGGCGACGGATTGGTGCGGCGCAGGGCGCGGTAGAGCGCGGTCGGGGGCAGGGTGAAATCGGCTTCGAAACGCTGGCTGAGCACGACCTGGAAGATGTCGCCGGCGGTGATGTAATCCTTGGCGCGGGCAACCATGGCGAAATAGTCGTCGCGGGAGGTGTTGCTCTGGATGGCGATGGAGGGCAGATCGGCCGGGGGCGGGGTGATCGGCATGGCCTGGCTGAGGCGCTGCACGGCGTCGTCGATGCGGGCCTCGGCGGCTTCACAGGCCTGGCGGGCAGTGACGCCGGTCCGCACATAGACGGGCGCGGTGAGATAGAGCTCGTCCTTGAGCGTGTCGAAGATGGCCAGCAGGGATGGGCGCATCAAGACGGCTTCGGGTGTCTGCAGGTGGTCCGGATTGCTGTCGGGCAGCACTTCCATGTAGCGGACCATTTCATAGCCGAGATAGCCATAGACACCGGCCGACTGCGGCGGCAGGCCGGCTGGGACCTCGATCATGCTGTCGGCGACGAGCTGGCGCAGGGCGTCGAGCGGCTGGTCGGGCAGGGGCTCGAAGGCGGTCTCGTCCAGCTGGGCAGACCGGTTGATCGAGGCCTTGCCGGCTTCGACCTTGAGGATCACGTCGGGCTGGGTGCCGATGATGGAATAGCGACCACGGATGGTCCCGTCCTGCACCGATTCGAGCAGGTAGGTATTCTTGCGGCCCGCCGCGAGCTTGAGATAGGTGCCGATCGGCGTTTCGAGGTCGGCCACGATGCGGCGCCAGACGATCCCGGACTTTCCAGCGTCATATTGCTCGGCAAAGCGCGGAAAGAAGTCGTCGCCCATCGTGGAAATGTCCGTGTTCGGGGTTGGTCCGGCGTCGCCTACTGGACGACGCCGTTGTTGAGAGCCAGCACCTGGTCGAGTGCCTGCTGGTTGACGCGAAGGCCGGCATCATCGCGCACGGCGGTGATGAAGTCGCCATAGAGGCCGACGCGGGCTTCGTTTTCGAGGCTGTCATTCGCCGCCTGTGCAAGCGGGCCCTCGGCCTGGGTCAGGTCGGTGACGGCAAAGACCACGAATTCACCGGTCTGGCTGACGGCAGAGCCGTGGTGTTCGGCCGGGCCGGCAAAGGCGGCCGAGGCAACGGCAGCGTCGATCGTGCCGTCTTCCGAGCCGAAGCGGGTGAAGGGCGAGGAGATCTGCGGGAAGACGTTGAGCGAGGCGGCGACGTCGACGATGGATTCGCCGGCGTCCATGCGCGAGACGGCTTCTGCCTGTGCGGCCATGATGGCGTTGTTTGTGCGCTCTTCGGTCATGGCCGTGGTCAGCGTGTCGCGGACTTCGTCCAGCGTCTGGTCACGGGCCGGCTCGATGGCATTGAGGTCGAACCAGAGATTGCCATTGCCGGCGAGCTGGATCGATGGGGTCAGCGCGCCTTCGGTGGCCTTGAAGATGGCCTGGGCAATGCGGGGCTGGTCGTCCGTGGACAAGTCCGGGATGACGGTGAGCTGCTGGCCACCGCTGGTGACATTGGCTTCATAGAGGTCGAGATTGAAGCGGGAGGCGATTTCGGTCAGCGGGCGGAAGGCCGCGCGCAGTTCCTCGATCTGGTCCTGGACTTCGGCCAGCTCGGTGCGGGCTTCGGCCATGGCGAGGTTTTCGGAAATCTGGTCGCGGGCCTCTTCGAGAGTCGGCGTGCCGCCGCCTTCGATGGCCGAGACATGGACGGCGCGCTTGCCGCCAATGCCGTCGATGATGGTGAAAGCGCCCTGGTCGAGGCCGAAGGCCGCGGTGGCAAGGCTGCGATCGGTGATGCCGGACTGGGGCAGCGTGCCCAGATCTGTCGGCGTCAGGCCGGCATCGGCAACAAGGGTTTCAAATGTTGTACCGGCGGTCTGACCTGCCTCGAAGGCGGTGACCTGTTCGGCGTTCAGCGGCACCTGCTGGATGGTGCGGCGCTCGGTTTCGCCCAGGCTGCCCTTGGTGCGCTCATATTCGGCTGCAATGGCGTCGTCGCTGATGGTCTTGGTCGCGGCGAGATCGGCGGTCGAGAGACGCAGCATCTGCACGGTACGGGTCTCGACGGTGCGGTATTCTGCCTGGTGCTCGGCAAGATAGGCTGCGAGCTCTTCCTCGGTCGGGGCGGCCGGGGTCTCGATACTGGTCTCGTTGAGCGTGAAATATTCCACGGTGCGCTGATCTGCCGAGTAGCGATTGATCAGGTTGGATGCGGTCGCGGGCAGCTGGCTGTCGCCGAAGAGGCTGAGGATCAGCTGCTGGCGCTTGGCGGCATCGCCCTGCATCTGGAAATATTCGGCTTCGGTCAGGCCGCTCATCTGCAACGTCTGGCTGAAGCTGGATGCGTCGAAAGTGCCAAGGGCGTTCTGGAAGGACGGGTCCTCGCGCAGCATTTGCGCCAGCTTGTCCTCGGACACGCCAAGGCCGAAATTGTCGGCAACCTGGTCGAGCGCGGCATCCTGGGCCAGCGACAGCAGGACCTGGCCCTGGATCTGCTGGGCGATCGGATCGGTCGGCAGTGGTACGGTGCCGATCTGGCGCGATACTTCGTTCAGCTGGCCCTGATAGGCGCGCAGGAATTCGCGAGAATTGATTTCCTTGTTGCCCACGCGCGCAACGGTATTGCTGCCCAGATCGGTAATGACATTGTTGATGCCAAATCCGGCGATACCCACGAGCAGGAAGCCGCCCATGATCTTGCCGGGCCAAGATTTTGCAAACAAACGCAAACTATCGAGCATCTTAGACGTTCCACTTGGGCAACACGAGGCTTTACCGCAGGTGCGGGAGAGCACTAGTAATCGATTTTGACAGCCGGGGTTAGGGCAAAGCCGCCCACGGTGCAAGAGGCATGCAGGAGCAAAGAGTGACAACGACCATTACGCCGCTGATCGCAGGGAACTGGAAAATGAACGGTCTGCGGGGCTCGCTGGACGAGCTGACCCAGCTTGCAGGCATGCTCACCACCGGTGAGGCACCGCGCGCCGTCGTCGTCATTTGCCCGCCCGCAACGATTCTCCACATGGTCGCCTCCAATGGCGCGACCAGCGGCATTCTGGTCGGCGGCCAGGATTGCCACGCCGCTTCGTCGGGCGCGCATACCGGCGATATTTCGGCCTCGATGCTGGCGGACGCCGGCGCGCAATATGTCATCGTCGGCCATTCCGAACGCCGCGCCAACCACGCCGAAACCGACGACCAGGTTCGCGCCAAGGCGGAAGCCGCGATCGGTTCCGGCCTCAAGCCGATCATCTGCGTCGGCGAAACCGAAGCCGAGCGCGATGCCGGCACGGCCGAATCCGTGGTTGCCACCCAGCTCGCCGCATCCATTCCCGATGCTGCCGAACAACATGAGGTGATCGTGGCCTATGAGCCGATCTGGGCGATTGGTACGGGCCGTACCCCGAGCAATGACGACATTGCCCAGATGCACAATTCCATCCGCCGCCAGCTGGTGGATCGCTTCGGCGACAAGGGCACGACCATGCGCATTCTCTATGGTGGTTCGCTGAAGCCGCAGAATGCGCGCGAGATTCTTGCCGTGGAAAACGTCAATGGCGGCCTCGTCGGTGGCGCCAGCCTCTTGGCAAAGGATTTCTACACCATTATCTCCGCGGTGTAATTGAGGCCAATGCGCCAGGGACTGCCCGGAAAATCCGGGCGGCCTCTGGCAATTGGCTTGCGAGGCGTGTAAGACGCGCCATCTTTTAATAGACCAATAGACTGAGACAGAATGGCAAACGTCCTGATTGTGGCCTATCTGCTGATCGTCCTGGCGCTGATTGCGGTGATCCTGCTGCAGCGTTCCGAGGGCGGCGCACTGGGTATTGGCGGTGGCGGCGGCGGTGGTGGTTTCATGACCGCACGCGGCTCGGCGAACCTGCTGACGCGGACGACGGCCATTCTGGCGACGCTGTTTTTTGCAACGGCGATCGGCCTGACCATCATGTCCGAACTCGATCGCGGCTCCTCGGGCATTCTTGACCGTGCGGCTGCCGGCCAGGACGGCGCGGCACCGACCAGCGTGCTCGATGCCCTCAACCAGCTTGGTGGCGGCGCGACGACTTCGGACCTGCCGGTTCCGGCTTCCGATCCGGTCGCTCCGGAAGGCGCCGATCCCGTGACGCAGGACGTGGTGCCCGCTCCGGCCGCAGAAACGGCGCCGGCTGCCGAGGCTGCGCCTGCAGCAGAACCGACTTCCCCGGAAGCCAGTGGCGACCTGCCGGTGCCTGAAGCACCCGCTACGACGCCCGCTCCGGCGAGCAACTAAGCGCCGAAAGGCGAATTAAAGAGGGGGATGGCAACATCCCCTTCTTCTTTTGTGCAGAGTTCTGTCCGGGCTCTGCGAATCGACGTTGATGTGAACTAAGGTGAACGCCCATGGCTCGGTACGTATTCATCACCGGAGGCGTGGTCTCCTCATTGGGTAAAGGTTTGGCATCGGCAGCCATTGGCGCCGTGCTGCAAGCGCGCGGCTACAAGGTGCGCCTGCGCAAGCTCGACCCCTATCTCAACATCGATCCGGGCACGATGTCGCCCACCCAGCATGGTGAAGTCTTCGTGACCGACGACGGTGCCGAGACCGACCTAGATCTGGGGCACTACGAGCGCTTCACCGGGCGTGCGGCCACCAAGGCCGACAATATCACTACCGGCCGCATCTATTCGGACATCCTCGCCAAGGAGCGCCGCGGCGAATTCCTGGGCGCGACCGTGCAGGTTATTCCGCATGTGACCGATGCGATCAAGAATTTCGTCATCGACGGCAACGAGGATTTCGACTTCGTGCTGGTCGAGATCGGCGGCACGGTCGGCGATATCGAAGGCCTGCCGTTCTTCGAGGCGATTCGCCAGCTGGGCAATGACCTGCCGCGCGGCGACACCTGCTATCTGCATCTGACGCTGATGCCCTATATTCCCTCGGCCGGCGAGCTCAAGACCAAGCCGACCCAGCATTCCGTCAAGGAACTGCGCTCGATCGGCATTGCGCCCGACGTGCTGCTGGTGCGCTGCGATCGCCCGATTCCCGAAGGCGAGAAGAAGAAGCTCAGCCTGTTCTGCAATGTCCGTGAGAGCGCGGTCATCCAGGGCCTCGATGTCGCATCGATCTATGACGTGCCGCTGGCCTATCACAAGGAAGGCCTCGATAGCGAAATCCTGGCGGCCTTTGGCATCAAGGATGCGCCCGAGCCCGACCTGTCGGCCTGGCAGGATGTGTCCTCGCGTCTCCACAACCCCGAGGGCGAAGTCAATATCGCCATCGTCGGCAAATATACCGGCCTCAAGGATGCCTATAAGTCGCTGAGCGAAGCGCTGACCCATGGCGGCATTGCGAACAAGGTCAAGGTCAACCTGCAGTGGATCGATTCCGAAGTTTTCGAGCGTGACGATCCGGCGCCTTATCTCGAACATGTGCATGGCATTCTGGTGCCTGGCGGGTTCGGCGAGCGCGGCGCGCAGGGCAAGATCGAGGCGGCGCGCTTCGCCCGCACCAAGGACGTGCCGTATTTCGGCATCTGCTTTGGTATGCAGATGGCCTGCGTCGAAGCCGCCCGCAATACCGCCGGCATCAAGAATGCCTCGTCGACGGAATTCGGCCCGACCAAGGATGCTGTCGTTGGCATGATGACCGAATGGGTCAAGGGCAATGATACCGAGACGCGCGGCAAGGAAGGCGACATGGGCGGCACGCTGCGTCTGGGCGCTTATCCGGCGCAGCTGACGCGCGGTTCGCGCGTGGCCGATATCTATGGTTCGACCCGGATTTCCGAGCGCCATCGCCACCGCTACGAAGTCAATATGGACTATCGCAAGCTGCTCGAAAAGAATGGCCTGCTGTTCTCGGGCGTTTCGCCCGATGGCAAGCTGCCCGAAATTGTCGAGCGTACCGATCACCCATGGTTTATCGGCGTGCAGTTCCACCCGGAACTGAAGTCCAAGCCATTTGAGCCCCATCCGCTTTTTACCAGCTTCATTTCGGCTGCCATGGAGCAAAGCCGTCTCGTTTAGGAGTTTTCAGCATGCGCCAGGTTTTCTCGATCGTTCTTGCTTCCACTGCGCTGGCCCTGTTGGCCAGCCCAAGCCTTGCCAAGGACAAGAGTGCTCTTGATCTGGCGCCATTGCTGGACGGGTTCGTTGAAGGCTGCAATTTCAGCGAGCCGCTATACGACCTGATCGCGAGCCTGCGCCCGACGACGCGAGATGGCGGTGCGCTGGCCGTGCCAGCGGAATATGCTGAAGTGGCGGGAGAGCCAAGCCACGAAACCATCGAGACCACGACGCAGATGTATCATTTGCCGCTGACCGGCCAGTGGCATGGCCAGAGCGTGGCCGGGCTTGATCTCGTCAATCAGGACGACGCGGGCATGTTCGTGGTCGGCGTGCGGTTCGTCGACAATGAGGACGCGGTTCGTCCGACATTCGATCCTTTGCTGGTCGAGTCCCAAGCCATCATCGACCAGGACGAAATGTCCGCTGACTTCGGGCACAACATCGTCATCAATACGGACGAGGGCGTGACGCGCCTGGTCTGCAACCTCTCGACCTGATCCGTGGCGGACATCCTCTCGCTTTCCAAGGCCCGCAAGAGCAAGGCCCGCGCTTCCAAGGAAGCGCAGGCCGCCGAAAACCGCGTGGTCTTTGGCCGCACCAAAGCCGAGAAGCAGAAGCAGGCGAGCGAAAAGTTGCTGGCCGACCGCAAGATCGACGGTCACAAGCTGGAAGACTGAAAAGGGCGCAACCCTTTGGACCGCCATGACTTATCGCTAGGCTATCATTTGCCCAGCGAAAGGAATTGCCATGCGTCTTCTCATGCTCGGAACCGGAGGAATGGCCAAGCTTCACGTCAAGGGATTCAATGCCGTTCCCGGCGTGGAGATCGTGGCGGCGGTCGATACCGACGCTGAAAAGCTCGGCGAGTTCCTGGCGCTGCATTCAATTCCCCGCGGCTTTGCTACGCTGGAAGAGGCGCTGGCCTGGGGCGAGTTTGACGCGGTCACCAATATCACGCCGGACCGGGTGCATTACTCGACCACCATGCAGATCCTGGACGCCGGCAAGCATTGCTTCTGCGAGAAGCCGCTGGCGACCGACCATACCAAGGCGCTGGAGATGACCGAGAAGGCCGAAAGCCTCGGCCTCGCCAATATGGTCAACCTGACCTATCGCAATGTGCCGCAACTGCAGAAGGCACATGAGCTGGTCAAGTCCGGTGTCATCGGCAAGGTCAAGCATATCGAGGCGAGCTATCTGCAGAGCTGGCTGGTGTCCAAGGCCTGGGGCGACTGGCGCGCTTCGCCGACCTGGCTCTGGAGGCTCAGCACCAAGCACGGCTCTAATGGCGTGCTGGGCGATGTCGGCATTCACATCCTCGATTTCGCCGCCTATGCCGCCGGCTGTGACTACAAGACGGCCTTCTTCCGGCTGCAGACCTTCGAAAAGGCGGAAAACCATCGCATTGGCGAATATGACCTCGATGCCAATGACACGTTCGTCATGACGGCAGAGATGGACAATGGCGCCATGGCGGCGATCCATGCCACGCGCTGGGGCACCGGGCATCTCAATGACCTGCGCCTGCGTATCTATGGCGAGCTCGGCGCCGTTGAGGTGACCGATACGCACCATGTGCCCAGGCTGATGACCTGTTTGGGCGATGGCGTGGAGTCTGCGACCTGGACCGAAGTCGAGGTCGAGCCGACGCCGACCAACTACCAGCGCTTCGCCGAGGCGGTGCGGACCGGCGTCAATCAGGAGCCGAGCTTCCGCCACGCGGCCGATCTGCAGAAGATCATCGACCTCGCCCTGGTGACCGAGCGTGACCGCACTGAGCATGCAGCCACGGGCCGGGCACAGAAGCTGGGCTAGTTTTCCAATGAAGGTACGGGCGCGACTGCCGGCTCGTCGAGGGCAGGGGGCGCGTCCGGCTGTGCGGCGTCGTCAGTCTTCACGGCCCCGATGATTTCGCCCAGCAGGGCATGGAGCGCGTCGCGGTGACCGTTGGTGGCGGAGGGCGAGTTTTCGTCCGAGGTCATCACCACGGTCAGTTCGAGGCTGGGGACGACGTAGAGCATCTGCCCGCCATAGCCCCAGGCATAGCGGACGTCTTCGCCTCCGATCTCGCGCAGGAACCAGCCGTAGCCATAGCCGTCGCCGGTAAAGCGCGACGTGGTGCGCTGTGTCCAGGACTGGGTGATCCAATCCTGCGAGATCACGCGTTCGCCTTCGGCGTTCAGCCCGTCATTGCGATAGACTTCGCCGAAGGCCAGCAGGGAGCGGGGGCTCATGGCCATCTGGTTGCCGCCGAGATAGATGCCTTGCCTGTCACGCTCCCAGCCGCCGATGCGGAAATCATCGACATCAGCGAACCAGTCACGGGCCACGGCCAAGGAGCTTTCGCCGGTGGCCTTGGTCAGGATGGCCGAGAGCAGGTGGCTCGAGCCGGTGGAATAGAGCATGGGACCGCCCGGATCGGTTTCGAAATCCCGGGCGAGGGCATTGCGCACCCAATTGGCACTGGCGATCCAGCGGCCGTAGTTGGGACCAGAGGTCGGTGCGAGGCCGGCCTGCATGGAGAGGAGGTTGCCGACGGTGATGTCGTTTAGACGCGGGTCGGCGTCCTCGGGAAAATCGTCGGTGAGGAAATCGGCGATGGGCTGGTCGGCGCTTTCGATGTCGCCGCGATCGATTGCCATGCCGATGAGGGCCGACACAACGGTTTTGGAGGCAGACTTGATATTGGTGGGGTCATCTACCGAATGGCCGTCATAGCCGCGCTCGGCGATGATTTCGCCATCCACAGAAACCATGACCGCTTCGAGCGGCTCGAGGCTTGTGGCGTTTTCGAGAATGGAATCAAGCTCCTGCGCCGAGGCGGGCAGGGCGGCGAGGAGGGCGGTGGCAAGGAGGAGGGGGCGAGTCAGCATGGGTCATGTCTTCGGGGGAGTTGCGGCGAAATCATGTGCATGGTGCCAAAGCTCCCCAACAGTCTTGTGATCAATGCTTGCCATGAGGCGTACCGTGCGGTACTCCCGGCGCGACTAGGGTTTTGGCGCGGGTTTAGGGATGGAGGCGCGCCACGGCTCACTGGCCCCATCTGACGGACATCCCGGACTTCTTATGACCATCGCAACTGACACTGCCGCGGCCCAGCCCGCCGGCAATTCCGCCCGCCGCGTGCTGGCGGCGAGCATGATCGGCACGACGATCGAATTCTTCGATTTCTATATCTACGCCACTGCGGCCGTGATCGTGTTCCCGCATCTCTTCTTTCCGGCCGGCGACGATGCCTCGGCGCTGCTGCAGTCGCTGGCGACCTTCGCCATCGCTTTCATGGCCCGCCCGATCGGCGCTGCCATCTTTGGCCATTTCGGCGACAAGATCGGCCGCAAGGCGACGCTGGTTGCAGCGCTCCTGACCATGGGCATTTCCACTGTGCTGATCGGCGTGTTGCCGACCTATGCGCAGATCGGTGTCTGGGCGCCGCTGCTGCTGGCAGTCTGCCGTCTCGGGCAGGGCCTGGGCCTGGGCGGCGAATGGGGCGGCGCCGTGCTGCTCGCCACCGAGAATGCGCCCGAGGGCAAGCGCGCCTGGTATGGCATGTTCCCCCAGCTGGGTGCGCCAGTCGGCTTCTTCTTTGCCACCACGATCTTCCTGGTCCTCGCGCATTTCCTGGGCGATGACGCCTTCATGAGCTGGGGTTGGCGCGTGCCGTTCCTGGCCAGCGCGTTCCTCGTGATCTTCGGCCTGTTCATCCGTCTCAAGATCACCGAGACGCCGGAGTTCGCCAAGGCCATCGAAAAGGCCGAGCGTGTCGAAGTGCCGTTCTTTGACGTGTTCAAGTCGCACAAGATGAGCCTGCTGCTCGGCACCATGGCGGCTCTGGCCACCTTCGTGCTGTTCTACATCATGACCGTGTTCTCGCTGAGCTATGGCACGGGCGCACTAGGCTATAGCCGCGAGGAATTCCTGATCCTGCAGATGGTCGGCGTGCTGTTCTTCGCCATCTTCATCCCGATCGCGGCTGTGCTGGCCGACAAGTTCGGCATGCGCAAGGTAATGGTCGGCGTGTCGATCAGCATCGGCGTGTTCGGCCTTATCCTGGCCCCGCTGCTGGGTGCAGGCAATGTCTATGGCGTGCTGGGGTTCCTGTGCATCGGCTTTGCGCTGATGGGCATGACCTATGGTCCGCTGGGCACGGCGCTGGCCGCGCCATTCCCGACCGCCGTGCGCTATACCGGTGCGTCGCTGACCTTCAACCTGGGCGGCATCTTCGGCGCCAGCTTTGCGCCCTATATCGCGACCTATCTAGCC
Organism: uncultured Devosia sp.; assembly: GCF_963517015.1. Classification (NCBI taxonomy): domain Bacteria; kingdom Pseudomonadati; phylum Pseudomonadota; class Alphaproteobacteria; order Hyphomicrobiales; family Devosiaceae; genus Devosia; species uncultured Devosia sp. Next base: position 2,199,674 of record NZ_CAUQDV010000001.1, read on the forward strand.
TCGACCTATGGCCTGCATACGGTGGGCTATTACATGATCATCGCCGCCGTGCTGACGCTTCTGGCCTTCGGCCTGATCCGCCAGACTTCGGACTAAAGGCAAGTCTTTGCTAACCGAAAGGGCCGCACCAGCTGCGGCCCTTTTGCATTTTTTTGCCTGCCCCTCTTTCCCTTGTCACAAGGCAAGTCTAGGAGTGGCGCACTCACTGACAGAACCCATATGGGAAGGGCTTTTCCGATGTCTTCAATCATCCACGTCTCCGGCCGCCAGATCTATGACAGCCGCGGCAATCCCACGGTCGAAGTCGACGTGGTGCTGGACGATGGCAGCTTCGGCCGCGCCGCCGTTCCCTCGGGCGCTTCCACCGGTGCCCATGAAGCCGTCGAACTGCGCGATGGCGGCAAGAAGTACAATGGCAAGGGCGTGACCCAGGCCGTCGAGAACGTCAACACGGCGATCTTCGACGAAATCCAGGGCATGGATGCCCTCGACCAGCTCGCCATCGACCAGGCCATGATCGAGCTCGATGGTACGCCCAACAAGTCCAAGCTCGGCGCAAACGCCATTCTCGGCGTGTCGCTGGCCGTGGCCAAGGCCGCTGCCGAATCGAGCGAACTGCCCTTCTACCGCTATATCGGTGGCCCGAACGCCCATGTCCTGCCGGTGCCGATGATGAACATCATCAATGGCGGCGAACATGCCGACAATCCGATCGACATGCAGGAATTCATGATCCTGCCCGCTGGAGCCGAAAACCTGGCCGATGCCGTCCGCATCGGTTCGGAAATCTTCCACACCCTCAAGAAGGGGCTGTCGGCCGAAGGCCACAATACCAATGTGGGTGACGAAGGCGGCTTTGCGCCCAACCTCAAGTCGGCCGATGAAGCCCTTGGCTACATCATGCGTTCGATCGAAAAGGCCGGTTATCGTCCGGGCGAGGACGTGTTCCTCGGCCTCGATTGTGCCTCGACCGAATATTTCAAGAACGGCAAGTATGAGATGGTCGGCGAAGGCAAGTCGCTGTCGTCCGATGACAATGTCCGGTTCCTCGAAGACCTCGCCAACCGTTTCCCGATCATCACCATCGAAGACGGCATGGCAGAAGACGATTGGGATGGCTGGAAAGCCCTGACCGATGCGATCGGCAAGAAGGTCCAGTTGGTGGGCGACGATCTGTTCGTGACCAATTCGGAACGCCTACGTTCGGGCATCAAGATGGACGTGGCCAACTCGATCCTGGTCAAGGTCAACCAGATCGGCTCGCTTTCCGAGACCCTCAACGCCGTCGATACCGCGCATCGCGCCGGCTATACCTCGGTGATGTCGCACCGTTCGGGTGAGACCGAGGATTCGACGATTTCCGACCTCGCCGTTGCGCTCAACTGCGGTCAGATCAAGACCGGCTCGCTCAGCCGCTCCGACCGTATTGCCAAGTACAACCAGCTGATCCGTATCGAGGAACAGCTTGGCGACAGCGCGCGCTATGCCGGCTATTCGGTGGTCAAGGGTCGCTGATCCAAACGGCGTCCATAGATATGAAAAGCCCGGCAGAGATGCCGGGCTTTTTGTTTGGCGCGGGATGCCGGCCCTAAAGAGCGTTGGCAGGGGGCCGCGTGTCGTGCGGGACGACCATGGGGCTGCCGGTCACCGGATCGGGGATGACGTCGGTTTCGAGCCCGAATACGGCGGAGACGTTGGGAGTGGTGATGACATCGACCGGTGCGCCGGCGGCAATCACCTTGCCCGACTTCATTGCAATGATGTGGGTGGCATAGCGGGCGGCATGATTGAGGTCATGCAGCACGGCGACGATGGTGCGGCCCGCGGCGTTGAGTTCGTGCAGCAGGTTGAGCACGTCCATCTGGTGGGCGATGTCGAGATAGGTGGTGGGTTCGTCAAGAAGGATGAGCGGCGTCTGCTGCGCCAGCACCATGGCGATCCACACGCGTTGCCGCTGACCACCGGAGAGATGTTCAACGCGGCGCTCGGCCAGTTCGCTGACATTGGTGAGACGCAGGGCATCGTCGACGGCGGTCCGGTCCTCGGCCGACCATTGCCGAAGGAGGCGCTGATGCACGTAGCGGCCGCGGGCGACGAGTTCTGAGACGGTGATGCCTTCCGGCGCAATGGCCGTCTGGGGCAGGAGGCCGAGCCGTTGCGCGATGTCACGTGGCGAAAGGCTGGCGATGGCCTTGCCATCAAGGATGATCTGGCCCGCGGTGGGGGCGAGAAGGCCAGCCATGGCGCGGAGCAGGGTGGACTTGCCGCAGGCATTGGGCCCGATGATGGCGGTGAAGGCGCCGGCCGGGATGTCGAGGCTCAGATTCTCGACGATGGTGCGCCTGTCGTAAGCGAGCGTCGCGGCCTGGCTGCGGAGGGGAGCGGTGGTCATGAGGTTCTCCGGGCTTCTCTGACCAGCAGCCAGACGAGGTAGATGCCGCCCAGCACGACGGTCACCACACCGACCGGCAAAGTCAACGGAATGACATGCTGCGCGATCAGGTCGGACAGCAGCAACAGCAGTCCCCCGATGACTGCCGTTGCCACAAGCGGAATTTCGGCCGTTCCGGCAAGGCGTCGGGTGATCTGCGGTGCAGACAGAGCGATGAAGGCAATGGGGCCGGAGACTGCCGTAACGGCGCTGACGAGACCTATGGCGATGATGATCGCCGCCAGCCGCGCGGGCCTGATTGCCGCGCCGGTCGAGGCGGCGGCGTCTTCGCCCAGCGACAGCTGGCGCAGGGGGGCGGTGACCATGGGCAGGAGGCAGAACAGCAGGAGGATGCAGGCCCCCGTCGGGATGAGGGTGGCGGGGGTGATGGTGTTGAGCGTGCCGGCACCCCAGGCCGAGGCAAACAGTGCCACATCAACATCGACGCGCAGCAGCAGCCAGGTGTTGAACGAGGCAAGGATGGCCGAGACGCCGATGCCAACCATGATGAAGCGGAAGCCCTGAAGCCCGTCGCGCAAGGCCAGCAGGTAGATGACCGCTGCCGCGACAAGGCCGCCCGTCAGCGCACCAGTGATCAGCATTGGCCAGCTGGCACCGAGAAAGACCAGCGCCAGGATCATGCCGGTATAGGAGCCATTGGCGAGGCCCATGATGTCAGGGCTGGCCAGGGGGTTGCGGGTGATGGTCTGGAACAGGGCGCCCGAAACCGCCAGCGCCGCGCCGAACAGCGCGGCGGCGATGGCGCGGGGCAGGCGCCATTCCAGCACCACGGTCCGCACGAGACCTTCACCACGGCCGAGCACGACTTCTATGACTTCTGCCGTGGTCAGGGGAAAGTCGCCCAGCAGCAGTGCCAGGACCATCAGCACGGCGACCGCGGCGGCTGCGACGATGGCAACCAGGGCGGCGCGGCGGTCGACCAGGATGTTGGTCCGGTCGTGGCCGATGACGATGAGCGAAGGAGAGGGGCCCAGCTTGCTCATAGGCCGGTCGCCTTGGCGCGGCGGACGAGGCCGATCAGGAGGGGTGCGCCGACGAAGGCGGTGACGACGCCCACCGGCATTTCGCTGGGCAGGACGGCGATGCGGCCGACGATGTCGGAGAGCAGCACGAGGCAGGGACCGAACAGCAGCGAGCCGACGATGATCTTGCGCTGGTCGACGCCGACGCCCCAGCGCACGATGTGGGGAACCACCAGTCCGACGAAGATGATTGGCCCGGCGATGGCCGTGGCCCCACCGGCGAGCAGCGTGACGGCAATCAGGACCAAGGCCTGGGTGCGGCGGACGTTGACGCCCTGCGACCGGGCAACATCGGCACCCAGGCTGATGGAATTGAGGCCCGGCGCCACCCAGGCTGCAATGGCGAGGCCTATGACCAGAAAGGGCATGATGGGCAGGAGCACGCTGAAATCGCGCTCGAGGAGACTGCCGGCGCTCCAGCCGCGCATGCGGTCGAAGGCATCGGGATTGGTAAGGGTCAAGCCGGTGGTGAGGCCCGAAAGCACGGCGCCGAGCGCCACGCCGGCCATGGTCAGCCTCACCGGTCCGACGGCCTCGCCGCCTGCGGAGCCGATGGTATAGACCACGGCTGTGAGCACCAGAGCGCCGAGGCAGGCCAGCCAGACATAGCCGACCGGAGAGGTGATGCCGAAAAAGATGATGCCGATGGCGACGAAGGCGGCGGCGCCGGCATTGACGCCGAGCAGGCCGGTGTCAGCCAGGGGATTGCGCGTATAGGACTGCACGAGCGCGCCGGCGACGCTGAGTGCTGCGCCCACCATCAGGCCGGCCACGGTCCTGGGGACGCGCTGCGTCCAGACGACGTAGTTGGCCTCGTTGCTGCCCCTGCCTTGCACGGCGTCCAGCACGGTTTGTACCGAAAGCGGATTGGCCCCGACGAGGATCGACAGCACCAGAACCACAATCAGCAGGACGATCGTACCGACAATCCAGAGCGGAAAAGCCGCGGCGCGCGACGACGCCGCCCCGGCCGAAAGACGAGACAGCCGCATGTTACTCTGCGGACAATGCCTTCTCGATGTCGTCAAGCACAGCCATGCCGCCGACCGAGCCTACGCCCGAAATCCAGTAGGAGGAATCGGACGGAAAGAGCTTGGGGAAGGATGCGGCATTGGCCTGGATCGAGGGCGGAACGGCATTGGGGTCAGCTGGATTGGCAGCAGCCACAAAGACATAGTCGGCGGTGGCGTCGAGGATGTTTTCGGGCGAGATGTCCGAGGAAATGGCATCATCCCAGGCGCGATCGGGGATCTTGAACCCTACGCATTCCAGCGTGCCGCCGGCAAAGGAGCTTGGTGCATAGATGCTCAGGACGGTGTCGCGCGGGCGAATGAACTGGGCGGTCTTGCCTTCGACGTCATAGCGCTGCTTGATCTCTTCGCAACGTGCGTCATAGGCGGCCAGAAGCTCATCGGCGCCGGCCTCGGAGCCGAGGGCCCGGGCAGTGAAATCGACGTTGTCGCGCCAGGGATCGGTCTGGGTGGCCATGAACACGGTCGGTGCGATGGCACTCAACTGGTCATAAAGCGCCGAGAAACGCGTCTCGGTACCGATGATCAGGTCAGGGCGGAGGGCAGCGATGGCTTCGAGCTTGAGTTCGGTAAAGGTGCCGACCACTTCGATATTGGCGGCTTCTTCGCCCAGGTATTTCGGGATGCCGGCGGTAGCATTGAGTGCCGGCGAACCGACGGGCACGATGCCCAGGGCGATGGCGGTGTCGAGCTGCACGGGTTCGAGTACCACGACGCGCTGCGGATGCAGCGGCACTTCGGTCTCGCCGCGGGCATGTTCGACCACATGGGTTTCGCCCTGCGCGAAGGTCGCGGTCGTGCCTGCGCCCATCAAGGTGACGGCACCGGCCACGGCGAGGAAGGTCTGGAAACGAGACGGCAGCGAGTTCGCAAGAGACATGGAGAAAACCCTGTTGGACAAATTCTGATCGCGGGCGTCAGCCGCCCGTCACAAGCGCAAGCTTCAGAGCATAGGCCGGATTGAAAGTCTAGTTTCACAGTCAGATTTTCGGCGCAGCAACGGCCGACGGCCATAGCGCTCGGGTCGCGCAAAGATGATTGGAGCGCTCAGGTTGACTTGGCCGCATCCGCTGGCGCATTCATGGCCCCAAACTCTTGTTCCAACCGACTGTATCCATGCGCAAATTTTGCACAGACCATGCCATTGCCTGCGGTGAACCGCTGGCAGGCACCGGAACCCTGGCCGAGCGGCACCTGTTTGTTCGCTGGCCCAAGGGAAACTGGCGGCGGCCGCGGTTCGATACCGTCGGGCTGAGTGACGAATTGCGGGTGCAAATGAAAGCCGCTTCGGGCGGTGGGCGCTATGTGGGGTTGGTCGATGGCGAGCAGCTCGAACTTTTGTCCTTCCCGGACGCGACGAGCGTCGTGCCGCGTGACCAGGAGCATGCCGCCGAGCTGGTGGCGCAGTGGCGGGATGGCAAGGGCCTTGACGGCACGCCGCTGCGACGGACCGTGCTCTGCTGCACCGATGCCAAGACTGATGCGTGCTGTGCGCGTTACGGGTTTCCGGTGTTCAAGGCGCTGGCGGCAGCGGCGCCGGCCTTCGATATCGACGTATTGCAATGTACCCATATCGGGGGATGTCATTTTGCCCCGTCGGTGATCGTCATGCCCGAACGGCAGCGCTATGGGCGGTTGACCCCTGCCAGCGTGCCGGACTTTCTGGCCGTTATCGCCCGCAATGAGCTCTATCTGCCGTCCTACAGGGGCAATCCGGCGCTGGGCGAGATCGAACAATCTGCGGAAGCTGCGGTGCGCGATTGGGCGGAGGGGCGGGTCGCGCTCGAAGGCCTCGAGGTCGCCCAGGTTACCATGCGGTCCGATATTGAGGCAACGGTGGAAGTGCAGTTGAATGCCGAACGCCTGCTGGTTCACGCGCACCTGACGAGCTTCCCCATCTATGGCAATTGCCGGGATATGGAGGGCGAGCCAAAGGACAAGTTGCGGTGGGTAGCGACCGTCGCCTGAGCCATGGGTCGCAGCCAGCTCTGAACGTGTTCTCTGCCTTGAGCGCAGCCATTCTGGCGGACGCTCGTTGACCCATCACACAGGCCAAGGAGAACACCGTGAGCATCGCATCCAACATCACCCTCAACGACGGCAATGTCATCCCGCGGCTGGGGCTAGGTGTCTGGCGATTGCCTGATGCCGATGCGCCAGGGCTGGTTGCCGATGCGATCAAGGCGGGCTATCGGCACATCGATACGGCACAGGCCTACCAAAACGAGGCCGGCGTAGGGCAGGGGCTCAAGCAGGCCGAGGTGCGACGGCGCGATATCTGGGTGACGTCGAAATTGCAGACCAGCCTGCAGGGCTATGACAGCACCTTGAAGGCTTTCGACCAGACGATGAAGAAGTTGCAGCTGGATCAACTCGATCTGTTTTTGGTGCATTGGCCGGTACCGGCACGCGACCAGTATGTGGCGACGTGGAAGGCGTTTGTCGACCTGCAGAAGCAGGGTCGTGTGCGCTCGATTGGCGTGTCGAATTTCCTGCCTGAGCACCTTGAGCGGGTTATCGGCGAAACGGGCGTCACGCCAGCCATCAACCAGATCGAGCTGCATCCCAATTTCCAGCAGGGCGCCAGCCGGGACTGGCACCGCGAGCATGGTATTGTCACGGAAAGCTATAGCCCGCTCGGTGGCAAGGGCACTCAGCTGCTGGAACATCCGGTGTTTACGACCATTGCAAAGCGCCTGGGTAAGTCGCCGGCGCAGGTCATCATTCGATGGCATCTACAGCTCGATCTGGTGGTGCTTCCCAAATCGAGCAAGCTCGATCGCGCGGTGGCCAATATCAATGTCTGGGATTTCGAACTGAGCGAGGGCGACATGGCTGCCATTGCCGGCCTCGACCGGCCGGATGGCAAAACCCTGCCGCATCCGGACGAGCTCAACGACTGATCTGCGTCCACCGGTGAGACTGTGGCCTCTTCTCCTTTGTCCGCGCCTCAGCCAATGTGGCGGGGACAAGGACTTGAAGATTTCTGATTTTGGAGTGTGCTCATGTCGTTACGCATTCTGTTCATTGGCGGTACGGGACAAATTTCCCAGTCCTGCGTCGAACACGCTGTTTCTGCTGGCCATCAGGTCAGCGTGTTCAACCGCGGCAAACGGGGTGAGGCGTTGCCGTCAGGCGTCGCCTCCATCGTGGGTGATCTGGATGGTCCGGAATATGCCCGTCTGGCTGGACATAATTTCGATGTGGTCGCGCAGTTCATCGCCTTCCGGCCAGAGCAGGTGAAGCGCGATATCGATATTTTCCGTGGCCATTGCGAACAGTATGTCTTCATCTCTTCGGCCTCGGTCTATGAAAAACCCGCCAGCCACTATGTCATCACCGAACAAACGCCGGCCATCAATCCATATTGGCGCTACAGCCAGGACAAGATTGCCTGCGAGAACCTTCTGCTTGCCGAGGGTGAACTGAGGTGGACCATCGTGCGTCCCAGCCATACGGTTCGCACCGGCCTGCCGATCATGATCGGCGACAGCGATGTGATGGCGCGCCGCATGCTCGATGGCGAGCCGACGATCGTTGCCGGCGACGGCCATACGCCTTGGACGCTGACCCGGTCCAAGGATTTTGCCGTTCCCTTTGTCGGCCTGTTCGGCAAAGAGGGGGCGCTAAGCGAAACCTTTCACATCACCAACGACCGTGCACATGTCTGGGACGATATCCAGGCGGCAATCGCGCAGGCCCTTGGTGTGGAGGCCAAGATCGTTCATGTGCCGACGGACACCTTGATCCGCTACATTCCCGAGTGGGAGGGGCCGCTGGTCGGCGACAAGGCCTGGAGCGCGATCTTCGACAATTCAAAGGTCAAGCGCATTGCAGGCGATTTTTCCTGCGCAGAAGACCTGCAGACCATTCTGGAGGAGCCGATCAAGCACCTCAAGAACCGTCTCGCGGTCAAGCGGCCTGAGCGCGGGCAGTTCGACGAACTGGTTGACCGCATCTGCCGGGAACAGGCCGCACTTGGCTGAGGCGGGGCTTCAGCAGCCGGCGTGAAGCATAGTTGGACGCATCGTGACTGGTGACGGTGCGTCCAGCATCCACGGACATTGCAAAAAGGATCGCCTAGCGCGCAATCGGCTGCGGTGGCGATTGGTCTGCCATGCCGTGGTAGAGAAAAAGCCGTTCTTCCACGCCGTCGGGATCAACATATGAAACTTCGGCGAACAGGTTTTTAGGCTCTCCGAGCAGATAAAGCTTGGTTCGCGTGACACGCTCCGCTGCTGCGATCGGGTGCGCAGCTATGGTGCGCACCGGCGGATCAAAAGCCGGCGTCCTGTCTGGCCCGCGGTATATGGCAACATTGAAAAAGTAAACCAGACCAGCCATTTGCACCCCCGAATGCTTGACCGAGCGGGGTGCTACCAGTCCGAAGTCGGCCGGCTCGCTTTCCAACGGCGAGTGACCAGACTTCCAGCTCCCATACGCTTGTCGCTGCAAGTTATTCGAGCCTATTTGACGTCCGTCATCGCATCGTGATTGGAAGCAAAGGCAAACGTGATTTGTTCGTGATTTTATAGGCGGCTCTGCTATTTTGATCGCCGAAACAACTTTCAGGCAAATCGTGGCAGACGCGTTTCAACTTCATCTCGATCTATTGGGGCCATTCGAGGCGCGGTTTTCGACCGGCCCGACTGCGGAGATCAAGCTCAAGGCAGCGCGTCTGCTTCTGGCCTGGCTGGCGCTTCGCCCAAAGCAAAGCGGGAGCCGGGAGGAAATCGCGGCGCTGCTCTGGAGCGAACGGAGCGACGCACAGGCCCACCAAAGCCTGAGGCAGACGCTGACCGTGTTGCGACGCACGCTCGGCGACCGGACTGGTCAGGTCCTTAGGGTGGATCGTGAGCGGGTGGCGCTGGTGCCCGGCGTCACCCAATCCGATGCTGCCCACATGGTTTCGCTTGGTCCCGAGAGTGGCCTGGAGGCGCTGGAGCGTGCGGTTGCTCAATATCGTGGTGAATTTCTCGATGGCTTGAGCGTTCGGGATCCGCTTGTCCAGCAGTGGCTTGACGATCGGCGGAGCGAGCTGCGTTCCGCTGCCATCGAGCGGTTTGGATGGCTTTTGTCGGCGCATGAGCTGGGGGCTCGACATGGAGATGTGCTTCGGGTTGCCACGCGATTGATCGATGTCGACCCGCTTGCGGAAGAAGGCTATCGGGCGCTGATCCGTGCTCATCTTGCCTTGGGCGATCGAGCCATGGCCCTTCGGCAATTCAGGCGGTGTCGCGATGTGCTGGCGCGCAACTTGTCGGTCGAACCGGCAGAGGAAACCAAAGCCCTGCTGCGTTTGGCTTCGGAGCCGCAGCGCAAGATTGCTGCAGGGCTTCCGCTTCTTGTCAAAGCCGGCCGGGCGCAGCAGATGCACAATTTGCCAAGGCAGATCAGCAGCCTGGTGGGACGAGAAGAGACTGTGGGCGAGGTGGCGGCTCGCATCGAGACCTATAGATTGGTGACGCTCACAGGAGCAGGAGGCTCGGGCAAGACCCGAATGGCCATCGAAATCGGGCTCCGGCTGGACGGCGCCTATGCTGACGGCGTCTGGCTGGTGGAACTGGCCTCGATCAGCGACCCCCGCCTGGTTGGTGAAGCGCTCTGCGGCGTGCTCGGCGTGCCAGTGGTGGGGGATCGCCCAGCATTGACCAGCGCCATAGCCTATCTGCAACAAAGGCAAGCGCTGCTCATCCTGGATAATTGCGAGCATGTCATTTCCGAGGTCGCGCGCCTGGCCGAGACCATACTGTCTGCGTGCCCAGGCGTGTCCATTTTGGCCACCAGCCGAGAAGGGCTAGCCGTCGCGGGCGAGGGGCTCTATCGCGTGCCGCGACTGAGCTATCCAGAGGATGCGGCCGATACCAGCGTCGCTGCGATCAGACACTATAGCGCCGTTCAGCTCTTCGTTGAACGTGCCGTTGCTACGGTCGAGCATTTCAAGCTCGATGAGACCACGGCGCCGGCGATCGCCAGCATCTGCAGGCAGGTCGAGGGGATGCCGCTGGCCATTGAACTTGCCGTCGGGCGTCTCAAGATGATGCAGCTGGATCGACTGGCAGCTGACCTGGGGTCGTCGTTCCTGACGTTGCGGCGGTCTGCTCGGACGGGTCTCAAACATCACGAGACGCTGCGCGCCATGCACGACTGGAGCTATGACCTGCTGCAGCCGGACGAACAGGCATTTCTGCGCAGGATTTCCGTATTCGCTGGAGGTTGTTCACTGGCCGCGGCAATCGAGGTGGCAAGCGGCGCACCCATTGCCGACGACAGTGTATTCGACCTCTTGACCTCTCTGGTCGAGAAGTCACTGCTGAGCGTGGATTTGTCGGAAGCAGAACCACGGTATCGCCTCCTGGAGACGACCCGGCAATATGCCTGGCACAAGCAGCAAGAGCACCTGGAACCAGGACGTCAGCATGCGCTGGCACACTATCTGGTGTCGCGCCTCACCGAAGCCTGGCGATCATGGGCCAGCACGCCGACCGATATCTGGCTGGGGCGCTACGAGCCTGAGCTGGATAATTTGCGCGCTACCCTTGAGTGGGCCTTCGGCGAGCAAGGAGACCCGGTCCTAGGGACCGAACTTGCCAGTCTCAGTATCCGGCTTTGGGATGAACTTTCGCTGTTCCGCGAAAAAGGGCGGTGGGTTGAGCTTGCTACCGTCCAGGTAAGGGATAAGACACCGTCGGCGATTGCGGCCAGGCTTCATCTCGCCCGGACCACCAATAGCGCGCACGGAGACCAGTCGGGGTTTCCGCATGCCTCTCGTGCCGTGCAGCTTCTGGAGCCAGGGGGGCGGACCGTCGAGCTTGGCGAGGCGTTGGCGCGCTCGGGCGCAACCCTGTTGACGCTCGATACGACCGCCGAAGCCCTGCCTTACCTGGATAGTGCCCTGAAGACACTCGAGCCGTTCGGTCCGACCAAGCAATTGGCGAGTTGCTTGCGCTCCAAGGGCGTCGCTGCCTATCTGGGCGGGGCGGTTGACGTTGCACAGGCCATGATCGAGCGCTCCATGGCCGTATGCCGGAGCGTCGGCGATGCCCGTGGACTGGCCAGTGCTTCTATTGCCCTGGCTGAAATGGATTTCGTGGCGGGCAGGATCGACGATGCCATCTATGGCATCATGCAAATGCTGGAGAGCACGGGCTATAATCATCGGCAAGCGACGCTGGGCCTCAGCAACCTGGCGGCCTATCATCTCGTGACCGACAATATCGAGGACGCCCGCGATGCGGCTGGTGAAAGCCTGCATCTGGCGGTGTCGCTCGGCTGGCCTGGAGCAATCGTGCGTGCCAGCGAGCATATCGCTCTGGTGGCTGCGTCGACTGGACAGGCAGAACTTGCAGGTCGTCTTGCCGGTTTCGCGGAGGCATTTTATGCCCGGGGCGTCGCCAGCCGGGAACTGACGGAGCAATCCACCTACACTCAACTGACAGCCAAGCTGGAAAAGCAGTTTTCGCAGACCAGGCTAAGCAGGCTATCTGCCGAGGGCGCGACGTGGACCGAGGCAGAGGCCGTCAGAGCGGCAGGCTCGATCGCGGCGATCGTTCGACCGGTCAGGAAGGCGCGTTGACGGGAATGGTAGGGGGCGGTGGGAATTGGTAGAGGCCTGGGACCTTGCTCGACATGAAAATACTCACATGTCTGCTGCGGCTTTTGGGCGATTAGTTTGGTTCGATTGGCCGCTATTGCGATTTTGAGCGCCGTCAACCTCGCGCACCGTCCTGTGGAGAGCCGGCAGGCAAATCTCTCCAGATCCAGTCACGAGATCTGCCGCGCTGCCCAACGCGGCCTGCATTTGGGCAATGAGTAGATAGGTTGGCCGGCCTGTTTTCGATCCGTCGCGAGAGCCGGCCTTGACGGCGATGTGATCCGCAACCGCCCATTGGCATGCGTGTTCAGCAAAGCTTGTTAAGAGTACCCGTATGACGAGCATCTCAGCATTCTTGCGCCTGGCAGCAGAAACCGATCAATACCGGGAGTGGTCATATCCCTCCCCGAGGTGGCCGAAGAGAGGTCGGTATATCAGGGGCTAGCGGTAGCTCAGGTTGCATTTCGCGGCGATGTCAAGTTTCACAACGATCTTTCGCTCTGGCAGGTCTTTCTGCTTTCTCCTAACCTTCCATGGGTTGGGTCACTTCCTTGAAGTGTATCGGAAGCCGACGTGTGGCATCTTTGGGCTGTGTTGACTGGCTGGACCTGACCGACAGGTTGGCGTGCAGCCGTGCGGTTTGAAGCGGAAGCGACAAAGGCCCTGTACCGGATGGGCGACGTACATTGGGCATACAAAATTGTGCCGATTCCGCCAGGATTTCAGTGGGCCGCGCAACCGGACGTCCGCTTCGCCCCTGTTGCCGGTTTTCAACGTCACAAAAACCGCTTCAAGGATTGGACCCGAAAAAGGTGCGCCTTGCGAACATCATCCGAAGCTGCCCTAGCCTCTGTTTCCTCAAGTGGCGCATCCGGCGTCAGGGTGTTTGGGAGCAGGTCCTTGCGACTGCGATCGCATGGTCGACTTTGGCGGCGCCTCGGGTGTTACTCGATTACGCCTGGACGATCTGGCGCTGCGGCAAACCACCCGCCTATCAGTGAAACGCCTTTTCACCCCGTCCGTGCCAAAGTGACCTAACTCAAAGCCGTCTGCTGGATGGTATCCTTATCGGCCGTAGGGATCCCAGCCGTTGGCCTGGAACAGGGCAATGATGTAGCCGTAGCAGAAGGCAAAGCCGGTCTCGAAGGGAGCGATACCATCGATCTCGGGAACGTGGTCGGGCATGATCATGCAGTCGACGCCGACTTCCTTGTAGATGCGCAGGCTTTCGGCCATGTCCATGTCACCATTGTCGGGGAAGACTTCGGTGAAGGAGAAGCGACCGCCCTTGATGTTGCGGAAGTGGACGTTGAAGATCTTGCCGCGCGAGCCGAACCAGCGGATCACGTCGCCGATTTCCTCCCGTGGGTTGACCAGGCTCTCGCCCACCGTGCCCTGGCAGAAATTGAGGCCGTGATACGGGCTTTCGGCAATGGAGACGAAGCGCTTCAGCCCCTCGACATGGGAGATCACGCTCTCTTCAATGCCGCGATAATTCGGCGGCGTCATCGGATCGTTGGGGTGGCAGGCGAGGCGCACCTTGTTGGCCTCGGCGACGGGAACGACACGTTCGAGGAAATAGGTGATGCGCTCCCAGAAGGCCTCCGCGCTGACCTGACCCGCTGAGGTCAACTCCTCGGCATTGGTGATCTCCTCGGCGCGGAAGGTTGGCACCAGGGCACCGCCACGGCCGCGCTCAGATGTGGTGCGCGGCACGCCCAGGTAGCTGAAATTATACTTGGCGGAGTGGACACCAAGCGAGGCCAGGTTCTCGATCAGCTTGCAGATGCCCTCGATCTGGCGATCGCGTTCATCGCCCTGGCCGAGCACGATGGCGGGCGAGCTGACCTGGTTGATATCCGCGCGGTCGATGATGAGCGACGCCAGCGGCAGTTGCACCATGTCGAGCTTGAGGCCCGCGGCGTCGATCCGCTCGATATGGCGGGCGATGTCATCGCGGGTCCAGTCGCGCGGATTGCCGACGGGGTCGACGCAGACGTGGTAGAGCCCAAGCTGCGCCAGCTGACGCAGATGGGCATCGCCGAATTCCTCCAGCATGCCGCCGCTCAACTGGGTGCCTACATACATCGTCATTCTCCTCGTGTGTCGTGAGAGGTGCGGCCCGCTCGTCGGGCCGGGCCGCGTTCTTGTCTTACTTGGCCAGCATCTGCTGGAAGGCGCGATAGCTGTCCTTGGGCTGGCGGTCGAGCGTGACCGGGTCCATGCCGACAAGGCCAAACTTGGGGGTGAAACCCTCGGCCCATTCGAAATTATCGATCAGCGTCCAGGCGATATAGCCGCGCAAATCAACGCCCTGCTTCTGGGCCTCGACCATGGCGGCAAAATGCCGGTCAAAGAAACTGATGCGCTTCTGCTCATCGGTTTCCGATGCGCCGTTCTCGGTGACATAGATCGGCAGGCCCGGATAGCGCTGGGATACCCGCACCAGAAATTCGGTCAGCGCCTCGGGAATGATTTCCCAGCCGACATTGGTCTTTTCCAGCGGCCCGCGCGCCTGCGTGAAGGGGAAGACCGGCACCTTGGGGTCGGCGGTATAGAGGAAGCGCGTATAGTAGTTGATGCCGACCCAGTCGAGGGGCTGGTTAAGCGTCGCCATGTCATCGCGCCAGTTCGCCGGCAGATGCGGCTCGAGAATGTCGGTGACCTTTTTCGGATATTCGCCCTTGAGCACGCCGTCGAGGAAGAACTGGTTGAAGATGGCATCGCCAAGCGCCGCCGCTTCGATATCCTCTGGCTTGTCGGAGGCCGGGTCACACTTTTCCATGTTGACCACGATGCCGAGGTTCTTGTTGGTGCCCACGTCGCGCATCGCCTTGATGCCCAGGCCATGGGCCAGCAGCACATGGTGCATGGCGCGGGCCGTGGCGCGCACGTCGCGATAGCCGGGGGCGTGTGCGCCGAGGAAATGGCTGAGTACGGTGATGCACCAGGGCTCGTTGAAGGTCGCAATGCTTTCCAGCCGCGAACCGAATTTTTCGGCGGCAAAGGCGGCATAGTCGGCAAAGGCCGAGGTCGTGTCACGGTTCATCCAGCCGCCACGGTCCTGCAGCGCGCTGGGCAGGTCCCAGTGATAGAGCGTGGCCAGCGGCTTGATATTGCGCTCCAGCATGCCGTCGATCAGCCGGTCGTAGAAATCGACACCCTGCTGGTTGATGGCGCCGGTGCCCTCGGGGATCAGGCGCGACCACGAAAAGGAGAAGCGATAGGCGTCAAAGCCGCCGTCGCGAATGATGTCGAGGTCTTCCTCGAAGCGGTTGTAGTGGTCGCAGGCAATGTTGCCATTGTCGAAGTTGCGCGTATTGCCAGGCGTATTGGCAAACGTATCCCAGATGGAAGGGCCGCGGCCATCGGTCTGGCCGCCTTCGATCTGGTGAGCGGCCATGGCCACGCCGAACAGGAAATCGGGGCCGAAATCGGCGCGCTTGTGAGTAAACATGGAAAATCCTTTGGGTGTGGCTGTCATGACGAGGCTCCCTGGCGGCGAGCCAGAGAGCCTGTGCGAGGTTCGAGGGAGGAACGAACCTCGGGATCAGGAAATTTTGGCGATCAAGGCCTTGAGTTCGTCCATTTCGGCGCCGGTCAAGTCGGTCAGCGGCGGGCGCACGGGGCCGGCCTTGCGACCACGGGCTTCAAGACCCGCCTTGATGATCGACACGGCATAGCCCTTCTTGCGGTTGCGCAGTGCGACCAGCGGGAAGAAGAAGTCCTTGAGGATCTGGTCGGTGGTCGTCTTGTCGCCAGCGCGAAGGGCCGAATAGAACTTCTGCGCCAGCTCGGGCACGAAGTTGAACACGGCGGAAGAGTAGGTGGTGACGCCGGCCGAGAAATAGGCCTGGGCGTAGAGTTCATGGGTCGGCATGCCGCCGATATAGACGAGGCGATCTTCGAGCTTGGTGGTGATTTCGATCACGCGATCGACTTCACCATGGCCATCCTTGAAACCAATCAGGTTCGGGCATTGGTCGCAGAGGCGCTGCAGGCTCTCGGCGCTGAGGATGATATTGTCGCGATTATAGACCACGACGCCAATACCGACCGCATCGCAGACGGCCTTGACGTGAGCGACGAGGCCATCCTGCTCGGCAAACATCAGATAGGGCGGCAGCAGCAGCAGGCCATCGGCGCCGGCAGCTTCTGCGGCCTTGGCCATCTCCACGGCCATGGCGGTGCCATAGGCCGCGCCACCCACGATCGGCGTATTGGTCGAGGTCGCCTTGGCGACCTTGGTGATATGGGCCACTTCCGCCGGAGTCAGCGAGAAGATTTCGCCCGTGCCGCCAGGCGCGAACAGAACCGAGGCCTTGTAGCCGTCTAGCCAGTCGATATGGGCCCGATAGGCGTCCTCATCGAAGGCCAGGTCCTTGGTGAAGGTGGTGACGGGGAAGGAAAGCAGCCCGCTACCAAGTGCAACCTTGAGTTCGGAAGGAGTCATGGGGAAAGTCCTGGGATAGATAGAGGTAATTGTCTCAGTAGGTATCGAGGGCCTGCAGCAGGGCGGCCGTGTAGCCGTAGCAATAGGCAAAGGCGACGCCCTGCGGATCGCGACCGGAAATGGCGGGCACGTGATCGGGCATGATCATGTATTGGTAGCCCACGTCCTTGTAGATCTTGAGCGAAGCGGCCATGTCCATGTCGCCTTCATCGGGGAAGGTTTCCATGAAGCTCAGCTTGTGCCCGCGGATATTGCGGAAGTGCAGGTTGAAGATTTTGTTGCGGCTGCCGAACCAGCGAATGACGTCGCCGATCTCTTCGCGCGGATTGTCGAGCATTTCCCCGACCGTGCCCTGGCAGAAATTGAGGCCGTGGTAGGGGCTCTCGTGCATAGTCACGAATTTCTTGAGGCCATCCACGGTGCCCAGCACGCGCGTCACGCCCTTGTAGCCGGGCGGCGTATAGGGGTCATGCGGATGGCAGGCGAGGCGAACCTTGTTGGCTTCAGCGACTGGGACCACGCGTTCGAGGAAATAGTCGATCCGCTCCCAGTTTTCCTCTTCCGACAAAACGCCGGCGAGGCCCGGGGCCGCATTCTGGTCGGTCTTGTCCCAGCGAAATGAGGCATTGAGCGAGCCGCCACGGCCCAGTTCGTCCGGTGTGCGCGGAATGCCGATCAGGTTGAGATTATACTTGGCGGCCGGAATGCCGGCGGTCGCGCAGTTCTCGATCAGCTTGCAGATCTCGTCGATCTGCCGATCGCGATCGGGACCAGCCAGCAGGATGTCGGGATAAGTTGCCGTCTCGATCGGGCTCGAGGGCAGGGGCAGCTGGATCATGTCCAGGATCAGGCCGAAGCTTTCGACCTTCTCGCGCAGCGCCTTGAGGTCGTCCAGGGTCCAGGTGCCCAGCCTGGTATAGGGGTCCTGGCAGATATGGGTGATGCCAAGCTGCGACCAGACGCGATAGTCGTCGTCTTCGCGCGCCTGAAGCTGTGTCCCTACATACATGGCATCCTCCTGATATGAGGTATGACATAATATGAATATTTAGGGGATGTCGAGAGGGCTTTGGCGTTTCTCTACCGGGCGAGGCGGCGATAGCGCTTCTGGCTGCCGAGCAAGTGTTCGCGCATGGCGCTGCGAGCCGCCTCAGGGTCCTGATCGGCGATCGCATCGAGAATCCGCTCATGCTCGGCGACGACGCCAGCCAGATAGGCCGGATCATTGGCGCTTGGCAGGGTGGGGAACTGACTGCGGGGAATCGAGCGTGGTCCGAAACGGTTCAGCGCATCGATGAAATAGCGGTTGTTCGTCGCGGCGC
This sequence comes from uncultured Devosia sp., assembly GCF_963517015.1. NCBI lineage: Bacteria > Pseudomonadati > Pseudomonadota > Alphaproteobacteria > Hyphomicrobiales > Devosiaceae > Devosia > uncultured Devosia sp. The sequence goes on from NZ_CAUQDV010000001.1 coordinate 2,217,548, forward strand.
CGATGGCGACGTGAAAGGCGAAGTCCGCTTCAGTGGTCGCTTCGCTACGCGTAACGCGATTGGCCATTTCGGAATGGGCCGCGCGAATCGCATTTTCTTGTTCTGCGGAGCGACGATAGGCAGCAATCGCGGCCGCTTCCGTCTCGATGGCCATGCGAAATTCCAGCATTTCCAGCGTCTGCGGAATGCTCTGGATCTCGCCCGGTGTCAGATCGATGGAGGGCGCGCGAACCTGGTCGGCAACAAAGATTCCCTTGCCCTGGATCGGTGTGACGAGGCCCGCAGCGCGCAGCTCGGCAATGGCTTCGCGCACCACAGTGCGACTGACTTCGAACTGCTGTTCGAGTTGCGGCTCGGTTGGGAGCTGGGCACCGACGGGGAGGGCGCCGGATACGATTCTGCGGCGCAATTCGTCGATCACATTTTGCGCCAGACGAGGGCGCCGCCGTGTAACCACTTGTTCCATTTGTCCTCTTCCTCAACAAGAGCAGGTGAACGGCACCCTATTGCCATCGGCTTGGAAACGCCATAATCATAATACGACATACAACCGACATGCTACGGCGAGTATGGTACAAGACGGAGGAGTCTTTATGAAGCATTATTCGAAGCATCTGTTCGCAGGTGCCGCATTCGCCCTGATGGCATCGGTCTCGCCCTTGGCCTTCGCCGAGACACCCAATGACCAGCTGGTCGTCGGCACGTCGCTGGCCCAGGTTCTCTCGCTCGATCCGCAGCAGGGCACCGAGGTCAAGACCCAGGAAATCCTCGGCAATACCTATGACCGCCTGATCGGTTTCGACCCCGCGACCAGCGAATTGTTCGGCGAAATGGCCGAGAGCTGGGATATCGACGAGACCGGCATTACCTTCCACCTGCGCGATGCCAAGTTCGCGTCGGGCAATCCCGTCACCGCCAACGACGCCGTCTTTTCGCTGGTGCGCCTGTTCAAGCTTGATCAGTCCGCTGCCGCCGGCCTCAAGACCTTCGGCTTCAACGCCGACAATGCCGAGACCCTGATCACTGCCGTCGACGACAAGACTGTTCGCGTCGACTATGCCGAGCAGGTCATTCCCGAAGCCCTGCTTTATCGCCTTGCCAATGGCGTCGGCTCCATCGTCGATAGCGTCGAAGTGCTCAAGCACGTGGTCAACAACGACTATGGCAATGAGTGGCTGCGCACCAATACCGCCGGTTCCGGTCCCTTCACGCTCCGCCGCTGGTCCCCCAATGACCTCGTTCTGCTCGAAGCCAATCCCAATTTCTGGGGCACTGCGCCTTCGATGAAACGCGTGCTGTTCCGCCATGTACCGGAAAGCCAGGCCGCCCGTCTGATGCTCGAACGCGGCGACATCGATATCGCCAATGCCCTGACTGCTGCCGACGTGCGCTATTTCGAGGCCCAGGATGGCTTCAACATCGCCCAGGTCAAGACCGGTGGCTTCTATGCCCTGGCCATGAATGCCGGCCGCGAGCCGCTGGACAATCCCAAGGTGCGTGAAGCGATCCAGGCCTATGGCATCGACTATGCCGGCATTGCCGAAACGATCGTCGGACCCTATGGCCGCGTCCGCAACGTGCCGGCGCCCGAAGATTGGGCTGGCGCCATCCCCAACCCCGACTGGAAGCTTGATCCCGAAAAGGGCAAGGCGCTTTTGGCCGAGGCTGGCTATCCCAATGGTTTCAGCCTGACCATCAAGACCATCTCGCAGGCACCGCGCGTCGATATGGCAACCGCCATTCAGGCCAATCTGGCCGAGATCGGCATCACGGCCCGCGTGATCCAGGGAAATGGCGCCGATATCGTCGCCCAGCACCGCGCGCGCGATTTCGACCTGCTGATTCCGCAGACTTCGGCGGCTGACCCGACCGCTCTGGGTGCGTTGGATAATTTCACCAACAATCCCGACAATTCGGCCGAAGCCAACAATGCCGGCAATTTCGTCTGGCGTTCCGATTGGGACATCACCGATCTCAACACCCTGCGCGAGCAGGCCAATGCCGAGCTCGACGAAACCAAGCGCATGGAAATGGTCACGCAGCTGCAGGAAGACTTCATGGCTTCCAATCCAGCCGTCTATCCGATGTTCGAGCGTTTCGAACCGGTTGTGGTCAGCGCCCGCGTTCAGGCCTATGACGCTCATCCATGGGGCCTGACGCGCCTCGAAGGCGTCACCAAGGGCGACGCGAACTAGTTGGACGGCCGGTCATGAAGGAATTCTCACTCATCGAGCTGGGCAAGCGGATCGGGCAATTGCTCGTCAGCCTGTTCGTGCTTTTGGTCGTAACCTTCGTGATCGGCCGCCTGCTGCCGACGGATCCGGTGGGGGCCATCGTCGGCGAACTCGCCGATCCGGCGACCTATGCTGCCATGCGGGCCAGGCTTGGTCTCGATCTGCCGGTCTACCAGCAGTTCTGGATCTACCTCACCTCGCTGCTGCAAGGCGATCTCGGCACCGCCATCCTCACCGGCAATCCGGTGCTCAAGGACCTGGGTGCGGCCTTCCCGGCCACGCTTGAACTGGCGACCCTGGCGGTCATCATCTCGACACTGCTCGGCGTTCCGCTGGGCATGATCGCCGCCTTCTTCCGCGACAGCTGGATCGACAAGCTGGTGCGCGTGCTCTCGCTGGTCGGCCACTCCATCCCGGTGTTCTGGTTCGGCATCGTCGGCCTGGTGATCTTTTACGCCACGCTCAACTGGGTCGGTGGCCCGGGACGCGTGGATGTCTATCTCGAAGGCCTGATCGAGCCCCGGACCGGCCTTCTGCTGATCGACAGCCTGCTCGTCGGCGACACCGAGGTGTTCTGGAACGCCGTCTATCACATCATTCTGCCCGCCTGCATTCTGGCCTATTCGGCCATGGCCTATATCACCCGCATGACGCGCAGCTTCACCCTGGAACAGCTCAACCAGGATTATGTCATCGCGGCCCGCGCCAAGGGCGCCTCCAACTGGCGCATCGTTTCGGGCCACCTCCTGCCCAATATCGCCGTGCAGCTGATCACCGTTCTCGCCATCGCCTATGGCGGCCTGCTCGAAGGCGCCGTGGTCACCGAAGTGGTGTTCTCCTGGCCAGGCATCGGTCAGTACATGACCAATGCCCTGATGATTGGCGACATGAATGCCGTCGTGGCGGCCACACTCATCATCGGCATCATCTTCATGATCCTCAATTTCCTCTCCGATCTGGCTTATCTCGTGCTCGATCCGCGTACCCGCGAGGTGACGACATGAGCGTTTCCCAGACCGCTCCGGCGCGTTCCAAGACCTTCCTGGCTGCCTCGCGCCTCGGCGCCGGCTTTGGCACGGCTCTCGCCAAGCTCAGCCGCGAACCGCTCGGCATGTTCGGCTTTGTGGTGCTGTTCTTCCTGGTGGTCATCGCCATTTTTGCGCCGCTTCTCGCGCCCTATAGCCCGACAGCGCAGAACCTGCCCAATGCTCTGCAGGCCCCGAGCTGGACCCATTGGGCGGGGACGGATGAATTCGGCCGCGACATTCTCTCGCGCCTGATCTTTGGCACACGCATCACCGTGCAGACCGTGCTGGCGGTGACCGTCATCGTCGGCCCGCTTGGCATGCTGATCGGCATCGTCGCCGGATTCGTCGGCGGCAAGACCGACGCCATCCTGATGCGCGCCACCGATATCGTCCTGTCCTTTCCCTCGCTGATCCTGGCACTGGCCTTTGCGGCTGCGCTTGGCGCGGGTCTGGAAACCGCCATCATCGCCATCTCTCTGACCGGCTGGCCGCCGATTGCCCGTTTGGCCCGTGCCGAGACGCTGATCGTGCGCAACACCGATTATGTTGCCGCGGCGCGTCTCTACGGTGCCTCGCCGCTGCGCCTGCTATTCCGCTATATCGCGCCCATGTGCATTCCTTCGGTCGTCGTGCGTCTCACCATGAATATGGCCGGCATCATCCTGACCGCCGCTGCGCTGGGCTTCCTGGGCCTCGGGGCTCAGCCGCCCGCGCCCGAATGGGGCGCCATGATTTCGAGCGGTCGCAAGTTCATGCTCGACAACTGGTGGGTCGCCGTCATGCCCGGCATTGCCATCCTGGTGACGAGCCTCGCCTTCAATCTGGCGGGCGACGCCCTCCGCGATATTCTGGATCCGCGCCATGCCCGCTCCTGATCCCATCCTGCAAATCCGCAACCTGTCGGTCCGCTTCGGCCGGGCATCGGTCAAGGCCGTCAATGGCGTCAGCTTCGATCTGGGCGCCGAGCGCCTGGGTGTCGTGGGCGAATCCGGTTCGGGCAAGTCTACGGTCGGTCGTGCCCTGATGCGCCTGCTGCCGCCGGTCGCGCAAGTCGAAGCCGATCAACTCGACTTCGAGGGCGCGCCGCTTTTGACCCGCAGCGAGCGCGTCATGCGCAGCCTCCGTGGCAACCAGCTGGCCCTGATCATGCAGGACCCGCGCTATTCGCTCAATCCGGTCCTGCCGGTGGGCAAGCAGGTTGCGGAAGCGGCCATGCTGCATCTCAAGGTCGGCAAGAAGCAGGCCTATGAACGCGCCGCCGAAATGCTCGGCCGTGTCCGCATCACCGATGTGCAGCGCACCATGGACCTCTATCCGCACCAGATCTCGGGCGGCATGGGGCAGCGTGTGATGATCGCCATGATGCTGCTGGCCAAGCCCCGCATCGTCATCGCCGACGAGCCGACTTCCGCGCTCGACGTTTCTGTCCGCGGCGACGTGCTGCGCCTGCTCGATGAAATGGTGCGCGAGAACAATTCCGGTCTCCTGCTGATTAGCCATGACATCCGCATGGTTGCCGCCTTCTGCGAGCGCATTCTGGTCATGTACAAGGGCCAGGTGGTCGAGACGCTGACCCGGCTCGAAGATGCCCAGCACCCCTATACGCGCGGCTTGATCGCGGCCATGCCCGATCCGCGCAATCCGGTCCGACGACTGCAGGTCCTCGACCGCAAGGCCATTGATGCTGCGGGAGTTCAGTCATGATCGACGTCAAGGATCTTGCCGTGGCCTTCGGCCAGGGCGAAGCACGCCGCCAGGTCGTCAAGTCGGTGTCATTCTCGGTCGCCAAGGGCGAGACGCTGGGCATTGTCGGCGAATCCGGTTGCGGCAAGTCCACCGTGCTGCGCTCGCTGGCCGGTCTCGACCGCCATTGGGAAGGCGCCATAAGCCTTGCCGGCAAGCCGGTCGACAAGAACCGCAGCCGCGAACAGCTACTCCTCGCGCAGATGGTGTTTCAGGATCCGTTCAGCTCCATTCATCCGCGCCATCGCATCGAACGCGTTCTGGTTGAACCTGTCCAGGCGATGAAGCGTGGCGATGGCTGGGACAAGGTCGTTCCGGCGCTGGAGCAAGTCGGCCTGCCGGCCTTTTTTGCCGAACGCTTCCCGCATGAGCTTTCGGGCGGCCAGCGCCAGCGCGTCGCCATCGCCCGTGCCCTGATGCTTGAGCCCGATGTCCTGCTGCTCGACGAGCCAACCTCGGCGCTCGACGTTTCGGTCCAGGCCGAAGTGCTCAACCTTCTGAGCGACCTCAAGGAAACCAGGCAGCTGACCTATGTCCTGGTCAGTCATGACCTCGCCGTCATCGCCCATATGTGCGATCGCGTTCTGGTCATGAAGGATGGCACCTTTGTCGACGAACTGGACAAGCAGGCGCTGCAGAAGGGCGAGACGCATCACGCCTATTCCAGGCAGCTGTTCGAGGCGAGTTATCTTTGACGCCATAGCCTGCTCTGGCAAGCGGCGCCTAAGCGTCTGTCTGCCCATGCTCGAAGGCAGGGATGGTCACCTCGGATCTGCTGCGGCCAATCCGTAGCGGCCCTATTCGATCAATTCGACCATGAGAAGCCGCTGAGTTTTGGCGGCTGTGGACGCGGTCAATCGGCGTCAGGGGCGCGCCACCTTCGTGTCGGCAGCAATGATGGGCATGCAAAGCGATGGGAGCCACCAGTCGCTTTCCAAGCGTTGGGCTCATCAAAGCAATGCCCGGTTCGATATCCACCTTTTCGTTCGACTGAACCAAAGTGACATCTCGCTCAAGCGACAGGGTCGTTGCCCTGACTGTGGCCCCGGCCGTTAGGTCGTTCGGCGGATCGATATCCAGTCATTGAAAAAGCTTGGTATGCCGGGAGGGGGTCGAACCCTCGACCATTCGATTAAAAGTCGAATGCTCTACCACTGAGCTACCGGCACGCACCAAAGGTGGACGCGCTTGGCGTCGCGGCGGAACATAGTCACGCAGCCCCGCCTGTCAACCGCAATTGCGCGGTTCTCAATAGTCTAGAGGCGTTCCGGCATAAGGCACGGGCATGCAGGCGACGGAAATGCGCTCAAGGCGCTGGCACAGCGAGGAGGCTTCCGCCATCTGGCTAATGGGGCCGGCAATGATCCTGACGTCTTCGCTGTTTGATTCCTCGGCAAGACGCGGCGCCAGGCCGAACAGCAGAGGTCCGAGCTTGATGGAATAGTCGCGCCAAGCCTCGGGTGCCTGTTCGGCGGCGAGGGCCGGGCCGACCGCAATACCATAACCACCGGCGCCAGCGATTTCGGTCGAGGCGGTCGACTGGATGGGAGAGGGCAAGGGTTGGCTTGGCGCTACAGGCTGCACCGGCAGCAAGGGCTGCTGGCGCACCACTACGGAACCGCCATCGGCTTCGAACACCAGGGCGGGATCGGTGGTGATGGCGGCCGTGCTGGAGGGATCAATACGCGGACCGGTATTGGCGGCGCTCTCGAGGATTTGCGGCACACTGACTTCCAGCGCCCCAACCCGGCGGACCACTTCGCCGCTGCGCTCTTCGCCCAGATTGAAACGCTCGGTGAGAACGGCGTTTTCGCGGTGCAAGGTCATGGTGGCGTCACGAAGATCGGCAACCTGATTGCGCAATTGCTCGATGGATGCGCCTTCAATGCGGGTCTTGTGCAGGCCAGCCAGCAGGTTCGGCGGCAGCAGGGCTGAAACATTGGCGCCCATCACCGCGACGCCGCCCAGAACCAGGGCAACAATGCCCCAGGTGGTGACGTCCGATTGCCGGAACTGTTCCGATGCTTTAGCCAATCAAAACCTCAAAGGCGCCGTCGAATCAGAAGATGCACCTTATTGACCATGCCGCCGCTGTTACGGCTTCGCCAACAGTTACGCGTCATAATAGTGTGTATAGACGCCAGTTAAGCCGCAGGCCGGAGACCTCTACATGACCCCATTGTTGTCGATCATCCTGGCCGCGGGAGAAGGCACCCGCATGCGATCGAGCTTGCCCAAGGTGCTGCATCCTGTGGGTGGGCTGCCGATGGTGGGCCACGTCATGCGGACGGCGCTTGGCGCGGGGTCGACTGAAATTTGTGTCGTGGTCGGGCCTAACCACGCTTCAGTGCAGGAAGAAGTTTCGCGCCATGGCGCGTCGCGGGTGTTCAATCAGCTTGATCGATTGGGCACCGGACATGCCGTGAAACAGGCGCGCGAGGCTTTCGATGGCGCGACCGGCAATGTCGTGGTGCTTTATGCGGACAATCCGCTGGTCTCGACGAATACTGTGGCGACTATTGCAGCCAGGCTCGATGATGGTGCCGATATTGTGGTTGTGGGATACCGGCCTGCCGATCCGACCAATCTGGGGCGGTTGCTGACCCGGGACGGGCGGCTGTTGGCCATCCGCGAACACCGCGACGCGTCTGAAGAAGAGCGCAAGATTGGGCTGGCCAATTCGGGTATTATCGGATTCCGTGCCGAGGCGCTGCGGGCGGTCATCGACCGGATCGACAACAAGAATGCCAAGGGCGAGTACTATCTGACCGACGCAGTCGAGTTGGCCAATGCCGATGGACGGCGGGTGGAATACATCGAAGCCGATGCGGGCGAGGTGATGGGTGTGGATGACCGCACGCGCCTTGCCGCGGCCGAAGCGCAGTTCCAGCGGTTGCGCCGCGACGATTTCATGAAGGCGGGTGTGACGCTCAAGGATCCGGACAGCGTCTGGTTTTCCTATGACACCGAGATCGGGCGTGACGTGACGATCTTCCCCAATGTGGTTTTCGGCGCGGGCGTGAAGATTGCCGACAATGTCGAAATCCGCGCCTTTTGCGACATCGAGGATGCGGTGATCGGGGTGGGTGCTTCGATCGGACCCTTCGCGCGCATTCGCGGTGGCGCGGAACTGGGCGCAGATGTGCACTTGGGCAATTTTGTCGAGGTCAAGAAAAGCCGGATCGGCGCCGGGACCAAGGCCGGGCACCTAAGCTATTTGGGCGATGCCGAGATTGGCACAAAGACCAATATCGGCGCCGGCACGATCACCTGCAATTACGATGGCGTGAACAAGGACAAGACCATAATCGGGAACAATGTCTTTATCGGCTCCAACGCTTCGTTGGTTGCGCCGGTGAGCATTGGCGATGGTGCCTATACGGCGTCGGGCAGCGTCATCACCGAGGATGTGCCGGCCGATGCGCTGGCTTTTGGCCGGGCACGCCAGGAAACCAAACCGGGCTATGCGCCCAAACTGCGCGAGAAAGCCCTCGCCAAAAAAGCGGCCAAGGGGAAATAAGAGCATGTGCGGTATTGTTGGTATTGTGGGCAGCGAACCGGTTGCCATCCGTCTGGTCGATGCGCTGAAGCGCCTCGAATATCGCGGCTATGACAGCGCGGGCGTGGCGACGCTGGAAGGCGGCGACATTGCCCGCCGCCGCGCCGAGGGCAAGCTGGGAAATCTGGCGACCAAGCTCAACATGGAGCCGCTGGGTGGTCGCATCGGTATTGGGCATACGCGCTGGGCGACGCATGGCGCGCCGACCGAGACCAATGCCCATCCCCATGCGACTGACCGCGTGGCGGTCGTGCACAATGGTATTATCGAGAACTTCCGCGAGCTGCTGGCAGATCTGGCCAAGGACGGCTATCTGCCCAAGACGCAGACGGACACCGAATCCGTTGCGCTCTGGGTCAGCCGCGAATTGGCCAATGGTGCCGCGCCGGAACAGGCCGTGGCCAATACGCTCAAAAGGCTCAAGGGCGCGTTTGCCCTGGCGTTTCTGTTCAGGGGTGAAGAGAGCCTGCTGATCGCCGCCCGGCACGGCGCGCCGCTGGCGATCGGCTATGGCACGACGGAAATGTATCTGGGTTCCGACGCCATGGCGCTGGCGCCGTTCACGTCACGGCTGACCTATCTTGAGGATGGCGACTGGGCCGTCATCACGCCCAAGGGCGTGACCATTCGCGATGGCATGGACGCTATCGTCCAGCGCGAGCAGCAGATTTCCCAGGCTTCCGCGCTGATGGTCGACAAAGGCAATCACCGTCATTTCATGGCCAAGGAAATCTACGAACAGCCTGAGACCATTTCGCATACGCTGAGCCACTATGTGGACATGGGCGCAGAAAAAGTCGCAATCCGCGAGAATCTGCCCTTTGACTGGGCGGATCTGTCCCGGCTGACCATGAGCGCTTGCGGCACGGCCTATTATGCCGGTGCCGTGGCAAAATACTGGTTCGAGCGCTATGCGCGCCTGCCGGTTGACCTCGACGTTGCTTCGGAATTCCGCTACCGCGAGCCACCGATGCAGGAGGGCGGGCTGTCGCTGTTCATCTCGCAGTCGGGCGAGACGGCGGACACGCTGGCGGCACTGCGCTATTGCGCAAGCCAGGGCCAGCATGTGGCGAGCCTGGTCAATACGGTGGAATCGACCATTGCGCGTGAGTCTGGCGTGGTGTTCCCCATTCTCTGTGGACCCGAAATCGGCGTGGCCTCGACCAAGGCGCTGACGGCGCAGCTGACCGCTTTGGCGAGCCTTGCGATTGCTGCGGGCCGGGCCCGCGGGACGATCAGCGAGACCGAAGAGGCCGAGTTGGTGCGCTCGCTGGTGCATCTGCCGACCGCCGTTGCCGAGGCGCTCGCGACCGAAGAACAGATCGTCGATATCTCCAAACGCCTGTCCAAGGCCAAGGACGTGCTCTATCTCGGTCGTGGACCAATGTTCCCCATCGCCATGGAAGGCGCGCTGAAGCTCAAGGAAATCAGCTACATCCACGCAGAAGGTTATGCGGCGGGTGAACTCAAGCATGGCCCGATCGCGCTCGTTGATGAGGACATGCCGGTCATCGTCGTGGCGCCATCGGACGAGCTGGTCGACAAGACGCTGTCCAACATGCAGGAAGTGGCGGCGCGCGGCGGCAAGATCATTCTGATCACCGACAAGCAGGGCGCCGAAACCGTGGGCCATGGCGTGGCCGACATCATCGTCGTGCCGCATGTGTCGAGCTTTGTTGCACCGATCCTCGCGACCATTCCAGTGCAGCTGCTGGCCTATCATACGGCCGTCTTCATGGGCACGGACGTGGATCAGCCGAGGAACCTGGCTAAGTCGGTTACTGTGGAATAGGGGTTAGATCAGCGCGTGCGCTTTGTAGCCGAGCGCCAAAGCGCCGGCTGCAAACGCCTTGTCCAGAGTAGCGAGCGTCGCATCGTTCGAGATCGATACCGCCAAGTGCAAAGCGTCAGGTCCGCGAAGGCCGACGCTATGCTGGCGACAGATGTCCGCTGCGAGTTGAAAGTCTTTCTGGCTGATGTCGACGAAAGTAATCAGAGGCAGCAGGGTTCGAGAAAACGCGGCGATTGCGCCAGCGAACTCAAGGTCGGTTATCACGCCTTTCCGCCTCTTTCGAGCAAGTGCTGCGTGAAACTCCGTTACCAGCCAATAGCTGGTTGTGATGTCGCGGGCTTGCTGGTTCTCCATCCACGCGATGGCAATTTCAGAATTGGTTTCCTCACTGAGCAGGGAAACCGCGATCGAGGTGTCCAGATAGTACTTCAATACCTGGCCTCGTCCTTCCAGTCGCGGAGCTCTTCGTCCGTATCCACCATGGGTGAGGTGAGCGTGGCGCGAAAACGCTTGAGCTCGGTCAAGTCGATCTTGCCTCCAGTCTGATCACTATCAGCTGGTGCAGGTAAGAGTTGACCCAAGACCTTGCCGTCCCGCAATATCTCGACCGTTTCACCTGACGCCAGCAGGGTTTCGAGCTGAGCCTGAGCTTCCTGGATCGTGACGTGTTTCATGCCGAACTCCTGTCGCGTCTGACGCCACTATGCCCCAGAGCGCCAAGACGTGCATAACTTTTTGCTACCCCGCCCGGATCAGCGGGATCGCCAGGTCTTTCCTGAACAAATAGAGCAAAGTTCGGGCGGCTTCGCCGTCCGGTCCGCTTAGGCCCGGATTGCGGGTGAGCAGGGCTTTCGCGTCGTCGTGGGCGTAGTCGAGCAGATGGCGATGAATGTCGGGGACGGCAAGGCGGTAGCCGGGCATGCCGGACTGGCGGGTGCCAAGCACGTCGCCCTGGCCGCGCAGCTCAAGATCGCGCTCGGCGATGACGAAGCCGTCTTCGGTGGACTTTATGGTGTCGAGCCGGGCCCTTGCGGTTTCGCTGAGCGGGTCCTTGTAGAGCAGCAGGCAGGCGGAGCGTTGCGAACCTCGACCGACGCGGCCGCGGAGCTGGTGGAGTTGGGCGAGGCCGAAGCGCTCGGCGTGTTCGATGATCATGATCGAGGCGTTGGGCACATCGACGCCCACTTCGATCACGGTGGTGGCGACGAGGAGCTTGAGCTCATTGGCAGAGAAGCGCTGCATGACCTCCTGCTTGGCGGCGGCGCTCATGCGGCCGTGGACCAGCGCAACCTTCTCTCCGAAGACTTTTTGCAATTCGGCGAAGCGGTCCTCGGCGGCGACGACTTCGAGATGTTCGCTTTCTTCGACAAGGGGGCAGACCCAAAAAGCCTGGGCACCTTCGTCGAGGCGGGACCGCAGGCGGGATATGACCCGGTCGTAGTCGCCGATGGACAATACGGCGGTATCAATGGGTTGGCGGCCTCGCGGCTTTTCGCGCAGCACGCTGACGGCCATGTCGCCGAAATGAGTGAGGACCAAGGTGCGCGGGATGGGCGTGGCCGTCATCACCAGGAGGTCTGTATGCTTGCCCTTGTCGGACAAAGCGAGGCGCTGATGGACGCCGAAACGGTGCTGTTCGTCGACGACGGTCAGGCCGAGATCGTGGAATTCGACGCCGGACTGAAACAGCGCATGGGTGCCGACGACAATGGTTGTCTCACCACTGGCAATACCGGCCAGTTTGGCGCGGCGTTCGGCAGCCGGCATCTTGCCGGTGAGCAGCTCGCAACCCAATCCGACCGCATCGCAGAGCGGTTTCAAGGTCTTGAAATGCTGGCTGGCGAGAATTTCTGTCGGCGCCATAAGGGCTGATTGTGCGCCGCCTTCGGCAACTGCGGCCATGGCCATCAGCGCCACGACGGTCTTGCCGGCGCCAACATCGCCCTGGAGCAGACGCGACATGCGGTCGGGCGAGGCAAGGTCGGCGCGGATTTCGTCGACGGCCTGCTGCTGGCCGGCGGTCAGCGCAAAGGGGAGAGCCTGTGTTACGCGATAGGTGATGGCGCCGGTGAATTCGCGCGAAATGCCGCGGGCTGCGGTCATGGTCGAGCGGATCAGTTGCAGGGTGATCTGGCCGGCCAGATATTCGTCGTAGGCGAGACGGTGCCGCGCGGCACTGAAGAGCTGCGCCTCGTCCGGATTTTCCGGCAGATGGACCATCCGCATGGCGTCGGCAAAATTCGGCCATTTGCGTTGGGCCATGGTGGCCGCATCGATCCATTCGGGCAGGGCAGGCACGCTATCGACGACCTGGCGAACGAGCTTGGCGAGGGCCTTTGAGCTCAACCCTTGCGTTAGGGGGTAGACCGGCTCGACCAGGGGAAGTGTCGCGAACTTGTCGGGCTCGACGATATAGTCGGGATGGGTGATCTGCTTTTCGCCGTTGAAGAAGCCGATCGTGCCGGAGACGAAGCGTTCCTCACCGACTGGCAGGGCCTTTTCGACCCAGCCGCCCTGAGCGCGGAAGAAGACAAGGTGGATGTCGCCGGTTTCGTCATGGGCAAAGACGCGATGCGGGATGTGCGGCTTGCCGTGTGGAGGCGCCTGGTGGCGGTCGACATGGAGCTTTAGCGTAACGATCTGGTTGAGATAGGCCTCGGCGATGCCGACCTGGCGGCGCCGGTCCACCACGCCCGATGGCATGTGCATCAGGATGTCGAGCGCGATCGCTTCCTGGCCTTCCGGCGCGCCGAAGAATTTCGTCAGCAGCACAGCCAGTTTGTCGCCGACACCCTTTATGGAGTGCAGCGAGGCAAAGAGCGGCGAAAGCGTATCCGGACGGGGCAGGGCGATTCTCCTTGGGCGGAGAACGTGCCACAAAAGAACAGGAGAGGAACAGTGGTCGTCAGCTGCCGGACTGGGCCTTCAACCACTTGCGCAGACGGGTACGGGCGTTGGCATAGGGCGACGATGTGTTGAACTGGATCATGCGGCCCATCGTCCATTTCTCGTACCACGCCACTCCATAAAGACTGGTATCGTCCTCTGCCTCGATCGTCGTGATGATGGCTGACTTGGCTTGGTCGAAGCGCCGCATCAGTTCCGGGAAAGGCAGGGCGGCGTACTCGACATAGAATTTCTGCGCGAGCCGACCCAATTCATTCCATTTGAAGCCGGTCTCGGGGAAATCGACCGGGTTGCCTGCATGTTTGCCGCGGCACCATCTGAGGACGAGTTCGTTCCAGCCCGTGAGATAGGCCACGAGATCATGCACACTCATGGTTGTGTCTTTGGCATGGCCATCGAGCGTTTTCTCGCTGGTCAGGTCGGCAGGGACGGAAGCAAGGTCGGCAACCAGACGGGCATAGTTCTTTTCGATTGCCGCGATCAGCTCGGCCTTGTTCTGGGGGACAGACATTGTTGACGCTCCTTGCTCCGGTAGTTTGCGCGCATGGGCATGTCTTTCCATGATCGAAGTCAAATGCGCTTCAGGCGGAGCAATTTCGCCCGCCAGCCGTTCAAAGGGCTGACATCCTCGCCGAACCCGCGTAAGACGGGTCCAAATCGAGAACGCAATCAGGATCATGGTCGTCAAATGACAGCCAGTGAAGACATTTCCATGCGCCGCAAAAAGCTGCGCTATCGTGCCTGGCATCGCGGGACCAAGGAGATGGACCTGATCCTTGGCCCCTATGCCGATGCGCATACCGAAGGGCTGGATGAGGCGGGGCTCGATCGGCTCGAGGCCTTGATGAACGAGGAAGACCCGCCGCTGCTGAAATGGGTGATGGGTTCGGAAGAACCGCCCGAGCATGTGGACCGCCAGTTTCTCGCGGAGGTTATCGCGGACCATCAGGCACGGCTCAGCAAATGAACGACATCACGCCCATCAAGCCGACGCGCACCATTGCCAATGTGCCCGATGGCATGCAGCCCATGGTGCTGGCGCGCCTTGTGCAGCAGCGCATCGAGGTGGCGCCGGACGATGCAGCGAGTATCGTCTTTGTGGCGCGCGACGGCCGCCGGCTGCAGCGCATGGCCGATATTCTGACGGCCATGCTGCCGGGCCATACGATCCTGACTTTGCCGGCCTGGGACTGCCTGCCTTATGACCGCGTTTCGCCGAACAATGTGACCATTGCGGCGCGGATGAATACGCTGGCCGCGCTGACCTCCGGCTCCAAGGGTGCGATCGTGCTGACCGCGGTCAACGCGTTGATCCAGCGGCTGCCGCCGCGCGACGTGGTCGAGACCATGAGCTTTTCGGCCGCGGCCGGCCGGGTGGTGGACAGCAACAAGCTGATCGCCTGGGCGGCCAACAATGGCTATCTGCGCGTGCCGACCGTGCGCGAAAGCGGCGAATATGCGGTG